>DAOLUH010000025.1:0-75645 GCA_035420085.1 Anaerolineae bacterium
CGAGCATATACTGCCGGTCGAGCGTGTCGCAGCCGGGATCGTCGGGGAATTCCAGTGGCATCGCGCGCAGCATCGGTGTGCCGTGTTCGTGCGCTTCGATGGCGGCATCGAAGAGGTAGGGCATGAGCCGGCACTTGAGTTTGGTGAAGAAACGCAGCACGTCGCTGGCGGTCGGGCCGTCATAGCCGGCCTCGTCGAAGAGCCAGGGTACGCGATAGGAGCTGTTGCCATGCAGGCGGCTGTGCGACGAGAGCAGGCCGAAGGCGCACCAACGTTTGTACACGTCCGCCGACGCCGTCAGCTCGAAGCCGCCCATGTCGTGGCTCCAGAAACCGAAGCCCGACATGCCGAGCGAGAGGCCGCCGCGCAGGCTCTCGGACATCGACTCGAAGGTGGCAGTGCTGTCGCCGCCCCAATGGACGGGATACTGCTGCCCGCCCGTCGTTGCCGAGCGCGCGAAGACGGTCGCTTCGCCCTTCCCCAGTTTCTCTTCCAGCACCTCGAACACCGTCTGATTGTAGAGCTGCGTGTAGTAGTTGTGCATCAGCATGGGGTCAGAACCGTCGAAGTAGACGACGTCCGTGGGGATGCGCTCGCCGAAGTCGGTCTTGAAGCAGTCCACGCCCATATCCACCAGCGCGCGCAGTTTGTCGCCGTACCAGCGGCGCGCCGCCGGGTTGGTGAAGTCCACCAGGCCCATGCCCGATTGCCACTTGTCCCACTGGAACACACTACCATCGGCGCGCTTGAGCAGATAGCCGTTTGCCATCCCCTCGTCGAAGAGCGCCGAACGCTGCGCGATGTAGGGGTTGATCCACACGCAAATTTTCAGGCCGCGCGCCTTGAGCCGTTGCAGCATCCCCACCGGGTCGGGGAAGACTGCCGGGTCCCACTCGAAGTTGCACCAGTGGAAGGCTTTCATCCAGAAGCAGTCGAAGTGGAAGACGTGCAGCGGCAAATCGCGCTCGGCCATGCCTTCGATGAAGCTGGTGACGGTGGCCTCATCGTAATTGGTGACGAAAGACGTGGTCAGCCAGAGGCCGAACGACCACGCCGGCGGCAGCGCGGGCCGGCCGGTGAGCGCGGTGTAGCGATCCAGTACCTCTTTGGGCGTGGGGCCGTAGATGACGAAGTAATCCAGAGACTCGCCGGGCACGCTGAACTGCACGCGCTCGACCTTCTCCGAGGCAATCTCCAGCGAGACTTTCTCCGGGTGGTTGATGAAGACGCCGTAGCCGCGATTGGTCAGGTAGAGGGGGATGTTCTTGTACGCCTGTTCGCTGCTGGTGCCGCCGTCCTCCTGCCAGATATCAACCACCTGCCCGTTTTTGACGAACGGCGTGAAGCGCTCGCCCAGGCCGTAGACGCACTCGCCAACGCCGAGTGCCAGTTGCTCGTGGATGAAGCGGCCTTCGGCGGTGTCCACGACGCCGAGCGCACGCCAGCCGCTTTCGGTGATGACCTTGTCGCCGTCTTTGAATTGCACTTTCCAGTCCCCGGCTTTTTCGATGCGCACCGTCAACTGTCCGGTGGTCAGCGTGGCGGCTTTGTCGTCGTTGTGAATCGCCACGTCCGGTGCGGGCTGCGGAAACAGCGTGAATTCCGGCTTGCGCGGCTGCTCGCCCTTGTAATGCCAGACCTGCACGCGGATGACGTTTTCCACCGGCGAGGAGAAGCGCACCGTGAGCAGCGGCAGGTTGAGCGTGTCGCCGCGGTGGTTGATGCGGCGGGTCGGCGCGTAGACCGTCAGCGCGTCGGATTCTACATCGACGTCGTAGACGTGCACCGCGTAGTGCGGCGTCACGCCCTCACGAATGTTCCAATAGCCATCGGTGAATTTCATAAGCGACCTCCTTAAAACAACGAATTTGCACTAACCCTCACGCATAAAAATTAGTATGGTCCGTGAAGATTAGTGGTGAAATCTGTACAAGACAAGGCATCACTGCTCAATGAGCCATTCGGCCAATGATCGGATTTCTATCGTCGCGCCCTCTTGCTCAATAGGATCCATATTCGCGTCGGTCAAGATCATACCGTAGGAGAGGTTAAGGGCACGTAATGCATCGGACAGAGCGCGGAGTTCTCTTTCGCATGTGGGTGGATGTTCGATGTTTTGCGCCACTTGAAATATCTGACGTGTCTCTGGCAAGTAGAAATCTACCTCATAGCCGGAAGGTGTAACATAGTAATAAATCTCTTTTGTCCTACGCCGCAGCGCCAGGAACACCAGGTTTTCCAGCAGCTTGCCCGTGTTGGGTGAAAATGTAAAACCGACATTGTTGGCAAGGCCGGTATCAATGCAATAGACCTTTTTGGGCGCGATTTGTTGGCGTTTCACCGAATAGTCGTACACATTCACCGTGAAAACAAGCCAGCTATTTTCGAGATACTCGATGTAGTTCTTGACCGTGTTGACACTGCCCAGATGCAATTGCTGCTTCAGCTTGTTGTACGAGACCAGACCAGCCGGATTACTCACCAGGTAAAACGCGAGTTCCTTGAGCGCGCCAACTTCATCTATACCGTAACGGACAGCGATATCCCGGTAGAGCACATCATCATACAAGATGCGGAGCAGGGGCAGATCGGGATATTTGAGCGGTTCAGGGATGCCGCCCAACCGAAGGTACTCATCCAGGTAACGGCGCAGTAAGCCCTTGTCGGTGGTGGTCATGCGCACCGTGTCAGGGATTTCATATCCTCGGAACTGCAAAAACTCGGCGAACGAGAAGGGAAATAACTCAATCGGCACATAACGTCCGGTCAAACGACTGCCAAGTTCACGGCTCAACAGAGCGGCGTTCGAGCCGGTGATGTAAAACTTGAAACCCATATCCATAAAGCGGCGGACGAAGTGCTCCCAGCCGGGGATGTTCTGGATTTCATCCACGACAAAGGTTTTGCGTTCTCCGAAAAGCGTAACGAGGGTTTGGTACACAGCATTGGCATCTTCTGCCTGAAAACTCAGAAAACGGTCATCCTCGAAGTTTAAATAGTAGAAGTGCTCCTGGTCTAACTTGTGGGCCATTTGCGCGAGCAGCGTAGACTTCCCAGCGCGCCGCAATCCAGAAATGATGACGGCGTGCGGCAGTGAAGCCGCTTGTTCGACGTTAACTAACCGGGCGCGTGGGATGCCGGTATCCATCTGCCGGAACATCTCGAATTGTTCCAGCAGCAACGCCCGGATTTGATCCTGTGTCCACTTCGTTCGCCAGGGGTTTTCGTTCATAATGAAATTATATATTAAAAATTTTTCATTGTCAATGAAAACTTCTCTCGCTACAGCGTTCCCGCGTAGCGCACATCATACGGCGCGGCTTGCGCGATGGTGTACGCCCGGCGAATTTGCACGAGTTGCTGGATGTGCCATTGGTCGTGAATCACCCACGACGCGAACATATCGCCCGCGCGCATCACGCCGCCCCACGGCGCGGGTATACTGGCTTCCCAATCGGGCGTCCCCAGGCTTTCCAGCCATGCCAGCGACGCGCGGCGCTCCGCGAGGAAGTTCTGTATCGAGGTTTCCAGGTCGCGCGCGTTGTAGGCGCGTTCTGTCACCCATTCGAAAGGGCGGATGGGCGACCAGGGATCCTCCGGCCTGTGCAGGATGGCATCCAGGTGAGCGCGGAAATCCTCGCGTTCTTCGTCGTAGAGGTGGTTGATGATCTCCAGCAGCGACCACGTATCTGTGTCCGGCTTCCACCGCGCCTGCTCCGGCGTCACCTCTGTAAGTTGGTGGATGATCTCCGCTTGCTGGGCCATTAAGCGTTTGAGGTATTCAAAGTTCATCGTTACGCCTCCTGCGACTATGTGCACATTGTTCGAGATTTTTGCCGACTGAAGTCGGCGGTTACACGTACCTGCCGACTTCAGTCGGCATTCTTTCGGTAAACGATATGCGAGTTCCAGGGGATAATCAACGGCTGCGGCCCGGCGGCCGGGAACAGCGCGGCCCAGTCCTGCGGATTGTACGTCCGCTTGGCGAAACATTCGTAGTGCGCTGGAACCGCCGTCTTCAAGCCGAGTTTCTGCGCCAGCCGGACGCTCCCCGCGAAGAACGGGAATTCGCCCTCGGTGGGGTGGGTGGTGAGGAAGCCGACGTCCGGCTTGAGCGCGGCAATAGGCGCGACCAACTCGTCGTGGTCGGCGAAGGTGTTGATGGCGTCGCCGGTGATGTAGAACTTGATCCCTTCCATTTCAATAACGTAGCCCAGATGGGTGACGTCCGGCGGCGCGATTCCTGCCGCGGGATCGCCCTGCGGCGGTTTGGACCAAAATGCGTGGATGGTGATCTCGCCGACCGCCGCTGCTTCACCCGCGCGGATGATGATGGTGTGACCGGCCTCAATGGGCGTCTCGTCGAGCACCTGCGCGATGCTCTCCGGCGGCCCGATGACGACGACATCCGGCCACGCCGCGTGGATGCGGGTGAGTGTCTCCGGGTTGGTGTGATCGCTGTGCCGGTGCGTCAACAGCACGTAATTCACCGGGAACTCTGCCTCAACCACGGGCGGCTGCGGGCGGATGAACTTTTCCGCCGGGCGAAAGGCTGGAAAATAGGGGTCGGTGAGCAGCACCGTTCCCCGCGAATCCTTGAGCGCGTAGGCGTTTTGCTCGAACCAATGGATGCCCACCGAACCGGGCTGTACGGTCAACTCAGCAAATGGGTGCATAGTTCCTCCGGTAGTTTGTCCGAAAATTGGACACGGATTTCACGGATTCAACGGACTTAAAATCCGTGTTATCCGTGTTCATCCGCGTCCCAAACATTACCACGGCCACTCGTTGCCCTGGTAATCCACGAGGACCAGCCGGTCTTCGTCATCGCGCGCGTTCACGAAGATGGGAATCGCGTAGGCGGCGGCCTCCTCCGGTTCCAGATCGGCCTCGTTATTCTTCTGCCCGCCCATGTACGAACGCACCCAGCCGGGGTGGTAGACGCGGAAGGTGTAGCCTTCGGGACGCAGGGCGTTGAACAGGTTTTTGATTGCCATATTCAGCGCCGCCTTCGACATACAGTAACCAAACCAGGCGTCGCGGTAGCTGCGCTCGATGCTGCCGGCCTCTGAGGAAACGAAGCACAGCCGCTTGAATGTTCCGCGATCCAGCAACGGCAAAAACGCCTCCACCACACGTAGCGGCCCCAGGCTGTTGATGTCGAACAGCCGGTGCATCTCGTCATAATCCTGACCCTCGCGGATGGTGCGGCGGCTGGTCGGCGAGGCGACGCCGGCGTTGTTAATGAGCATATCAAGGTGCGGCGTAAGCGCAGCCACGGTCTGCGCCGCCGCCCGCGCCGACTCCACCGAGGCCACATCCAGTGGGACGAGGTGCAGCGCGCCAGGGTATAGCTTTGCCAGGATGCCCAAATCCGGCCAATCAGGCATATACTGCCCGGCGAAGACGCGCCAGCCCTGTTCAAGCAGACCCGCTGTGAGGCCGAACCCCAATCCACGGTCGGCGCCGGTCACGAAGACGGTGCGTTTGGCTGCCGCGCACCAGCGCAGGGCGTTGTCCAACAGCGTCTGGAATCCCGGCTGTAGCCATACCTCGACGTTGTGACCCGGCGTGAGCATACAGACGCGGCCCGCGCCTTCGAAGCGCGTCCAACCGCCGGGCTGCGCGCCGTGTTGCGAGATGGTGATCATAAAAACGTCGGCGTCAGCGTCGTCTAGCGCCATCATATAGTGCTCATCCAGCACGGTGAACGGCACAGTTCCCACCGTGATGGGATGGCCGACTTGCGGTTCCACAGTGACCGGACACTGCGGGGGATGGTTGACGAACACGCCACCCAGCAAGGCGCGGAACGTCGGCGTCTCCGTGTAACCAGCGGACCCGGAATGAACGACCAGCAGCCCGTTACCCCGACGGACGTAATCTACGAAGGCCGCCTCGACCTCTTCGGTCATCCAATGGCTTTCGTCGGTCGCTGAGACATTGTTCGATTTGACGAACAGCGCCACTGGATACTCGGCCATTCGTTCCGCCGACCACTCCGCGGCATTCTCGATCCAGTCGAACACGTAGCCCTGCTCAGCTAACGGCGCCAGTCCCTCGCGGGCCACCTTCGCCGGATGCCAACGATCATCGGACAAAACTAGTATTCTCATGACTCCCTCCTGCTTCAGCTTGCTTCAATGGATCATGTTTATCGCTATAGTATAGCTTTCTAGCGATAAGTGTCCACTGCTTCAATGAGCGCCTTGACGTTCTCGAAGGGCGCATCGTTTTCGATTTCGATGTAAAAAATACCGCCGCCGCCCAGCGCGTGATAGCGGTCGGCATAGGCGCGGATGGCGGCCTCGATCTCCTGGGGCGTGCCGCGCGGCACGAGATACTGCCGGTCGGGGTGGATGTAGAGCGTGACCCGGCGCTCCACGCATTTCTCCACGGCGTTCGGCCACTGCTCGAAAAGTTTGATCTGCGGCCACAGGCCATCAATGCCCAGGTCCAGCAACTCGTCGAAAATCGGGCCGAGATAACCACAGGAATGGAAGAAGACTTTGCATCCCGCGCGTTTCACCCGTTCAAACATGCGGCGGTAATGCGGGACAAAGATCCGCCGGAACAGCGCCGGCGATACGAACGGTGCGATCTGCGTGCCCCAATCGTCGCCGAACATGATGATGTCGGCGCCGAGATCAAGAAAGTCATCAATCATGTCCATCCAGAAGTCAACCAGACGCTCCAGAAAAGCCAACAGATGTTTGTCCCCAACGGCCAAACCGATCAGAACCTCTTCCATCGGCTGTAGCTCATAGAGGCGTTCGAAGATGGAGATGCCGCTCTCGATCCTCAGATACTTTTCTTGATTTCGGGCTGCCGCATACTTTTTTGAGGAGAAGAGGCGACTGGCGGACATACGCGGGGGAAAAACGTAGTCGGCTGCGGCCTCCCAGCCGGTGAAAGGGAAACGCTTGGGGATCCCGGAGACGCCAAAGATAAGATGCTCCCATTCAGTGCCCCATATATCTTTTCCAAGATCGTGATACCGCCCGGAATCATCCACCGCTTCAGAAGCGGGCGTATAAATTTGGAACATAATCAGGTTGTCCGGCGGATGAGCGTTGAACAAGTCCAGCAGTTTTTGTCCGTGGACATACAATCCGGCGGGCGAGTCATGATAAATGAGCGGAATCTTATCGGGGTGGTTAAAGTGAATGGCATCGAGCATACGCTGTCGGGGAGTTACCATTGGCGCACCTCCAATCATCGCCATTATTCGTCTTTCGCTGCGGACCACGGTTGGCCGATGGGCCAACACGACCATCTTCAGACCGCCATGAGGGTTCACACGACTGGGGAAATAAAGCGGGTGAGGGGATTCGAACCCCTGACATCAGGCTTGGGAAGCATGCGTTCTACCACTGAACTACACCCGCGCGCTAACGATGGGGATTATAGCATAAGGCGCAATCTTGGCAAGTCTGCGTTACCTGGGGTTGCATTCACTGCACAAAGAGAGTAAAATAGGTTTAGGTGTAATTTATCTGATCTTTGTGGGATTGTTCTATCGCGTGAAAGTGAGTCTACTATGCCGAAAAAGAAACCGGATGTAGCTGCCGACGAGGGTAAAGCCATTAATTGGGATGATCCAAGCCTCTACTTTAACCGCGAGTTGAGCTTTCTCTTGTTGAATCTGCGCGTGTTGGAAGAGGCGCTGGACGAGCGCCACCCGCTGCTGGAACGGGTGAAGTTCCTCTCGATCTACTCGAACAACCTCGACGAGTTCTTTATGATCCGCGTTTCAGGGTTGTATGGGCAATTGCTCGCCGGCGTGGTGGAGACGCCGCCCGATGGGATGACGCCGGCCGAACAATTGGCCGCCATCCGCCGCGAAATTCTGCCGCCTTTGACCACCCAGATGAACTGCTGGCTTAATGACCTGATGCCCAAGCTTGCCGCTGAAGGAATTCATATTCTGAGTTACGGCGACCTTAAAGGCAAGCAGCGCAAGTTGTTGCGCCGGTACTTCGAACAGGAGATTTTCCCGGTGCTCACGCCGCTGGCCTTCGATCCGGGGCATCCTTTCCCGCACATCTCTAACCTCAGCATCAATCTGGCGGTGGTGGTGCGCGATCCGCTTCACGGCGAGCGTTTCGCCCGTCTCAAAATTCCCAACGTTTTCCCGCGCCTGCTGCGCATCCCCGAAGAGGAAAAAGCCGACAACTACGATCCCCTGGGGCTGAAAACCGTCAGCGACAACAACTTTGTCTGGATTGAGGAAGTCGTCGCCGCTAACCTGGATATGCTTTTCCCCGGCGTCGAGATTGTGGCGGCGTATCCCTTCCGGGTAACGCGCGACGCGGACCTGGAGATTGAGGAGGACGAAGCCGCCGACCTGCTGGAAACCATCGAAGAGAGTGTGGAGCGGCGGCAGTTCGGCTCGGTGGTGCGGCTGGAAGTGGATAAGCATATGCCTAAGAATATCCGCGACATCCTGTTCAGCAATCTCGAAATCCCACCGTATCTGGTCTACACGGCGGATGGGCCGATTGGGTTGGCGGATGTGATGAAGCTGATGGCGGTGGATCGCCCGGATCTGAAGGACACGCCGTTTATCCCGTACACGCCGCGCGCCCTCTCCGGCGACGAGAACATCTTTGCGGCGATCCGGCGCAAGAAGAATATCCTGCTCTATCACCCCTACGATAGTTTCAAGCCGGTGGTGGATTTTCTGGAAGCGGCCGCGCTTGATCCGCAGGTCTTGGCGATCAAGCAGACGTTGTATCGCGTCGGGACGAATGCGCCGGTGGTGGACGCGCTGCTCAAGGCGCGGGAGCACGGCAAGCAGGTCGCCGTACTGGTGGAATTGAAAGCCCGCTTCGACGAAGAGAACAATATCACATGGGCGCGCGCGTTGGAGCGGGCGGGCGTCCACGTGATCTATGGCCTGGTCGGCCTGAAGACGCACGCGAAGGTGTGCATGGTGGTGCGGCGCGAGCCAGATGGGATGAGGCGCTACGTCCACATGGCGACGGGCAACTACAACGCCGTGACCGCGCGCATCTACACCGACCTGGGCTACTTCACCGCCGACCCGGACATCGGCGCTGATGTGGCCGATTTGTTCAATACCTTGACCGGCTATTCGCGGCTAAATAACTATCGCAAGCTGTTGGTCGCGCCCCATGGGATTCGCCAGGGCATCATTGAGCGGATCGAGCGGGAAATCGAAGTTCACAAGAAGACCGGCAACGGCTACCTGGCGTTCAAAATGAACCAGTTGGTGGACAAAGCGAGCATCATCGCGCTCTATCGCGCCTCGCAGGCCGGGGTGAAGGTGGAGTTGCAGGTGCGCAGCATCTGCTGCCTGCGCCCCGGTGTGCCGGGCGTCAGCGAGAACATCCGCGTCACCTCCATTGTCGGGCGTTTCCTGGAACACCCGCGTATCTTCTACTTTCACAACGGCGGAAATGAAGAAATCCTCTTGGGCAGCGCCGACCTGATGCCGCGCAATCTGGATCGCCGGGTGGAGACGCTGTTCCCGATCGAGGACCCCGAACTGCGCGCTGCCATTCGTGACCATATCTTGCGGATTCATCTGCAGGACAATGTCCAGGCGCGTGTCTTGATGCCCGAAGGCGCTTACAAGCGCCTCCGCGCCAGGCCGGATGAAGAGGAAATCAACTCGCAGTTATGGATGATCAGTCACCGGGGTATCTGGCACGTCGGCGAGTAATGGGGGTTCGTTGGGGAGCGGTTCAAACAAGCCGTATGATTTTTCCGGGAATGTATCTTGTGACGTTTGCAAGAGGTCTTCGGGCTGGTAGTTGAGTTCGCGCGTTAAAAGCTCGACCAGCGTTTGTACGGTTTTGACGCGCGAGTAGCGTTTGTCATCGCTCTCGATCACCGTCCACGGAGCCGGGACTGTGCTGGTGCGGAGCAGCATATCTTCCACGGCCTCCTCGTACAGTTCCCATTTGGCGCGATTGTCCCACGTTTTGGGTGTGAGTTTCCAGGCTTTGTGCGTGGCTTGCTCGCGCGCCATAAAGCGCCGCAGTTGTTCTTCCGGGCTGATGTGCAGCCAGAACTTGGCGATGATGATGTCAAACTCCACCAATTGGCGCTCGAATTCGTTGATCTCGCGGTACGCGCGCCGCCACACGTTTTTGGGATAGATCCCCTCCACGCGTTCGCTTAGCACGCGCCCGTACCAACTGCGGTTGAAAATCAGGATTTGCTTCTTATCCGGCGGCATCAGGCAGCGCCAAAATCGCCATAGATAGTGATGGGTGCGTTCCTCGTTCTCCGGGGGCGCAATGGGGTAGACCTCATAGCCGCGGGGGTCCAGCCTTTCGGTAACGTATTTGATGTTGCTGCTTTTGCCGGCGGCGTCCATTCCCTCATAGACAACCACCAACGAGCGTTTGTTCAGGTAGAGCTGATAGGCCAATTGGCGGAGCTGTAACTGCGCGCGCAAAAGCTCTTTTTCGTAGGTCTTGCGTGGTAAACTTTGGCTCAAATCAATTGTTTGTAACATGGGTCAGGCTTCCTCATCTTCCGGCAAAGGCTCTGCTTCTTCGATGTAGGTATCTGGCGGCAACGCCTGTCCGCGCGCCTGGAGCGCCCTCTCCATGCGCTGGATGACCGCCTCAAAAGCCGCGCTGCGTGCCCACCGCTCATCTGTCGCGGGGATGATCTCCCACGGCGCTGTGGGGCTATCGGTGCGCTGCAACATCTCTTCGATGGCGGCGACGTAGTGCTCATACTTGTTGTGCCGTTCCCAGTGTACTGGTTGAACGCGCCAACTGGACAGCGGGTCGCTCTGTAAGGCGGTGAGCCGCCGCGCTTGTTCTTCCTGGCTGATGTGGAAGAAGAGCTTGGTGATGACGTACCCATCGTCTGCCAGCGCGCGCTCGAAATTGCTGATGTCCCGGAACGCTTTGTGCAAGTCCTGTTTGGGCAGACCCGTTTCCACCCGTTCGGTCAAGACGCGCCCGTACCAACTGTGATAGAAGATCGCCATATCGCCATAACGCGGAATCTTGAGCCAGAAACGCCACAGCCATGGCATGTGCGTTTCGTAGGTGCGGGGCGGTTGGATGTCGTGGATGGTGACATTGCGCGGATCAAGCTTCTGGGTCATCATCTTCATAGCCGCGTCTTTACCGGCTGCATCCCATCCCTCAAAAACGATGATGACAGGAACCCCTGCATCCCGGCAGGCAATTTGCAACGCATACAGTCGTTGTTGGAGCCGGGGACGCTGCTTCTTGTAGACGCCCTTCCGCAGTTTTTGCTCGAGATCCACAGTTTCTAGCATGATGATCTCCTGGTGGATCGCTATGGTAGAGGTACAGTTGTTGAAAATTGGACGCAGATTCTCGCAGTTTATCGCAGATAAGAAAGACAATCGGCGTACATCTGCGAAAATCTGCGTCCGAGATATGTTCTACAAATTGACGACGGCGGCTTGCAGCGCCTCGGTGACGGCGTCAATCGCCTGCGCGCCGTCAATATCAACCAGGATGCCTTTGCCGCGATAGTACCCGATGAGTGGGCTGGTCTGATCCCAGTACGCCTTCAGCCGGTTCTGTACGGTCGCCTCGGTGTCGTCGTCCCGTTGGTACAGCGGCCCACCGTCTTTGTCGCAGATGCCCGCCTGTTGCGGCGGGTTGAACTTGATGTGATAGGGTTCGCCGCAGGTGCGGCACAAACGCCGGCCGGTCACCCGCTCGATCAGCAGTTCATCGGGCACGATGATGTTGAGCACGCCGTTGATGGCGACGCCCTTCTCGGCCAGCGCCTTGTCCAGCGCCTCGGCCTGCGCCAGCGTGCGCGGGAATCCATCGAGCAGCGCGCCCACTTCGCAGTCCGGACGGCTCAAGCGGTCGAGCACCATCGCAATGGTGATGTCGTCGGGGACTAACGCGCCTTGATCCATGTACGTCTTGGCTTTGCGTCCCAGTTCCGTCTCGTTTTTGAGGTTATAGCGGAACAGATCACCGCTGGCGACGTGTGGCAGGTTGAGATGTTCGCTCAACCGTGTCGCCTGCGTGCCTTTCCCGGCGGCGGGCGGTCCAAGTAGGATAACGAATTTCGAGTTTGTAGCCATAATTTTTCTCCTTGTCTATACGATGTTTGAGATATGTTTTACCCATGTTCCTTTTATAAAACGTAAAACGTAAAACGTAAAATTGTTTTACGTTTTACGCATTACGTTTTACGAGCGTAGCACGGCGATGGCGTTAGCCAGCAACCGGGCGAAGTCGGCGCGCTCGAAGCGCCGCCAGGCTTCGGGAAAAGTGCTCATCAGGCGTCGAATTTCCGCCTGTTGAAACGCCAGATATGCGGCGACGTCGGGTGCGCCGATGGGCGTCTGCGTCCACCGTAGAGCGCCATCCACCGGCGGCATCCACGTCCCCCACGCAAGGACGTGGTGCAATTGGGCGCTGGCGACGACGGCATCCTGAAGCGCGCCCAGGTGGTTTTGCAGCGTTTTCAGTTCATCAATGGCCCGTTCGGTATCCGCCCCCAACACCTCGCGGAAATACTCCACCGTGTAGCGCAGGTTCTTGGCGACGATGCGCATTTGGTGATAGTCGCTCAGGGCAGCGTTGGGTTGATCGAGCCGGGCCTTGCACTGATAGAACTCCGCCAGACGCCCATTCACCAAATCGGGTATGGCTTCAGCGATGCGGCGCACAGCGTAACGTTGCGTTGCGTCGCTTTGGGGAAGCGGTGTTGCCAGGCGTATGGCAAATTCGTGTTTGAAGCGTTGATAGCGTTTGCCGTCCAAATACGTCAACATCCTGCGCCGCGCGCACTTATATTCGGCGTCCCACGCCTGCCGCAACACGGACAAGTCGGGCGCGTTCCCTTTCGTAAAAGTGTCCAGGTACGTTTGGGCATTTTCGCGGAAAACATCCAGATCGCGGACATGGCCTAGCACTCGCCCGGTCCGTCGCAGGTCCTTGAGGTACGGCTGCATCGCGTCGGCATCCATCGCCGCTGCAAAGACGCGAAATGCCGTGCGCATCCGCCGGGTGGCGACGCGCATATCGTGCAATGCCTCGGTATCTTGCCCTGCGCGCGTCCCTTGCTCGTTCAGCATCACCCGCAGCAGGTGAAAGCGTAGCGTTTTGCGCGCGGCCTCGGCGATAGTGTCGTCCAGCGTGATGCCGGGCGGGGCCGCGTTGACCGCCGCCAGCCCGCGCTCGAATTTTGAAAGTGGCTCAGGCGATAGTCCGGGCATATCTGCCAGATCACTCACGATAGCCGCCAGATCGGATTCAGCCCCTGCGCCTTTAAGCTCGATTTCCAGCTCCATAAATGGCTCCTCGCTGCCGGTGTGCGACAACGTCACCGTGTCGAGGCTAAGTTCAGCGACGAGGCGCTGCGCGTGGAAGATATGGCGCACACAGCGTCGCTGCTTGAGGCTGAAGAGCGGCGTCAGCGGAGCACATTCCGCCAATGCCAAAACCTGCTGACGCGCCGGGCTGTCCGGCCATTGGCTCGGCGTCGCCAGCGATACCGTCGCGGGTAGCTCCGTCTCCCACTCCTCACGGCGATGAACGGCGCCGGAAACGCCGCGTAATCCTTTAAGGGTGATCAGGCGAACGCCGTCCTGCTCCCTTTGGCGACAGGCGTATCCGGCCCGCAAAATTTTGCGGTCCGGGGTGTCGAAATAGGTGTCGTGAATGTCGTAGACGCGGCCCGCCGCGAGCGAAAAGCGCCCGATGGAATCCAAAGCCTGCATCGTCTGGTAGACCTGGATATTTTGTATGGCAAATTTCGCTTCGATTTCCATGAACACATTCCTGCAGCGGTTTCATATTTATTATACGGGTTTCTCAAGGAGTCACAAGTTTGATGCCAGAATCCCCAACCAGTTTTCTGTTTTCGGGTATACTTGCACTCTGTTAGCATGGGAGGGATGATGCACGCGATTCTGGCCAGGCTTGTCGAGAACATCTCGTTTACTGACGATATTGCGCGGGACGTGACGGACTTCTTACAGCATTACGGCTGCCCTAACACAGCCGTCCACAGCGCGGCGGTGGCGGCGGAAGCGCGTCGTCTTGCTGCGCAGGTGGATGTGGACGAGACAGCGGCAGCGCAAGCGGCGTGGCTGCACGACATCAGCGCGGTGTTTCCGGCGGATGAGCGTGTGGCAGCAGCAGAGGGTCTGGGCATTGACGTGCTGCCCGAAGAGCGCACCCTGCCGATGATCCTGCACCAAAAGCTCTCGGCGGTCCTGGCCCGCGAAGTGTTCGGCGTGACCGACGCCGCCGTGTTGAGCGCCATCGGCTGCCATACCACGCTTAAGGTGGAGGCTTCCCGCCTCGACAAGCTCATCTTCGTGGCGGATAAGCTGGCGTGGGACCAACCCGGCGAGCCGCCATATCGCGCGGCCATGATTGCGGCGCTGGTCGAGTCATTGGATGCGGCGGCGTGCGTTTACCTGCGCTACCTGTGGGAGCGTCGCGCGACGCTGGCGGTTGTGCATCCATGGTTCGCTGCTGCATATAGGCAATTGTGTCATGAAGCAAGTAGCGCAAGCTGTAGCCGCAAATTTGCGGCGCTTGCGGCAAAGGCATACTGACAGTTTGCCCTACATTTGCGATTTGTTATTTCTCCGGGAGGTATGTATGTGTGAGACGCAGATCAGGATTGCAGTCGTGATTTCGGCGGGACAGGAGTGGGATGTGGTGCGCGATGTGGTGGCGCATAATGGAATGTGTACTTCCCCTTATGGAGAATGGTGTACCGCGCCGGTCGAAATCAACGGGTTTGCAGAAACAGCCGTCTTCTTCCACGAGGGATGGGGGAAGATCGCGGCGGCGGCGGCGACGCAATACGTGATTGACCGCTGGCAGCCGCAGCTCATCGTCAACCTGGGGACGTGCGGCGGCTTCGAGGGGGCGATTGCGCGTGAGACGGTCGTGCTGGCCGAGCGCACGCTCGTCTACGACCTCATCGAGCAGATGGGCGATCCCGACGCGGCCTTCGCCCACTACGCGACCGACCTGGACTTGTCGTGGCTGGCGGAACCGTACCCGATGCTTGTGCATCGCGGGTTGCTGCTCTCCGGCGACCGCGATCTGGTGGCTGAGGAAGTCCCCGTCTTGCGTGAGCGCTTCGGCGCTGCCGCCGGAGATTGGGAGTCTGGCGCGATTGCCTACGTCGCGGCGCGAAACGGCGTGCGTTGTCTCATCCTGCGCGGCGTCACCGACCTGGTGGGGGCCGGCGGCGGTGAGGCTTACGACGGCTCCGTCGCGTTCTTTCGCGCACAGGCGCGGATCGTGATGACGCAATTGCTCAACGCGCTACCCGCCTGGCTGGCGTGTGTGCGTTGGTAAAGGAGGCAAGATGCAAGATACAAGATACAAGATGCAGGATTTTTCATTCTTGCTTCCTGCAACTTGCTTCCTGCATCTTGCTTCTTTGTGCTCAGACTTTTTGTAACACGAAGCTCTGGTAGACGACATCGCCAGTTTGGAAGCGTTTGTAAATCCCCGCGCCTTTGGTTCCGGCGAATTCTTGCAGCAATCGTCTCAATGTCTTGGGGACGCCACGTTGGATGTGCGCGATCCGGCGGTCGTGGTCGGCGTCCAGGGCTTCGATCACGTTGGGGGTAATGTTCTTCTGCTTGATGCGCTGCATCTTGGTCTGTTCGAGTTGTTCGTCCAGCGCATCGAGTTGCTCGCGGTTGCGGAAATCGGCAAAGAGAAAATGTCCCCCCGACTTGAGGACGCGCTTCACCTGCGCGAGGAAAGCCGCCATCGAACCGTAACAGTGGGAGGATTCCACGTTCACAACGGCGTCGAAACTTTTATCGTCAAAAGGGAGATGTTCAGCATCGCCTGGCATGAAGCTCAGACCCTCGACACAATAGTGCTGCCGGCACAGATTCACGGCTTTGTCGGAAAAGTCCACGCCGACCATACGCGCTGGCTCGAGGTAGCGTTTGATGTAGTCCGCTCCGCCGCCCCGTCCGCTGCCTACTTCCAGTACTTTGAGTCCACGTAGATTAACTGCATTGGCGACATGGTGATAAAGCTGAATGCAGTAGCGATTAATTTCGTCATTCATGTGCAGCGTTGGTGTTTCTGCTGCATCGTCGGGGGCGTATCCGTAGTTCATAAATGTCCAGTCCTGCTTTTGATAGTAACGGGCCATGAACTGGTACATCTGTTTACGTGAAGCTTTTCTGAATCCTGGATAAAGATCACACAATTTGGTATACCATCTGGCTAACATACATCACCTCATCTCCCTTGGCGGTTTGGGAACACAATGCGTCCATTATACCAGATATAAAAACTCACCGGTTTCTGTAAGAAACCGGTGAGTGTGTGCTAACTTTGTGAGAGCGTTTTCTTAGCCTTTCAGCGATCCGGCGAGCAGGCCGCGCATAAAGAGCTTGCCCAGCGCCAGATAGACAACGATGGTCGGCAGCGCGGCGATCAACGCGGCGGACATCTGCACATTCCACTCCACGCTCCAGCTTCCGGCGATGTTCTGCACGGCGACGTTGACCGGCGCCAGCCGGGGACTGCTGAGGACGACCAGCCCAATCAGAAAGTCGTTCCAGATGTTGGTGAACTGCCAGAGCAGGACAACGGCAAATGACGGCATAGAGATCGGCAACAGAATCCAGCGATAGATGCCAAAGAAGCCGCATCCATCAATCTTGCCCGCATCCACCAATTCATCGGGAATGCCGGCATAGTAGCTGCGGAACAAAAGCGCCGTGATGGGAATGCCAAAGATACAATGGACCATAATCAGGCCCAGCGTCTTGCCATAAAGGCCCACGGCCTGCAAGGTTCGCACCAGCGGGACGAGGATACCCTGGTAGGGCAAAAACATCCCGACCAGGAACAAAATAAACAGCGTATTTGAACCGGGGAAACGCCATTTGGCGAAGATATAGCCGTTGATTGATCCGATGAACGATGAAATGATCGCTGCCGGGATCGTGATCACGATGCTGTTGCGAAAGTTGGGGGCCACGCGATTCCACGCTTCCCTGATTCCGTCCAGGCTGACGGTTTTGGGAAGGTCCCACATGCGGGTCACATTGAGGTCTTCATAGGGCTTAAGCCCGGTGATAAACATCACGTAGAAAGGCAGCAGGTAGAAGAGGCAGAAAACAATCAAAAAGAAATAGATCGCGCTACGCGATAAAAGCTGGCGTGTCTTCATTGTTCGGCCTCGAGGTTCATACTGTGAAGGTAAGGCGCGACCAGGAAAGAGGAGAGGAAGACCATAAAGAAGCCGACTGCTGCGGCCAACGAAAAGCGATATAACCCAAAAATTGACTGGTACATGTGAAAAGCCAACGTATCCGTGGTGAAAGCTGGCCCTCGTAGAATGGTCACCAGGTCAAAGACTCGGATAGATCCCATACCCGTCAGCACGACGGCGGTGAACGTCACCGGTCGGAGCAGCGGAATGATGATGCGGCGGTACAGTCCCCAGGTTCCTGCGCCATCAACCCTGGCGGCTTCGCGTAGTTCGTCGGGAATGCCGCGCAGCGCGGCCAGATAGAGGGCCATGATATACCCGGTGAACTGCCAGGCCGCCGCTACTGAGATCGCCAGGATGCCCCATTTGGGATTGGCATTCCATTCAAAGTAGAAATTCTCAAATCCGATCTTTTGCAGGAGCAGATTAATGCCTGTGGTCGGCTGCATCAGCCAGCGCCAGGCAACGCCGGTGACGACGCTCGATACAGCGAAGGGGAAAATGACGATGGTGCGGAAGAGTGCTTCCCCTTTGATCTTTTGGTCCAGTAATACAGCGATGAGAAAGCCAAAAATGATGCATTGGCTCATAAATCCTAGCGCATAAAGGACCAGGCTACGCAGGTCCCAGTGAAACCGCTCCATCGTGAAGAGCTGGATCCAGTTTCGCAGACCCACGAAGGTGTAATCTTCGATGGCAGTATCCCATTTCACCAGGGAGACATAGCCAGTCCACAGGATGAAACCATAGATGAATATAGCCACCGCTACGATCGAGGGGATGAGAACCAGGAAAGCGATTGCCGTGTCGCCGTGAAACCAGGGCAATCGCTTGCGTAGTGCAGATAGAATGGGGGAGGCGGCAAAGCCGCGCTCCCCCTGCTGTGTTGAGTGGCTCATAGCCTTATTTGCCAAGCCCGGCGACTTTAGCCGCATCTACCAGCATTTGCTGGGTCTTGGCGACGTTGTGATTAGTAGCAAGATCGGCGAGGGCCGCGTCGTAGTCAACCAGGAAGCTCTGCTTGACCGCTGCGCCGTGCTGAATGCTTGGCAGGCCCACGTTTGTCTTGAAAGCATCCATAGCTTCGTTCAGATACGTGTCATACTTGCTCCGGTCGCCATCCGTGCGCGCCGGGATGGACCCTTTGATGGGGTTGAAGGCATCCTGACCTTCCTTGGAACCGACAACGCGCAAGAAGGCAATGGCATTCTCGCGGTCAGGTGCATTCTTGGGCAGCCCAAAGGAGTCCGAGAGGAGTACGAAGTAGCCCTCAGTGCCAGGTGCAGTCGTCCAATGGTAATCTTTGAACCCTTTGGACATCAGCACGCCGTGGGTCCAGTCACCCATAATCATCATCGCCGGCCCATCGTCGGAGACGAAGCGGTCGTTGATGTCGCCCCAACTGGTGCTCAGGTAATCCGGGTTGGCGTAGCCGTAGAGCTTGTCCAAGATCTGCAGCGCCTGGGTGACGCCGGGATCATCCCAGCCGGTTTTGCCGTTGAACAAACCCTTGTACTTGTCAGGCCCCAGCACAGACACGAGAATGTTTTCCAGGACATGGCCGGAGAAACCACCGCCAGCATCTTGCTCGGCGAGCGCTATGGCCGGGATGCCTGCCGCCTTGAGTTTTTCCGCGACGGTAAAGAACTCATCCCATGTCTTGGGCGGTGTGGTGACACCCACCTGCGCCAAACGGCTGGGACGATACCACATCACGTTCGAGCGGTGAATGTTGACCGGCACGGAGTAGGGTTTGCCTTCGTAAGAAGCAATGGCGACCACGTCGGGAGGGAAGATTTTATCCCAACCCTCTTCCTTGTAGAGCCAGTCCAGGGGTTCCATACGGCCGGCGATCACGTGGCTGTCAATCAACTCGCGGCCCAGGTGAACCTGGAAAGAGTCAGGCGGTTCACCGCCCAACATGCGGGTTTCCAACAGAGCCTTCATATTGCCGCCCTGGCCTTGCCCGCCGGCCAGCGCTGCGTTCTCAATGGTGACGTTCGGATATTTCGCACTGTAAATCTTGTAAATCGCATTGAGGGCTTCAACTTCACCGCCCGAGGTCCACCAGGAGAAGATCTCCAACTTCCCGGTGCCGGCTTTGCCGCCGCTTTTACCGCCGCACGCAGCCAAAATCATTGCCAGCGCTACGATGAGCGCGGTCCATGCCAGTAACTGGCGCCGTTGAATGGAAAACTGTGCTTTCACTGCGCTACCTCCTTCTTTAGATAGGAATAATGGGGAAAAGCATCATTATTGTAGTATAGGTTTTGGAATAATGCAACTTTACTCCGGGGTCAATAAGTTTCGGCGTTCGCCATAAGCAACGCGAATGCCACACAGGAGACGATGACGACCAACATCAGACCCACGAGAATGACAGCGCCGATGCCAGCGCCTAACCATGACCATAGTCTGGTGCGTTCTTCGTTGACCGCCTCGCGCGCCGAGAAGATGCCCACCAGGCCAAGCAGCAGTGGAATGAACGGGAAGCAATAGAAGCTCATGTTGCATGTTATGCACGACAGCAGCACCAACACGCCGCTGGCAAGCGCGCCCAACGCCGCCAGATCGTAGGTGTTGCCCATAAAGGTGACGGTGCGCTGGTGGGGATTTTGACTGCCTCCTGCGCCATAATCCTCTTCTGGCCGATCTTTCATCCGTTCCACAAAAGCATTTTGTGTCATGGCTTTTCCTCCCTAACTTTCCAAATCTTCAATCAGCAAATCTAAAATCAAGCGCGTTCTTGTGCAACGGCGGGGAACATCGCTCAACCCCAATGCCTTCAAGACTTCATCGGGACGTCCGGTTGCTCTGGGACGGGCGTGGAGGCGCATCCACAGGCCGAGCCAGGGGGAAGGCGCGTCTTCGCAGTGCAGTTCCTCGACCAGTGGGCGCAGATCGTAGGTTTTGCCCCGGTACTTGCGTCCGCGTTTCGCCAGCGATAGGGTTGCGCTGTCCAGAAAGTCGGCGACAGCAGATTGCACCGCATCCGGCGTAACATCGCGCAGCCACACGCGATACTCGGCGGCGATGAGTTGTTCGGAGAGCGCCGGCTCGTCCTCCGGTACGTTGTGAATGTCGCTGACCGACAAGTCGGGCGGGAGCGCGTTCGCCAGCGCCGCCAGCATCACCTCCGGCGCCACCGGCGATTCCAGCCACACATCCAACAGATCCGCCTCGCAACCGCAGCCCACGGGCAACGGCGCGGCAAAGTGCAACTTGGGCCGTGGATTGTACCCCTGGCTGTACTTCAACGGCATCCCGGCCCGCCGCAGACTGCGTTCCCACACCTTGCCCAATTCCAGCACCGATACATAAGCCAACGTCCGCCGCGTCGCAAACATGATCCGATACCGCAGGGGTGGGTAACTGGTAGCCGGTAATTGAGGATCTGTAACTTCTAATTCACAATTCATACTCCCTACTCCCTTACTCCCCACTCCCCAACTCCGGACACTCCCATTCCGCCGTCCACATCCCCGGATAGTTGACGAGGATGCCGCAAGCGTGACACCCATCGCGGCAGTCGGCAAGCAGCTCACCAGCCTGGCTGCGGCGATAGTCGCGCAGCAGAAAGCGCTTCTCGACGCCGCTGTGAAGGTGATCCCAGGGCAGGGTTTCGTCCTCGGCGCGGCGGCGATAGAGAGCGTCATCCACATCCAGGCCCGCTGCGACAATGGCCTGCTCCCACGCCGCCAGGCTGCGCCACTCGTCCCAGGCGTCGAAGCGCGCGCCGTTGCGCCACGCGGCCTCAACGACGGCGCACAACCGGCGGTCGCCGCGCGCCAGCAGCGCCTCGATGCGCGTGCCGTCATACTGGTTCCACGCAAGGCGCAGACCGCGCCCGCGCAGGCGCTCGCGCAGAAGCGTCTGCCGCCGTTCGACGGTAGCGCGGTCGGCCAGCGGCTCCCACTGGAAGGTGGTGTGCGGTTTGGGGACGAAGGTGCTCACGCTGACGTGAATCTCCGTCTTCCGCCCGCCGATGTCGAACCCCAAACGCCGCACGCGATGCGCCAGGTCAATGATGGCCTCGATGTCCTCGTCCGTTTCGCCGGGCAGGCCCAGCATAAAGTAGAGCTTGAGGGTGCGCCAGCCGCGTGTGAAGACTTCGGCAGCCACGGCGAGCAAATCCTCGGTGGCGATGTCCTTGTTGATGCGGCAGCGCAGCGCGTCGCTGCCGGCCTCCGGCGCGAAGGTGAAACCGGAGCGGCGACCCTGCGACAGCATATCCGCCAGATCCACCGAGAAGGATTCGATGCGCAGGCTCGGCAACGAGATGGAAAGGTGGCGGCCCTGGAAGCGTTCCAACATGGCCTCCAGCAGCGGCTTGATCGCGGAGTGATCGGCGGAGGAGAGCGAGAGCAGCGCGACCTCCTCGTAGCCGGTGGCGTCCAGGATGGCCGCGACGCTGTCCACGATTTCGGCGGCGGGGCGCTCGCGCACGGGGCGCGTGATCGCTCCCGCCTGGCAGAAGCGGCAGCCGCGCGTGCATCCCCGCTGGATTTCGACCACGGCGCGGTTGTGCGTCACCTCGACGTTGGGGACGAGTTGACGGATGGGCGTCGGCGGCAGGGTGGGCAGGATGCGCTTGAGGATGCGCGGCGGCGCGGCAGGATCGGTGGGCGTCACGCCGCTGAGTTCGCCCGTGGGCAGGTAGGTGGGCTGGTAGAAGCGCGGAATGTACAATCCCGGCACATCCAGCAGCGCGCGCAATTGCTTCTCCCGTGGCAGATGGCGGACCGTGCGCCACCTGTTGATCAGTTCCAGAATGACGTCTTCCGCCTCGCCGATGACGAACACATCGAAGAAATCCGCGACCGGTTCCGGGTTAAATGTCCCGTGCCCGCCGCCGATGACCAGCGGGTGTGTTGCGTCGCGGTCGGCGGCGCGCAGGGGGATGCCCGCGAGATCGAGGAATTCCAGGCTGTTGGTGAAAAGCTGCTCGTAGGCCGTGCTGAGCGCCAGAATGTCGAAGGCGGCAACCGGGCGATAGCTTTCCAGCGTGTAGAGCGACATCCCCGCGTCCCGCATTTGGGCGATCATATCCGGCGCGGGGAGATAGGCGCGTTCGGCCACAACATTGGGTTGCGCGTTGAGCAGGTCGTAGAGGATGGCGAGCGCGAAGTTGGACATCCCCAGGTCGTAAATGTCGGGGAAGGCCAGGCAGATGTGGGTATCGGTCGCATCCCACGTTTTGTGAACGGCGTTGTACTCGCCGCCCACGTAGCGTCCCGGCTTCTGGACGCGGTGCAGCAGCGCTTCGATGGCTTCCCAGGGGATGGGGGTGGTGCTCGTCATCAGATCTCCTTAGGTCCTATGCTCAGCGCCCCCGTCTCGGGGACGCGCAGGGCGCACAGATTATCATAGCCCGTTCCCGAGACGGGAACGGGAGCAGAAAACCCCCTGCTCAGCGCCCCCGTCTCGGGGGCGCGCAAGGCGCAGAAATGTTTAGCCACGGGCGGCATTCTGCATAATCTTGACCCACACCGACCGCCGCCGCGGCCCATCAAATTCGGCCAGGAAAACACCCTGCCACTGCCCCATCTGCAATTGGCGTTCCTGCACGAAGACGAAATGATCGCTGCCGAGCAGTACGGATTTGATGTGCGCCGTGGAGTTGCCCTCGCTGTGGCGGTATGGCAACCCTTCCGGCGCGATGCGGGCCAGGAGCATCGCCATATCGCTCTCGACATCGGGGTCCCAGTTCTCATTGAGCACGATCCCTGCCGTCGTGTGCGGGCAGTAGATGAAGCATACCCCCTCGTCCACTGCCGCCTCCTGCACTACTCGCTGTATGTCGGCGGTGATGTCAATGAAATCAACCCTCGCGCGCGTCGCAATCTCGATCTTGATAAACATGACACCTCTCGGTGAAGGATGTTGGAACGTCTGAACGTTGTAACGTTGAAACGTTCCAACGCTACGTCAAGAAATCGCGCAACTTGCGGCTGCGGCCCGGATGGCGCAATTTGCGCAGCGCCTTCGACTCAATCTGCCGGATGCGCTCGCGGGTGACGTTGAACGCCTGCCCGACCTCTTCCAGCGTGTGCGGGCGTCCGTCCTTGAGGCCAAAGCGCATTTCGAGCACTTCACGCTCGCGGCGGCCCAGTTCGCCGAGGATATTTTGCAATTGTTCGCGGAGCATCTGCATCGAAGTGGCGTCCATCGGGCCGGGGAGGTTATCGTCCTCGATGAAGTCCGAAAGCTCACTGTTATCTTCCGTCCCCACGGGACTTTCCAGCGACATCGGCTCCTGCGAGATGCTGATGATGCGGCGCACTTTAGACATCGCCCGGCGCAGTTTCCGGTCCAGCGGCGGCGACAAGGGGACGTTGTTGGCGCGCGCCTTATTGATGGCGACAATGTCTTCCGGTTCCAACACGTCCATTTCCAGGGCCAACTCGTCGAGATTGGGTTCGCGGCCCAATTCCTGCATCATGCGGCGCTGCACGCGCATCAAGCGGTTGATCGTCTCGACCATGTGAACGGGGATGCGGATCGTGCGTGCCTGGTCGGCAATGGCGCGGCTGATGGCCTGGCGAATCCACCACGTCGCGTAGGTGGAAAACTTGTACCCGCGCATATAATCGAATTTCTCGACGGCGCGCAGCAGACCGATATTGCCCTCCTGGATCAGGTCAAGGAAGGAGACGCCGCGCCCCACGTAGCGTTTGGCGATGTTGACCACCAGGCGCAGGTTGGCGCGCACGAGCATCTGCTGCGCTTCGGCGGCCAGCACTTCGATGTGCACCCACCACGCGAAAATCGCTTCGGGGTTAATGCGCGAGCGGATCTGCGATGTGGAAGGCCAACGGACGCCGTGCGTCATCTTCTGGCGGATGAAATCCACCATTTCCGGGGGCAGCAGATACAGGAACATCGCTGCGCGCAGAAGTTCCAGGATGATGGGCCGCCAGTGAGGATCGTCGCCCCATTGGTTCGGCCCCATATAGGCGTAGAGATTCGACGACTTCTCGGCAATGAGTACCTGCTGCTGCTGAAGAATTTCCGCGAGAAACTCGGCAGCCTCCGGCGTACTCAACCCCTTGGCTTTGGCCGCCCGCTGACTTTCACTCCAAGCCATGCGAGCCTGTTTGTAAAGCTCCAATATGCTGGTTTCCACGATTTCTGGTTCGGAGGCGGTGACGACCGTCTCGCACACTGTCCCCAGTTGCGCGGCAGCTTCGCGGATGATGCAGAGCCACACTTCCTGGTCCGGTTCCAGCAGATCAACGCGCCCGATTTCACGCAGATACATCCGCACCGGATCATCCACGAGGTCCTCCACGATGATCGGTTTGGATAGCTCTTCCTCTATTTCTTCAAGCTCATCCGGCGACGGCTCTTCATCCCACTCTTCGATCTCCTCGTGGTTATCGTTGGCGTGGCTGAAATCCGCATTCTCCTCAGCAGTTTCTGCGTCGAGTTCCTCTTCCCATGCCTCTTCATTATCATGATCATGATCATGGTCATGATCGTGTTGGTGCTCGACTTCTGCTTCAGGATGCGTGTGATTGGCTGTTCGTTGCCTCGGTGACATTCCCCCTCCTTACCCCAACCGATATAAGATTACCGCCCCAGCGCTTGTTGCACCCGGCACAGCGCCTCCGAGAGACCTTGCAGGGTGGTGAGATAGCGTTCTGCTTTCATATCTCCTTCCACTTGCGCTTCTGCAACCAGACTTTGCGTGCGTTTCGATATATCGCGCAGACGCTTTTCCCGCAGCCGGAGGATGGTGCGCGTCAGATCGCGCGTCCATTGATCCGGCGGCATGTCGGGCAGCGGCGCGGCGATCCACGCGTGAACCTGTTCCAGCAGATCTGGCGGCAGGATATCGCCGAATTCCAACTCTGGATGCGCGCCCAATTCCAGCCAGGCCGACCAGATGAGCCGGTAGACGCCGGAGAAATCATCATCGTTGATGCGGTCAAGCTGCGATTCGATGAGCTGCGCGTCGGCGAGCGCCAGGATGTGTGGATAGCGGATCAGGATCGTCAAGCCATACGCCTCCAGGTCGCCGGTGAGCGTTGTCCGCCCGCTCGTTTTGACGGCGGCTTGACGGCGCACCGCTTGGGCGCGTTCGCGCACCCGCAGCCGGTCGAGCAGCCCGCGCGCGTCCAACCCCAGGCGCAACGCCATCTCCTGGACGTAGGCTTCGCGCTCCACACCGTCGGCGATGTCGTTGAGCAGCGGGAGCATGGCGTCCACGATGCGCGCTTTGCCCTTCGGCTCCTGCGGATTTTCCTGCTTCAGCAGTTGATCGAAGTAAAACCGCACCACCGGCTGCGATTCGGCGACCAGTTTCTCCCAGCGAGCCGGATTTTGCAGGATCAATTCGTCGGGATCAAGGCCCTCCGGCATCGTGATGACGCGAATATCCGCCTTAAGCCGGCCTTCGACGCCCACCAGCCCACGCGGATCGAAAACCGCTTCCCACTCGCGGTCCAACGTCTGCCGCGCCGTCTCCAGGCCCTGCAACGTGCCGTGGATGCCCGCCGCATCCGGGTCCAACGCCAGGATGAAACGCTTGGTGAGCCGCTGCAATTGTTGCAAGTGCTGTTCGGTGAGCGCCGTTCCCATCGGGGCGACGACGTTCTTGTAGCCGGCCTGGTGCGGGATCATCACGTCCATGTAGCCTTCAACGACGATAGCCGCGTCTGCCTTCTGGATAGCCTGGCTGGCGTGATGGTAGCCAAACAGCACGGCGCTCTTGTCGAAGAGCACGCTCTGCGGCGAGTTCATATACTTTGGCTGGTCGTCAGGATTCAGCACCCGCCCGCCAAACGCGATCACCCGCCCGCGCCGGTCGCAGATGGGGATCATCAGCCGGTTGCGGAAGCGGTCGAACGTGCCGCCGCCTTCTCTTTCCACGAGCATCCCTGCCTTGACTTGATCCTCGACGCTGAACCCTTTGCCGGAAAGGTAAGTGCGTGTTGCATCCCACCCTTCGAGGCTGTAGCCCAACTGGAAAGTGTCAATGGTCTCCCGCGTGAAGCCGCGTTTTTCGAGATAGGCGCGCGCGCCGGCGGCTTGCGGCGCGGTGAGCAGCAGCGTGTGATAGTACGCAGCGGCGGCTTCCAACAGCAATCGCAGCCGCTCCGATTCGGTCTCGGCCTCCACCTGTTCCGGTGTGCGCGGTTGCAGTTCCACCCCGGCGCGGCGGGCCAGTTCCTCCAACGCCGTGCGAAAGTCCAGCCTCTCAAAATCCATCACGAAGCTGAAAAGATCGCCGCCCTTGTTGCAGCCGAAACAATGCCAGCTTTGCTTGTCGGGGAACACGTAGAACGACGGCGTCTTTTCCGTGTGGAAAGGACACAGTCCTTTCAAATAGCGCCCCGATTTTTGCAGGTGGACATGCCGCCCGATGACCTCGGCAATATCCAGTCTTTCCTTGACTTCATCCACAACACTCATAGGCACGTATTGTACTCAGGTGAAAAGGAAAGGCAAGAGGGGTGGGGGAGCGTAGGGGAGTGGGAGAGTAGGAGAGTGGGAGAGTGGGGGAGTGGAAGAGTGGGGGAGTGGAAGAGGCCGACTTGTGACTTTCGACTTTGGACTTTGGACTATCAACTGGCAACTGAGAACTTCTCTCACGGGAGCGGCAGGGTGATGAGGTCATCGGGAAGATGCGCGCCGTGGGCGTCGGTGATGGGGAGACGGGTGAAGGTGACAGGATCATACATGCCCACGCGAAGCTGCACTGCGTCCGGCAGGGGGGCGGCGATTGGCAGCGTGTGCGCATCGGCGATAACGTCGCCGGGCAGCCACCACATTGTGGGATAGCGGCCCTGGTTCGGCGGGCCATCGTGCTGCGCGATCATGGTCCCGTCCGCGTCAACCAGATGGACGAAGACGTTATAATCCTGCGGCGGCGCGGCTTTGGCCGCCCACGTCAGCGTGACGGTCAAACTTTCGCCCAACGCCACGTCGTAGCCGCGCAGCGTCAGGTACTCACCGACGGCATACTCAACCCGGTAGGCCGGTGGAGGGGACGCGCTTTTCGCGCGTATGCGCCACGGCCCCAGGTCGAGCATATCCACACCGTTGTCGAACGTGACGCGCGCGCCGCTCTCGTCCACCAGGCCCAGGCGCAGCCAGTATAACGCTGGCACGGGTGTGTCGGCGGGCAGTCGCAGCGTGTAGGTTTCGCGGATGACGTCTCCCGCGCGCCAGAGATCGCTCGGATACAGCGTTCCGCCGAGCCAACGGTCGCTTTCCGCGACGCGCTGCGTGGGGTCTTGCGGGCTGATCTGGACCCACGCACCGTAACGTTCTGACGGCTCCTGCGCGGCCTGCCAGTAGAGCGTGATCGGCAGTGTGTCGCCAGGGCGCAAGTCGCGGTTCGGCGTCTCGTGGGCCAGCAGCGTGATCGTATCATCAAACGTAACATTGAGCGGCGCGGCTGTTTGGGGGACGGCGTCAGTATAGACGGGCGTGGCAAAAGCCGGTCTAAGTACCCACCACGGCGTGAGCGCCGCCAGCACGGCGAGAATCGCCGTGCCGAAGGGGATGCCAATGCCGCGCCATTGCTCCAATCCCCACGCCAGCAACACGCCGATGGCGACACTGCTCGGAAAGAGCAGCCGTCCATACGGCGCGCCTGTGGCGATGGCCCAGCGGACAAGCGAGAGTCCGTTCAGCAGTAACAGGGCGATCAGCAGCCCCAACCCACGCCGCGCCATCGCTGAAAGCCGCCGCGCATCTCCGCGCCACAGCGCCCACACGCTCCCTGCCACCGCGAGGATCATCATCCCGGCGATGATCCAGTAGACCCACTCTGGCAGCGACAGCAGCGCCCAGCCAAAGCCGCCCCAGTAGGTCTCGAAGATCGCTCCGATCTCGCGCAGGCCGAACTCGCGCAGCGGCGTCTGGCTCTCGAAGTGCGGGCGCATGCCCAGCAGATCGCCGTAGAGCAGCGCGTTGTGGACGTACCACCCTCCGCCGACGAGCAGCGCCATCCCACCGAATGCGAGGCCATCGGCAAGCATCTTCTTCCAGGGGATAGGCGCGCCGGGCGGCGTTTGCCCCAGGATTGCCAGGCCGCCCACTGGCAGCAGCAAGAGCGCGCTTTGTTTGGTGAGCATCCCCACGCCGACCAGCGCTCCGAGCGCAGCCCAGCGCGTCCAACGGACCGCCTTTCCCATAAAACGCAGCGCCAGCAGCGCCGTGAAGCTGGCGATGGCAATGAGCAGCGGGTCGTTCGTCACCCCGGCGGAGAGCGCGATGAACTGCGGATTCAGGGCCACGCACGCGGCAGCGCCAAACGCAAAACCAGGTTTTTCGGGACGAATTTGCCGGGCGATATGGTAGGTACACGCGATGGTCACAAGGCTCAGCGCCAGTGAGCACAACCGTAGGATCAGCGCGGTGCGGAAGGTGGCGCTGGCGGCCCACGTCTCGCCAGGCAGGTGGACGTACACGTTTTTGTTCCAGGGATCGGCGTTGCGCTGCGGCGCCCAGCCAGCTTCCCATGCGGGATTGGGGATGAGGCGAGTGTCGAGGTCATCCATCCTGATGCCGCCAACGATGACGGCAGCGACGATGTGATAGAGCGGCGGCGTGTAATAGCGCGGCGGCGTGTGGGGACGCATCGCCGTTGCCATATCCGCCCCGGTGACAACGTGCAGCGTCGGCGTGACCGGCGCGTAGAGGCGGCGTTCCTCGGCGAAGTAGCGGATGACTTGCAGGTGCGAGGACTCGTCAGGATTCTCGAAGAGTGGGGTGACGAGGGCATAGACGACGCCGAGGATGAGGAAGAGGGCGAGGAGTAGGGAGAGGGAGAGCGGGAGAGCGGGAGAAGGGGAGAGGGGGGGAGTGGGTGAGGATGGGGGGGACGATGAATGGCGCATGGGTGTGCCTAACGCAGCTCGACGGCCCAGTCCTGGATTTCGACGGCGCGGTATTCTTCCTCGATCCAGTGAACGGTCTTTTCGAGCACGGCGTAGATGTGGCCGGCGTTGTTCGATACGGCGACAACGGCGATCTCCGCCGACTGCCAGGTGTCGTTCTGTCCCACCTCGGCGGCGGCCACCTCGAACTGGCGGCGCAGTTGAGCCAGTAGCGGCTTGAGCAGCCCGCGTTTCTCCTTCAGCGAGAACACGCCGGGCAGGTAAAGTTGAATGGTACACGCTCCGATAATCATAGAGTCCTCAGCCGTTAGTCCGAAGTCCAAAGTCCAACGTCCAAAGTCGAAAGTCAAAGGCCGAAAGGCGGCGTCTGCTCATGACCTGATCCCCGCTTACCAATCCCCGATCCCCCAATCTCAAATCTTCTGTGTCCACGCGGGATTAGTGTACTTCTCGATCACGAGTTGGTCAATCAGGCTACGCTCAGCGGGCAAAAGAGGAGTGGGGATGAAGGTGAGGTTGAGTGTGGCGGTAAAGCCTTCGATGAGCGCGTGCGCTATATCGCGCCAGGCGACGGCGCGGCCCAGCGCGTCGCGCAGGGTGAGGGCGTGGGCGCGGATGCGGTCGGCGGGCGGGCGCGCGGTGAGATAGTCGCTGATGCGGGCGATATCGCCGCTGAGCGGCAGCGTCCCGTGCTGGAGGATGCCGTCTTTGATGCGCATCTGCGCGCTGCCGAACAGCTTGCGCTGCCCCACGGTGATTTCGTAATCGGCGGGCAGCTCGAAGCAGACGGGCGAGCGGACTGCGCCGGGCGAGCGGACTGCGCCGGGCGAGCGCGAGCCGCCGCGATTTTCGGCGTGACTGTTGGCTGCGGCATTGCGCAGGCCGATCTTTTCCAGCGCATACAACAAAGCGGCGCTCAAGCCCTGGTAGCTCTCGACGATGCCGCCAGCCAGACGCGGCTCGTCGTTCGTCGCGGCGACGGTGTACGAGAGTTCGTCCTCGTGGAAGACGGCAGTCCCGCCGGTGGCGCGCCGCAACAGTGTGACGCCGTCCGCCGCAAGCGCGGCCACGTCCGCATCAGCGAACGGCTGTCCGCGTCCCAAAGTCAGCGCGGGCGGCGACCAGGCGTAGAGTCGCAGGGTGGGCGGCGAGCGTCGCGCCGCGACTTCGCGCAGCAACGCTTCGTCGGTTGCCATATTCAACGCCCCGGCTTGCGGGTACGGTTCGAGGAGCAGTCGCCAGGCGGCGGAGGGAAAGTTGTTAGTCATCAGTTGTTAGTCATCAGTGAGCAATCTAAAGTCGAAAGTCAGATATCTGATGTCGAATCGGCGAATGAGCGAGTCGGCGGATATAGTTACAACAGGTCAGTGAATTCTTCTACCGTCAAGTCGGCTTTGCGGAGCAGATCACGTAGTAATCCCGGTCCTAGAACTGGATGTAGGGGCACAGAAAGCATGTAGATGGAGTTGCTTTTGGTAAGGACAACGTGGCTGCCGCGTTGTCGGGTATGTCCCAACCAGCTTTTTCAAAAGCACGGATGGCCTCTCTTCCCGAAATATGCGGAAGCTTAGGCATATACGGGAACCTCAACTTCCAGGCTGTCAATGGTTAGCAGCAGACCTTGCTCCTGACGCACCTCCAGACATAGTTGGATTGCTTCCTGGATATTCTTTAACGCCTTCACCTGTGTTTTCCCCTGGCTCATACACCCAGGGATAACCGGACACTCGACGACATACCATCCCTCTTCATCCTGGTATATGGTGATTGGCAACCGCATCTTTTTCGCCAGTGATTCTCTTTTCATATATCTGGACTCCATTGTCGCCTCCTGTCTTTCAAGATCCACTCTGCATCATACTTGAGCCGCGGCTGTATATATTCGCACTTCGCGCTCCAAACGGTCCTTCAGGCGATCTTTTTCCATTTCCAAGTCGAAGCGTGTCTGCAAATTGATCCAAAAACGTTCTGATAAACCAAAATAACGTGATAGTCGCAGGGCCGTATCTGGACTGATGGCGCGTTTGCCCTGCACAATCTCATTGATACGCCGCGGCGGCACACCAATATCTTTCGCCAGGCGATATTGACTGATTCCTAGCGGTTGCAGGAATTCTGCTAACAAAATTTCACCTGGGTGAATGGGCGGCAAAGTTTGTTCAGTCATAGTTCTCCCCTAATGATAATCCACGATTTCAACGCGATAAGCGTTACCATCCTCCCACTCAAAACAGATGCGCCATTGGACGTTGATACGGATGCTGTACTGTCCGCTCCGATTGCCGGTAAGTTTTTCCAGGTGATTGGATGGCGGTATCCGCAAATCCTGTAGGGTTTCGGCAGCATCGAGAATCTCCAATTTCATCCGCGCCGTGTGCTGGATTTCGGGTGGCAAGCGACGTGAAATCTGGCGTCGGAAGATTTTGGCGGTTTCTTCAGCAGCGAAACTCTTAATCATTGCTTGTATAGTAACGCGATACGTTATGATTGTCAAGAGGCAGAAAGCAAGGTGGATGCTATGGCATCATCACATCACCCTGGATGTTTTGCCAAACTTCCGCGTCAACCCATGGCTCAACGCCGCTGGCGGTGCGTTCGCCGACGATACGGTAGCCGATGGGCCAGCCATCGTAGCGGTGGATGGGGAGCAGAACGTAGTGCTTCATCCGCTCGTCGTTTAGCTCGATGACGTAGACGGGATGCTCGCGCAAGTGCGGTTCGGCTTCCTTCCAGGTGATATAGCCGGGCGGCGGGCCGGGCGGATCGAATTCGCCGCCAGGGACGTAGACGACGGTGAGTTCCGGGTGCAGATTCTCGGCCCAAGAGATGTAGCGCAGCACCCACGTCTGGACGAAGCCGTCGGTGGGGGTGGGGGGCGTGAGCAGCCACGCGCCGTCCTCGAATTGCGGCAGCAGGTCGCGCGCCCAGGCGTGCCAATCCGTCTTGTGGCTTTGATCGGCGATGGGGTAGTTGTTGCGGACGATCAACACAAGCCAGGCCGCCATCACCACAATCCCCACAACTTTGGCGACAGGCGCGAGGGCCGGACGCCAGGCGAGGATGCGTGGCTTGAGCCACAGCCAGACTTCCTGGATGCCCACGGCGATCAACGGCGCGAAGAAGACGTAGACGGGCGTCATAAAGTCATCCCAATCCACCACGTTGTAGGTGGAGACGAAGAACCACACGCCGATCAGCCCCAGCCCGCACGTCACAGCGACGCGAGCCTGGCGTTTGAACAGCGCCCACAGTCCCAGGCCGCCGGCCATCACGCCGACGGGCCAGAATTGGAGCATCAGTTGGTAGCCGGAATCGGCCCAGCGTTGCAGCCAATACTTTGGCGGCAGGCCAAACGAGATGCCCCACCAGCGTTTGCCGGTGAGAAAGTCGGGCAGTTCGCGCCACGTCGTCGGGCAGAAGTTGCAGAACCGCGCCGGTGGATTGGCGAAGGCGCGCAACGGGATGTAGAGGTACTGCGCCGCCGCCGCTAGCACGATGAGGACCGTGAGCGTGAAGTTCTTGGGCCGGGTCAGCATCCGGTGGTCGGTGGTGAGGACGGCCCACAGCCACATCGGCAGCAGCACGATGGCCGGCGCGTTGACGCCGAAGCTGAGGGCGTAGAGCGCGGCGCTGAGGAAGTAGTAGCGCGGCTGCTTCGTCTCCATAAAGGCGAGCAGCGCCAGCCACTCCGCCGCGACGAGGGTGTTGTAGAGCGGGTACAGTTCGGTGTAGGTGGCCTGGTACCAGAAGCGCACGGCGCAGGCCAGCAGCAGCGCGCCGAGCGTCGAGACGGCGACCGAGCGCGTGAGCCGGTAGTTGACGCGCTGGATCAGCAGCACTGTCACCGCTGATGTGACCGCGCTGAGCAGATTGAGTCGAAAGGCCGGGTTGTTGAAGGGCAACCCGTGGACGAACAGCGCGCCGAGCCAGGTGAAGAGCGGGTAGCCCGGTGGGTGCGAGACGCCCATGACCAGCGTGACGATCTGGTACTGGATCGAGTCCAGGTACGGACCGACGCCAGGATGGAGCGTGCGGACGTAGAGAATACCGGCGAGCAGCGCGCTCAGGAGGCCGGTGAGCCAGAGCCAACATTGGGAGTTACGAGGTTCGTTCAAAGCAGTTCGAGATCAATCTGCAAGTCGTCTGGGGACGCGGGGACCTGTCTTGATCCAATATAAACCTAGCCCAGACCAACCGGGGTAGGCCATAACGAATATACGGGTACGAGCACTTCTTTCGCTGCTTTTTGCCGTCCTTTGATGCTGGCTTCGATCGTCTTCAACACATTAGCTGTGTAATATCGTGTCCCACATTCTGTACATACACCTGCCGGAACATCTTCGAGCAAAATGTGTTGGCCTTGCACATGGCGATACAAGGTAACGCGCTTCTCCACAATTACCCCGCCGCAGTATTCACATGTTTCTCCTTCCCAAAAGCTCATCACCATCTCTCCTGTACCCGTCTTGAGGGTTGATCTTCGTAAACTGTAATCACACGTACTTTGCCTGTTTGGGTGATCCGACACACAGCGCCAATAGATCTTCCATCTAAGGCTTTGCCTATCACCTCGTATTTCTCGTCTTGGGGCCAGGTGCGTCTGATTCTTCCGGTTAGGATGCCATGCTCGATATCGTAGATGTCGAATCCATCATCTTGCGCTTCTTCCTCGGCATGTTCGGTCAAGTAATAGAGTCCATCACGAACCAGGGCCTGGATTTGTGCAATCGTACTCAAAGCGCCCTCGCTGTCCTATAACGTGTAGCCTAAGCTAATTGTTCGTCTTTCGCAATCAGCGCCAGCGCCGCCTCCACCGCCTCAATCATTTGCGAGGGGACGGGAAGCGCCCATACCTCTTCGCTTGAACCGCGCGGGCGCGGCGGCAGTTGGATTTCGATGCGCAGCCATACGGATGTCGTATCGCGGTGCAGGGTGACGCGGCGCACGAAGCTGGTCTTGCCGTTGCCCTTGAAGTAGTTGCCGAGCGCGTACACTTCGTCGCGGCCCAGGGCCACCTCGCCTGGCTCCGTCTGCGCGTAGGCTCGCCGCACCATCAGATGGTTGCTGCCCGCCACCACTGCGCCGATGACGCCGCCAATCGCGCCGCCGCCTAGCAGCCCAAGCGCGCCTCCCACGATGGCCTGCCCCAGGCTTTCATCCGCGCCGATCAGGATGCCCGTGAGCGCGCCGGCGATAGCGAAAAGCACGGTCAGACAGCCCAGTTGGACCTTCCAATCGCCGCCTTCCTCCTCCCAGGCCGCCTCTTTGAGGCGTTCCCACTCCAATGTAGAGTACTTCCAACGCACCAGTGGACGGTCGCTGGCGAGGAATGCGTTGGCCTGGCGAATCTTCGTCTGGCCCCAGAGCCAGGCGATGAGCGTGATCCCGCCAAACAGCGCGAGGAAAAACACGGCGATCACGAGCAGGAAGTAGTCGGTCAGCCCTATGGCGCTCGCGGCCCCGGCGGCGAGCGTACCGAGCAGCGCCAACACGGTGAGCCATAAGGGCGCCATCAGCCCGCGCCGGTAAGGGTCGTTGGTAGGCGGTTGGAAATCGTACTCATCTTCAGTCATAGTGATACCTCACTAAAACGTAAAACGTAAAACGCGAAACGTAATTCGTAATTCGTAATATTCTTACGTTTTTTCGCTTTACGTTTTACGCATTACGTAACGTGCTTTTCTCCGCGTTGCGGAACAATGACTTTACCGTATCCCAAGCTTTGCAAGCCCTCGGCGAGATTTTGCGCGGGTTGGGGATCGCCGTGGACGACGAAGGCGGTCTTGACAGTGTGTGCGTGCGGCGTAGCCCATTCCAGAAGATCGGTGTGATCGGCGTGGGCGCTGTAGCCATAGAGCGTGTGGACTTCAGCCTTGAGTTCGAACTGCTCGCCGAAGATGCGCACGTTAGGCTCGCGGTCGGCGATGCGGCGGCCCAACGTATTCGGCGCTTGCCAGCCGGTGATGAGCACTGCGTTCTTGGGATCGGTGATGGCGTGTTTGAGGTGATGCTGAACGCGCCCGGCCTCCGCCATCCCGGAGGCGCTGATGATGATAAGCGGATTTGCCGCCTCATTGAGTTGTTTGGATTCTTCGACGCTGCGCACGTACCGCATCCGGTAGAAGCCAAAAGGATCGGCGCTGTCGCTGGCAGCGAGAAAATCCCGCGTCTCTTGATCGTAACAATCGGGGTGCATCCGGTAGGTCTCGGTGACGTTGACGGCCAGCGGGCTATCCACGTAGATGGGGATTTCTGGGATGCGCCCGGCGTTGACCAGTTGGTGCAGGTCGTAGACGATGTCCTGCGTGCGCCCCACCGCAAAGGCGGGGATGATGATGCGCCCGCCGCGCGCCGCGACAGTATTGATGATGTCCGCCAGTTGGCTCTGAATATCCTCAATCGGCGGATGCTCGCGGTCGCCATACGTGCTCTCGATCATCAGATAGTCGGTGGGCGGCATGGGCGTGGGGTCGCGCACGATGGGGAGCTTGGGCTGGCCTATATCGCCGCTGAAGAGCAGCCGCACCGTGCGGTCGCGTTCCTCTGATTCCAGGAGCACCATCGCCGATCCCAGAATGTGCCCGGCGTCGAGAAATGTGACGCGGGTGCCGCGCGCGATCTCGTGCGGACGATTGTAGCCCACCCCGACGAAATAACGCAATGCGCGCAGGGCATTGGCCTCAGTGTAGAGCGGCTCCATCGGCGGCAGCCCCTCGCGCAACCGTTTTTTGTTGACGTAAGCCACATCGCCCTCGTGGATGCGCCCGGAATCGGGGAGCATCGCGCTGCACAGATCGTAGGTGGCGTGTGTAGCGTAGATCGGGCCGTCGTAGCCCGATTTCACCAGGTTGGGCAGGTTGCCGGAGTGGTCAATGTGCGCGTGCGAGAGGACGACGGCATCCAGACGGTGAATGTCCACCGGAATTTTGTGATTGCGCGCGTAAGCTTCGTCGCGTTTGCCCTGGTAGAGGCCGCACTCCAGCAAAATGTTGTGCTTGTTGGTGCGGATGAGGTACATTGAGCCGGTAACGGTACCGACACCGCCGAGGAAAGTAATTTTCATCTCACCACCTCTCTATTGTAGTCCACAGTCCAATGTCCGACGTTGTGAAGTAACCGGCCAAGCGTTATTTCTCGTCTGCCTGGCGTAGCACTTCAGTGACGACTTCATCACTCAACCAGAGTCCAGCTTCTCGAAGTGCAACAATGATCGGTGAAACAAAATCTAGCTCGAACTCTTGACAATGCGAAGCAAATCCGGGCCATACGTCGCTTGCCGCCACGGACCGATGCCGGGGATGTCTGCCAGTTGCTCCAACGCGCGCGGCGGATGGTGCGCCAGTTCCCAGAGCACGGCGTTTGGCAAAATCACGTCAGAATCAACGCCCCGGCAGACGGCGGTTTCCTTACGCCAGGCCTTCAGAGCATTGAAGCGGTTGAGAATGTCCTGCGATGGGCGATCGTGATTGCACGGCGAGGGCGGCAGCGGAACTGGCGCGCTGTGCAACGCTTTGAGGATGCCGTTGCCGAAACGCTGCACTTGATATGCTGTCAGCCCGGCGGAGGTCAATTCCTCGCGGCTGCGCGGCTGTACTTGCGCCAACCGGATCAGGCGTTCGTTGGAGATCACCTTGACGGCGGGACGATCCAGCGCCTGGGCCTGCTTATCTCGCCAGAGGTGCAGCCGGTAGAGCACCTGTTGTTCGTTTGGGTGCAGATCGTGAACACCCTTGATGCGCCAGAAGAAATCATCGGTGTGTGGCGCCGATGGTGTGTGAAGCGTATGGCAGAGATAGGCGAAGGTCTCCTGGGCCTCTTCCCAACGCCCGGCGGCGATCAAGTCGCGTTTTTGGATTTCCCGCAAGTCAAGTAAATAGTAGCTATCCATCCAGGCGTAGGTCAGCGCCTGCTCGTCAAGGGGACGCTTGCCCCAGTCATAACGCTGATAGTGCTTGTCAAGATAGACATTGAACGTGCTGGCGAGGATGTCGCCCAATCCTACGCGCGGCCAACCCAGGATGCGCGCGGCCCACATCGTATCGAAGAGCGTGTTGCACGTGAACCCGAAATCGCGGCGCAGCATGATCAGGTCGTAGTCAGCAGCGTGGAAGACTTTCTCGATCTCAGGTTCGGTAAACACGGGAGCTAGTGGGCTGAGATCATCCAATGCCAACGGATCAATCAGGTAGTTCGCCTCCGGCGTCGAAATCTGGATGAGGCACACGTGCTCGTGATAGGCGTAGAGGCTGTTCGCTTCGGTGTCCACGGCGATGCGCGGTTCATGGGACAGGCGCGTTGCCAACTCGCGCAGCGCGTCTGGCGTGGCGATGACTTCCGGTGGGGCGACTGTTGCCGCCGTTGGCGGGTCTTTCTGTGCCATGGTGTGGGTATTATCGCTGTTCAGAGGAGTTTGTCAAACGGAACAAGGAGCAACAGACCTTTTCCGGCACACTGCTCTTGTTTTTTGACAGGATTTACAGGATTAACAGGATGAAGAAACAATCCTGAAAATCCTGTTAATCCTGTCAAATTAGAGAAATGTGTGTGCTACGCCAGCGTGAATGACGCTTGCGCGCGGATGTCCCTGGATGAGCTGCCGAACGCCACGGTGAACGCGCCCGGTTCGGCCACCCATTGTCCCCGGTAGGGGTCGTAGAACGAGAGCGCGCGCTCGTCCAGCGTGAATTCGACGACGGCGCTTTGCCCGGGTTCCAGATGCACTTTCTTGAAGCCTTTCAACTCCTTCGGCGGGCGCACCAGCGACGAGACCGGATCACCGACGTACACCTGCACGACCTCCTGCCCGGCCACAGCGCCGGTGTTCGTTAGCGTGACGGCGACGCGGACGGGTTCGCCGGCCTTGACCGTCTCCGGCGCTTGGGCGTCGCTATAGGCGAACGTCGTGTACGACAGGCCGTGCCCGAAGGGGAACAGCGGCTCGACGTCCTTCTTGTCGTAGTAGCGGTAGCCGACGAAGATGCCCTCGCCGTACAGGACTTCCATGGAGCCGGGATAGTTGATGAAGGTGGGGTTGTCCTCGTAGCGTTTGGGGAATGTGACCGGCAGCTTGCCGGAGGGGTTCACCGCGCCGGTGAGCACGTTGGCGACCGCGTGGCCGCCTTCCTGGCCCATGTAGTAGGCCAGCACAATCGCCGCGACGTCAGCGGCCCATGGCATTTCGACGGGCGAACCGACGTTCAGCACGACGACGGTGTTGGGATTCGCCGCCGCGACCGCCGCAATGAGCGCGTCCTGCTCGCCGGGCAGCTTCATGTCGGGGCGGTCGCGCCCTTCGCTCTCGAAGCCTTTGGGCATCCCGCCGAAGATGATGGCGACGTCGGACTGCCTCGCCAGCGCGACGGCGCGCTCCAGCCGGTCGTCGGGATCGGGCGCGAACGCGCCTTGCAGGTAGAGCGCGGTCGAATCCACGCCCGGCAGTTTGACGTACTCGACCTTGAGCGCGTAGGCGCGTTCGGCTTCCAGTGTCACAAAGGTGTGGGCCGTGCTGGTGAGCCAGCCGCTCTCGGTGCCGGGCGTGGCTTCCATAACCAGGTTGCCGTCGAGGTACAGACGGGCGATGCTGGCGTTGCGCAGTTGCAGCGCGTAGCGCCCGCTGCTCGGCACGGTCAACGTGCCCGTCCAGCGCGCCGAGAACACTTTCCCGTCCACGCCCGGCGGCAATGGGATGCGCCAGTCTTCGACGTTGGGTTCGATGCGCGAGGCGACCGGCGCGCCGGAAAGGTCGGCGTTGTTGAAGAATTCGCACAGCAGCCCTTCGCCCAGGTAATCCGGTTTGATGGCGGGCAGTTCAACGAAGTTGTCGCAGCCCTGTTCGTAGTTGAGGACAACCGCATCGCCGAGTTTCGCCTTCAGCCCTTCCAGCGGGCTGACGCGATAGGGCGGCTCCAGGTACGAGCTGCCGCCGCCGCCGATGCGACATTCCGCCGCATTCGGGCCGATGACGGCGATGGACTGCGCGCCTTTCAGCGGTAACACGCCGCCGTCGTTCTTGAGCAGTGTGATGGAGGCTTCGGCCAGTTCGCGGGCGAGCGCCTGGTGTTCGGGCGTGTTCAGCGATCCGGCGGGCAGCGGGCCGTCCATTTTGCCGGATTTGACGATCATCCGCAGCATCCGCCGTGCCGCCTCGTCGATGGTGTCTTCGTTTACCTGCCACGTGTGGACGGCGGCCTCGAGCAGTCTGCCGTAGTAGAGCGCCGGGCCGGGCATTTCGAGGTCCAGCCCGCCCGCGACGGATTCCACGGTGGTGTGGTTCGCACCCCAGTCGGAGACGACGACGCCCTCGAAGCCCCACTCGCCCTTGAGGATTTGGTTCAACAGGTAGTCGTTCTCGCTGGCGTAGACGCCGTTGATGCGGTTGTAAGAGCACATCACCGTCCAGGGGTTGGCCTCTTTGACGACCATTTCGAACTGCGCCAGGTAGATTTCGCGCAGGGTGCGCTCGTCCACCACAGAACTGCCGCGATGGCGCTCGAATTCCTGGTTGTTGCAGGCGTAGTGCTTGAGCGACGCGCCCACGCCCTTGCGTTGCAAGCCGTTGACCCACGCCACGCCGATGCGGCCTGCCAGGTAGGGGTCTTCGGCGTAGCTCTCGAAGTTGCGCCCGGCGAGTGGCGTGCGCACGATGTTGACGCACGGGCCGAGCAGGATGTCGCAGCCCAGGGCGCGGGTCTCTTCGGCCAGCGCCTCGGCGACGCGCTCGATGAGGGTCGGATCCCAGCTCGCGGCCATAGAGACGCCGGTGGGGAACGAGGTGGCGGCGGAGTGGATGCGCTTGCCGCCGGTGCGGTTGGCGCGCACGCCGTGCGGCCCGTCGGTCATCACCAGTGCGGGGATGCCCAGGCGCGGGATAGCGACCGTGTGCCAGTCGTCTTCGCCGGAAAGCAGCGAGACTTTCTCTTTGAGTGTGAGTTGGTTGAGCAGGGTTTCGACGCGCTGCTCGATGCTGTTATCGGTCAATTTTGTCATTTTCGCCTCCTGAGATGTTAAGATGTGCGTCAAGTATACCGCAAAAGGTGAAGGGATCAACGAGAATTTGAAAAACTGACCGCTTGTCTATAATGAGCGCCAACGCTTTACTATGAGGGGGAATGTTTACCACGAATCTTAACGAAACCGCACTAATTTGAAATTTTTCGTGAAGATTCGTGCCGATTAGTGGTTTTTATGGAGACGGGATGAATACAAAGGAAAGCATCACCAAAGCCTATGACCGGGCAGCCAGAGATTATGCTGCCGCGATGTGGAACGAACTTGAGGGAAAGCCTGGGGCATGATTTTATATACGAAAGCCCCGATTGTCGTAACGACGTATCGTCGCGACAATCGGGGCCTTTTTACACGGATACGCGCTCAGCGAATCCGAATGCTGCCAGACCCTTGATCGATGACCAGGTCGATTTTGTAATCGGCGCTGGCGTAGTTTTTGATTTCCCACACGCCGTCATCGTCGCGCTCGCCGGAGACGAGGGTGAAGCGTTCGTCAGGCTGGAAGCTGCCGCTGCCGCTGTCTAACGTCACGCGCATCCCCACGCCGTCCGGCAGGGTGATGACCACCGAACCCGAGCCGGTGTCCAGTTTACCGGTGAAGCTGCTCGTCGCGGGCAAGGTTAAGTCAAGGCTGCCGGAGCCGCCGTCCAGATTCAGCGCGCTGAGGTTCAAGCGGCTGAGATCAAAGATGCAATTGCCGGAGCCAACATTCAGCCAGAGTTCGAGTGGGACGGCTGGACTGAGTTTCATATCCCAGGTGGCTTCACTGTCGGCGAAGTTCAACTGGACGAAGGACGCGTTCTGAAAGTAGCTGTCCAGGAGCACCTCGGCACGCCCGTTGGTATTCGAGACGCGGAAGACCAGGTCGCCGCGATACGCCACATCGCCTTCGATCAGATTGTTGGAATCCTCCAGGGCGCTGAGGTACCCCGGCGCGCTCGTCCAGTCAATGGTCACTTTCGCGCTTTTCACGTTCGCCAGTGGATGTTCAACGTGCTCAAACTGCAACCGCGCGGGTTTGGTGATTTCCACCAGCGCCGGAATCTGCTCGGCGAAGAACGCGACGCCGATCACCATGCCGGCGAGGAGGAGCAGGAGCACGCCGCTGGCGATGGCCCCGCCGAATGACCGCCGCCCGATCAACACATCAATCCCCAGCGCCACCAGCGCCACCGGCCAAAAGCGCCAGAGCACGGCCCAACCCGATTCTGGGAACACGCTCAGGTTCGAGAGCAGCAGCAACACGCCGACTCCGATCAAGACAATCGGCCAAAAGAAAGAGCGCGTGCGCGGTTGAACCTGTGGCGCGCGCGGACGTTCACTTTCGGGGATAGACCGGGGCAAGATTGGCTCCACACCCTCGGAATTGCGGTATTCTGACATTGTATCCTCCATCGTTCAAATGTTAGAACGTTCAAACGTTGAAACGTTCCAACGTTCAAACGTTTATAGAGTATACGCAACGTGATGGAGGAAGTTGCGTCAGACAAGCGGGCTATGGATTGAGCGTTTCGACCGTGGGACGCAGGCCAAGCTCGTCAATGAGCGCGTTCAGTTCGGCGTGATTGAGCGTGCGGCCTTTCCCGGCGTAGACGGTGAGCGCGGCTTCCATCATATTCGTGCCGAAGGAGCGGCCTTCGTAGCGCGGTGTGGTAGTGATCAGGCGTTTGACGCCTCGCGCGCGTAGCGTCTCGACGTTATCGGCGGTGGTGGTGTTTGTCACAATGGTTTTTCCGGTGAGGTCTGCGGGCATGTACTTCTTCATAAAGAGGAAATCCCCGGCGATCAGGTCGGCGGCTTGCCAGTAGCGGGTGTACTTTGGTTTGTACTCTGTGCCCGAACTGCCATAAAACAGCAATGACATTGGAAAATGACTGACGAATGGCAGCATCAATCGCAGCGCCCGGCGAAGTTGCTTCATGCCTTTGAGAGGGATGGGCAGGTCGAGACCAAACATAAAATCGCCAAAGACGACCTCATCCGCAACAGCAACGACAGCCTGCGCCAATCCCACACGATCCACGGCCATCGGGACAAAAGCTTTGTGGAAGTGCGGCATACCTCCTAGCATCGGCGCTGCCAACTCGAAGACGCGGCGTTCGAGCGTGTGCTTCAACCCGCTGCCATCCACCACCGGCGTGTGGCGGACATCCTGCACCAGCTTGAGGGCGGCGTGGAGTGGATATTTGCGCTCATCCAGATACAGATACAAGTCCACCCCGCCGACGCTCAGCGCATCCACCTGCCCGTCCAACTCGGCGAACATCCGCCGCGCCGCCGCCACGTCGCCATCCGTGCCGATGCGTTCCAGGCTAATTTCTTGCCCGTTCAGGTTGACAATAACGTGCTTATTGCGGCTCGAACTTCCTAAACTAACACTGACCGCGCGTTTCATAACTTGCTCCTTGCGTATAGATCGTTAGAACGTTGAAACGTTGAAACGTTCTAACGTTCTAACGTTATCTGATGAAGACTGCTTCTCATTATATCAGCATCAGTCCCCCGCAAAAGTTTGTCCTTTTATGCCCTTGCGTTATACTCAGGGACTACGATGGGAAAACGATCAACGCTCTTTTGTGGATTGCTGGCATTGGGGCTGCTGTGTGGATGCGTCGCGCCGGTCGCGCAGGCGGACCTGATCACGCTGCCAGCGCCCACCGCGACAGTTCCCCCGTCACCTACAACGACGCCGACTGCCACATCCACCCCCACACCTACCTCCACATCCACCCCCACATCTACGCCGATTCCCACCATCTCTATCCCGCTGCTCACGCGCACGCTCACGCCAACCGTCGCCCCCGCAGCAGAATCCACGCCGCTGCCGGTATGGGAACTGCCGGAGCGCGTGATCCCCGCGCCGTTCGGGGTGAATATCCACTTCACACACGCGCTGCCCGGCGAGTTGAACCTGCTCGCGGCAGGCGGCTTCCGTTGGGTGCGGATGGATATGTTCTGGAACACGATTGAACAGGTGGCGGGGCGCTACGAATTCTGGGAGTACGACGCGCTCGTGGCGGCGATGACGCAGCGCGGCATCCGCATCATCTTCATCCTCGATTACGGCAATCCACTCTACGACTATGGCTTTGCGCCGCACTCACCTGAAGCGCGCGCCGCGTTTGCGCGGTTTGCGGCAGCGGCGGCGCGACGTTACCGGGGCAAAGGTATCCTCTGGGAAATTTGGAATGAGCCAAATCTGGATCACTTTTGGTCGCCAGAGGCCGACGTGGAACGCTATGGCACGTTGCTGCTGGAAACCGCCGCTGCGATCCGTCGCGCCGACCCGACCGCGTTCATCGTCGCGCCGGGCACATCCGGCTACGATTGGCCTTTTTGGACGGCGTTGGGCGAGAGGGGCGTGTTCACCAGGCTAGACGCCGTCACCGTCCACTCCTACGGCCTTGAAATCCCAGAACAGGTCGGCCCGCTTTACGTGCAGTTGGCATCATTCCTGCACCGCTACAGCCCGGCGTGGAAGCTGCCGGTGCTCTCCGGCGAGTGGGGCTACTCGTCGGTGCGACGCGGCATCAGCGAGGAGCAACAGGCGCAATATCTGGCGCGCCAGTGGCTCATCAACCTGGCCTACGACGTGAACCTGAGCATCTGGTATGACTGGCGCAACGACGGCGTTGATCCCGCCGAAATCGAGCAGAACTTCGGCACCGTGCAGCACGATTTGTCGCCCAAGCCGGCCTATCGCGCCGCGCAAACGCTGCTCACAACGCTGGACGGCTACCGCTTTATGCGCCGCATCCCCCTGGAGAACCCCGCCGATTACCTGCTGCTCTTCCAGAAAGACGCGCAGGTGGCGCTGGCGTTGTGGACCACAGCAGAGGCGCACACGCTCATCTTGCCGGTGTCGGTGGATGACGTGCGAACCGTGGCGCTGACAGGCGCAGTTGGCGTGACGCCGAGCCAGGGCGGCGGGCTGGTTGTGGACGTCAGCCAATCGCCGCGCTACCTGCTGTTTCGCGTAGATCAGGCGGCTTCTGCTTTGGGCGGATGGCGGCCTTACGAGTCATTGCAACACGTGCAGCCGGGCGACGCGAGCGTGCGCGTCATCTTCGATAGCGCGCCCGTCTCAGTATTCGGCGATGTGCAGGTGCGGGTGCAAGGCGTCGCGCGCGGCTCAGCGTCGGTCGTCACGCATCCGATGGAGGAACAACAGGTGTACGTTCCCGTTGACGTGACCGGACTTACCGGCAACATCCCGGCGGAAGTCGTCTTCATCCCGCCGGACGGGGCGATGTTGCCGCTGCAATCCGCGGCGATCTGGTTGCTCATCGGAGAACCTGCGCCATGAGACCACGCAACCTGGGCGGATTTTTCTGCATCGCGTTATTAGGAGCGGCGCTTATTGCCTGTCAGCCGCGCACCCCCGCGTCGGCTCTCCCGGTTGCCGCCATTGCCTTTGTCTCTGACCGCGACGGCAACGAAGAAATTTACGTGATCCAGCCAGACGGCAGCGGTCTCACGCGCCTGACCGACAACCCGGCTGTGGATCGTGATCCGGCTTGGTCGCCGGATGGCCGGCAGATCGCTTTCCGCTCGCGGCGCGACGGCAGCTCGGACATCTTCGTGATGCAGGCCGATGGCGCGAGGCCGACCAACCTGGCCCGCGACCCACAGGACAGCCTCGACGACGAGTTCCATCCCGCCTGGCATCCTTCTGGCGCGGAATTTGCGCTGTACACCGACCGTTACGCGCCATCGTCGTGCGCCGTGCATCAGTTGGCGTTGATGCCGGTGACGGGCGGCCTGGACAACATCCGCCTGTTGGACATACCGCCGGGCAACCAGATCAGCTTTGCGTGGTCGCCCGATGGGAACGATCTCGTTTTCAGTTCATCCCGTTGCGACGGTTCAGGCACGCGCCTCTATCTGTGGGAACGCGATGCCAACGCCGTCTATCCCGTGACGGATGGCGCATGGTCTCCGGCACTGTATCCGGCGTGGTCACACGACGGGCGCTTTATCGCCTTTGTTTCTGCTCACGACGGCAATCACGACATTTACCGGCTCAACACGTTGGATCAGACCGTGATCAACCTGACCAACCACCCGGCGCGAGACACCGAACCGACCTGGTCGCCAGATGACAGCCAACTGGCCTTTGTGACAGACCGCGACGGCAACAACGAAATCTACGTGATGGAGGCCGATGGTTCCCATCCGCGCAACATCACTTCACATCCGTCGGCAGATATTTCTCCGGCCTGGTCGCCGGTTATTCCATAAGAATCCGGTAATTGTTCCGATGGAACAGCGCCGCTAATCAAAATTCTGCCATAGAGAGCACCGAGAACACAGAGTTATTTTTCCTATCTCTGTGAACTCTGTGTCCTCGGTAGCTATTTTCGAAGGAGCGCCTATGCAAAAACGAATTGTGACAATATACGTCCGCTGGTTATTGGTCTTCTTGCTGCTGCTGACGACGCTGTCGTGCAGTCTCCTGGAAAGCAATGAACGCGCTGCGCCCACCGCCGAGGAGAGTGACGCGGACGCCGCGGCCCCGGATAACGAGTATGCAGAAGAAACGGAAGAAGTAGCAACCGCATCCGCCGACGGCAAGTGGGGCGTCTTCGAGGCGGCGGACTGCGAGTACGAAGACCTCGCCGATGTCACGCTCGAATGTGGGTATGTCGCCGTTCCGCAGGATCACCGCGACCCCGGCAGCGACACGATCTGGCTGGCTGTGACCATCGTCCGCAGCGGCGGTGCAGCAAAACCCGACCCGGTGGTCTACCTGGCGGGCGGCCCTGGCGGCAGCGCCACCGACGACGTGGAAGGTTGGCTGGATCAGGCGTTCCTTGAAGAGCGCGATTTGATTCTCTTCGACCAACGCGGCACCGGTTCTTCGGAGCCGAGCCTTAACTGCGCCGAGTTGGAGGGCGAGAGCGGACAAAAGGACGTTGAAGCGGCGCAGGAATGTCGTGACCGGCTGGAAGCGGAGGGCATTGACTTGACGCTGTACAACAGCGCGCAAAGCGCCGCCGATCTGGACATGCTGCGCCGCGCCCTGGGCTACGAATCCTGGAACTTGCTCGGCATCTCCTACGGCACGCGCCTGGCGCTCACCGCGATGCGCGACTATCCCGCCGGCATCCGCAGCGTGATCCTCGACTCGGGCTACCCGCCGGAGGTGGACGCTTACGAGCAAGAGGCGCTCAACGGCGTGCGCGCCATCGAGACGTTGCTGGCCGGTTGCGCGGCGGACGCGGCCTGTAACAAAGCCTACCCTGATCTCGAAGGGCGGTTTTACCGGCTGCTCAGCGCGCTGGATGAAAATCCGGTGGAGTTCACGGCCTACGATCCCGAATATGAAGAAGACATTGACGTTCTGCTGGACGGCAGCGAACTGGTCAACCGGCTTTTTCAGGCGCTTTATGATGCGGAAGTGATCCCCGTGCTGCCATACGTCATTGACCTGATTGACCGCGGCGAATACGAGACGGCCTACGCCTGGCTGTTGGGCGACGAGACCGCTTACGCCCGTCCGCGTCAAGAGGAAGAAGAAGATTTCACCGATAGCGAGGGACTTTTCTACTCGGTCGAGTGCAACGAAGAGGCGATCTTCAACGATCTGGACGCGGCCCGGCAGGCGGTGGAAGCCGCCGATTCGGCGGTTGCCGAGTACCTGTATGTTGACGTCGAGGCCATGTTTGAGATTTGTAAGATCTGGGGCGCTGGCGCAGCGTCCGCCATCGAAACCCAGCCGGTGCGCAGCGACATCCCGACCCTGCTGCTGGCTGGCGATTACGATCCCATCACCCCGCCGGCGTGGGCCGAATCGGCGGCGCGGTATCTGAGCAACGGCTACCTGTTTGTCTTTCCGGGAGTGGGGCACTCGGTTGTGGATTCCGGCGAGTGCGCGCAATCGCTGGTGACGGCGTTCCTCAATGCGCCAAACAAACAGCCGGATGGGCGCTGCGTCATCCGTATGCGCGGTCCGGATTTTTATGTTGGGGATTAGGGATCGGTAATCAGGAATCAGGAATCAGGGATTAGGAATTGGTAATTAGAAATCAGGTTACCAATTACCAATCCCCAATTACCAATCCCCATCAAGGAGGGAATCTGTGACGTGTCTATCCTGTCTTTCGATTGCGGGTGAAAAGCGCATTTCTCCCGGCCCGACAATTCATGAGGGCGCGTACTGGCTGGTGGAGCACGCCTATCCGACGACGCTCAAAGGCTGGCTGGTCGCCGTCCTCAAGCGCCACGTCGAGGCGCTGCACGAGTTGACGCCGGAAGAGTTCGCTGAGTTGAGCGTCATCCAGGCGCGGGCGACGAAACTGCTCTTCGACGCGCTGGATTGCGAGAAGGAGTATGTGATGTGCCTGGCTGAGAGCGAGGGCTTCCAGCACATCCACTTCCACATCGTACCCAAGCCGCGCGACCTGCCGCCAGAGTTGAAGGCCACGCGCATCTTTGCGCTGATCAATGTCCCGGCTGAAGAGGCGTTGCCGCCTGACGAAGTCAAAGCGTTCTGCGAATGGTTGCGCGAGCGATGGTGAAGCAATACAGAAGTTGGATTCTCATCCTGGCATTGCTCTTGATGTGTGTGCGCCCATCGCCTGGCGCGCCCGCGCATGCACAAGCGCCGCCGGATTTCGAGACGCTGGCCGGGGCAGTGGGGCGCGCGGAGGCGTGGTATCAGATCAACGGCTACACGTGGTCGCCGCCGGAAGCCGCCGAAGCGCCGCTTCCGCTATCCTGGCAACCCCTTGCCGCGCAAACCATCATCACCCCCGTGCTCACGCCCACCGTCTACCTGCCGTTGGTCATCAACCACGTCCCGGTGATGGTTGAACGCCGCGCCATCTGGGTCACGCGCTACGATTGGACATCCCTGGGCGCGGCGGCGCAGCCGGAGAAGATTGACGCGCTGGTCGCCAACATCGCCGGCGCGGGGTTCAACACCATCTTTTTCCAGGTGCGGGGCGCGGGCGATGCGTACTACATGCCGGGCCTGGAACCGTGGGCGTCGCGCCTCTCCGCCGGCACGGTGACGGAGACGCTTGGCGTTGATCCAGGCTGGGACCCGCTGGCGCGGATGCTCGACGTGGCGCACGCGGCGGGGCTGGAGGTTCACGCTTACGTCAACGTGTATCCGGCGTGGCTCCCGTCGCCGAGCGCGGTTTACGGCCCGCTCGCGCCGCCCGCGACGATCCCGCCGCAGATGTTCGACCGCTTCACCTACGGTCCAACGCACCCTGAGCATCCCGGCGAGTACGGTTTGGGATGGGATTGGCGCCATCACGACACAACCGGCGCGCCGATGCTGCTCACCTGGGGCGCGTACCTGTGGGCCAGCCCTGGCATTGATCTGGTGCAGGCGTACATTGCTGCCATCGCCCGCGACATCGTCACGCGCTATCCGGTGGATGGCATTCACCTCGACCTGGTGCGTTACGCCGGGCTGATGTACTCCTACGACCCGTACAGCAACGCAGCGGCGGGTGATGTGCGCACGCCGGCCCGCGATCAGTGGCAGCGCGACCGGGTGACGGCGCTCGTGCGGCAAGTCTGCACGGAGACGCACGCGCTGCGCCCGGCGGCCTGGGTTTCGGCGGCGGTGTGGCCGTACTACAAGAACAACCTGGGCTTGCAAACGAGTTCCGGCTACGATGACTACTTCCAGGATTCCAAAGGCTGGCTGGTTTCTGGGGCCATTGATGCGATTGCGCCAATGTTGTACGGGACCGGGAGTAGCATCCCCGACGATCTCGCCAAATGGCGTATTCTGGCGGAGGATTTTATGGCTGTCAGCGACGCCGGGCACATTGACCTGGGCATCGCCGGGTACTATGACGACTTCGCGGCGATTGTCCAGCGGATCGAGATCGCGCGGGAATTGGGCGCGCCGGGACACGCGCTGTTTTCCTACGCCGCGCTCGACACTCGCGGCTACTGGGACGATCTGGCGGCGGGGCCGTATCGCGTCCCGGCAGTGGTCCCGCCGCGCCTGCGCTAACTACACGCTCGGGCCGGTCTCTGACCACGCCCGCCCCGGCCTGGGCCTGTGGTGGCACGGTCGGAGACCGGCCACAGCATTAGAGGGCTAGAGGTTGATCGGCGCCAACAACTGGACGAGTTTGCCGGGGGTGTCCTCGGCCAGTTCCGCCCACGTGTTGATGGGCAACGTTACCTGCGCGACGGCGGCAGTGGGCAGGCTTTCCAACGCGCCGGTGAGGCTCTCTAGCAGCATTTCAAGGTCGGGATTGTGCCCCACTACCATCACGCGCTCGTCGGCGTCATCCAACTGGCGCAATACCGCTATGAATTCGTCCGGCTCGGCCCCGTAGAAGGCGCGCGTGGCAATGATTCTTTCGTCGTAGTGGCAGGCCTCAGCGACCAGTTCTGCTGTCTTCAGCGCGCGTTTGGCGGTCGAGCTGATGATGCGCTGCGGCGTCAAGTCGTTTTGGCGGATACGCTTGCCCATCTGCACGGCATCATACTCGCCGCGCTTCTTGAGCGGGCGGTCGTGATCGGTTAACGCCTCGTTTTTCCAGCTTGATTTGGCGTGCCGCATAATCAACAAGGTTTTCATCCCTGTCCTCCAATCATCCTTACGAAGGCTAGAAACCTTCGCAAGGATTCCGTGAGTTTTTTGTGTTTCGGCGCGAATATGTTATAATTTATTATACTATATTATTGTTATTGACGAGGAGGTTTCGAGATGAAATACACGAGTTTAGGACGCACAGGGTTGCAGGTCAGCCGTCTCTGTTTGGGCACGATGAATTTCGGCCCGCAGACCACCGAGGAAGATAGCTACGCGATTATGGATCGCGCGCTGGAACTCGGCATCAATTTCTTCGACACGGCCAACGTCTACGGTGGGAAGTTCGGCGAGGGTTTGACCGAACAGATCATCGGGCGCTGGTTCGCGCAAGGCGGGGGCCGCCGTGAGAAGGTCGTGCTGGCGACTAAGGTCTACAATCGTATGGGCGAGTGGCCCAACGAACGCGGCCTGTCGGCGTACCACATCCGCAAGGCCGCCGAAGACAGCCTGCGCCGCCTGCAAACCGATCACATTGATCTTTACCAGATGCACCACGTCGAGCGCAGCACGCCGTGGGAGGAAATCTGGCAGGCGATGGAGCAGCTCGTCCGCGAGGGGAAGGTGCTCTACGTGGGCAGCAGCAACTTCGCCGGGTGGCACATCGTCAAGGCGCAAGCCAAAGCCGCGCAGCGCAACTTTATGGGCCTGGTCTCCGAGCAGAGCCTCTACAACCTCAACGCGCGGATGATCGAGCTTGAGGTGCTCCCTGCGTGTGAGGATTATGGCCTGGGCGTGATTCCGTGGAGTCCGCTGGCAGGTGGGCTGTTGGGCGGCGTTCTGCAAAAGGCTGCGGAGGGCCGGCGCGCTTCCGAACGGATGCAGGCAAGCATCGAGAAGCATCGCCCGCAGCTGGAGGCGTATGAGGCTTTGTGCAAGGCGCTGGGTGAGACGCCAGCAGACGTGGCGCTGGCCTGGCTGCTGCGCAATCCCGTCGTCACCGCGCCGATCATCGGCCCGCGCACATTGGAGCAGCTCGATGGCAGCCTGCGCGCGTTGGAGATCACCCTCGCCGATGCGACCCTCGCCAGGCTCGACGAAATCTGGCCTGGCCCCGGCGGCCCGGCCCCAGAAGCCTACGCCTGGTAGACATTGCCATTGCATGGGTGCAGCAGAGTGTAAAGACGGCCTTTTGGCCGTCTTTACTTTTTACGTTAGACAGACTGTATGCTATACTTAGTGTGATGGACAAAACACGACAGCAACCCAAACCTGATGCCGCGATGATGCCAGCAGCGCCAATCAGTACAGCAGAATTACGCGCCGCGTTGGATGACGTGATGTTGGATAGCCTGCGCCCCACTGTGGCGGTGTTGATCATCCTGCTCCTTGTTTTGGTTTACGGCTATGCGCGGCAACCCCGCGCTATTGCTACGCCGGCGATGCTCGTGACAGCGGCGGCGCTGGCGATCACGATCGGGTGTGGCATTTTACTGTATCTGCAGAAGGTTCCGCCGCGTTACGCCAATCCGCTTGGGGCGCTGCTGGCGGGCTTGGTGTTGGCGCAACGGTTGGTTTACATCGCTGTGCTCGGCGACCCTGCACCGACCGGCAATATGGTGATTGCTTTCGTCGGGGCGGGCTTCCTGATTCTCTCAACGCGCTGGCTCGTTGGTGTGCTGGGAGGAGCGTGGGCAGTGTGGGTGTGGATTGCGCTACAATCCCCCACGAGTTCCGCTTGGGGCGAAAATGCGTTCTTGCTCGTCTCCGCGACTGCGCTCACGATCATGATTCATCTGGCCCGGCTGAACTCACTGCGGCGGCAGGAACTACTGCGCTTCCAAAATGAGTCCCACAATCGGGAATTGGAACAGCGCACTGTGGAGTTGGAGACGTTCTACCAGACTGAGCGCTCACGCCGGCTGTTGACCGAGACGTTGTACGAGGTCAGCCGCGCCCTCTCACAGACCTTGAACCTGCAAGAAGTGCTGGATTTGATCCTGGGAAACCTGGCGCGCATTGTCCCCTTTGACCGTGGTTCGGTGATGCTCAAACGCGACCATGTGTTGGAGATCGTGGCTGCCTGGCGTTTCCCGCCGGCCAGTCATCCCCTCCAGATTCGCGTTCCCATTAAGGAGGGGGATGTCTTTCAGCAGATTTGCCAATCCAAGCGTCCCCTGATTGTCCCGGAAGTTTTCGAACGTCCCGATTGGCAACAGGTTGAAAATCTCCCCCAGGCGCGGGCGTGGGCGGGTGTGCCGTTGGTTGACGCCAACGACGCCGTGATCGGGATGCTGTCGCTTACGCGCGAGACGCCTCGACCTTACACTGAAGACGAGGCGACCCTGGCGCTGGCGTTTGCCGGACAGGCGGCCATCGCGCTGCAAAATGCGCGCCTGTATTCAGAACTTGAAGAGGCTTACGCCCAGTTGGAGCGTTTGGATCAAACCAAATCCGATTTCATTACCGTCGCAGCGCACGAGTTGCGCACGCCGTTGACCATCATACGTGGCTACAGCCAAATGTTGCTCAAGGACCCGGAGGTCAGGAAGGACGTCGAGCGCATGGAAATGGTGCGGGGGATTTTTGACGGCGCGCTCCGCCTTAATGACCTCATCAACAGTATGATTGATATAGCGAAAATAGACACCCAAACTTTGCAGCTCTATTTCTTGCCGATGTCGCTGGTGGACTTGCTCCGTGACATTGTTCGCGGCCTGCGCGAGGCATTGCAAGAGCGACATTTGACGTTGCGCATCAATGAGGAGTGGCGGTTGCCGCTTATTGAAGGCGATCTGGATGCTTTGAAGAAAGTTTTTTACCATTTAGTGGTGAATGCGATAAAATATACCCCGGATGGGGGTACGCTGACCCTTACAGGAAAGGCGCTTGCGCCGGGCGACTATGATTTACCGATGGGCGGCGTCGAGGTGGTTGTGCAAGACACCGGCATCGGTATTGACCCGCGCTTTCACGATTTGATCTTCACCAAGTTCTACCAGACCGGCGAGGTCGCCCTACATTCTTCTGGTACGACCAAGTTCAAAGGCGGCGGCCCGGGGCTAGGTCTGGCGATTGTCAAGGGCATCGTCGAGGCGCATGGCGGCAAGGTGTGGGTAGAAAGCGTGGGCTATGACGAAGCGACCTGCCCCGGCAGTAGCTTCCACGTTGTTTTGCCCTTGACCCAACCTGAGGAACAAACGTGAAACGTAAAACGTAAAACGTAAAACGTAAAACGTAAGAGGACCTTCGCGCAGAACATATCACGTCACTACATCTTACGCTTTACGCTTTACGCATCATCTTGGAGGTAACCTGGTTTATGACAAAAAAAGTCTTCGTGAGTGGGTGTTTTGATCTTTTGCACAGCGGGCACGTCGAGTTTTTCAAGGAAGCCGCCAGCTATGGCGATCTGTACGTGGCGCTTGGTTCGGACCGGACGGTCAATGATCTGAAAGGCCGCCCGCCGGTGAATACAGAGTCGGAGCGGCTTTTTATGGTGCAATCCGTCTCGTGGGTCAAAGAGGCTTTTATCTCCCAAGGATCGGGGATATTGGATTTCGTGGAAGAACTCAAGGCCATCCGCCCCGACATCTTCGTCGTCAACGAAGAGGGCAATACCCCGGACAAGCGTGAGTTATGCGAGTCGCTCGGCATCGAGTACCGCGTGCTGCGGCGCGAGCCGCATCCGGGCCTTGCTCCGCGCTCGACTACAGCCTTGCGCAGTGTATGCCGCATCCCCTACCGCATTGACGTGGCGGGCGGCTGGCTTGATCAACCCTTTGTCTCCTCGTTATACCCCGGTTCGGTCATTACGATCTCGTTGGAACCCACCGTCGAATTCAACGAACGCAGCGGGATGGCGAGCAGCACCCGCCGCTCGGCGATTGATCTGTGGGGGCCGCGCCTGCCTGTTGGCGACTACGAGAAGTTAGCGAAAATCCTCTTTTGCTACGATAACCCACCCGGCACAACCGAAATCTCCGGGGCGCAGGATACCATCGGCATTGTTTTCCCTGGACTCGCCAAATCATACTACGAAGGCAAATACTGGCCTGCGCGGATTGACAGCGTGCAGGACGAATTAACGCTCCAGTTTATCGAGAAGGCGCTCTACCTCGTTCCACTCGGTCCGCGCGAATCCGGGTTCAGCGTGTTGAGCGACACCCACATCACGCGCGAAGGGGCGAAGGCGCTGGCCGAGGCGACCGACAGTTGTTGGGATGCGATTCTCAACCACGATATTCGTGGTTTTGGGCGGTATTTTCGCGCTTCCCTTGAAGCGCAAGTGGCGATGTTCCCCCACATGATGACGCCGCTGGTGGCAAAATTGATTGACCGCTATCGGGATGAGGCTCTCGGCTGGAAACTCTCCGGCGCGGGCGGTGGGGGCTATTTGATTCTGGTCGCCGATCACCCCATTGGGGATGGCTTCCAGATCACGATCCGTCGCGCAGATTATTAAACGACACAACAGGAGGTTACGATGTTAGTGGTTCACGTTTTCGTCCACGTCAAACCGGAATGTATTGAAGCCTTCAAGGCCGCATCCATCGAGAACGCGCAGCACAGCATCCAGGAACCAGGTATTGCGCGTTTCGACGTTATCCAACAAATAGATGACCCCGCGCGCTTTGTGCTGGTCGAAGTCTACCGCACGCCTGATGATCCCGCCGCGCACAAGGAAACCACCCACTACCAGAAATGGCGCGATACCGTCGCCGCGATGATGGCCGAACCGCGTTCCAGCATCAAGTACGCGAATGTTTTTCCTGACGATGAAGGCTGGTAAACCATGCGTTTTGAATTTGCGACTGCATCTCGGATTCTGTTTGGGGTTGGCGTGTTGAAAGAAGCCGGCGCTATTGCGGCGGCCTTGGGACGCCGCGCGTTCGTTGTCACCGAAGGCGACAGTGAGCGGGCGGCGACCTTGCTCGCCGGGCTGAAGGCTGCCAGTGTAGAAGTGGGGGCGATCTTTGCGGCAGCGGGTGAACCGACCCTCACTCTGGTCAGCGAGGGGGTCGGACAGGCGCGCGCGGCAGGCTGCGACCTGGTCATCGGCATCGGCGGCGGCAGCGTGATGGATACCGGCAAAGCCATCGCCGCGCTGCTGACCAACGGCGGCGATCCCCTCGACTACCTGGAGGTGATCGGGCGTGGGCAGCCGCTCAAACAGCCAGCCGCGCCCTGCATCGCCATCCCCACGACGGCGGGAACCGGCGCGGAGGTGACCGCCAACGCGGTATTGGCCTCGCCGGAGCACCGCCAGAAGGTGAGCCTGCGCAGCCCGCTGATGATCCCGCGCGTGGCGCTGGTGGATCCTCAACTGACGTATTCGATGCCGCCCGCGCTCACAGCCAGCACCGGCCTGGACGCTTTGACGCAGGTGCTTGAACCTTACGTCTCGCGGCAGGCCAACCCGTTCACCGACACATTCTGCCGCGAGGGCTTGATGCGGGCTGCCCATTCTCTGCACCGGGCCTGGGAGGACGGGGCAGATGTCGAAGCGCGCGAGGATATGGCGCTCGTCAGCCTCTGCGGCGGGCTGGCGCTGGCGAACGCCAAACTCGGCGCGGTGCATGGCCTGGCGGGAGTGTTGGGCGGCATGTTCGATGCGCCGCACGGCGCGCTGTGCGGGCGGCTGCTGCCCTACGTGATGGAGGCCACCGTGCGGGCGCTGCAAGCCCGCGAGCCGGACAATCCTGCCCTGGAGCGTTACGACGACGTGGCGGTGATCCTCACCGGCGAGTGGGAGGCCGAGGCGGAGGATGGCGTGGCCTGGGTGCAGGAATTGTGCGCCGCGCTCAAGGTCCCTGGTTTGGCGACGTATGGCGTCCGGGCAGCGGATTTCCCGACCATCATTGAGAAGGCGGCGGCGTCCAGCAGTATGAAGGGCAATCCCATCACGCTGACCACCGCCGAGTTGCGCGGCATCTTGAGCCGGGCATTGTAATCTAGCAAGATTCTATAGCGAAAGGGGGAACCATGAAACGTTATGTATCGCCAAAGTTGTGGCTGTTGACGGCAGCCATCGGACTGGTGATGGTGGCCGGGGCGCTCTTGCCGTGGGGCGCGACGCGGGCACATTCAGCGGCGCTATCTGGTGCGATCATTTATGTTGACGCGAGTGCGCCCGGTCCTGACCACGATGGCCTTTCCTGGACGACGGCCTTTACCGAAGTGCAATCGGCGCTGTCTGTAGCCGTGTCCGGCGACCAGATTTGGGTCGCGGAAGGCGTTTACAAGCCAGATTTCGACCCGGACCTCGGCGCCTATACTGGTAACATAACGGCGACCTTCGCGCTCACCAATGGCGTGCAGCTTTACGGCGGCTTCTCCGGCGCGATGAACACCCTCACCGAGCGTCTGCCGCACGTCTACCTCACCGTATTCAGCGGCGATCTGGAGGGTGACGATCAGACCGACGCGCGCCATCTTATCACCGACACGGCGTACATTAGCGGCACGAATGTCTATCACGTCGTCACCGCCGTCGGGGTGAACAATACCGCCGTGCTTGATGGCTTCTTTATCACGGGCGGGCAAGCCTCCGGCGTCGCGCCAGATAGTTACGGCGGCGGGATGCGCAACGAGAACGCAAATCCGCGGGTAGCCAATGTGACGTTCATCGGCAACTGGGCCAACTCTGGCGGTGGGATGCGTAACGACAGCGCGAGTCCTGTGTTGGACGAGGTGACGTTCATCGCTAACTGGGCCAGTTCTGGCGGAGGGATGGCAAATTTCGCTGGCAGCCATCCCACGCTGTCCCATGTCGTTTTCGACGGCAACCAGGTGGTCGGCGGCGGCGGCGGCATGATGAATCGCGACGCCAGTCAGCCTGTGCTGTTTGATGTGACTTTCATTGGCAATCGCGCGAGCTTCGGTGGCGGCATGGTCAACTGGGAAGATTGTCATGCCCGGTTAACCAATGCGACGTTTCGCAGCAACGTGGCAACGACGGTCGGGGGCGGCATCGAAAACATCCGCAGTAACCCTACCTTGATCAACGTGGCTTTGAGCGGCAATCGTGCCGACCTCTACGGCGGCGCTATGGAGAACCTGCAGAGTGCTCCGAATTTGGTCAATGTTACCTTCCATGGCAACGTTGCCGGGGTGAGTGGCGGCGGTATATATAACGAAACCAACAGCGCACCGCTGCTCCATAACAGTATCCTGTGGGGCAACATGGACAGTACCGGGACAGCAACGGCGGGCGCGCAGGTGAGCAATGTGACGGATAGCATACCGGTTATCCGTTACACGTTGATCCAAGGCTCCGGTGGGAGCGGCGCGGCATGGGTTCCGGCGTTAGGCGTGGATGGCGGAGGCAATCTGGACGCCGATCCGCAGTTCATCGCGCCTGTTGATGCGGCGACCGCGCCGACTTCCGCCGGCAATTTGCGTCTGACCTTCGGCTCACCGGCGATGGACGCTGGCAATAACGCTGCGGTGCTCAGCGCCGTTGATCTGGACGGCAAACCCCGTATCGTTGATCCCGCGGTGGATATGGGAGCTTATGAGGTCGAAGGCATCTGTTTTGCGGCCGTTGGCTCTGCCGATACTGTCCAGATTGTGTATAACAGCACCACTGCCAGGGCGGTGCAGCGGGCGGTGGACGCGGCGTCTGCCGGCCAGACGGTGAGGGTGGCGGGGCATTGCATCAGTTTAGAGGTGGCGCAGACCGTCTACATCACCAAAAGTTTGACCCTGCGCGGCGGTTATGCTTCCGGCGACTGGGCAGCGAGTCTTCCGCTTACGCAACCCACCACGCTGGATGCATCTGGAGAAGGGCGCGTTGTGTATATAGTCGGACCGGCGAGTGTGGCGCTGGAAAATTTGCGCCTGATCAACGGCCTCTTGCAGAATATCAACTCGCGCGGGGCCGCAGTGCGTGTAGACAATGCGACGGCGGCGATCTCTGGCTGTGAGATCATCAGCAATACTGCGCCAGGCGGCGGCGGCGGCCTCGCTTTCACCGGCAGCAGTTCGGGGCGCGTGGTCAATACGCTGCTGGCGCGCAATACTTCGGGCAGCGGCGCGGCGCTGTGGACAAACGCATCCGGCGTCATCAACATGGTGCATACGACGATTGCAGCGCCAACACTGAACCCCGGCTCGGCCATCTACGTTAACGGCGGAACCATGCACCTCATCAACGTGCTCATCGCCAATCACGCTTTCGGCGTTGTGTAGGATGGATCGGCGATCGTGGATGAGGACTACACACTTTTCTCTGGCGTGACCACGCCGACATCCGGGAACGTCGGTGGCGGTTCCCATTCCATCACGGGCGACCCGCGCTTTGTCAATCCGGCCCGCGATAATTATCATCTCACAAAGGGCAGCGCGGCTGTGGATGCAGGGACAAATGCCGGTGTGTCCGTTGATTTCGATGGCGATCCGCGTCCGATCGGCGCCAGGTTCGATATTGGCTACGATGAGTTTCTGGAGTCGTATTACGGCATCTATCTACCGCTCGTAATGAAAAATCGCTGATCGTTTTCGACCACTCCTTCGAAAATAGCCACCGAGGACACAGAGTTCACAGAGATAGGAAAAATAACTCTGTGTTCTCGGTGCTCTCTGTGGCAGATATTTTGGTGCTTGCATGGTGTGCGGTAGCCCCGACGTCTCCTCAATAACAGAGCACACAGAGGGAATCTCTGTGTGCTCTGTTTTCTGGTGTCAGAATTGCGCTCTAGGCCAGGACTTGCCCATCCTGCAATCTAAGGATGACATCCACGTATTCATCCACCAGACTGTCGTGCGAGGCCATGAGCACGGTTACTTTTTCCTCATCCACGATGCGGCGGAACAGCCCCAGGATTTCGCGCGCCGTCTCGCTGTCCAGCTCGCCGGTTGGCTCGTCGGCCAGGATCAACTTGGGGCTGTTTGCCAGGGCGCGGGCGATGGCCACGCGCTGCTGCTGCCCGCCCGACAACTCGTAGGGGCGATGGTCGCTGCGCTTGGCGAGGCCAACGACATCCAGACAGTAGGCTGTCCGGGTATGGCGCTCGCGTCCGCCGATGCCCTTGATGCGTAACATCAACTCCACGTTCTCATAAGCGGAAAGGGTCGGCAACAACCCGAAAGACTGAAAAACAAACCCCAACTGATCGCGCCGCCAGCGGGTAAGCTGCTGATCGTTCATTGTTACCAGGTCGTTGCCGAGCACATTGACCGTCCCGGAGGTGGGTTTATCCAACCCGCTCAGGCAGTTGAGCAGGGTGGTTTTACCGCTACCCGACCGCCCTTTGACGGTGACGAAGCGCCCTGGCTCGATTTCTAACGACAACCCCCGCAAGGCGGGCACTTCAATAGCGCCGAGTTTGTAGACGCGCCACAAGTTCTCCGTGTGGATGGCGTAGGTGTAATCCTGTTTGGTCTGTGTTTTCTTATCCTTCGCCATAACTATTTCACCTCATGCTTTTTGAATTCGCCGCGCATCCAACGGTTCAACATACCGCGCAACCCGCGCATCCTCTTGGCCTCTACCAGGTCTGTAGCCAGCGCTTCGGCGTCTTGAACGTGGTCTATATTATCTGTCGGCAGGATCAGGATGCCCTCCTCGGTCAATTCAAGCCGCGCGCGTCCCTTGATGCCGAAGTGTTCCAGGAATTCTTTGGGAATTTGCAAGCGGCCGGCAGAGTCCAGAACGGTCAGTTCCTCGAAGATTTCCTCGTGGGCCTGTTCACCAAAAGGTCGGTCACCGGTTTTGGCGCGGACGGTCTCCGTCGCCAATTTCCCGTCGCGGATGGCAACAACGCGATTCACGTGTCGCGCGATGCTCGGATCGTGGCTGACGATGAGCGTGGTCAAACCCAATTCACGGTTAAACCTCTGGAACATCTGGTAGATGGTCAACGCGCTGGCCGAGTCCAACTCGCCAGTCGGCTCGTCGGCCAATAGCAACCGGGGACTGTTTGCCAGAGCCACGGCGATGGCGATGCGCTGCTGCTCGCCGCCGGACAACTCCGAAAGTCGGTGTTTTTTGCGATCCGACAACTCGACCATGTCGAGCAACTGCTCAGCGCGCTTCTGCGCGGCCCGTCCAGCCAACCCTGCCAGTGTCATCGGCAGTTTGATGTTCTCGATGGCGTTGAGGTAGGGGATCAAGTTGCGTGCCCCCTGCTGCCAGACGAAACCCACGCGCGCCCGGCGGTACTGGTTGAGTTCCGCGTCCGACAACTTGAGCAAGTCCAGCCCATCCACCCACGCGCGTCCGGCAGAAGGCCGATCCAGCCCGCCGAGGACGTTCATCAACGTGGATTTGCCGCTGCCGCTCGCGCCAACGATGCCGAGTAGCTCGCCTGGTCCGACGACGAGGTCCAGGCCCTGCAGAGCCACGACCTCTAGCTCTGCGATTTTATAAATTTTCACCAGGTTATCACAAATAACAAATGCTTCTTGTGCCATCTTATGTTGTTTCTCCTAACTTGATTGCCTGGAAGATCTTCATACGCCGTAGCATAATCACCAATGCAACCAGGGCCACCACAAACAATATGCCAAACAATGCGTAAACACGAAAAATAGCTGACCAGGCGATGATGGGATCATAAGGCGGGATGCGGGACGCCTCGTCAACGCCGATCTGCAGGAAGGGAATGAAGAATTTGCTGACAGCGGCGCCCAGTCCTGTACCGAGCACGCCGCCTGTCACGATCAGGAACGTCAGTTCCCAGCCCAGGAGCGCCGTCATCTGTGTGGACGAGAGGCCGACGGCGCGCAGAACGCCGAATTCGACGAACCGACGACGGAATGAGAAGAGCGCATAGAGCAAAAAGCCTAGTACGGTCAGCACTGCTGCCGCGCTGAAGCCAACGGAGAGCAGGCCAAACAGGCCTTGCCGCTCTGGTAGCTTTTGTTCGGCGTTGATCTTGGGGACCGGGGCCACCCAATCCAAAAGACGTGTGCTCAAAGTTTTATTGCCCAGGTTCTCGTAGTCGGCGTCGGCTGCTGTTTTCAGCCACACGTTGTAGGGGAACTGTCCGCCGGCGCTCTCGAACAAGTAATCCAGGTTGCCGACGAAAAGCGGTCCTTCGGAAGGATACCAGGTGGGGAAATAGTTGAACGTGCCGACGATCTTGAAATCTATTTCATTATTTTGTCCGTATGTTGCCACGATGACGCGGATGTTATCCCCGATGAGGAGCGCGTGTTGTTGTAGAAAGTCCCTGGTGACGAGAACGCCGTTGCGGGTGAGCGCCAGGGCGTTCATCAACCCGCCCAGGCTTTCCGCAGCAAAGTCGCTCCGCCAGAAGGCGATTGGCGAGAACTCCGCGCGATCAACACCCATAAAGACGCCGGTTTGCGCCGCACTGCTCATGCGGGTGTACGCCGGGAAGCGCCCCACGCGGGTCGCTTTCTCGACTCCAGGCGCGTTCAGATAATCCGTCACCGGCAGGAAGTACCAGCGTGGGCCAGTGTCTTCGGCGGTTGCCGTCTCTGTGCTTTGCGATTGGGTATACGCGTCCATCAGCGTATTCTCTGTGCCTTGCCCCATGTCCATAAAATTCATATCCGCGCCGGCACTGTAGTACATCTGCTCGGTGAGATGCTGGTCGAGGGTGAAGGCCAGCGACGCGGTGAATGCTGACAGGCTGAGTGTGAGTACGAGCAAAATGAGCGGGGTGGTGTAAAAGCCTGGAGTGCGGGCAAGATGCCGGCTCGCTATCAGCAATCCCACGGCTTTCGTGCGCCCGGCAATCCACGCAATGATGGACATCACCAAAGGCATCAGCCGCAGGAAAAAGAGGGTCAGGGCAAAAATGCCCAGAGCCGGCACGAGAAAGAGCAAGGGGTCTTGGTAAGGGGTTGCGCTGGCCGCGTCTTCCAGCTTGACCAGGCTGCCTTGCCGCGAGAGGAGATATGCGCCATACCCCGCCGGGATGAACAGCAAAACATCGAGCCACGCGCGCTGCCACCAGGGTTTGCGCAGCGTGCGCGCGACCTCGAGCTTGTAGGAGACCACGGTGTGTTTCACTGCGCCAAGGGTGGGCAACACCTGGGCCGCCACCACGAGCGCCACGCCGACCAGGCCAAAGCGCAGGGTTGACATCGTCACACTGATCTGCAACGGCGCGTATTGGGCGCTGAAGTCAAGAAAACTGCGGGTTTTTCCGATCAAGGCCGCGATCGTCATCGCGGTAGGGATGCTCAACGCCAAAGCGAGCAGCCCAAGCAACAGCCCTTCGATCGCCGCGACCCCTACCATTTGCAGCGCCATCGCCCCCCGGCTGCGCAACACGGCGACTTCGTTGCGGCGGCGCTCGACGGCCAATCCACTCGTCAGGGTGATAAATGCCAGCAGCAATCCCATGATCGGGATGCTGAACGCATACAGCAGAATGGTGAGCAGGTTGACCGAGTTTTGGTAGTTGATGAGCGCGTCCATCGGCGACTTGGCGAGTTTGATGTTCGGCAGCAAGCCCGAAGCTTGCTGTTGTAGCATAATGCTGCGCCGGATGAGCGCCAGCGCGTCGTTGTGGGTGAGATCCGTCGGGTCCAGGACGATGTACCACACGCCGGTGTAGATTTCACCTGTTAGTTGGCTGCTGATGCGCGTGCTGAAGGTCCCTTCCGGCACGATCATACGTTCCTCAAAGCTCTGGGGCCTGAAGAACCAGAACGACTCCTGTGGATCGGTAGCTTGCCAAATCCCGCTGATGTGGATGGGGATCTGGATGTTGCGCATCAGCCCTTCCTGGCTCCGTATTTGTAGATAAGCGATATAATTCTCGCCTACCTGAAAGCCCAACTTGGTCGCCAGGTCTTCGTAGATCAACACTTCGACCGGCTCTTCTGGTGTGGAAGGCGCAAGCTGCGGGAATTGGCCTTCCACCAGGGTGATGTGATTCTCCAAATCGCTGATCGTGGCGAAACCGGACCACACCAGGGGCGTGCGATTGTCTTTGAAGAGCGATTCGGCGTTGGCGTAAATGCCAAACGGGTCGGTGCCAAAATAACTCACCACGAACTGCTGTTTTAACCCAAGCTCTGCCCCGGCTTGGGTGGTGAGATACGTGTGCACCGGCTGGATTTTTTCCCATTCGGTCGCGCCATTGATGCTACCATCGTAGCGAAAGAGATAAGTCACGGGCGGGATATTCTCCGCCTCGGCCCCACCCGCAGAGTTGGCGACGTTCTCAAGAAAAATGCGATGATAGACGGCATCTGCGTACAGAGGGATGCTCATCATCAAGGCAATAGCGATCACCAACCCCAGCGTCGTTGCCACGACGATCCCGGGCTGTGCGATGATGCGTTTAGCGACGACGACAGATATCGCCCGCAAGCGTTGTAGAATCTGCATAGTGCCTACCTATGGAGCAACGACGACTTGACCCTCACTTAACCCGCTCAGAATTTCGTAGCGTTCGTCAGACCGGATGCCGATGGTCACGTCCATACGGCGCTGCCCGCCGCCTTCTTGGACGACCACGAAGGTGCGACCCTCAAAGGTACGAACGGCTTGCGGGGGCAACCACAGCGTGTTTGTAGCGCGTTCCAGTTCCACGGTGATGCGCACGCGGTCCCCGGTCGCCATGCCTAACGCCTTCGGGTCTTTCTCCAACGCGATGTGGACGGCTGTGTCTTCATCTTGAACGCCCACAATTTTGCCGCCGCTGCCGTAAGGATAGGGTAAAACGCGGATGGTGCCTGCGATCTGCTCGCCGGGACGGTTGACGACTTCGGCTAGCAGCGCCATGCCCTCGGTCAATTCTTTGAGTTCAGTGTCTTGCAGGTCCGCGGTGATTTCCAGTTCGGAAGGATCGGCGATGACCATCACGGTTTTATAACCCTGCACCTGCGAACCGCCGATGATGCTGGTGGACAGAATGACGCCGTCGAAGGGGGCGATGAGACGCGCGTCGCTCAGTTGGTCGTTGAGGCGCTGTAAGTTCAAGAGGGTGCGGGTGACGTCCACACCGGCTTCGATTTCCGCCCGTCGCATCAGGGCCAGATCCAGGTCTTGTTGCGCCAGTTCGATATCGTAGGTCAGGCGCTCGCGGCTGCGCAACGCGTCGTTATAGTATGCTTGCGCGAGTTGCAGATTTTGCTCCGCGTCGCGCACGGCTTCGGCGTACCGTTTGCGGCCATCCTCGGTTTCCCAGGTGCGCTCCAGCGATTCGCGGTATTCGGTTTGCGCATTGACCAGGTTTTCCTGCGCGCGTTCCAGACTGAAGCGGGCGCTGAGGATTTGCGAATCCGACATACTGGCCTGAAGTTTAGCCAGATTGAGTTCCCTGGAGCGCACATCGGCATCCGCTTCGGCGATGCGGCGCGCGTTGTTCATTTGCACGGCGGTCAATTCGGCTTCGGCCTGGGTAATCTGGTTTTTCAGATCGGTGACTTCCAGCTCGGCCAGCAAATCGCCGGCTTTGACTGTGTCGTTGCGCCGGGCGTAGACGTTCTGGACGTAGCCGTTGGCGCGGAAGAAAAGCTCTTTCTCATTCACGGGAGCGGCGCGCCCGGAGAATTGCAGCAGGCGGACGACGTCCCCGCGTTGCACGGTGTAGGTGGGATTCGTCGGCACGATCGAGGTGGGGATAGGGGTAGGGGTCGGCCCGCCCTGCGCCGAGGAGGAAGAAGACGAGGGCGAACCGGACGAACAGCCAAGCGGCAGCACGATCATCCCCAACAATACCACGAGAGAAAAAAGTGATGACAAACTCCTGCGATTCATAGTACCTGTGTGCTCCTTAATCAATTAATCTTAGGAATTCAAACGGATGTGTTTCACTTGGATTGTTTATCCGATCCTTGAAACACATCCTGTGTGAATTCGGTACTCCGAGGTGTGTGACCCATCATCCTGTTTGCAGTTTCAGACCTGAATTAAGTTATGCAAAACCTCGATAGCATACCACTTTTAGGCGAAAGTACAAGTTTCATGGTTAATTCGCGGCGCCCACCAGGGCCATGCCCTTGCGCCGTTCGCGGACGATCTCCCATTGCGGTTCGATCTGCCGCTGGACCTCGTTCAAATAACGGTAGAGGCCATCGCGCGCCATCAGCTCCTCGTGCGTACCCATCTCCTTGATGCCGGCGTCTTCGAGCACCACGATTTTGTCGGCGCTGCGGATGGTGGAGAGCCGGTGCGCGATGATGATGGTGGTGCGCCCGACCATCAACCGCTCCAATGCCTGCTGGATGAGCATTTCGGTCTCCGTATCCACCGAGGAGGTGGCCTCGTCGAGGATGAGGATGGGCGCGTCTTTGAGCACCGCGCGGGCGATGGCGAGCCGCTGTTTTTGTCCGCCCGAAAGTTTGACGCCGCGTTCGCCGATGAGCGTGTCGTAGCCGTTGGGCAGGCGGATGAGAAACTCGTGCGCGTTGGCGATTTGCGCGGCGGCGATCACTTCTTCTTCCGTCGCGTCGGGACGCCCGAAGAGGATGTTTTCGCGGGCGGTGCCGTGGAACAGGAACACATCCTGCAACACGATACTGATCTGTTCGCGCAGGCTCTTGAGCGACAGATCGCGGATGTCGTAGCCATCCAGGGTGATGCGGCCATCCACCACATCGTAAAAGCGCGGGATGAGGCTGGCGAGCGTGGTCTTGCCCACGCCGGTCGGGCCGACCAGCGCCACGACGCTGTTCGCCGGGATGTCGAGGTTGATGTTCGAGATGACGGTGTCGCCCTTCACATAGTGGAAGCTGACGTTCTCGAAGCTGAGCGCGCCCTGCGCTTTGCCGGGCAGCGTGATGGCATCAGGCTTGTCGTAGATTTCGGGCGTCTCTTGCAGCAGCTCGGAGACGCGCTCCGCGCCGGCCATCGCGTGCTGGACGTTCTCCCACGCGCCACTCAACGCGCGGATCGGCTGGTAGAACATTTCAAGGTAGAGGAAGAAAGCCACCAGGTCTTCGAGCGGCAGCACTTGGTTCAGGGCCAGCTTCCCGCCAAAATAGATCAGGACGATGGTGCCCAGTGAGGATGAAAACTCCACAAACGGCTGGAAGGTCGCCATGAGCCGCAGCGCGCGCAGCAGCGAGTCGCGGTAGTGGCTGATGTGCGTGCCGATGCGTTGCGCTTCGACTTCTTCGCGGGTGAACGCCTTGATCTCGCGGATGCCGGAGAGGTTGTCGTTGAGCGTGGCGTTGAGTTCGCCGAGTTCTTGTTGGCGCTTGCGGAAGGCAGGGCGCACGTACTTGGAGAAGCCGCGCGCCGCGAAGACGATGAACGGCACAGGAATCAGACTGAGCAGCATCAATTCCACGTTCAGGCTGACCAACACTGCGATCACACCAATCAGCATCAAGATGTTGACCAGGGTATCGGGGATGGCGTGCGCGATGAGCGTCTCGAACATGTCGGAGTCGTTGACCATCCGCGACATCAGATCGCCGGTCTGCTTGTCCTCGTAGAAGCGCAACGAGAGCCGTTGCAGGTGCGCGTAGATTTCGTTGCGCGCGTCAGCCACCACGCCCCACCCGGCGACGTGCGACATATAGCTGCGCAGGAATTGCAACACTGCGCGCGCGATGTAGACAATCAGCGCCAGAAGCGCCAGGCGGCTGACTGTGTTCAACCCTGCTGCCAGATTGTCCGGCGTATTGACCGCCGCGATCATCTGCTTGATGATCCACGGCGCCAACAACTGCACGCCCACCAGCGCCAACATGCTGAAAATCGTCAGCGCCAGCGGTTTGACGTAATTTCGCGTATATCCAAAGACAAACTTTAATGTTTTCATCGTACCTCCAATAGGGAGTAAGGAGTATGGAGTAAGGAGTATGGAGTGCTAAACTAGAACCCTTACTCCATACTCCGTACTTCTTACTCCATTACATCACATTTATAAATTGCCGTTCATACAAATCCCGGTATAGGCCGCCTGCCGCGATGAGTTCTTCGTGCGTGCCGCGTTCGACGATGCGACCGCCGTCCAGCACGCAGATCAGGTCGGCGTTGCGGATGGTGCTGAGGCGGTGGGCGATGACGATGGCGGTGCGCCCGGCCAGCAGCCGATCGAGCGCGTCCTGGATTAGCCCTTCGGTGACGGTATCCACGCTGGACGTGGCTTCGTCCATGATGAGGATGCGCGGATTGGCCAGCACCGCGCGCGCGATGCAGATCAACTGCCGCTGGCCCAGGGAGAGGTTCACGCCGCCTTCCTGGATCACCGTGGCGTAGCCGTTGGGCAGCCGGGCGATGAAGTCGTGCGCGTTTGCCATCCGCGCGGCCTCTTCTACGGCGCTGTCCGGTGCATCGGGACGGCCAAAGCGGATGTTATCGGCAATCGTGCCGGAGAAGAGGAAGGGGTCTTGCGGGACGATGCCCATCTGCGCGCGCAACGAACGCTGCGCTACGTCGCGTACGTCGATGCCGTCAATCAACACTGCCCCTTCGGTCACTTCGTAGAAGCGCGCAATCAGGTTCGAGATGGAGGTCTTGCCTGCGCCTGTTGGCCCGACGAGTGCGACTGTCTGCCCGGCCTCAATCGTCAGGTTGATGTCGTGCAGCACGGGGCCATCGACGCGATAGGCGAAGCTCACGTCACGCAGTTCGACTTTGCCCTGGATTTCCGGCATGTCGATGGCGTCCGGTTTGTCGGCCACCGCCGGTGCGGTATCCAGCAGTTCCAGCACGCGCTCACCGCCGGCCATGGCGGCCTGCATGGTGGTGTAGAGCTGGCTCAACTCGCGGATGGGTTGGAAGAAGCGCGTGACGTAGGTGAGGAAGGCCACGATGACGCCCAACGTCAATTCGCCCTGCGCCACTGTCCGCCCGCCAAACCAGAGTACAATTGCCGTCGCCAGCGTCCCCAACAGGTCCACGATCGGCATGAAGATGAAGGAAAGCGACATTGCTCGCACATTCGCGTCGCGGTTGGCGCGATTGGATTCGTCGAAGCGCGCCTGCGAGGTGTTTTCGCGGGCGAATGCCTGGATGACGCGCATCCCAGCGATGTCTTCCGCCAGATCGCCGACGACACCCGCGTTGGTTGCCCGTGTCTCGCGGAAGGCAGCCTTGGCATGCCGTGCGTAAATGTTGGTTGCCAGGACCATCAGCGGCATCACCGCAAAGGTGAGCAGCGCCAGCCGGGGACTCATGGAGACCATCACCACGACGATGCCGATGAGCAGCAGGATGTCGCCGGACAGCGTGATGAGGCCCTGCGAGAGCAGTTCGTTGATGACGCCCACGTCGCTGAACACGCGCGAGATGGTCACGCCGATGATGTGTGTGTCGTGATAACCCAGGTGCAACGCCTGTAAATGCTCGAACAATTGGTTGCGCATCGTTGCCAATACTTGCTGCCCCGTGCGTGACAGGGTGTACTGCTGTGCTGCCGATGAGACGAACAGTCCGACAAACGCGATGGCCGTGAACACGGCGACCTGATTCAGCCCGGCGATGTTACCTTGCGTGATGTGCTGGTCAATCGCTATTTTGACCAGGTACGGCGTCGCCAGACTTAACCCGGTCGTGACCACCATCGTGACAAACGCCAGCACCATCTTGCGCCAGTGTGGCTTGAGAAACCCTAACAGGCGCAGCACAATCCGCCGGTCGAAGGCGCGCCCTTCTTCCTCGCCGTGCCGTCCGAAGCTGTCCAGCATCCCCCGCGGCCCGCCACCAATGCCCGAAACTCCACCGATGGAAAGGCTCATCGTACCACCTCCATGCTGGATACTGGATGCTGGATACTGGATGCTGGTTGCGAGCTTCCAGTTTCTAGCTTCGGGCTTCCAACTTCTAGTTTCCGGCTTCCAGCTTCTAGCTTCCAGCTTCTAGCTTCTAGTTTCTGGCTTCCTGCCTCTTGCCGCCTTTTGATCTCTGCTACCTCTTGCGGGCGCAGTTGCCGCTGGTAGATTTCGACGTACAGGCCGGAGGTATGGAGGAGTTCTTCATGCGTGCCCTGGGCGACGATGTGACCGTGCTCCAGCACCAGGATTTGGTCGGCCAGGCGCACGGTGCTCAACCGTTGCGCGATGACGAAGGAGGTGCGTCCGCGCATCAGCCGCTCCAGGGCCATCTGAATCAACTGTTCCGTCTCGGTGTCCACGCTCGACATGGCGTCGTCGAGGATGAGGATGCGCGGGTCTTTGAGCAGCGCGCGCGCAATGGCGATGCGTTGCTTCTGCCCGCCAGAGAGTGTCACGCCGCGCTCACCGACTTTGGTGTCGTAGCCTTCGGGCATCTCCAGGATGAAGTCGTGCGCCTGCGCCGCCTGCGCCGCCGCGACAATTTCATCCTCAGTGGCGTCCGGACGGCCAAAGGCGATGTTGGCGCGGATCGTGTCGGCGAAGAGCGTCGTTTCCTGCAGGACGATGCCGATCTGCGCGCGCAGCGAGTTGAGCGTGACGTCGCGGATGTCGTAATCGTCCACCGTCACCCGGCCCGCCGTCACATCGTAGAAGCGCGGAATGAGGTTGATGATGGTGGTCTTGCCGGAGCCGGTCGCGCCGAGCAGGGCGACGATCTGGCCTGGCGGTACATCCAGCGTGACGTTCTCCAACACCTTGTGGCGGCCAAAGTAAGCGAAGGAGACGTTCTCGAAGCGCACATGCCCCCGCACTTCTGGCAGCACGATGGCGTCGGGCGACTCCTTGACCTCCGATTCGGCGTCGAGGATGTCGAAGATGCGCTCGCCGCAGGCAATCGCCTGGACGATAGCCGGGATGACGCGCCCTAGCATCCGCACCGGGCCGGCGAGTTGGCCCATGTACGCGGTGAACGCCACCAGCTCGCCGAGGGTCAGCCCGCCTTCGATCACCAGCCGCCCGCCATACCACAGGATGAAGATCGAGCCGATGTTGGTGATCAGCCCCATCAGCGGGCCGTTGATGGATTGCAATCGCGCCGAATTTGCCGCAATCTGGAACCACGTCGCATTTTCGGCCTCGAAGCGCGCCGTCTCCGCCGGTTCCTGCGCGAAGCCTTTGACGATGCGCATCCCGCGCAGGTTTTGCTCCAGGCGGGTGGTCAGGATTGCCATCTGTTGTTGCAAGGCCAGCCACATGGGGCGGATTTTGCGCGCGAAGGTGAAAGTCTGGTAGAACAGCAAAGGGGTGGTTAACATCGCCAACAGCGTGAGGCGCGGATTCATCGTCAGCATCATCGCCGTTGTGGCGAAGAAGGTAATCACGCCATTGATCAAGTGGAGCGTCGCCCGCCCGGTCATGAAGCGGATGCGATCCACGTCCTGGATGGCACGGGAGAGCAGTTGTCCGGTTTCCGCCTGGTCGTGGTACGCAAACGAGAGCGTCGAGAGCTTGCGGTGGATGTCGTTGCGCATGTCGTAGGCCACCTGCTGCGACGCCAGCTCCGTCCAGCGACCCTGGAAGAAGCTGAGCACGCCGTTGAGCAGCGTCAGCCCCAAGACGCCCAACACTGCCCAGCCCAACACGCCCATATCGCCGGCCTTGATGCCCCGGTCAATGCCCCAGCGCAACAGTTGCGGATTCGCCACCCCCAGTGCGCTGATGATCAACATCGTCAGGTACGCGCCGACCATCAACTTCCAGGACGGGCGCAGGTAGCCGAAGCAGCGCAGCATAATTTTCAGATCACTGGATTTCAGCTTTCGGGTTATGGGTTGTGGGTTTAGGGTTTTGGGTTGCGGATTTGCCGATTCGCCAATTCGCCGATTCGCTGATTCGCCAATTTGCCGATTCGCTGATTCGCTCATTCTTGAATCTCCATCACGTTCAGGAGGATGTCGAACGCGGCGGCGACGGTCGCCAGTTGTTCGGGCGATAGCGTTTTGAGGCGCTCGCGGAGCAGGGGGATGCCGCCGAGCGGGGTTTCTTCGGCCAGGCGGCGGCCTTCGGGCGTGAGGGCGACGTAGACCACGCGCTGATCTTTCTTGCAGCGGGTACGTTCGACGTAGCCGGCGTTTTCCAGACGCGAAAGCAGCTCCGAGGCGGCGCTGGCGCTGATGTAGATGTACTCCTGCACTTGCCCGATCGTACACGGCCCGGCCTCGTGCAGATAGCGCAGCGTGGCGAACTCGCGTCCGCGCACGCCCTGATCGTGCATTTGCTGGCTGTACTGGCGCAGATAGCGGTACAGGCTGAGGAATTTTTGGGTGACGGCTAGAGCCGGGGAGCGTTCGGGTTCATTCATAAGTACCTCCTAAAGGGAGTATGGAGTAAGAAGTATGGAGTAAGCGTCTGTACATCCTATTCTTATTTCATACTCCATACTTCATACTCCTTCGACTGCGAAAATTTCGGTATAGAATATTTCGTCTACGAAATAGTATACCATATCTTAACTTGGCGTCAAGAGCTTGAGAGGTAAGTAAGTTATGTAATATCCGGCCCATTTTTTCGTATAATAGAGTGAAATGATCACGCAACCGCGCCTCATCGAACGTCTGGCCGCCGCGACGCAACCCGTGGATTGGGATGCCGTCTTCACGGCGCTGCTTCCCAAAGTCTACCGCTATTTCTGTTATCGCGTGGGGGCGGGGCCGTTGGCGGAGGATTTGACGGCGACGACATTCGAGAAGGCCTGGACGAAACGGATGCGCTATCGCCAGGACTTGAGCAGTTTCACCACCTGGGTCTTCACCATCGCCCGCAATGTGGCGACCGATCATTTCCGCACCGCGCGGGCGACTGCGCCTTTGGCGGACGCGGAGGCGGCGCCCGCCGATGTCTTGTCGCCTGAAGCGGTGTTCGAGCAGCGCGAGCATTTTGCGCGACTGGCGCAGCACATCGGCCAATTGCCGGAGCGCGAGCAGGAGATCCTGGCGCTCAAATACGGCGCAGGCTTGGGCCAGCAGGAGATCGCCAACTTGACCGGCCTGACGGCATCCCATGTCGGCGTGATCGTGCATCGCGCCGTGAAACAGTTGCGTTCAACGCTGGAGGCTGACGATGAACGATGAGTTTTTGACCCACGGGTTGCCGGACGTGCGCCCGGCGTTTGAAAAGGCATTGCAAGGGAAACTTCACAGCATCGAGCGACGGCAACGGCGGCGCACCCATGCGGTTGTCTTGGCGCTTGTTGTCGGGCTGTTATTCAGTTTGATGCTGACTCTTCCACCGGTGCGCGCGCAGATGCACTGGCTGCTCCGTGAAATCGGCGGGTTCAAGTTTGTGGAGACGGAAAACCCGCAAGAGGATTGGAAAGCCGTCAGAGATGCCTTTTCCACGCCAACGCCTGCTCCTAGTTTTGACGGCGATTACCATCTGGAGCAAATTGTCAAAGCGTTCCCCTATGTCTTGGATGCACCCGTTTGGAAACCGGATGGCTATGCGCAGGACGAATACGTCAATATCAGGCAAAAGCCGGAAGGTGCCATTGTTACCGTGAATTGGCACCCATTCGCGTGCGATCCATGCGAGACCTACATCTCGTTTGAAATACGCAAGATGACTGGAGGCGGCGCTTCCACCTCCCCAGCTGTTGAAGGTATCGCAGGGGCCAATGCAGAAACTGTACACTTCGGCGACAAAACCGCAACTTTGCTGCGGTTCCCCTATACCAACGGCAGCGACGAGATCGCGTGGGCTGTGGTGTGGCGTGCGGAAAAGGACGGGGACTTATTCGAATATCACCTGTCTTCGAATGACCCGCAACTTACCTATGAGGATATGCTCAAGATGGCGAGCACGACCGGGTTTGGCTGGTACGTGGAAAAAATCCGCCAGCAGCGCGGTAGAGAATTGCCTATGGTCAATCTGCCGGAAATTTTAGCTGTCTACCCAGAACTCGCGCGTTTTCTGCCTACGTGGCTGCCAGAAGGGTTCACACTCGAGGAACAGGCGGCCATAGAGCCTGACAGCCAAAGTGTTCTCTTGGGCTGGCGTCCTGGCAACGCAGACCATTCTGGCCGTTTTCCTATCGGCATATCTATGAGCGTAGGACCTCCTTTCGATGTGCCCTTGGTTGTGAAACCCGATACGGTTAAGGAGGTGACTGTCGGCAACACTGTCGCCGCGATGTGGGAATTGGAATTTTTACGTGAACACGATCCGGATGGGCGCACCTATTCGCTGTGTTGCTTACGGAATGACCTGCAATACTGTTTATCCTGGCGCGAACCCGGCGCTGTCACCTTCGATGACATCGTGCGCATAGTGGAATCCATCCCGGATGATGCCAGGTTGCCGGCCGGTTTGGAGTTTCTCGACGATCTGAGGTAGAAATGAAGTTTATCTGCTGTTGTTGTCTGACGGCGGTATATCGCGAAACGGCGCTATGTCCAAGCATAGCGCCGTTTTTGTGTTGATTTTCTGGTTTACATCTTTGTCAGTTCCCAAAACTCCGCCGCCTCCAACGCCGCGTGCAGCGCCTCGCGCTGCTCCGGCGGCAACGGCAGATTGGGCAGACGCGGCTCTCCGCAGTCGAAGCCGAGCCAGCGCAGCGTCTCGCGGAACGCGCCGGGAAAGCCGAACTCGAACCACACGCGGATGACGCGGTTGGCCTGCGCCTGCACATCCCGCGCCCGCGCCAGGTCGCCGCGCTCGCACGCCGCGCGGATTTCGCGGTAGACGCCCGGCATCACGTTGAGCGTCGAGCCGATGTTGGCCGTCGCGCCGAACATCGCCGCGAACGCGCACTGCTCGTCCATACCGGAAAAGATCGTCCAGTTCGCGTCCTGCATTGCCACGAGCGCCTGCAACTCGTACATGTTTGGCCCGGTGTACTTCGCCCCGGCGAGGGTGGGGATGCGCCGGCGCAGTTCGCGCAGCAACGAAACCGCGTCTGTCTGCCCGCCGAAGAGGTACGGGTAGAACGGCAGCTCCGGGACGGCGGCGGCAATCGTCTCGTAGTGCAGGTACGTCGAGGCCAGGCCTGCGCCGAACAGCGGTAGGATGCTGGCGACGCCGTCCGCGCCCACGTCGCGCGCGTGGCGGGCCAAGATCACCGCATCCCGCGTGGCGATGCTGCCCACGTGGACGATGACGGGCGTGCGCCCGTTCACCTCGTCAATCACCGTTTCTGCCACAAGTTGCCGTTCCGCCACGGACATGAACATGCCTTCGCCGGTCGTGCCGCACACGTACAGGCCGCCGATGCCTTTGTTGAGCAGATGCGCCGTCAAATCGCGCAACACCGGAACGTTGACCTCGCCTTCCGCTGTCGCCGGTGTAATCAGCGCGGGCCACGCACCATGAAATGACTGGAATGACATAATTCCCCCTTGATTAAATCGCGTTTTGTGGTTTGATAAGTATACAATGATGACCAAGATTTGTTATGTGCTTTGCGCGCGAGTGTAGGCATAAGCTAAGGATGGTGGCTATGATAGAGATGGTTGATACAAAAGTCATTGATGATTTGGTCGCCCAAATCGTTCAGACAGTCCGCCCACAGAAGATTTTCCTGTTCGGTTCCGCAGCGCGGGGACAAATGGGGCCGGATAGCGACATTGACGTGATGGTGGTTGTACCTGATGGCACGCATTGTCTCAAGATGACACAACACCTCTACAAACAACTCTTTGGATTCGGTTATCCTGTAGATATCTTGGTAACGACCCCCGCTGTGCTGGAACGGCATCGCCACAATAAAGGCCTGATCTATCGAAATGTGTTAGCCGAAGGTAGGGAAGTCTATGCCGCCTGAACCGCCAGAGCCTGGGAGCGCGCGCGACTTTGCGTTGGCGCGCGTCGGCCCACAACCTGACGTTATGTACAACGAGTTGTGCTTTCACGCCCAACAAACCGTCGAGAAATACATCAAAGCTATCCTGATTGATCAGAACATCGAGTTCCCGCGTGTTCACAATATCGCCTATTTGTTCGGGTTGCTACCATCTGATATTGATTTGCCATCGGAAGCGTCGGAGGCGATGCGACTAACAACCTACGCCGTGATGACCCGGTATCCTGGGGATTACGAAGAGATCACACCGGAAATGTATAAAGACGCTATTCACGTGGCTTCTACCATTCTCTATTGGGCAGAATGTGTTGTCGGATAGTTGTGATGTGCAGACTTTACGATGTGAAGTATCTATCCGTAGACCGAGAGGCGATTCGCTTTGAATTGTCCGGTGAAAAAATCGTCGTTCCTTTGAGCCGGTCAGGCTCATTTGTGCTTCCAGAGGCCAGTCTTGAACACCTGCGGATTTTCGCGCTTGACGCCGATGGTTTGGGCATTTACTGGCCGGTTTTAGACGAAGACCTATCCATTGCGGGCCTTTTGCGTTCTGCCGGGAGAGAAGACCTCGTCGTTCAAGATATCCCCTCTCTCTACCTTGAAACATCGGATAGTTATGTTCGCACAGAAGGACCGCCAGGGTACGCCTATGGCTTGGGGATGGTCAGAGATCGTGAATCCTGAATCATCACATAGCTTCCAATAAGAGCTACCCACAAATCGCAAAGCCGAATCGCGCTTTGCGATTTTTTTATGATTTGCCTCTTGACAAAAACCTTCAAATCGGTTATTATATATCCATAACGGATATAACCGATACGGATATAGATTGGAGAATTGACTTGTGGATCACATCACACCTGACTTAGACCAAATTTTGCCATTAACGCCGGCCGTCTTTCACATCTTGCTGGCATTGGCCGATCAGGAACGTCACGGCTACGGCATTATGCAAGAAGTGGCAGTGATGACGCGCAACCAAATCCAGATGGGACCGGGGACGCTCTACGGCACGATCAAGCGTATGCTGGCAGCGCGTTTGATAGCAGAGTCCGACGAACGCCCCGACCCGGAGATCGACGATGAGCGCCGCCGCTATTATCGCTTGACCGATTGGGGGCGACAAGTGCTGGCTGCCGAGACGGAGCGTCTGTCCTCGCTCGTGCAGGTTGCTCAGACCAAAAAGTTGCTTGGTCATGCAGGAGCAAGCTGATGGCGCAACCGTCCTCTGTCAAGCGGTTTTCCCGCGCAGAGCGCGTCTATCGCGCGCTACTGTGGGTCTATCCCGCAGATTTCCGGCGCGAATACGAGGCGCCGATGGCGCAATTGTTTCGCGATCTATGCCGTGACGTCTACAGCCAGCATGGTCGCCTGGGATTGGCGCAAATGTGGGGGCGCGTTTTGGCGGATACGGCTATCGCAGCGGTGATTGAGCGTATTTACACATTACACTCTCGGTTCGTTCATTTTTAGGGCGGGTTGGCAGAATGCGCCGTAAGCCGCGT
>DAOLUH010000026.1:0-74934 GCA_035420085.1 Anaerolineae bacterium
GCTGCGAGGCCGTGGGCCGCGAACCGCTGCCGGAGGTGGTCACCGTCACCTTCAACGTTACCGTCACCGCGCCGGTCTCCACGACGGTTGTCAACGAAGCGCTACTCGATTATCGCGGGAGCCTGGCAAGCGACGCGCCGGCGGCGGACGTTCGCTACGTGGCAGGCACCTGGAGCGACCAGGCTATCCACCTGCTCGATGTCAACCTGGACGACCTTGGCAGTTTCCCGGTCGGCGCGACGAATCCCAACGGCATGGCGACCGACGGCGAGACAATCTGGAGCGGCCACTTCAGCCCGCAGGTTGTGGTGGCCTACGATTTTGCGGGCAATGAGTTGTACCGCTGGTCGGCGGCGCTTTCGGGGTTGCAGGGGATGGAGCTGGTGAACGAGGAGCTGGCAATTTATCGCTCAGCCACCCCGAATCGGATCGAGTTCTACGCCCCGCGCACTGGTGTGCTCAATCGCGCCATCCCCGGCCGAGCGAGTATCGAGGGGCTGACTTTTGACGGAACGCTCCTGTGGCAGCTCGACGATGCCTGGATTTACGGGACGAATCCACTCGATGGTAATGTTGTGGTCACCATTACCAACGCGGCGTCCGGTTGCGGTTTCGGCGGCACCGGCATCACATCTGACGCGCCCGGCGTGCTGACGTTGGCCTGCGACGACGGTCAGTGGTTCCGCGTTTCCTCGGCGGATGGCAGTGTCATTGCCTCCGGGGACAACGATCTGGATATGTACGGCCTGGCGTATGTCCCGCCGCTGCGCAAAGTTGCCACACAGGCGTTCCACGTCGCGCCGCGTCCCACCATCACCTGGACGAAAGAGGTCTACATCAACGGGAACTATGTGGGCCGCTACGACGAAGGCCCGTTCACCGCCGTCCCCGGCGATGACATCCAGCTCGTAGACCGGCTGGATTACGTCGGGCGCGAGCCGCTCTTCGTCCAACTGACCGAGAGCTGGGGCAGCTATCCGGTGACGCTGACGGACGAATATCACACGCGCGGCGTCGTTACGATGGGGAACGGCGACTGGTATGTGACACTGCGCCCCGGCGAAAGCGAACGGCTGGTCAAGACGCTGCACCTCACCGATGCCGTGCCGGTCACGATTTACGAATGGCTGTACCCCGATGGGATGCCGATGGAGGAGCGCCGCGTGACCTTCATCCCGCCGCAATTCGTCAAAGACGGACCGGGTGTGGCTTACCACGACCAGATCATTCCCTATACGCTGACCCTCACGACCGAAGACGCGCTGTTCGGCTCACTGTGGCTGACCGATACCCTGCCCGCTGGCGTGGAATACGCTGGCGGCCTCAACGCCAACTACGGCTACGCCTGGTATGGCTGGGCCGACCGCGCAATTTACTGGAGTAATACACCGGCCTCTGCGTTGACCCGCCAGCCGGCTCTCGCTCCATTGCCTCCCTCAGAGACCGTTCCCACCGCTGGCGCAGCAGAACCCGGCCCCCTCTCTGTCCAATCCCTCACCCTCTCACCCCCTCATCCTCTCACCGCCTCTCCTCTCGCCCCCGCTGCTACCTGGTTCGCCGCCGCCCCCATCCCGACCGGCAGAGTGCGCTACGCACACGCCCAATGTCCTGGCGAACCGAACCGCTTTTATGTGATCTCCGGCGTGCCGACCGGTGCAGTGCAAAACGTGTGGCGGTACGACGCTGACACCGATGTCTGGACCACCCTCGCCCGCTTCCCTGCCCCCGTTGAAGGCCCCTCGGCCGTCTGTTACCAGGGACACATCTACGTCGCTGGCGGCAGCGGGACTACACAATTCTACGTCTACGATATCGCCCGCGATATCTGGACTGCGGGGCCGCCTCTGCCGCGCAACGTGTGGGGCGCGGCGTTCGGCGCGTGGGATGGGCGGCTCTTCCTTGCCGGCGGCGATAACAATTTCTTCGCCGGCGGTGCATCGCCTCAGGTGAACATCTACGACATCGCGACCGGCGACTGGAGCGCCATAGGCGCCACGATGCCTGTTTCTGCCTCGGCGGCAGGGTGGGCGCAGGTGAATGAGTACCTGTACCTCGTCGGCGGGTGGGGCGATTCCGTACCGAACAATATCACAACGACGCAGCGCTACAATATGGCGTATGATTACTGGGAAACCGGCCCTACGTTCACCAGCGGCCGTGCGGACTTCGCGCTGGCGGCCACGGATCGCTATCTCTACGCCATCGGCGGCGACGCGGACGGCGGCGGCTTCTTCGATACGACGGCGCTCGTCGAACGCCTCGACTACACCAACTGGTACGGCGACATCTGGACCGACATCAGCGACCCGCTCCCGGCGGCATTGACGGCCTACAACGGCAGCTTCTGCACCACGGCCAAATCCGGCGGCGAGGTCTGGTCGGTAGGTGGATTAACGTCCGGCTGGGTGTACACGTCCACCACCCATTATCGTCCCTCGGAACCGTGTATAAGCATCCCGTCTATGCTGACGCTCACCTTCAACGCGCGCGTCGTCGCCAGCCCCGGCGAGCGCGTCACCAACACCGCCATGCTCAATGTCCGCGGCTATGTGATGACCGCTGCCACCGCCTTCGATGTGCCGTTGCCGGCCTGGGAGAAGCGGGTCAACGGCCAGGCGTGGACGCCCGGCCTGACGGTTACTGCGCAAACCTCAGATACGTTGGTGGTCGTTGACGTGATCACCAGTCCGTCGTCCTTCACGCTGCACGAGAGCTGGGATCCAACGCGACTCCGGTTGCTGGATTATATAATGACGCCGTTAACCGGGACGGTCACGCCGTACCCGTGGGTCGAAGCGCCGCCTGCACCCTTCGCCTACATGCGTTTCGACGCTGAGTACTCAGTGGCTACCGGCAAAGTCTACTTCCTGGGTGGGCGCATAGGGACGCCGACGGAAGGCCGGATCTGGGAGTTTGACCCGGCGACCGGCCTCTACGCCGACACCGGCATTGTGATGCCCTATCCAATCTCCAACTATCAGATCGCGCGCCTCACCGATAGCGGCGGCGATGAAGTGCTGGTGACCTTTGGCGGGCGGCTGGCGACCGGCGTCGTGACAAACGTGGTGCAAGGCTTCTACCCGGTCAGCGGCGCTACCGTTGTCTTCGCCGCCGATCCTTACCCGCTGGCGACTTCGCCGGGCGGTGTGGCGGTGGTGAACAATATCGCCTACGTCTTCGGCGGATTTGATGCTGCGACGATGACGGCCAACACCTACTTTTTTGACATCGCCGCGCCGGCCGGTTCGCGTTGGACGGTTGGCCCGCTGCTTAGTTCGCCCCGCAGCTATATCGGCGCGGCGGTGGTGGATGGCGTCATCTACGCGATGGGCGGCGATGGGTGGGATGGCGTCTCTCTCCTCCCACTTGCCATCGCGGAGCGGTTGGATACTGCCAATCCGGTGGTCTGGGATGATGCGGGCGTGGCCGATCTGCCTGTCGCCTGCGATGAGATGCCAGCGTTTGGCTTCGATACGGCTTCACCCTACCGCCTGGCCGGGTCGGTCATTATTGCTGGATGCGGGCGATGGTCTGCTGAATACACCGAGAGTCTGCGCTACGATGTCGCCTCCAATACCTGGGACCTTGCCTTCCCCGACCTGAACCAGGCGCGGCGCAACCACGCCGGGGCTTTTATCCCTGCCGGAGCGGGCGTGGGACGGCCCGGCATCTGGGTCTGGGGCGGGCGGCAGGGCAGCGACGCCTCCGCCTTGAGCATCCCTGAATACTATGACCTCGACGCAGCCGCGTTGCGCTGGGATGCGCCGACCGGTCTCACGCAACCGGTAACGCTCACCAAGTTCTTCCATGTCGAGCCATGCACCTGGACGACAACGTTGCTCCAGGAGAGCTTGAATATCGGCGCGTGGAGCGCGGCGCGCGACGTGACCATCGAGAAACTGCCGCCGGCCTTGCACATCGGCAGTGCTTACGAGCCGGAGGTCTACCCCGCGCGTGAGGCCGCGTTCACCCTGGTCTACAGCAACACCGGCGGCTACGAAAACAACGTGGCGTTGCGCAGCGACTTTCCGGCGACTGCGCCGTTCGTCTCATCTGACCCTCCGGCTGACCGCGTCGGCGCGGGCGGGACGTGGGCAGAGTGGGACGTGAGCGCCTTGCCGCAGGGCGCGTGGGGCAAGGTTGATGTCGTTGTCGCTATCACAGAAAGCCTGGCGCCATCCAGCACCGTCTCTATTCCAGGCTACATCTTTGACCATATTAGTGCCTTAGCGGGTGAGACGTGGGTACACTTCCACATTCGCCCGCCGGAGCCGCCGGCCTGGGAGAAAATCATCCGGGTCAATGGCGTGCTCACCAATACCGATCCCATTGCCGTGCTGCCCGGCGATGAGGTGCAGATCGTGGATCGCGTGTGGGTCACGTACACCGTCCCGGTCTCCTTCACGCTCACCGAAGCGTGGAGCGACTCGCTGCTGATGACCGGCCTGACCGCGGATGTCGGCCCGGGCATGTGGGTGCCTGCTGGTCCTGCCGTAGTTCACGCTCTCGGTGTCGCGCCGAACACGTGGTACGCCATCACCAAGACGTTTACCATCACTGAGGGTGACTGGCTGATTGACCTCGTCACCGAAACGCTGGAACTTGAACATAACGGTGTGGAGACGCGGGTCGTTCACTTCCGGCATGTGCATGTGTGTTGGCCGGTTGCCATCGTCGCCCTGAACAGCGATAGCCCCGTGGTGCATGGCGCAGCGATGCACTTTACCGCCACAGTGCAAGGCGACGCGCCCATCACCTACACCTGGGACTTCGGCGGGCCGGGCGTCGGCGCGGGGCTGGACGGTCCGACGCCGGTCTTCACCTACAGTGCGGCAGGGGTCTACACCGTAACCTTGGTTGCATCGAACGGTTGTCCTTCTACAGCAACGGCGCAGTTAACGGTGACGGTCATCGGTCTACCCAACATTGTTGTGACGCCGACCGCCTTTGATGTATCGCTCAATCCCGGCGACGCCATCACGCGCGTGTTGACGCTCGGCAACTCGGGTTCCGCCGACTTAACGTGGAGCCTGACGGTCAACCCGCCAGTAGGCTGGTTGCAGGCGACGCCGGTGAACGGCGTGGTTGCTCCGGCGGCATCGTCCCCGGTGAACCTGGCTTTCGATGCGACGGGCCTGCCCGACGGCGTCTACACCACAACCCTGTGGGTCGCCAGCGACGATCCCGACACGCCGCTCGTGACGGTGGATGTGACGTTGACCGTTACTTCGGTCTGTATCCCGGTCGCCGGCGCCGATTACAGCGTCACGCCGTTTGTCCCACCGGCCGGCGTGGTCTTAACCTTCAGCGGCAGCGTGCTTCAGGGCAGCCCTCCGCTCACTTACGCCTGGGATTTCGGCGATGGCGCGTCAGGCAGCGGACAAACCGTCACGCATACCTACGCGATGAGCGGCACTTACAGCGTGGTGATGACGGCGACGAATGGTTGCCCAAGCAGCGATACGGTCAAGCGCGCCCTCCTCGTTATCGGCGTGCCGGAAGTACGGGTTGTCGCGCCGCCAGCGCGCACGCTCAACCCCGGCGAGACGACGATGGCGACGCTGGCAATCACGAATGTCGCTGCGGCGACGGATGTGTTGCTGTGGACGCTGACCGAGCATCCAGCCGTGGATTGGCTCAGCGTGTCGCCCATCACGGGTACGCTCGCGCCTGGCAATAGCCAGTCCGTTGACGTCGCTTACGACGCCACAACGCTGACGCCGGCTATCTACACCACCACCCTCGTGCTGGCCTCGAATGATCCTGTGACGCCGCTGGTAACGATGCCGGTCACACTGACGGTTAACTGCATCGCCGTGGCAGATGTCAGCCTGACCTACACGAACACAGGGACGATTTACACCGATACGCTGGTCTACTTCAGCGCCGACGTCGCGCCCAACACTGCCACCCAACCGTACACCTATATGCTCACGGTGGATGGCGTGTCGGAGACGCCGTTCTCTTCCAGCGCCGATCCCTGGCGCTTTACCCGTCAGTTCCTGACCGCCGGCGACCATTCGGTAGAAGTGGCCGCCTGGAACTGTGCGATGACGACGCCTGTGACCGACGCACTAGAGATCCCAGTCACCGAGCACGGCGTCTGCGTTGACCTGACCGGCATCACGATCCAGGGCGAAACAACGGGTTATCCAGGCGTCTACACGTTTACCACGGCCTATCAACCGTCCAATGCTTCACTGCCCATCAGCTATCAATGGGACAACGGCGCTGCGCAGGCCGCATCGGTGCGCACACTGGGGATTGGCGTTCACACGTTGACGGTGACGGCGACCAACTGCGCCGCCGCGGTCGTCACAGATCTGCACACGATTGTGATTGCCGCGCCGCCGACGTACTACACCCTCACCGTGTCCACGGCGGGAACGGGCAGCGGCGTGGTGACGCCGGCCGTCGGCGCGTACAGCTACCTCTCCGGAATGACAGTCGTGCTGACGGCGACGGCAAACGCCGGTTCGGTCTTCGCTGGTTGGAGCGGCGACGCGAGCGGGACGAATCCGACCACAACCGTGGTGATGGATGCCCACAAGAGCATAACGGCCGTCTTCAACCTGGAAAGCGTGTGTGTGCCTGTTACCGGCGTCGCCCTGACGCGGCTGACGACGGGCGACATCCACACTGACACTCTCGTCTCGTTCCGTGCCGACATTGCGCCGCTGACGGCTGTACCGTACACCTACACTGTGGACTTTGGAGAAGGGGCGAGCGCGCCGGTGAGTGCACTGAACAACCCGCTGCTGTTCAGCCATACCTTCGCCACCACCGGCACGAAGACCGTAACGTTCGCCGCGTGGAACTGCGCGATGGTTACGCCGCTCAGCGATGCGGAGACTTTTGCGGTTATCCCCCAGGCTCCGCCGGAGTACAAGATTTACCTGCCGTTAGTGCTGCGTAATCACTGATTCCTACGCAGGCGCGCCAGCCACAACAGGGTGGGCGATGAATCGCATCGTCCACCCTGTTTCTTTGTTGTGCGAGTTGCCAACTCGCCCTACACTGTGGAATGATGACATAATACGACATATACTTGTGCTACGATCAGCCTTATGACACAATCAACGACACGAACGCACATCCGCATCACCGGCGCGCGCGAGCACAACCTCAAAGGCGTTGACGTCGAGATCGGCGACGGGCTGACCGTCGTGACCGGCGTGTCGGGGTCAGGCAAGACCTCACTCGTGTTCGACACGCTCTACCATGAGGCGCGCCGCCGCTTTTTGGAGGTGTTCAACGTCGGCGGCGGCCTGAAACTCGCCCCGGCCCACGTCGAAGCGCTGACCGGCGTGGGACCGGCGGTGGCGGTCGAGCAAAACCTGCTCAACCGCCACCCCGGCTCGACGCTGGCGACCGCCTCCGGCCTGCATCCCTTCCTGCGCCTGCTCTACGCCCGCTTTGGCGAGCGGCGCTGCGCGCGTTGTGGCGCGAGTCTCACCGTGCTCACCGAAGATGAAATCGTGTCGCGGGTCACAACGTTGAGCGCAGGCGGCCCACTCACGCTTTTCGCGCCACTGCTGCGCGGCGTCCACGGCAGCCACCGCACGCTGCTGCGTCTGTTGACCGACGAATTCGGTTCGGACGCCCTGCGCGTGGATGGGCGACCGTTTGACGGCCAACCCCTTGCCCCCGTCACACCGCACACCATCGCCATCGAGATTGCCCGTTGGGAAGCCGCCGTCTCGCCTATCCAGGCGCGGGAGGCAGTACGGCGCGCTTGGGCGTTGGGCGTAGATGCGCTCGGCGTCGAATGTAAGGAGTCTCGCCAAATGCTTTCGCGCGCGCCTGTGTGCGCCGACTGTGGAACCTGGTTTTCGACGCTCGAACCGACGCATTTTCACACCCCTTGCCCGCGCTGCCAGGGGATGGGCTGCGCTGGGTGCGACCACACCGGCCTGTACCCCGAAGCCGCCGCGACGCGCTGGAACAACTTACGCCTGCCTGACCTGCTCGCGTTGCCGGTGGAGGACGCGCGCGCCCTGTTCGCCCATGCCGACCTGCCCGCCTCCGCCGAACGCTTGCGGACCGAGATTGCCCGCCGCTTGGAGGCGCTTGACCGCGTGGGCCTGGGCTATTTGTCGCTGAACCGTCCCGCGCCGACCCTTTCGCGCGGCGAATCGCAGCGCGCTCGGTTGGCGGTCATCCTCACCAGCCGCCTGGAGGATATGCTGCACGTCCTCGACGAGCCGACGGTGGGCCAGCATCCCACCGACGTGGCGCGTCTGCTTGAAGCGTTCCGCGACCTGCAGGGGCCGGTCGTCTTCGTCGAACACGACCGCGTCGCCGCCGCTGCCGCCGATCGCGCGATTGACCTCGGCCCCGGTGCGGGCGACGCCGGCGGCGAGATCGTCTTCACGGGCACACCGGCGGAACTCTGGCAGGCTAACACGCCCACCGGACGCTACTTCAGCCTGCGCGAGCGCGTGCAACTTCCCGCAGCGCGCCCCGCGCCGGAGCAGTTCTTGTGGCTGCGCGACGCCCACGCGCGCAATTTGCAGCACATCAACGTCCCCATCGCCCTGGGCCGGCTCAACGTCATCACCGGCGTCTCCGGCTCCGGCAAGAGCACCCTCGTCGAAGAAGTCCTGACACCATTTTTAGCGGCCACAGAGAACACAGAGGACACAGAGGACACAGAGAAAATTCCCTCTGTGAACTCTCTGTCCTCTATGGCAAAAAACCTTAACGAAACGCCGTGGCCGGTCGCTGACCGCGCCGCCGTGGACACGGTCGGAGACCGGCCCGAACATCGGGAGAAGGACACAAAGAATCCCCCCTCTGTGCTCTCTGTGTCCTCTGTGGCAAAAAAACTTACTCCTGTATTGGTGGATCAAAGTCCGATTGGGCGGAACCCGCGGTCGAATCCGGCGACGTACACCAAGCTGGCCGACACGATCCGCGATTTCTGGGCGGAACAAACCGGCCTTTCACCCTCGTCCTTCTCCTTCAACCGGCCCGAAGGCGCGTGCCCGACGTGCAAGGGTCTCGGCGCGGTAGAAGTCCCGATGCGCTATCTGCCTTCCACCTGGATCCTGTGCGCTGATTGCGACGGTCAACGCTTTTCCGATGAGGTTCTGGCGGCGACCGTGCAGTTTGGCGAGCGCCGTCTTTCCATCGCCGACCTTTATGAGTCGAGCATCGGCGAGGTCGCCGAGTTGCTGTTGCCCGATGCGCGCCTGTCTGACAGCCAACGCCGGGCGGCGCGCCCCATCCTCAGCGCCCTGCGCGACATCGGCCTGGGCTACCTGCGTCTGGGGCAGCCTTCGCCGACGCTCTCCGGCGGCGAGGCGCAGCGGGTGAAACTGGCGAAATTCCTCGGCAAGCGCGATCTGTCCGACAGCGTTCTCATCCTTGACGAACCTTCGACCGGGCTGCATCCCAAAGACATCGCCGGGCTGCTCGTCGTGCTCGACCGACTGGTGCGCAGCGGGGCAACGGTCGTCATCGTCGAGCACAATACCGACGTCATCCGCGCCGCCGATTGGGTGATTGATCTGGGGCCGGGCGCGGGGCCGAAGGGTGGGCAACTGTTGTATGCCGGGCCGCCGGATGGGCTGCTAGAGGCGGAAGGGTCGCTGACGGGGAAGGCGCTGCGGGAAGAAACCATTTCTCTACCGCAGAGCACGCCGGGCGCGCAGAGAAAATCAGAAAAACTCAGCGATCTCAGCGCTCTCCGCGGTGAAATCCCTTCGCAAAACGAGGGTATGCCAGGTGCGATAAGCATCCGTGGCGCGCGGGCGAACAATCTCAAGAATGTGAATGTGGACATCCCCAAGGGGAAACTGACGGTGGTGACGGGGGTGTCGGGGTCTGGCAAATCCAGTTTGGTGGGTGACGTGCTGGAAGCCGAAGCGCGGCGGCGACTGCTCGAAAGCCTCTCGATGTACGAGCGCCAGGGGGTGCGCGAAGGACCGGAAGCGCCGGTGGATGCCGTCAGCGGCCTGGGCGTCGTCGTCACCGTCGGTTCGACGCGGGGGCTAAACACGCGCCGGGCGACGGTGGGCACGGTGACGGAACTCTCGCACCACCTGGCAATCCTGCTGTCGTGGATCGGCGAGCGCCGCTGTCTGAATTGCGGCGCGAATATGGAACGCCGCCAGGATACGTGGCATTGTCCCATCTGCGGCGAAATCGCGCCGGTCGCACCCGCCCGCTACTTCCAACCCACCCACTACACCGCCGCCTGCACAGTCTGCAACGGCGTCGGCACGCTGCGCAGAGCCAATCCCGCCAAGTTGATCGTCCGCCCCGACCTGCCCCTGTGCGGCGGGGCGATGCACTCGCCCGGCTTCTTCCCCAAGGGTTACCTGTGCAAGCCGTTCAACGGCGGCTACTACCACGTGCAGGCGCTCGCGGTCAAATACGGCTTCGACCCGGCGACGACGCCCTGGGACGCGATGTCGCCGGAGGCGCAGCACGCCTTCCTCTTCGGCGACCCGGAACCGATGCCGGTACATTATGAGAGCAAAAACGGGCGCACGAATGACTATATGGGCAAGTTTCCGGGCTTTTTCCGCTGGATCGGCGATTGGGACGTCGGCGGCGCGTACACCGATACGGAAATCTGCCCCGGCTGCGGCGGCGGGAAGCTGCGACCTGAGTACCTGGCGGTGACGCTCGGCGGACATAACCTGCACGATCTCAGCACGATACCGCTCTCCGCGCTGTACGACGTCCTTGCCGCGCTGCCGTCCGATGCGCCGGCCCAGTGGGTCGCGCCGAGCCTGGCGACGTGCTTGCGGCGACTGCACTTTTTGCTGCGCGTCGGCGTGGGCTATATGCACCTTGACCGGCCAGCGTCCACCGTGTCGGCGGGGGAGGCGCAGCGGCTCTCGCTGGCGGGATTGCTCGGCAGCGGGTTGACCTCGCTGACGGTGCTGCTCGACGAACCGACACGCGGCCTGCATCCCGCGGAGGTCAGCGCGCTGGTGGATGCGCTGCTCGACTTGCGCGGCGACCAGGAAAGCGCCGCCGCCAATACAGTGATCGTGGTGGAACACGACCCGGAAGTATTACGCGCCGCCGACTATCTCATTGACATCGGCCCCGGCGCGGGCGCGGCGGGCGGGGAGATCGTCGCCCAGGGTACGCCGGAGGCCGTCGCCCAACAGTCAACGACGACGGCCCGCCGTTCGACTTCGCTCACGGCAAGCTGGCTGCGCGGCGAACGTCGCCCGCTGCTGCTGCCACGTCACGTGCCGGAAGGCTGGATGCGCATCCGCGGCGCGCGGGGCAATAACCTGAAAAACATTGACGTTGCACTGCCGCTGGGCGCATTGGTGGGACTGTGCGGCGTCTCCGGGTCGGGCAAGAGCACATTGCTGATTGACACGTTGGGGCTAGCGCTGTCGCCGCAAAAGCAGACCACCTCCGTCGCCTACGAGAACATCGAGCCGGGCGCGCACGAGGCCATCGAGAACGCGCCGGAGCGGGTGATCGTCGTTGACCAGACCCGGCGCGGCATCACCAGCCCGGCCACGTTCCTCGGCCTCAACGACGTGATCCACGCGCTCTACGCCGAAGGCGAGGACGCGCAGGCGCTTGGCCTCGCTGCGGCGGCGTTGGGCCAACGCTGCTCGGCCTGCGGCGGGAGTGGCGCGACGCGGATCGAGATGGGCTTTCTGCCCGACGTGTTCGAGCTGTGCGAGGTCTGCAAGGGGACGGGGTATCGCGCCGAGGCGTGGGCGGTGCGCCTGCGCGGCGTGGCCTTGCCAGATCTGTTCGGCTTGACGATAGACCAGGTCTACGCGCTGTTTGGCGATGTTGACCGGCTGGCCCGTCCACTGACGATGGCGCGGGAGGTAGGCCTGGGCTATCTGACCTTGCGCCAGCCCGGCTACGCGCTGTCGGGTGGGGAGGCGCAGCGGCTCAAAATCGCGCAGGAGCTATGCCGCACAACGAAAAAAAGCGAGCCGACGTTGTACATCCTCGACGAACCGACGCTGGGCCTGCACCTGGAAGACGTGGCGCAGTTGGTGCGCGTGCTGCATCGCCTGGTGGAAGGCGACAACGGCGCGCGGAACACCGTGTTCGTGGTCGAACACCATCCTCACGTGCTGGCGGCGTGCGATTGGCTGGTCGAATTGGGGCCGGTCGGCGGGCCGGAGGGCGGCTACGTGATCGCCGAAGGCACACCAGAGCGGGTCGCGGCGGGCAAGACGCCGACGGCGCGTTACGTGCGCGAAGTTTTGGAGTATTTGTCAACGGATTAAACGGATGAAACGGATTTTTTCTTTCCTAATCCGTTAAAATCCGTTCAATCCGTTGACATTTTAGAGAGGCGCAATGGCTCAGACATCATATAATCGGTTGGCGTTGCTGCTGGCGGATCCGTCGCCGTGCTTGCGGCTGCTGGTGCTACGCGAGCTGCTGAACTATCCGGACGATGATCCTGAAGTGCAGGAATTGTCCGCGCTGCGCGAGCGCGATCCGCTCGTGGCCGATCTGCTCAACCATCAAGCAGATGATGGCTCGTGGGCGGCGGATGGGCGGCTCTGGCAGGGCAGCCGGCAGCGAGCAACTTATCTGGCGTTGATGCGGTTGGGCTACGTAGGCTTCGGCGCGCCGCATTCTGATGCGCCGCATTCTGATGCGCCGCATCCTGCCGTGCGGCGCGGCGCGGAGTATCTCTTCGCCCAGCAACAAGCCGACGGTTCTTGGTCGCTCACCAGCGACGGCGTCGAAGGCGGCGAACGTGAAGGCTACGCGATGGTTCCCTTGCAGACGGCGCTCCCGCTGCGCGCGCTGGCGATGTGCGGCTACGGCGGCGATCCCCGCGCCGAGCGCGCCTACACGTGGCTGCTCGCCAGGCGGCTGGACGACGGCGCGTGGCCCACCGGCATCGCTGGCGGGACGGAGGAGAGCGGCGTGTACGGCTACGTCGCCGGGTACCGGCGGCTGGCGCACTCGCGGTGGGGCTGCCGCTCCAACACCACCGGCAGCCTGCTGTGTCTGGCGCATCACCCGGAACGACGCACCGGCCCGGAGGCGCGCCGCGCGCTCGATCTGCTGCTGGGACGCGAGACGCGCGAGGCGCAGCACGTGGGTCTGGAAGTGGCGCGGCTGACAGGCGCTGAACCCACGCGCGGCTTCCTCACCTTCTTCGCCCGCTTCGATCTGGCATTGCTGCTCGATCTGTGCTGGCGGGTCGGCGCGACGACGGAGGACGCGCGTGTGGCCGATCTCGTGGATTTCGTGACCGGCTTGCGCGGCGAATACGGCTTGTGGAGCTATCCGGCGCAGCCGCAGGTCTCGCGCTGGCTCACGTTCGACCTGCTGCGTTCGCTTTCCAGGCTTCAGGCTGAAGGGGACTGGGTCGGCAGCGAGCCGCGCACACCGTTCCAGCCGTATCCGGCGCGGCGGAAGCGATTTTGATCGAAAGCGATTATGACTTTTCTTGAACAGTCACAGCAACGGGAAAATGGTCGCTGAATCCGTTCAGGTTCACCGGTTCTCCCATCCCACCAAATCGTATCGGCGTCGGATAAATGCCGGCGCTAACCATTTCTGGAAAACGCAGGATCGTTGCAGTGTCTTGCAAAACCCGGATTGGCGCATTCTGGTTCAACAGGTTCTTATCGGCGAGAAACTGATCGAGAAAACATGGCGCATTGTCGTAATAAAACGACGCCAGGCCCTGACCCATCAAAGGCCACATCAAGTTGAGAAACAGGGCGTTGCGTGCTCTCGTCACTTTAGTCCGGCTGCGGGTGCTGAGTGCGTAATCTTCCAACGACCGGTCAAAGGGTTCGTCGTTGAAGTCCCCCATCGCCAGGACGGGTGTGCCGCTGCCGACTACTTCCCAGATGCGTTCGTGAAAATAGGCCAGCGTCTCGCCAGCGATGGCGCGGTACACTTGCGAATTGGTCTCATCGCCCAAACGTGAGGGCCAGTGGTTGACGACCACGACGAAACGCCGTCCCTGGGGGGTGAAGAAGTTCACCTGCAAAATATCGCGGGTTGCTGTGCGTCGCATGACGAAGTGGTTGAACTGGGCCTCCACCGTGAAGAGCGCGGCGTCGTAGATGATGCCGACGTCAATACCGCGCTGATCCTCGGTATCGTGATGCACGATGGCGTAGTTGCGTCCAAGCGACGCCAGCGCCTCCTTCAAAAGCGTTATCACGTACTCGTTCTCGACTTCGCCGACCCCCAACATATCCGGCCCGCGTCCGCCGTTCATCTGCCGGATGATGGACGCCAACTGCTGCACTTTGCGGTCCAGTTTGTCCTGTGTCCAACCCTGGATGGATGCGCCAAGCGCGCGCTGGAGTTTGTCGCTGCGGCGCGGCGACGCTTCGATGTCGAAGAGATTCTCCAAATTCCAAAACGCTATGTAGTATTGTGATGGCATGGTTGACCTCCTTCGTTATGTACACAACTGTGTCAATGATCTTATACCACTTTTCTCAGAAAGCTATCGCCTGCGATGGCTTATTATGCTTGACAAAGGTTTGCCGCCATATTATAACTGACTTATCTGTGTTCCCATTTCTCCGGGATTGCTCTGCAATCTATCACTATGCCGATTCGCAGTCAGTATCACTTGCCTGAAGGAGATGCCAATGGTTGACTTGCAAGCAAAACCTTACTATTTGGACGACGATGCGATCCGCTGGGTGGAAACCACCATTGCTGCTATGACCATCGAAGAGAAAATCGGCCAGCTTTTCATCAACATGGGCGCCAGCCGCGACGAAGCCTATCTCAAGGATGTCTTGGAACGTTATCACATCGGCGGCGTGCGCTATAATCCTGGCCCTGCCGCGGCGGTTCACGAGCAGAATCGCATCCTTCAGGAGAATAGCAAGATTCCGCTGTTGATCGCGGCCAACACCGAGGCCGGCGGCAACGGCGCTTGCACCGATGGCACCGAGGTCGGCTTCCACGTGAAGGTGGCAGCGACCGGCAACCCGCACTATGCCTACGAAATGGGGCGCGTCGCCGGCGTCGAGGCGTCGGCAGTCGGCTGTAACTGGAGCTTTGCGCCCATCGTAGACATCAACCGCAACTGGCGCAACCCGATCATCTCCAGCCGCGCGTTCTCGCAAGACCCCGATCTCGTCCTGGCGATGGCGAAGGCGTATATGCAGGGCATCAACGAAAGCGGCATCGTCTGCGCGATGAAGCACTATCCCGGCGATGGGATTGACGAGCGGGACCAACATCTGTGCTCCTCCGTCAACTCGCTCTCGTGTGCGGAATGGGATGCCACCTTCGGCAAAGTCTACGCCGGGATGATCGAGGCTGGCGTCCATTCGGTGATGGCGGGGCACATTATGCTCCCGGCTTACAGCCGTCACTTCAACCCCAGCCTGGCGGACGCCGATCTGCTGCCCGCGACGCTCTCGAAGGAACTGATCACCGATCTCCTCAAGGGCAAACTCGGTTTCAACGGTCTGGTCATCACCGACGCCAGTCACATGGTTGGTCTGACCTGCGCGATGAAGCGCCGGGACCTGGTGCCTGCCTCCATCGCCGCGGGCATTGATATGTTCCTGTTCTTCAACGACCCGGACGAAGACTTCGGCTGGATGATGGACGGGTACAAAAGCGGCGTCATCACTGAAGCACGCCTGCAAGACGCCCTCACCCGCATCCTGGGGGTGAAGGCATCGTTGGGTTTGCACAAGAAGGCTAAAACGGAGATCGTCCCGCCCAAGAGCGCCCTGGAACGCATCGGCTTGCCGGCCAACAAGGCGATTTTCGCTGAAGTCGCCGACAAGGCCATTACACTGGTCAAGAATATCGCGCCATCCCCGTTGCCTATTTCCCCGGAAAAGTATCGTCGCGTGTTGCTGGTGCCGCAAAAAGGCCCTGACAACCCGGTGGGAACGCTGTTTGGCGGTAGAGGCCCTGCGCCGGTGGATGTGATGGCAGAACAATTGCGGGCTGCCGGTTTTGCAGTGAGCATCTTCGAGTCCGCCGTTGAAAAACTGATGAAACTCCCCCCCGAAGAACGCGGCAGGGCATTTATGGGCGCTTACGCTGACAAAACCAGCATCAGCAGCCTCGTCAGCCAGTATGACCTCGTTATCCACGTCGCCAACGTCACCGGCCTCTTCCAGCCGGTACAGCGCATCAGTTGGATGGCGACGAAGGGGACGGCGGACATCCCCTGGTATGTCCACGAGATCCCCACCATTTTTGTGTCAGTCAACTGCCCGTTCCATCTGGCGGATGCGCCCCAGGTCAAGTGCTACATCAACACCTACGATCCCCGCGAGACGACGCTGAAGCTTCTGGTCGAAAAGTTGATGGGCAAATCGGAGTTCAAGGGTGTTAGTCCCGTGGACGCTTTCTGTGGGATGCTGGACACCAGGATTTAGCCATGAAAGGTATTTCCCATTTCATCACCGGTGTGGCGATTGCGACGTTCTTCCCGGAGGTCGTGCGCGCTGGCGGCGTGGGGTCGTTGCTGCCGGTGCTTGGCGGCATCGGCGGTATTCTGCCGGATACGATTGACTTCAAGTTTGCCAGATATTGGGAGAAATTTTCCGTTGAGATTGACCCCGGACGCGAACCTGACGCGGAAAAGATCGCGGACGCGCTGGTTGTGGCGATGCGCGAGGCTTACGAGACCGGCAAGGACTGCAACCTCATCGCGCACACCATTCGTATGGGACCGGACCTGTGGCGCGAGTACGCCATCCGCTTCATCCCCGACAGTGACGAAATCAGCGTGCGCATTGGGCCGTTGGTCAACACCGGGCAGGTTCCCTATGCCGGTTCGGAGATCGCCGGAGTGCAGGAAGTGCGCCGCAAAGTGGGTGTGCCGGTCAGCAACACCTACAGCGAAGAGTACCGCATCAACATCTTCAGCGGGCCGACGTTCCGCTTTGCCCGCGAGGGCGACCGGCTGGTGGTGCATTTTCTCGACTGGCATCATCGTTGGACGCACAGTCTGATTCTGGCGCTGGGGGTAGGATTGGCGATAGGGCTGCTTGTGGGCCTGCTGACTGGCGATTGGACGATGGCCGGCTGGGGTGGGGTGGTGACGTGGTTAGGCTTCAGCGGACACGTGCTTGAGGATCAACTAGGCCACATGGGCAGCAATCTCTTCTGGCCGCTCACGAAAAAGCGCATCCCCGGCCCAGGACTGATCCACGCCAGCGACGCCATTCCCAACTTTCTAACGGTGTGGACGTCGGTGGCGTTGATTCTCTTCAATTTGGATCGCTTTTCGGGAGCTGCGCGCTTGTTGCCGGCCCACTACCTGCTGTTTGCCGTGGGTGCGCCGTGGCTGATCCTCGGCGGCATCTACGTCTTGGGCAAGATTCGTGAGGCACACCTGCGTTCTTCTGCTGAAAGCGCGCGTCAGACAGAGCGCATTGCGGAAGCAGAGCAAGTTGAAATGGCGTGAGTCGAATCTCTCACTGACTGGCTGACTGGCAATTGAGGCGTTTTGCGGTAAAATTTGCCCATGCTCGGTGAAAGTTTGTTTTCTGGGGCGGTGAGCGCCCAAAGGGACGCCGGTGAAGCTCGAGAGAACACGGAAGCCGGAAGCGGTTCAGGCGTACTCCGTTCCCCATCCACTCACTGGAGCCACCTCATCGTCAGAGCGTGGCTGATCCTGGCGCTCTCTTTGACCGCTTGTGATGCTGTTGTTACCCCGCTGCCTACGCCGACCGCGCCTCCGACCGGAACGCCGACGCCTCGAGCGACTGCGACGCTTGCGCCGGGCGCTTTTCTGACGCCGATTCCGCCGACCGTGACGTTGACGCCATCCCCTACGCCCACGCCCGTCGTTCATGTGGTCGAGCAGGGGAATACCTTGTTGGGCATCGCCCTGGAGTATGGTGTGACCGTGGATGCGCTCGTGCAGGTCAACGGATTAGACCCGTCGCAATACTTGCACATCGGTCAGGTGTTGATCATTCCCCTGGGCGAGGAAGAAGAACTGACGGATATGGGGATCGTAGTCCCCGTTGGCAATATGATTTTGGCGACGCCCACGCCGCTGCCTCTGGACATCAGCGGCGTTGCCCTGTACCAGACACCGGTGGGTGGGGTGTGGTGCATGGGAGAAGTCGTCAACACGACCGGCAGCCCGGTGACCAACCTGCAGGTGCAGGCGGCTCTGGTGGCGCACGATGGTACGCCATTGGCGTTGAGCGTGGCGTTGGCGGCGGCGGACTACCTGGCGCCCTCAGGACGCGCGCCGTTCGCCGTGCTTTTCAAATCACCACCCAGCGGCTATACTGATGTGCGGGTGAGTCTGCTGCGCGGTGAAACCGTGAGCGCCATCACCGCCGATTTTACGCCGTTGGACGTCGTTCACCCGGTCGGGGCCGTCTCCGGCCCGCAGTATCGGGTCACGGGACAGCTTGTCAATAACACAGGTATATCCGTTAGCCGTATTTCGGTTGTCGTGACCTTGTATGACCGCGAAGGCAAGGTCATCGGCTACCGGCAGATGCTCTTCGACAAAGCGGTCACACTGTCACCCGGGCAGAGCAAGGAGTTCAAACTTTTATTAACGCCTCAGGGGTTGGAACCTCCGGCCTCCTTTCAAGTGCTTGCCTGGGGGGTGAGCTAGAGATCAGGGAGGAACACTGTGGATTACTGGAAAATGCGTACCATCATCGGTTGGCTTTTTAGCTTGTTGTCGCGCGTCGAAGTTGTGGGGGCGGAACACATCCCCATGGAAGGCGGCTGTCTGCTCGTTCTCAACCACATCAGCCGTCTGGATACACCCGTGTTGCTGGTTGCGTCGCCGCGCCGCATCTACCCCCTGGCTGCCGACAAGTACAAGAATTTTCCGATCTTCAATTGGCTCCTCAAAATCAGTGACGTGGTTTGGATCAACCGCGCCGAGTTTGACCGTGAAGCGCTGTTAAAATCCATTGACGTGCTCAAACGCGGCGATATGTTGGGTATCGCGCCAGAGGGCACCCGCTCACGCGACAGCGCGCTGCATAAAGGTAAACCCGGCGTTGCTTTCCTGGCCGCTCGCACTGGCGTATCCATCATCCCGGTGGGGATTACTGGAACACAATCTATGCTTCAGGACTTTTTGCGGCTGCGCCGGATGAGAATCCGCGTCACGTTTGGCGAGCCGTTCCGCCTCCCCAAATATGGTAAACTGTCTACCGATGAACTGGCTGCCGCTACCGACCTCATCATGTCACGTGTGGCCGCGCTTCTCCCCCCGACTTACCGCGGCGTCTATGCCTCTACAGTTGCACAATCCCTCACCTAAACGGGATTTTGACGATAGCGATAGTATGGTATAATAGTCATTCGCTTATCGTTTATGTGTGTTTTTTCACGGTGATAATGTACCGCTGCGTGTCATACAGGCGACGATACCAGTGGTGGGTCGTCCACACACATTGGGTGGACACAATTATGGCGGCTCCCAGGAGGGGATAGAATAGAATGTCAGTAGCCAACCTTGGAGTGAAATCGTATGCGCGTATATCGAGCGCCTTGCCCTTACCAGGTCTGGTCGAGGTGCAGTTGCAGTCTTATGAATGGCTGCTCACGGAAGGACTTCTACAGCTTTTTGACGAAATCTCGCCGATTGAAAGTTTCAACGGCCTTTTGAGCCTTTATCTGCCGAGCGCCAAAGCGAAAGAGGCCGGTTTTGACCTCGGCTATCGTTTTGGCGAGCCGAAGCATGGTCAAGAAGAATGTTTGGACCGCGACCTGACCTACGCAGCGCCGCTCTATGTTGACGTCGCGCTGGTCAATCGGGAAACCAGCGAGATCGTTCAGCAGGAAATCTTCCTGGGCGATCTGCCTTTGATGACCGAAAGTGCGACCTTCATTATCAACGGCACGGAGCGGGTGGTCGTCAGCCAGCTCATCCGTTCACCCGGCGTCTACTTTGGGGTGGAAGATGATGGCGGCCGGCGTTTGGCGACGGCGAAATTGATCCCCGATCGTGGCGCATGGATGGAATTTGAGACGCGCAAGTCCGGCTACCTCACGCTGCGTTTCAACCGCAAGCGGACGATTCCCGTCACCATCTTCTTGCGCGCGCTGGCGGCGGTGGATGACGAACTGCACACCGCTTTGCTCACCAAAGGCGATGATGAGGAACTGCTGGAGCTTTTCGGGGAGGCCGACAACGACCCGGATCATCCCTGGATCGCCAACACCATCCGCCAGGAGCCGGCGTGGGAACCGAAGGCGGATCGCACCGTCGCTCAGGAAGCGATGATTGAATTCTACCGGCGTATGCGCCCCGGTGATCCCCCCACGTTGGAAAATGCCCAGGAATATCTGGTCTCGCAGCTTTTCGATCCGCAGCGTTATAACTTGCAGCGGGTTGGACGCTACAAACTCAATCAACGTATGCAAATCAGCGTACCGGCGGCTGTTCTGACGATCACCAAAGAGGACATCGTTGCGCTGGTGCGGCGGATGATCCATATCAACAATGGCGTCGCCGGCCCCGATGACATGGACCACCTGGGCAACCGCCGTGTAAAGACGGTGGGTGAACTGGTGCAGGCTAAGATTCGCGTGGGCCTGGTGCGGATGGAGCGCGTGGTCAAAGAGCGTATGAGTATCCGCGAGGAATCGCCGACACCAGTGAACCTCGTCAATATTCGCCCGGTGGTGGCCTCAATTCGTGAGTTTTTCGGTTCGAGCCAACTGTCGCAGTTTATGGAGCAGACGAATCCCCTTTCCAGCCTCACGCACAAGCGCACCCTGTCGGCGTTAGGCCCTGGCGGTCTGCGGCGCGAACGGGCCGGTTTCGACGTCCGCGATGTTCATCACAGCCACTATGGCCGCATCTGCCCCATCGAAACCCCGGAAGGACCCAACATCGGTCTGATCGGGCGTTTATCAACCTACGGACGGGTCAACGAATTGGGCTTTATTGAGACCCCTTACCGGCGTGTGGTCCGCACCGCGAATAACACGGTTGAGCAGTTGCGGGGTGAAATTGTGCGCGAGGATGTGCTCGACCCGGAGACCAACGAAGTGGTGGCCCCGGCCAACACTGTGATCACGCCCGACCTGGCAGAACGTATCGCCGCCTTGCCCCTGACTGAGCCGGTGAAAATCGTTCCTCACATCACCGATGATGTCGTCTACCTCTCTGCGGACCGTGAAGAACCTTACGTCATCGCCCAGGCCAATGCGGCCGTGGACGAGAAAGGCTATTTCCGCGGCCGGCAGGTTGCTGTGCGTAAAGGCGAGCAGGTTGGTTTCTCCCCGCCTGATCGCATTGACTTGATTGACGTGGCCCCGATTCAGATCGTGGGTGTCTCCGCCGCGTTGATCCCCTTCCTGGAGCACGACGACGCCAACCGCGCGCTGATGGGATCGAACATGCAGCGGCAGGCTGTCCCACTCATCCAGCCAGAGGCCCCTTATGTGGGAACGGGTGTTGAGCGGGCTGCCGCCCTCAACTCAGGACTGGTGATTCTCTCCAAAGCGGATGGCGTGGTGCTCAGCGTCACGGGAGATCGCATCGTGGTGGGGCAAGATGACGGTGAAGTTGTGACTTACAACCTCAAGAAATACGCGCGTTCTAACCAGAGCACCTGTATTGATCAGCGCCCGAACGTTACCAAAGGGCAGCGTGTCACTAAGGGCGCCATCCTTGCGGATAGTTCATCCACGCAGGACGGCAAACTGGCGTTAGGTCAAAATGTGCTGGTAGCTTTTATGTCCTGGGAAGGCGGCAACTACGAGGACGCGATCCTGCTCGGTTCGCAGTTGGTGCAGGATGACCGTTTCACCTCCGTTCACATTGAGAAGTACGAAGTCGCCGCGCGCGATACCAAGTTGGGACCCGAAGAGGTCACGCGCGAGATCCCGAACGTCTCCGACGACGCGCTGCGCGACTTGGACGAAGAAGGCATCGTCCGCGTTGGCGCGGAGGTCGGACCGTTGGATATACTCGTCGGGAAAATTACGCCGAAAGGCGAGAAGGAGCTGACCCCGGAGGAAAAACTCCTGCGGGCCATCTTCGGCGAAAAACTCCGCGACGTCAAAGACACGAGTTTGCGTATGCCCCATGGTGCGCATGGCAAAGTCGTCGAAGTGAAGGTTTTTGACCGCGAAGAATACCGCGATTTGCCCGCTGGCGTCGAACGGGTCGTCAGGGTCAGCGTAGCGCAACGTCGCAAGATTACAGAGGGCGATAAAATGGCCGGACGCCACGGCAACAAGGGGGTCATTTCACAGATCGTTCCCGTCGCAGATATGCCCTTCCTGGCTGATGGCACTCCCATTGACGCAATCCTCAATCCCCTCGGTGTGCCGGGACGCATGAACATTGGTCAGGTGTTGGAGACCCACTTGGGATGGGCCTCCGGGCAATTGGGATTCCACACCATCACCCCTGTCTTTGACGGCGCGGATGAGGATGAAATTGCTGCTGAACTGGCGCGTTCGTGGTTGATTGAATTCGCGTGGGACAACGTGACGGAACGCGCCTGGGCCTGGCTCAAGGCGCAGGAGTACCCTCTTGAGGTTCTGCGGGATGATGACGAGGCGCGCTTGCTGTACATCGTAGCCTGGCTTGCACCCAAAGGTTACAAAGTGGACACTCTGCGCGACGACCGGCATTATGCACGCCGCGCAGTGCTGCAGGAATGGCTCAAAGAGAAAGGTTATAATCCTACCGACCTGCTTTCCTTTGAAGATGATACCCGTCCCATCACTGGTCGCAAGGATGTTGACCGCAAAGCGCAGGCGGTGTGCTTGCGTATCTGGATGGAAACGCATGGTCAGGACGTCAGCACCCTCAACGACGAGGAAGTTGTCTTGCGCGCTACGGAATACAGCTATAGCCATAACGACCCCTTGCCCACATTGGGAAAAATGATCCTTTATGACGGCAAAACTGGAATGCCCTTTGATCGTCCTATCACCGTAGGCATCATCTACATTATGAAGCTCGCGCACCTGGTTGAGGACAAAGTACATACTCGTTCCACCGGTCCGTACTCCCTGGTGACACAGCAGCCACTCGGTGGTAAAGCGCAGTTTGGTGGACAGCGTTTCGGTGAGATGGAGGTTTGGGCGCTGGAGGCTTACGGCGCGGCGTATACGCTTCAGGAGATGCTCACCATCAAGTCGGATGATGTCCAGGGGCGTGTCAAGGCTTACGAATCCATCGTCAAAGGTTTGCCGATTGAAGAACCGGGCATCCCAGCCTCGTTCAAGGTGCTGGTAAAGGAATTACAAAGTCTGGCCCTGGCGGTAGAAGCCGTGACCGATTCGGGTGAAGTTTTACGCTTTGGGCGCGACGACCGGCGGATGCAGTTGCCTAAACTGGGAATGGGCCTGTTGGGGTTGACGCCCAGAGAATAGCTGCGTGGCTTGTCTGTGAGGGGTTGACGTTTTTTCGCTTTATGGTAAAATCCCAATTCGCAGACGGCAGCAAGAACTCCTGCCATCGACAAGTGAAATTCTACGGTCAACACGAGGGAGGCCATCGCAGTCTATGATGGCCTTCTTCACTGGAATTGTGAAAGTTTTGTAGCCATAGACCGGCGGTATCGGTTAATGGATTTAGTTTAGGAGGAGCAAGTGCCTACAATTAATCAGTTGGTGCGCAAGGGACGCAAACCGGCGCCGAAGAAAGCTAAGGCGCCAGCGCTACTTTTTAACGTTAACGCGAAGAAAGGCGGGAGATTGACACAATCGAGTCGCGGCAATCCCCAGAAGCGTGGTGTTTGCACTGTTGTGAAGACGACGACGCCCAAGAAACCTAACTCTGCGTTGCGCAAGATTGCGCGTGTGCGGTTGTCGAACCGTGTCGAAGTCACAGCCTACATCCCTGGTGAAGGCCATAACTTGCAAGAGCACTCAGTGGTCCTTGTGCGCGGTGGCCGTGTGAAAGACCTGCCTGGTGTGCGCTATCACATTGTCCGTGGGGCGATGGATGCCACGGGTGTTGATGGTCGCCATCAGCAGCGTTCCAAATATGGGACCAAGCGTGTAGCTGCGACGAAGGCAGCGAAGAAGAAGTAAAGCGAGCGGGGTGAAATATGCCGAGACGAAATCGTCCATCTTTATCTGTAGTTCCGCCGGATACTCGTTACAATAGCGTACCCTTGCAGCGCTTCATCAATCGCATGATGCGGGTGGGGAAGAAGAGCGTGGCGCAGCGCATTATGTATAAAGCTCTTGATCGCGTTGAAGCCCGCACGAACAAACCGGCGATAGAAGTCTTCGATGCAGCTTTGCGCAATGTGGCGCCGGCGATTGAGATTAAGCCGCGCCGTGTTGGTGGCGCAACCTATCAGATCCCGGTTGAGGTGCCGCCTCACCGCCAGCTATCCCTGGCCATCCGTTGGATGCTGGAAGCAGCGCAGAAGCGTTCTGGCCATGGGATGGTTGAAAAACTGTCCGCAGAGTTGATTGATGCCTCGAACGGTGTGGGTTCTGCCGTCAAGAAACGCGAAGACACACTGAGAATGGCCGAGGCAAACCGCGCATTCGCGCATCTGCGCTGGTAACTGACGTTCGTTCTGCGAGACTCGTCAGGGCCGTCGCTGGTTAAAAAATAGGTTAACGGCGATGACCGAAGAACATTCACTGGCAAATATCCGCAATATCGGCATCATTGCCCATATTGATGCGGGTAAAACGACCACCACCGAGCGTATCCTTTACTATACGGGACGCACGCACCGGTTGGGTAACGTTGATGAGGGTACCACCGTCACCGACTGGATGGTGCAGGAGCGGGAACGGGGTATCACGATCGCGTCGGCGGCGGTCACGTGTTTTTGGCGGGGATACCAGATCAACATCGTGGATACCCCGGGGCACATTGACTTTACCGCAGAAGTGCAGCGTAGCCTGCGCGTTTTAGATGGTGGTATCGTAGTTTTCGATGGCACGGCGGGGGTGGAACCGCAGTCCGAGACTGTGTGGCGTCAGGCGCGCATGTTCGGGGTGCCGCTGATCGCCTTCATTAACAAGATGGATAAGTTAGGCGCGAATTTCTCTCACGCCATAGAGACGATTCGCGAACGTCTGAAAGCGCATCCTTTGCCCATTCAGTGGCCGCTCGGGGCGGAATCTGGTTTCCGCGGCGCGGTGGACCTGCTGGAGTGGAAAGCCGTTATCTGGGCGGATGACCTGGGGATGACAATGCAAGAAGCGCCGGTCCCCGCCGACGTTGAAGTCGAAGCCTTGGCTGCGCGTGAGGCGATGATTGAGACGATCGTTGAGACCGATGATGGGTTAATGGAGCGCTACCTGGACGGGGAAGATATTAGCGTCACGGATTTGCGAGCGGCGCTTCGCAAGGCAACGATTAGCGGCGTGATTCAGCCGGTCCTGTGCGGGTCTTCCTTACGCAACAAAGGCGTACAACCTTTACTTGATGCTGTTGTGGATTTCTTGCCTTCACCGTTGGATATTCCACCTGTGAAAGGCACAAATCCCAAGAAAGACCAACTTGAAGAGCGCCCAGCGGATTCAACAGCGCCGTTGGCGGCCTTGATCTTTAAAATAGCTGCAGACCCTTACGTGGGGCGTTTGGCTTACTTCCGCGTTTATTCTGGAAAGATAATCCGGGGTAATGTTTACACGAACCCCCGCAAGGGTGTACGAGAGCGGGTTACGAAACTGCTACGCATGTTCGCTGACCATCGAGAAGAAGTCGAAGAAGTAGGCGCTGGCGACATCGGGGCAACGGTGGGGCTGAAGAGCACGTTTACAGGTGATACACTTTCCGCACTCCATGCTCCAATCGTTCTGGAAACGATTCGCTTCCCTGAACCGGTGATTTCGGTGGCAGTGGAACCGCGAACGGTTGCTGACCAGGATCGTTTGAATGAAGCATTACAACGTCTGGCAGAAGAAGACCCGACTTTTCGAGTGCGTGTGGATGAAGGGACAGGCCAGACCGTCATTTCCGGGATGGGTGAACTGCACCTTGAGATCCTTGTAGATCGGATGTTGCGAGAGTTTACTGTTCAAGCTAACGTTGGTAAACTTCGCGTCTCGTACAAAGAAACAGTGACGCGCACCGGCCAGGCTGACATCGTTTTTGAGCGCATGTTGGCCGGAAAACCCCAGTACGCGCGGGTGGCTCTGGAAGTTAGCCCCGCCGACATGGGCGGCGAATCGCGTTTTGAGAATCTACTACGTCCGCAGGACCTGGCGCCGCAGTTTGTGGAGGCGATCAGAGCTGGGGCGTTAGAGTCGTTGGACAGCGGTTTCCTGGCTGGCTATCCGTTGGTAGGGGTGGTGATTCGTCTCGTTGGTGCAGACGCGCAGCCTGACCTTTCGTCGGAGATCGCATTCAAGGCGGCCGCAGCCCAGGCCTTCCGTCAGGCTGTGGAGTCAGCTTCACCGGTGTTACTTGAACCGGTGATGGATGTGGAGGTGCTGACGCCAGAAGAGTTCGTCGGCGAAGTACTCGGCAATCTGAGTTCACGCGATGCCGAAGTGCAGATGATGGAGGCGCGTCCTGGTGGAGTCCAGGCCATTCGGGCCTATGCTCCGCTCATTAAAATGTTTGGGTATGCCACCGGCCTGCGCAGCATGACGCAGGGGCGGGGGACATTTACAATGGAATTCCACCATTATGCACCGGTGGATTCCCGGCAAATGGAGGCCATTCTATATGGCGCATAGGCCATCCTGGTATGGTATCATTCAATTAACTAGAAAGAAATAGTAAGCAATAAGGAGAGGCAAGCAATGGGTAAGGAGAAGTTTGAACGTACAAAGCCACATGTAAACGTGGGAACGATTGGTCACATTGATCATGGCAAGACCACCTTGACCGCGGCGATCACCCGTACCTTGTCGACCAAGGGGTGGGCCGATTTCAAGGGGTATGATGAGGTCGCTAAGGCGGACGCCAAAATGTTCCGCCGTGACGCTACCAAAATTTTGACCGTCGCCATCTCGCACGTAGAATATGAGACCGAGAAACGCCACTACGCGCACGTGGACTGTCCTGGTCACCGTGACTACATCAAGAACATGATCACGGGTGCGGCGCAAATGGACGGCGCTATTCTGGTCGTTTCTGCAGTTGACGGGCCGATGCCCCAGACGCGCGAGCACATCCTCCTGGCGAAGCAGGTTGAAGTTCCGGCGATTGTGGTCTACATGAACAAGGTTGACCTGATGGACGATCCCGAACTGCTGGAGCTGGTTGATCTGGAGATCCGTGAGGTATTGAGCAGCTACGGGTTCCCCGGCGACGAAACCCCCATCGTGCAAGGTTCTGCGTTGGCGGCTCTGAACTGCAAGAGCAATGACCCCAATGATCCCGCTTATGCTTCGATCTGGGAGCTGATGCGCGTCGTGGACGAGTACATTCCTACCCCCGTGCGCGACGAGGACAAGCCCTTCTTGATGTCCATCGAGGATGTCTTCTCCATCAAGGGCCGTGGGACGGTGGTCACCGGGCGTGTGGATCGCGGGACGATGCGCCCCAACACCGAAGTTGAGCTGGTTGGCGATATGTACGAGAAGCCGCGCAAGACCGTGGTGACGTCAATGGAAATGTTCCACAAGACGTTGGACGTGGTTCGCGCTGGCGACAATGCCGGGTTGCTGTTGCGTGGTATCAACAAAGATGAGGTGGGGCGTGGCGTCGTCGTCGCTGCTCCGGGGACCATCCACGCGCGCAGCAAGTTCGAGGCTGAGGTCTACATTCTGCGCCGGGACGAGGGTGGGCGGCACAAGCCGTTCTTCTCTGGCTACAAGCCGCAGTTCTTCGTCAGCACGATGGACATCACCGGTACGGTTGAGCTGCCCGAAGGGGTCGAGATGGTTATGCCAGGCGACCGGACCAACATGAAGGTGGAGCTGATTTCGCCGGTGGCGATTGAATCCGGGCAGCGCTTTGCTATTCGTGAGGGTGGTCTGACTGTTGGTGCTGGCATCATCACCAAGATCCTGGGCTAGATTTCAGGATTTCACGCTATATCATCAGGTGATTTATGGCTAAACAACGCATTCGCATTCGGTTAAAGGGATACGATCATCGTATTCTCGACGAGTCCGCGCGGCGGATCGTCGAAGCAGCGGAACGGACGGGAGCGCGTGTCGTGGGGCCGGTTCCTCTTCCGACAAAGATTGAGCGATTTGCAGTACGGCGTTCAACTTTTATCGATAAGGATTCGCATGAGCACTTCGAGATTCGCACCCACAAGCGATTGATCGATATTCAGGAACCGGATTCGAAGACGATTGATACGCTAATGCGGCTGAATATGCCGGCTGGCGTTGATATCGAGATTAAACTTTAAGCGGTCAATTGTGCCTTGCGCTGATGCCCCCCGGCCGTTAACTCCGGGTACGAGAGTTGAGGGTCGGGGGGATAATGTCGAAAGGTAGCAATGGGATGATGCAGCAGACCTAGCGCTGGCAGTCCCAAGGAGGAAATGGTGAAAGGGATCCTAGGTAAAAAAGTGGGGATGACCCAGGTGATACAGGAGGACGGTCTCGTTGTGCCGGTGACGGTTGTCGAAGCCGGGCCATGTTACGTGACCGAAGTGCGCACGCTGGAACGCGATGGTTATCGCGCTGTGCAATTAGGTTTTGAACCCGCTAAGTCCAAGCACCTATCCAAGGGCCAGCGGGGCCATCTGAAGCGGGCCGCTGTGCCTGAGCTGCGTTATCTTCGTGAGTTGCGCACGCGCGAGGATGAGCAGTACGAAGTAGGCCAGCAGGTCCTGGTTGATATTTTCCAACCTGGGGAGTGCGTTGACGTTGAAGCCAAATCGAAAGGACGTGGCTTTGCGGGTGTCGTCAAACGGTGGAATTTCGCCGGTGGTCCGCGCACCCACGGTCAGTCTGACCGCGAGCGCGCCCCTGGCTCCATCGGCGCGTGCGCTACGCCGGGTAAGGTTTGGAAAGGGAAGAAAATGCCTGGTCGAATGGGCGGTAAGCAAGTCACGGTGAGCAATTTAGAGGTTGTGGTCGTTGACCGTGAGCGTAATCTTCTGGCGGTACGTGGCAGTGTTCCCGGCCCGAATGGGAGTTTGGTCTTGATCAAGGTCGCCCGCAAACAAAAAGTTGCCAAGGGAGGTAAGTAGCGATGCTTATTCCTGTGCTGAACATGCAGGGCGAGAAGGTTGATGAGATCGAACTGCGCCCGGATATTTTTGAGGCTCCGGTTAACGTCCCGTTGATGCACCAGGCTTTGGTGCGCCAACTCGCCAATATGCGCTTGGGGACCCATAAGACGAAGACGCGCGGTGAAAATAACCGCTCGAAAGCCAAGTGGTACCGTCAGAAAGGTACCGGGCGCGCACGCCACGGCAGTCGCAATGCCCCTACCTTTGTGGGCGGTGGCATTTCGCACGGTCCTGTGCCCCGCAGCTACGAGAAGCAGATGCCGGTCAAGATGCGCCGCGCTGCGTTGCGGTCGGCGCTCTCGCTCAAGGCTACGGCGCAGCAAATTGTCGTCGTTGACCAGTTAACGATGAGCGCGCCAAAAACCAAAGAATTTGCGCATGTTTTGCGGAACCTTTCGGCTGTGGATGGCAAGGCTTTGATCCTGCTGCCTGAGCGGAACACCACGGTGGAACTCTCAGTACGCAATCTCCCGGCGGCGCGGACTCTGCGCGCACATTACCTCAACATTCGGGATTTGATGAGCACTGACTATCTCATCATGCCTTTGGGCGCGCTTGAGGTGATCGAGTCTATTCTGGGAATGGCCTCCTAGACACGGCCAAGGGAGTGGAATGATGGATATTTATGAAGTGATTGTGCGTCCGTTAGAGACAGAAAAAGCGTATATGCAGCGCGAGCAAGGGCAATACGTTTTTATGGTCAATCGTAAAGCGAACAAGGCGCAGGTGTCGAAGGCCGTCGAAGAGATCTATAACGTGACCGTGACATCTGTCAATGTGATGAATATGCCTGCCAAAATCAACCATACCCGTGGGCGTCGCAAGGTTACCCGCCGTCCTGTGTGGAAAAAGGCCGTGGTGACTTTGGCTCCCGGCGATTCGATTGAGGCATTGGAGGCTTAGCATGGCAATCAAGAAATACAAGCCGACTTCCCCCGGTCGTCGTTGGTTGGCCGGGCAGACCTTTGAAGAAGTGACTCGGGATAAGCCCGAAAAGAGTTTGGTGCGCCCTTTGAACAAAAATGCCGGGCGCAACGCCTACGGGCGGGTGACCGTCCGTCACCGGGGTGGTGGTCATGCGCGTCAGTATCGCCTGATTGATTTTCGCCGTGACAAATTCGATATCCCCGCGCGGGTTGATTCGATTGAGTATGATCCAAACCGCTCGGCACGCATCGCGCTGCTGGTATACGCGGATGGCGAAAAGCGCTACATTCTGGCTCCCGTGGGACTACGTGTAGGAAACACGGTGGTCAGCTCGCGCAAGAGTACAGAAATTTACGTGGGCAATGCGATGCCCCTGGACCGTGTACCGCTGGGTACGGTGGTGCACAACGTCGAGCTTTATCCAGGTCGGGGTGGGCAATTGGTCCGCGCCGCGGGTGCGGCGGCTCAAGTTTTGGCTAAAGAGGGCGACTACATCACCTTGCGTCTGCCGAGCAGTGAAATGCGCCGGATTCACAAGACGTGTATGGCGACCATCGGACAGGTGGGTAATGTTGATCACACGAACGTGAAATTGGGCAAGGCCGGGCGCAAGCGCTGGATGGGCTGGCGTCCCGCGGTGCGCGGTTCTGCGATGAGCCCGCGCGACCATCCGCACGGTGGTGGTGAGGGGCGCACCCCGATCGGTATGCCTGGGCCAAAGTCACCGTGGGGCTGGCGTACCCTGGGCCGGAAAACCCGTCGCAATAAGTCAACCGATAAGTACATTGTCCGGCGCCGTAATGCCGGCCGCTAGGTAAGGGAGGTACACAATGTCGCGTTCTTTGAAAAAAGGACCTTACGTCAACCCGAAGTTGCTTAAGAAAGTTGAAGAGATGAACCGGAGCGGGCAGAAACGTGTCTTGCGCACATGGTCACGCGCTTCCGTGATCTTCCCGCAGATGGTGGGGCACACCATTGCCGTTCACGATGGACGCCGCCATGTTCCAATCTATGTCACTGAAAATATGGTAGGACATCGGCTGGGAGAATTTGCGCCAACCCGGACTTTCCGTGGTCACATCGTCAAAGAGAAGAAAGGGCGGGTCGCCCCGCGCTAAGGGTAGCGAGGTAAAAACTGATGCTGGATAGAGTACAGGCTAAGGTTAAGCATGTCCCCATGGCCCCTTTGAAGGTGCGGCATCTGATCGCTCCTTTGCGGGGAATGGCTGCGCAGGCCGCGCTGGATGCGCTGCGCGTCATGCCTCAGGCAGCGGCAGAACCGGTATACAAACTGATTCGCTCTGCGGTGGCAAATGCCGACGAAATGGGGTTGGACATTGGCAATCTATACATCGTGCAGCTTACGGCTGACGAGGGGCCAGGTCGAATGCCGGGCAAGGGTTGGCGGGCGCGCTGGGGCAGCCGGGGACGCTATCGCCCAATCCGTAAGCGTTCGTCGCACATCACGGTCGTTCTTGAAGAACGGCTTCCAGAGCAGCGATAAGGAGGCTAATTTGGGACGTAAAGTTCATCCCTACGGTTTTCGGTTGAAAGTCATTCGCGATTGGAAATCCCGCTGGTTTGCAGAGGGACGGGAGTATTCTGCGCTCTTGGAAGAAGACCGCAAGATTCGTGACTTTATCTTTAACGAAATGCGGGCACGGTCGCGTGATGGTCAGAGCGGTGTTTCGCATGTGGATATTGAGCGTTTCCCGCCGAATCAGGTGTCGGTTGTCATCTGGACTGCGCGTCCGGGTGTCGTGATCGGCCGTAAGGGCGAGAATGTCAAGGTTTTGCGGCAGCGTGTAGAAGAACTTAGCGGCGGCAAACGGGTCCATGTGGATGTTCAGGAAGTCGAGCAGCCCGATATGGATGCCCGTTTGGTGGCTGAGAACATTGTCGCGCAGTTGGAGAAACGTATCTTCCACAGCCGCGCTATGAAGCGCGCTGTCCGTCAGGCCTTGCGTGCCGGTGCAGAAGGCGTGCGCGTCATGTGCAGTGGGCGGCTTGCCGGTGCGGAAATGGCGCGGCGCGAATGGATGCGCGAGGGGCGCGTGCCTCTACAAACATTGCGCGCGGATATTGATTATGCTCAGGACGAAGCTCTGACGACTTACGGACGTATCGGCGTCAAAGTGTGGATTTATAAGGGTGAAGTTCTCCCGAAAAAATCCGCCTCTGTAGAAGATACGGCACAGAGCGCATAAAGTTGGTATGAAGGAGATAAAGCCATGTTGATGCCAAAACGCGTGAAATATCGCAAGCAACACCGTGGGCGCAGAACGGGTAAGGAATCCCGTGGGGTTGACGTGTCCTTTGGCGACTACGGCTTGCAGGCTTTGGAGCCGGCCTGGGTCACGGCCCGCCAGATTGAAGCTGCGCGGCGCGCCCTCGTGCGTTACATGCGGCGCCGTGGTAAGTACTGGATCCGTATCTTCCCCGATAAGCCGATTACGTCGAAGCCGGCCGAAACTCGCATGGGTAAAGGGAAAGGGGCGGTTGATCAATGGGTAGCGGTGGTGCGTCCAGGGCGTGTGATGTTTGAAGTCAGCGGTGTACCGAATGATGCGGCGCACGAAGCGTTGCGTTTGGCGGCGCACAAGTTGCCCATCAAAACTCAGGTCATTACCCGCTTGGATTTGGAGCAGGAGAATCAATAATGCCGGCAAAAGAATTACGTGAACTAACAGAAGATGAATTGCGGCTTCGCCTGCATGAGACGCGGCGCGAATTGTTCAACCTGCGGCAACAATGGTATGCAGGGAGCTTGGAAGATCATAATCGGCTGCGCGCTGTGCGCAAGGACATTGCGCGGATTATGACGATTCTGCGCGAACGTGAGCTGGTGACAGAGTTGTCGCAGAAAGGAGCAGTGGCATGAGAGAGCGTCGTCGTCGTTTGACTGGCGTTGTAACCAGCGACAAGATGGATAAAACAGTCGTGGTGGTTGTCGAGCGTCGTTATCGCCACCCGCTGTACAAAAAAGTGGTCCGGGCGATGAAAAAATACATGGCGCACGATGAAAACAACGAGTGTCGCATCGGCGATACCGTGAGCATTATCGAATCGCGCCCCTACAGCCGCCACAAGCGGTGGGCGGTAGAAACCATTTTGGAACGGGCCGCCTAAGGAGCACGCACCATGATTCAAACAGAAACGCGGTTAAAGGTTGCCGATAATACAGGCGCGCAAGAGATCCTTTGTATTCGAGTGCTCGGTGGGTCGCGACGGCGCTACGGCACCATCGGCGATTCCATTGTGGCAGCAGTCAAGTCCGCCACTCCCACGGCCTCGGTCAAAAAGGGTGAGGTCGTCCGTGCCGTCATCGTGCGGGTCACGAAAGAATATCGTCGTCCCGATGGTTCTTATATCCGTTTTGACGATAATGCAGCGGTGATTCTGGATGCTTCGGGCGTGAATCCGCGGGGAACTCGTATCTTTGGGCCGGTAGCGCGCGAACTGCGTGAAAAGGGCTTTATGAAGATTGTGTCCCTGGCGCCTGAAGTGTTGTAGGAGCGGTGTGAGGTATTAAGATGAATCGTATAAAAAAAGGTGATACAGTCGAAGTCATCACTGGTGAAGATCGCGGGGTGCGCGGCGAGGTTTTACGGGTACTGCTCAAAGAAAACCGGGTGGTCGTATCGAAGGTCAATATGGTCACCAAGCACCAAAGCGCGCAGCGGGCCGGGCGGTCTCAGATGCAAGGTGGGCGGATTCAGTTCGAAGCGCCAATCAGCCTCTCGAACGTTATGTTAGTCTGTCCCAAGTGCAACCAGGCGACCCGTGTCGGCTATGATGTTGTTGATGAGAACAAAGTGCGCGTGTGTCGCAAGTGCGATGCGGTGATTGAATAGCAGGTTCCCTGCTCTGGGAGAAGGTAAACATGCAAGAGTTACAGAAACGGTATCGTGAAGAAATTACACCAAGCTTGCTCAAAGAGTTTGGTTACGCCAATGTGATGCAAGTGCCGCGTCTGCGCAAGGTTGTGATCAACATTGGGATGGGGGAAGCCCTGGATAACCCCAAAGCACTCGAGTATGCCGTAGCCGACCTGCGCAGCATTACCGGGCAACAGCCGGTTGTCACGAAAGCCCGGAAGTCGGTCGCTAACTTCAAGTTGCGCGAAGGGCGCGCCATTGGGGTGAAAGTCACCCTGCGCGGCGAAAAGATGTGGGCTTTTCTCAGTCGCCTGGTTAGTGTCGCCCTTCCCCGCACCCGTGACTTCCACGGTGTGCCGGATAAATTGGATGGGCGCGGTAATTACACCCTGGGACTGCGCGAGCAATTGATCTTCCCAGAAATTAATTACGACAAAATTGATAAAATTCGAGGGTTTGAAGTAACCATTAACACGACGGCTGAGACTGACGAAGAGGCCCGACGGCTGTTGGAGCTTCTGGGGATGCCCTTTCGGCGCTAGTGGTTAACAACCTTGGGCTTGTGAGCGAACGAGTTTTGGAGAAGGAGTAATAGTATGGCACAAAAATCAATGCCGATTCGCGAAACCCGGCGTAAGTATAAGATACGGGTACGTAACCGCTGTTCTCGTTGTGGACGCCCGCGTGGGTATTACCGCCGCTTCGGCTTATGCCGGATCTGTCTTCGTGAGTTGGCCTTAGAGGGGAAAGTCCCCGGTCTGGTTAAATCCAGTTGGTAATGGAGTGCAAAGATGATAACTTCAGATCCAATTGCTGATATGTTAGCACGTCTTCGGAATGCTTTAATGGTGAAGCATGCGACAGTTTCTATGCCGGCGTCCAAGGTCAAGGCTGCCATTGCCAAAATCCTCAAGGACGAGGGGTATATTGAAGATTACAAGGTGGTCACAGACGAGAACGCGCATCGGAGCCTGGTCATCCAACTCAAGTATCAGGGTGATGTCAAGCACCAGCGGCCTGTTATCACTAACCTGACGCGTGTGAGCAAGCCTGGCCGTCGTATCTATACGTCGGTTCAGGATATTCCCTGGGTACGCAGTGGCATGGGGATTGCCATCCTCTCCACTCCCAAGGGCGTCATCACCGGCCAGCAGGCGCGCCGTCTCAACGTTGGCGGCGAGATCATCTGCTACGTCTGGTAATACGGGCAGGGAGGTTAATCATGTCGCGGATAGGAAAAATGCCGATCCCGATCCCATCTGGGGTGCGGGTGCAAATTGATGGAAGTACGGTAACGGTCGCTGGGCCGAAGGGTGAGTTGACGCGCGAGTTCCGTCCTGAGATGACGATTTCGATCAAAGATGGCGTGTTGCATGTGGCACGCCCCAATGATGAACAACCGATCAGGGCGCTTCATGGCCTGACGCGCGCGTTGCTCAACAACATGGTTTATGGCGTGACTGCGGGTTACAGCCGGGTGTTGGAGATCGTGGGAACCGGGTATCGCGCTGAACTCCAGGGGAAGACATTGGTGATGAGCCTGGGACTCTCCCATTCTGTGGTGATTGAGCCGCCCGCGGGGATTCAGTTTGAGGTCAACCCGCGCACCAGCACCATCACGGTGCGGGGTTGCGACAAAGAAGTGGTTGGTCGAGTCGCTGCGGAAATTCGCGGCTGGCGCCCCGTGGAACCTTATTTGGGTAAAGGCATTCGCTATCAGGGTGAGCTGGTACGCCGTAAGGCGGGGAAGACCGGCAAAGCCAAATAGCATCGTAACGTGAAGTGATAAAACGTGGAACTGAGGGTAAAGTAAAAGATGAAACCAGAAATTGATCGCAGTAAAGCCCGATTGCGGCGCCAAGCTCACATCCGCAAGACCGTGAGTGGGACGCCAGAACGTCCACGTCTGAGCGTCTTCCGCAGCCTGAATCACATTTATGCGCAGATCATTGACGATAACGCGGGCTGTACACTCGCTGCAGCTTCTACGGTGGATCGAGGCATTCGTGAGCGGGTCGCTGAAATGACGAAGACCGAGCAGGCGCGGGTTGTAGGTGAAGTGATAGCTGAGCGGGCATTGTCTAAAGGTGTGAAAAGTGTAGTGTTCGACCGTGGTGGCTACAAGTATCACGGTCGTGTGAAGGCTCTCGCCGAGGCCGCTCGTAAGGCGGGTCTGGATTTCTAAATATACGGCTGCGCCTTAGTCGCGTCCGGCAGGAGGAGATATGGAATCACGACGAGATCGAAGACCAGTTGTTGAAGAAGAACAAGAAGAACTGGATGAGCGCGTAGTTGACATTACGCGGGTAGCTAAAGTTGTTAAGGGTGGTCGCACTTTCCATTTCCGTGTTGTTGCCATTGTGGGTGACAACAAGGGCCAGGTCGGGCTGGGCATCGGCAAAGCTCGCACTGTGCCCGACGCCATCGGGAAGGCGACCGAACGCGCCCGGCGCGCTATGCACACCATTCCTTTGGAAGGAACCACTATTCCGCACGATGTTGTGGGGCGTTGTGGCGGCGCAAAAGTCTTGTTGCGCCCGGCGACCAAAGGTACTGGCGTTATCGCTGGGGGTGGTGTGCGTGCAGTCCTGGAAGCTGCTGGAATCCATGACATTTTGACCAAATCTCAAGGCAGCGCCACCGCCATCAATGTCGTACAGGCAACAGTTGAAGCCTTGGATCAACTGCGCTGGGTCGAAGAATTGGCTAAAGAGCGTGGCAAGCCGGTCGCCGAGGTGATGCCTTTCTGGCGAAGGAGGCAAGCATAATGGCTAAAATGCTGCGTATTACGCTGGTGCGTAGCCCTATCGGATATTCCATTCGGCAAAAGCAGACAGCGCGAACGTTGGGATTGCGGAAATTGAATCAAGTTGTGGAACGTCCCGACAACCCTGCTGTGCGCGGTATGGTGAACAAGATTTCGCATCTGCTGCGGGTTGAGGAAGTCGAGGCATAGGTGGAGGATACTGTCATGAAGTTACAAGATTTGCATCCTGCCGAGGGAGCTAAAAAGTCACGCAAGCGCGTCGGTCGTGGTATCGCCGCCGGCCAGGGTAAAACGGCAGGGCGGGGTACAAAAGGACAGAAAGCGCGCGGTGGCAAGGGAATGGGCGCATACTTTGAAGGTGGACAACTTCCTCTCGTGCGTAAGATCCCATTCGTGCGTGGTTACAAGTTCTTCAACCCGTATAAAGTTGAGTTCACGCCGGTGAATCTGGCGCAACTTAGCGAGCGTTTCGCGGCTGAGGCGGTGGTCTCGCCGGAGACCTTGTCGGCGGTGGGGCTGATCAAACACGCAGATGATTGGATCGTCGTTTTGGCCGAGGGAGAACTCACATATCCCTTGAAAGTGTATGCGCATCGTGTCTCGACGGCTGCACGCGCCAAGATTGAGGCCGCGGGTGGTACGGTAGAACTTTTACCGTGGACCAGGGGCGGTTATCGGACTCGCTGAGTGTGGTATGCTTGTGTAGCTTAGGCTCTGACGGAGGCTATTAATGATTGAAGCCCTGCGTAATGCATTCAAACTTCCTGATCTGCGCCGGCGGATTTTCTATACGCTGTTGATACTTGTTATCTTCCGTATGGCGTCGAATATCCCTGTGCCGGGTGTTGATCGTCTGGCGTTGAAGGATTTCTTTGAGTCTGCGACGACAGGCAGTGAGACGGCAGGTCTGAAGCAGTTCGCTGGTCTCTTGGACTTGCTGTCCGGTGGAGCCGTATCGAACTTTTCAGTTCTTGCCGCTGGGGTTTACCCTTACGTGACGGCGCAGATTGTCTTGCAATTGCTTCTCCCTATCTTCCCTAAATGGGAACAGCAGATCAAGGAAGAAGGTGAAGAAGGCCAGCGCAAGATGAACCAGTGGACGTTCTACCTGACTGTGCCACTGGCGGCTTTGTCGGCTTTTGGGCAGGCGCAGCTCTTCAGTTCTGCGACGATCGGAACACGCCCTATCTTACCCTACTTTGGGTGGGGACCCGATAAAACCCTACCTACGATCACACTGTTGATTACGATGACGGCTGGCACTATGTTCGCTGTGTGGTTAGGTGAGTTGATTTCCGAACAGGGTATTGGCAATGGGTTGTCGCTGATCATCTTCGGTGGTATTGTGTCGCGTGTTCCCTCCAGCTTCCGCAATATCTGGGAGAGTGATGGGGTCATTGGCGTATTTGTCTATCTGGTGATCCTGGTGGGGACGATTCTATTCATCGTCTTTGTCCAGGATGGTGAACGCCGGATCAAGGTCCAATATGGCAAGCGTGTACGCGGCATGAAACAGTATGGAGGGGGCAGCACCTACATCCCCCTGAAGATCAACACCGCTGGCATGATCCCGTTGATCTTCGCCCAGTCCATTCTAGCTTTCCCGGCGGTCGTGGCGCAGTTCTTCCTGAACAGCACTAACACACCTGTAGCCAAGTTTGCGAATAACGTTGTGCAGTTTTTCAGCGGCAACAATATCTGGTATGCTCCGATGTACTTTTTAGCAGTTTTCGGTCTGACCTACTTCTACACCTTTGTGATGATCGAGCAGCAGAACCTGCCGGAGATGTTACAAAAACAAGGCGGTTTTATTCCTGGCATCCGCCCGGGTAAGAAGACAGAGGAACATATCCTTGGGATTTACAAACGCATCACCCTGGTTGGCGCTCTGTTCCTGGGCATCGTCGCCGTCTTGCCCTACATTGTAGGACTTTTTATGAATTCCAATCAGATGCTCATTCAAAGTTCGGGTCTGCTCATTGTTGTCGGCACCGTGATGGACACGGCGCGACAGTTGGAAGCTCAATTGCTGATGCGCAACTACGAAGGCTTTTTACGCTAAAAAGTATGGTATAATAAACGACTGCGTATCTACCCGGGAGCGCGCCTGTAATCTGTTGGGATTTGCGGCCCTGTATCCCGGTGGTCAAGAAGGAGTAGAAATTATGAAGGTATCACCATCTGTGAAGCGGCGCTGCCCGAAGTGCAAAATCATTCGGCGGCGAGGTGTTGTTCGGGTGATCTGCGATAACCCTAAACATAAGCAACGTCAAGGGTAGTTTTGACCCTTTCGGGCGACTTTGAGGAGGCTGGAAAGAAACTATGGCACGTATAGCAGGAGTTGACCTGCCGCGGAATAAGCGCATTGAGATTGGTCTGACGTATATCTACGGCATTGGTCGCAAGACCAGTGGCGAGATCCTGGAAAAGGCGGGGGTTGATGCGGCGAAGCTCGACACGGACCTCACAGAGGCCGAACTTGCCGCCATTCGTGATGTCGTTGATCGCGAATACATCGTTGAGGGAGACTTGCGCCGTGAAGTTCAAATGAACATCAAACGGCTTATCGAGATCGGATCCTACCGTGGGTTGCGTCATCGTCGTAATTTGCCCGTGCGCGGTCAGCGCACCCGGACCAATGCGCGTACCAAGCGTGGCCCCAAGAAGACGGTTCCCGGTCGCGGTCGTCGTCGCGGCTCGAAGAAGAAGTAAGCCACATCTGCAGGATATGGTGGCTATTATGGGATGTCAATAAGGAGCTAGGAGGATTTTATGGCTAAACGTTCAACTCGCAGCGCGCGGAAAGCAGTTCGGCGTGTCAAACGTAATGTGCCTCGCGGTTGCGTTTATATCAACACGACGTTTAACAACACGATCATTACCGTGACAGACGCTCAGGGCAACGTGATGCGCTGGGGAAGCGCGGGCGCCTCTGGGTTTAAGGGCACGCGAAAAAGCACGCCTTTTGCTGCGCGGGTAGCCGCAGAAAAAGTGGCGAAAGATGCGATTGATAACGACGGTTTGCAGGAAGTGGATGTCTTCGTCAAGGGCGCAGGCCCTGGGCGGGAAGCTTCACTCCGTGCGTTAGCTGCTGTTGGGCTGCGGGTGCGTTCGATTGTTGATACGACGCCCATTCCTCACAATGGATGTCGTCCGCCTAAGAAGCGGCGTGTATAAAGGGACGCGAGTCGGAAGAAGGCATAAGGAGAAGTTATGGCAAGATATATAGGTCCTTCGTGCAAAATCTGTCGGCGAGAAGGGATGAAGATATACCTGAAAGGGGAAAAGTGCTACACCCAGAAATGCCCCTTTGAGCAGCGCGCCTATCCACCGGGTCAGCATGGGAAAGAATCCGCTTTCCGGCGGCGCAAGTTGTCTGACTATGCCATGCAATTGCGCGAAAAACAGAAAGCGCGCCGGATTTATGGCGTACTGGAGCGACAGTTCCGTCGTTATTACCATGAAGCGCAGCGTCGCCCTGGGATGACGGGTGAAAATTTGTTGGCGGTGTTGGAGAGCCGTTTGGATAATGTCGTTTATCGGTTGGGGCTTGCTGACTCACGCGCCCACGCGCGTCAGTTGGTACAGCATGGGCACTTTACGGTCAACGGGCGGATGACGGATATCCCCGCCTTTTTGGTACGGCCCACTGATCTGGTCGCGGTGCGCCCAGAAAGCCGGCAGGCCAAGTACTTCAAAGAACGTAAAGAGCTGCTCGGGAAACGCGAGGTTCCCGCCTGGTTAAGCCTGGATACAGAGACGCTGGATGGCCGGATGTTGGCATTGCCGACGCGCCAAGAAATTGACGTTCCGGTAGAAGAGCAGTTAATCGTTGAGTTCTACTCACGCTAAAAGCAGACAGGAGGCAAAGTGTTAACAGCGCCAGTTCTGCCGAAGGTAGAGGTGGAAGTAAATGCTCAACAGTATGGGCGCTACATCGTTGGCCCACTGGAGAGCGGTTATGGTGTGACGCTTGGCAATTCCTTGCGGCGAGTGCTGCTTTCTTCGCTGGAAGGGGCTGCGATCACAGCGATGCGCATCACGGACATTCCGCACGAATTCTCGGCGATTCCGGGTGTGCGGGAAGACGTGATCCAGGTGATGCTCAGGCTTAAACAGGTTCGACTTTCGCTGGAAGGTGAAGGGCCGCAGTACATGACGCTCCGTATTGAGGGAGCGGGGGTGGTGACTGCGGGAGACATCATCGCTCCGCCGGAAATCGAAATTTTGAACCCTGATCTTTACCTGTTCACTGTGGATGATGACGAAACGCACTTGGACTTCGAGTTCACTGTAGAAAGTGGGCGTGGCTATGCCCCTTCAGAAGGGCGTGGGCGAATGCCGATTGGGGTGCTGCCGGTAGATGCAATCTTCAGTCCGGTGCGCCGGGTGAACTTCCGTGTGGACCAGGCGCGCGTTGGGCAATTGACCAACTATGACCGGTTGATCGTTGACATCTGGACCGATGGTCGCATTGCTCCACTCGACGCTTTGAAGGAATCTGCGCGGATTCTGGTTATGCATTTGCGTTTAATCGCCGGGGCTGAGATAGAAGAGGAAGTTCCGTCTGCTGAGGATGCGCAGAAAGAGACGATCCCGCATCAGGCTTATGCTATTCCTATCGAGGACCTGGGATTAGGTGTGCGTGTTTATAATGCCCTCAAGCGCACGGGGATTTCGAATGTCGGTGAAGTATTAGAGATGCTCACGCGAGGCAGGGATGCCATGCTATCCATCCGCAACTTCGGTGAAAAGTCGCTGGATGAGCTGGTGGAGCAATTAACCATTAAGGGGTTCTGGACGGCAACGGCTGAAGAAGAAGTCGTCTAACCCGTCTGAACTTATAGCCAGGAGGTAGAAGTATGCGACATCGTGTCGCGGGTAAGAAATTGAGTCGCCCAGTGGGCCAGCGAACTGCCTTGCGCCGTAACCTCGTGACGGAACTGTTCCGTCACAATCACATCCGCACCACGCGGACGAAGGCTGAGGCTATTCGCGGGCAGGCTGAGAAACTGATCACGTTGGCTAAACATGGCCTGGTTGCTGGCGAAGCAGATCCGGCCAAAGAGGTTCACGCCCGGCGTCTGGCTGCGGCGCGCCTCAATGATCCTGCCGTTGTGCAGAAGTTGTTCAATGAAATTGCGCCCCAGTTTCGTGACCGCCCGGGCGGGTACACGCAGATGCTGAAGCTTGGGCTGCGCAAGGGCGATGCCGCCCAAATCGTACTTTTAAAACTGGTCGAAGAATAGCACGGAAAACCGCCAGCATTTATCGCCGTCGAGGTGAAGCATAGTGCGCGTGAAGGCCGTTGTGGCCTACGATGGAACGGGATACGGAGGGTTCCAACGTCAAAAGAACGCCCTTAGTATCCAGGAAGAACTGCAGCGCGCACTGGAGAAACTCACGGGCGCGCCCTGTCCCATTTTGGCGGCGGGGCGCACAGATGCCGGGGTGCACGCCGAGGGGCAGGTCATCGCTTTTGACACCGAATGGCGTCACCCGCTGACCGATCTTCGCCGGGGAATGAATGCTTTACTTCCTCGACAGATCGCAGTCATACGTGCGGAGCAAACGCGACCGACATTTCATCCGCGATATGATGCGTTACGCCGTTGGTATCGTTACACGCTCTATCGTGAGGTGGTGCGTAACCCGTTAGTGGCGCGCTTTAGTCTGCACATTGCGGAGACGTTAAATGTGGAGGCTATGCGTGTTGCGGCCTCGTTGTTGGTGGGGCAACAGGACTTCGCCGCTTTCGGTTCGCCAGTAGTCGGCGAAAACACCGTTCGTCAAGTCTATCGTGCTTTGTGGACTGAACAGGATGCGTGGCTTTATTTTGATATTGAGGCTAATGCTTTCCTGTACAGAATGGTGCGTATGATTGTCGGGACGCTGCTCCGTGTAGGGAAGGGTGTTTTATCACCGGACGAGTTTGGTGACATTCTGCGAACATGCAATCGCCGTAAAGCGGGGCCGGCAGTTGCCGCACAGGGATTGTGTCTTAAGGCTGTTTCTTACGCGGAAGAGACCTGTGCGCCGGTTTGAATGACAAAAAGGATTGATCAGGTAGGGGTGAAAAAAGGTGAAACAAGCAAGAATTCATAAGACTTATGTAGCCAAGCCAGATGATATTCAGCGGGACTGGTATGTTGTTGACGCAACCGGTCTGACGTTGGGCCGGCTGGCCACGAAAATCGCGAGTGTTCTGCGTGGGAAGAACAAGCCGCAGTATACGCCGTATGAGGATGTAGGCGATTTCGTCATCGTGATCAACGCTGAGAAGGTCGCGGTCACTGGACGCAAACTCGACCAGAAAGAATACTATCATCATAGCGGTTATCCTGGTGGCATAAAGTCAATTACCTTGCGCAAACAACTGCAAAAGCATCCTGAGCGTGTTATTGAACATGCTGTTAAGGGTATGTTGCCGCGTGGTCCGTTGGGGCGTCGGCAGTTCAAGAAGTTGAAGGTTTATGCCGGGTCTGAACATCCCCATCAGGCACAATTGCCTAAACCGTTGGAGTTATAAGGAGTCTAGCGCATGTATTATGAAGGGTTAGGACGTAGAAAAACTGCTTCTGCTCGTGTTCGTCTCCACTCGGGTGGGAGTGGGCAATACATCATCAACGGGCAGCCTTATCAGGAATACTTCCGTCGTGAGGTGGATTGGCAGAATCTTCTCATGCCTTTGAAACTCACCCACACCGAGGCACAGTTTGATATTACCGTCTTGGTCGAGGGCGGCGGTATCACCGGACAGTCTGAAGCTGTGCGTATGGGAGTCTCCCGCGCATTGCTCAAGGTTGACCCAGAGTTTCGCACCTTGTTGCGGCAGGCCGGTATTCTTACGCGCGACGCACGCGAGAAGGAGCGCAAAAAGCCCGGTCTCAAGCGCGCTCGCAAGGCTCCGCAATACACGAAGCGTTAGGTCGAATTCACAGTTCGCTTTGACATTGTGTGTTGGTACAGGTAGGCAAGCTTTTTGCCTACCTGTTTGTTGTATATTGACTGCTCTGGATGCGTGTTCCGCGCTTTGAGGATAATATGGCACAGATTACCGTGATTGGCTTAGGCCCCGGCGCTGCTGAACAATTGACGCGCGCGGCCTGGGATGCGCTTGCCCAGGCTGATGTGGTGTGGCTGCGCACTGCGCGCCATCCGGTTGTTCCCTATCTCCCCACCGGTCCGTTCATTCGTTCGTTCGACGATCTCTACGAAAAAGCAGACTCATTCGAGGCTGTCTATGCTGCCATCGTGGAGAAAGTGCTGGAACTGGGTGCGCGCCAGGAGGGTGTGGTTTACGCTGTCCCCGGCCATCCATTGGTGGGAGAGTCTACCGTGACGCGCATTGTGCAGAAAGCACGCGAAGCCAGTATCCCCGTGCGTATTGTGCCTGGGCTGAGTTTTATTGAGCCGACTCTAACTGCCTTGTCGCTCGATCCCCTGGATGGTTTGCAGATTGTGGATGCACTTGACCTCGTGGGGGCGTACTATCCAGTGCTGAACCCCGATGCGCCGGCGCTGGTTGCGCAGGTCTACAGCCGAGTTGTGGCCTCAGAGTTGAAGCTGGCGTTGATGGATGTGTATCCTGACGAACATCCAGTTGCCCTCATCCATGCGGCGGGTACGTCGGCTGAATCCGTGGTGTGGGGGCCGCTTTACGAAATTGATCACAGCGAGGCAACGCCTTTGACTTCGCTTTACGTGCCGCCGCTGCCCTCCAGCAGTGGCTTTGAACATTTCCAGGAGACGGTGGCGCATTTGCGCAGTCCAGAGGGATGTCCCTGGGACCGCGAACAAACGCACGCAACGTTGCGTGCGTCGCTCTTGGAAGAAACGTATGAAGTGCTGCACGCCATTGACACGGACGACATAGATGCTCTCCGCGAAGAACTGGGCGATTTGTTGCTTCAAGTGGTGTTGCATGTACAAATCGCCAACGAGGAAGGTGAATTTCGGATGGCGGATGTGATCAACGGGATTGATCGCAAGCTCAAACACCGCCACCCCCACGTGTGGGGCGACGTACAGGTGGCTGACGCGCAGGAAGTCACCGTCAATTGGGAGATCATTAAGCGGCAGGAACGGGTGGACAATGGCGCGGCGCAGCGTTCCCTGCTGGATGGTGTGCCTGTGGCGCTGCCGGCGTTGGCGCAGGCTTCCGCCTATAGCAGCCGCGCAGCGCGGGTGGGACTGGACGCGATGCAAACCGCTGCCGTCATTGATCGCGTCAAACATTTGGTGGATACAGTGCGCCAGGCGCAAACATCTGAAGTTCAGGCCGCGGCGCTTGGCGATCTATTGTTTGAAATTGGTAAGTGGGCGCGACGGATGGAGATTGATCCTGAGGCCGCCTTGCGCGAGGCAAACGCGCGTTTTGCCCGGCGCTTGCGCTGTGTTGAGCAAACCGCACGCCAGCAGGGCTTTGCTCTGGAGGCATTGAGCGCAGAAGAGAAAGAACGCCTGTGGGATGAAGCAACCCATAACAGCGGATGACCCTGTAAAAGCAACTCCCGGATTGTCCGGGAGTTGCTTTTGTATGGGCGATTGATCTTAAAAACTCTACTTCATATAAGGCTCTAGCTCTTCGATGAGCGCGGCTTTCGCTCGATTGCCGACCAGCCGAGTCACTTCCTGCCCGTTTTTGAAGATAATCATGGTCGGAATGTTCATAACGCCATACTGTGTTGCTAACTCGGACTCTTCCTGCACATTGACTTTGATAATTTTCAACCGCCCATCCAATTCGACCGCGACCTCCTCCAGCGTCGGGCCTAACTTGCGACAGGGCGGACACCATTCTGCCCAAAAATCTGCCAGAACCGGCAATTCGGTTTCCTGAATCTCGACATCAAAGCTGCTCGCATCAACGTGTTTTACGCTTCCCATTTCTTCACCTCCGATTATGTTTGTGCCACACTGGACAAGCGCCGCTCTTGTCGTTATGATTTTTTCGGCTGACCTACATCTTCTATGTCGCAGTTGATTATCGCATGGCTGAAAGCATTGTCAAGACATCTACATCTTCGGCAAAACCGCAACCTCGTAAGAAAACCGTCAGATTGGAGGGGTTGCCAATTATTTTTTCCTATGTTATAATAAGCCTGTTGACGGTTCGGGAATCGTCATAAGGCTTGTGCTTATGGAAAATACACAAGAAAGTAGTTTACAAGAAATAGACGACTCAGGCCCAAAGTTGAGATTGTCCAGTCTCCTTGGGCATATTCTAGGTGAAGCTACAGCGATAGTCTGGCGGTGGGGTAATGACCGCCGGGCCGTCGCTGCTTTTGTTGGACGCTACAGCGCGCATCTGGCAATTCTGGTTTTGGCGTTATTGCTGGGCCTTGTCGGCCGGATTGCCCTTGCGCCGATCAGCGTTGCGATAACACCGGAAGCCAATCCTGTCTCTCGGCCGGTCGCTGCGGAACCAGTGGTTACTCCTACAGTGTTTGTGGCTGGTGGAGTGCCGCAGTGGCCAATCCTCAATCAAACAGCTCGCGCTGTCTTCAGAAAAGCGCAACCCCGCACAGATGTTCCCGAACGGGTGCGTCTGGAAGTGATTACCTATACTGTACAATCTGGCGACAATATCTTCCTCATCGCCGAGCGGTTTGGTCTGTCCCCTTACACTGTCGCATGGTCCAATATGGAGACCTTACAAGGCTCGCCGTGGCTGATACAGCCGGGCCTGACGCTTTTTATCCCCCCTGTTGATGGCGCCTATCATACCGTGATGGAGGGAGAAACCCCCGAAAGCATCGCTGAGCAATACGAAGTCGTGGCGACAGCGCTTTATAACATCTGGAATGATCTTGCTGAAGGGGCGCCCTTGCGTGAAGGTATGCAACTGATGATTCCCGGTGCTGTGGGCGAAGATGTTGAGTGGGAAGCTCCTCCACCTGAACCTACAGCTCCTGGCGTTGGCGCGGCAGCCGTCAGTTGGGGAGCGTGCGGTGATGTTTCTGTGAGTGGCCCGGGCGCATCGGGGTGGTTTATTTTGCCGACTGGCTCTTATGCTGTCTCCGGGTGGTATTTTGGCGACCCACGTAATCCTGGACATATCGGCCTGGACTACAAATGTCGTATGGGTGATCCTATCTATGCCGCCGATAATGGCGTGGTAGTCTTCGCTGGATGGGGCGGCGGGTATGGCAACCTGGTGCGCGTCAGACATGGCAACGGCTATGAAACGTATTACGCGCACTTTAGTGGTTTTGCTGTGGGATGTGGGCAACCGGTCTATCAAGGACAGTTGCTCGGCTATTGTGGGTCAACCGGTTGGTCAACCGGCGCCCACTTGCACTATGAAATCCGTTTCAACGGCGTTCCGCAGAACCCCCAACTTTTCGAACCATGAGTATACCTTCTGTACCTCTCCAGCGGGATGATTACGCCTGGCATACGCCTCCTCTAATTCGCCTTTCTGCCCGGTTTGCTGTGTGGGTCTGGCGCTGGCATGGCGACCACGAAGGACAACGTCCACTCTTGGGACGGCTGGCCTCACATGTGGCACTTGCGCTTATCCTGATCTTGTTTGTGCTCCTGGGAAGTATGAAGTTTGACTCAATCGCTTCTGCCTCCCAAGCGGCGGAAACTCTCGCCTCTCGCGCTAACAGCCTCGCCCCAACCACACTCGCCACTTCATTCTCGCGGTCGTACTATCGGGGAGGGGCGCACGCCCAGATTGTGCGCCAAGCCGAGGCGCATACGGCGATCCCGGAGCGTCCTCGCCTGGAGATTGTCACGTACATTGTCCAGGTGGGCGACACAGCAGAATCCGTTGCAGCGGCGTTTGGCTTGCAACCGACAACATTGCTCTGGTCGAATCCTGAGATGGAGAAGATGCCTGATCTGTTGCAGGTTGGGCAGGTGTTGACGATTCTCCCCATTGATGGCGTGTACCATACGGTTGCCGTCAGCGACACAGTGCAATCGCTGGCCGAGACATACAAAGTTGCTGCTGAAGATATCATCAATTGTCCCTTTAACACCGTTCCGGCAGATGGACAGCTCGTCGTAGGCGACAAACTGATTGTGCCGGGAGGCACCAAACCCTACAAGACGCGCGAAGTTACGGCCTATCAGGGACCGGTGACCTCTGACGTTACAGCAGCCGGTATTTTCTACTGGCCAGCGGCCGGCGTGTTGACGCAGGGATATTGGTACGGGCACCGGGCTATTGACATCGGTGGATCGGTCGGCGCTGCGATTGTCGCCTCGGATGCCGGGTATGTGAGCTTTGCCGGTTGGACGGACATCGGATATGGCTATCTGGTTGTCCTGGATCATGCCAACGGGTTCCAAACGTATTACGCCCATCTGAGCAAAATTTATGTAAGTGAAGGCGAAACGGTTTACGCGGGGGCGGTGATCGGCGCGATGGGGAGCACGGGCAATTCTACCGGGCCGCACCTGCATTATGAGATCCGTTACAACGGATATCCTACCAATCCTTTGATTTACCTGCCCTGATTGAGCTGTGGGGCCGCAATGTGCGAACGAGCCGTAAGGCTCGTTTTTGTTTGTCATCCCATAGGAGGTCGGCAATGACTTTGACTGTTGAAGAGGCGCGCCAGTTGTACGCCGGCGCGGATAGCGTCCACGATTTCGATCACATTTTGCGCGTGTTGGCGTTGGCCGAGCGCATCGCGCGGGTTGAGCACGCCGACCTGTCCATCATCCATGCCGCAACGCTCTTGCATGATTGGGGGCGTAGTGAGGCGGATGCAGAAGCGCAAGATCATGCGGCTATCGCTGCGGCGCGCGCGCGTGCGTTCCTGACCGCGCGCGGGGAGTCGCCAGCCTGGATTGATGCTGTTGTACACGCCATTGCGGCGCATCGCTTTCGAGTTGCGCCAGAACCGGCGACGCTTGAAGCGCAGGTGCTCTTTGATGCGGATAAATTGGATGCGATTGGCGCGATCGGCATTGCGCGGGCTTTTGCCTACGGCGGCGCGCATCAGCAGCGTCTCTGGGCGCCGTTGGATGCGGTAGACCTGGCGCGTTGGGAAGCCAGTGGCGATGATCCTGCCCATACGCCGGTTCACGAGTTCGTCGTCAAGCTTTCGCGCATCCAGCAACGGCTTTACACGGGTGAAGGGCGCGCGATTGCCCGCGAGCGCCACCAATATATGGAGGCCTTCTACCGACGGCTAGATGCCGAAGTACAGGGCTTGCTGTAGAAAACAAAAAATCGGATGGCGCATCCTTTGCTCGCCATCCGGCTTTGTGTTGGCGCGGGTCTAATCGCGTGACCGCAGGTGCGGGTAGAGGAGCACCTCGCGGATAGAGCGTTGATCGCTGAAGAGCATAGCGAGGCGATCAACCCCCATGCCGAATCCGCCGTTAGGCGGCATCCCGTATTTCATGGCTTGCACATAATCTTCGTCCATCGGTTGGGCTTCCTCGTCGCCGGCTTCGAATTCATGTCTTTGCTGATAGAACCGCCGTTCCTGTTCAAAAGGATCGTTTAACTCGGTGAAGGCGTTGCCCGTCTCTATCCCGCCGATAAAGAGTTCAAACCGTTCTACGTGTGTGGGATCGTCGGGTTTCTGTTTTGCCAGCGGTGAGATTTCGATGGGGTAGTCGTGGACGAAGGTGGGTTGGATGAGTGTGGGTTCCGCCTCAGAGAGTAAGTTATCCACCAAATGTCCCCAGGTTGCGTTGCTGGCAGCGTCATAACCGCGCCGGCGCATCTCCGCGCGCAACGCTTCCGCGTCGGGGAACGCCGTGTAGTCTATACCCGTGTGCGTGTGGATGAGGTCCCGCAGGGCAATGCGCCGCCAGGGCGGCGTCAGGTCAATGACGTTCCCCTGGTAGGTGATGGTAGTGGTTCCCAATACCCGCTGAGCCGCGTAGGGGATCATCTGCTCGACGGTTTCCATCACGCCAGCCAGGTCTATATAGGCGCAGTAGAATTCGAGCTGGGTGAATTCGGGATTGTGTTTGAAAGAGACGCCTTCGTTGCGGAAGTCGCGCCCGATTTCGTACACGCGCTCGTACATACCCACCAGCAAACGTTTGAGATACAGTTCAAACGAAATGCGCAGGTAGAGATTTTGCTTGAGTTGGTTGTGGTAAGTGGTGAAAGGGCGCGCCGCCGCGCCGCCGTAGATAGGTTGGAGCACCGGCGTTTCGACTTCGAGGTAGCCATGATCGTCGAGCCAGGCGCGCAGGGCGCTGATGGTCCGCGAGCGGATGCGGAAGGTCTCCCGCACCTGGGGATTGACGGCCAGGTCGGCGTAGCGTTGGCGATAGCGTTCTTCGACGTCGGAGAAGGCGCTGTAGCGGGTCAGATGGCCTTCGGCATCCTCGTATTCTTTGGGGATGGGCAGCGGCGTGATGGCCTTTGCCAACATTCGTATGCTGTTGACTTGGATGCTGATTTCTCCGGTGCGCGTGCGCACAATCGCCCCGCTGGCCTCGACGAAATCGCCGATGTCGAACGCTTTCTTGAACAACGCGTAGTTTTCATCCCCAAGTTCGTTTTGCCGCATAAAAAGCTGAAGCTTGCCGCTCTCGTCTTCGATGTGCGCGAACGCGACCTTGCCCATAATGCGAATACTGACGATGCGTCCGGCGACCGTGGCGTCGGGGGCGGGATGGCCGGAGCGTTCGGCCTCTGCGCACGCATCGAGAACGGCCTGGGCTGTGTGCGTGCGGTAGATGCGATGCGGGTAGGGTGGCATCCCGGCTTCTTGCAGTTTCTCCAATTTTTCTACACGTTGGCGTTCCAGTTCGGTCAATTCCATTGGATGACTCCTTTCTAATGGCCTGCTAGTCGTTTGTCTATAAAACAAGCCCATACGCTCTGTATGGGCTTGTTTTGTCGTAAAAGTCGGATTTTTAGTCTACGGTGAGAATTTCGAAAACAATGTCCCCATCTGGCGCCTGGACAATGGCCTTGTCGCCCTTGCGCTTGCCGAGCAACGCCTTGCCCAGTGGGGATTCGTTCGAGATTTTCCCGTGGGCCGGGTCTGCCTCTGCCGAACCGACGACATAGTAGTTCTCAGGGGCATCGTAGCCATATTCCTGGATTGTCACCCGGCTTCCCACGCTGACGACACCGCGAGGCTTGTTGGCCTCTTCAATGATAATCGCTTTGCGCAGTTGCTCTTCCAGGGTGAGAATTCGCCCTTCCACAAAAGACTGTTCACGACGAGCATCTTCCAATTCGGCATTCTCGATCAGTTCGCCCTCACCTAACGCCTCGTGCAGACGATTGGCCAACTCTTGACGACGCACTGTTTTCAAATAGTTTAATTCTTGCTCTAACGCTTCGTAGCCCTCTGGAGTTAAATACACCGGGCGATTGCTCATAACGCTATGCTCCTCGAAATCTCGTTTTAGTGATTGGGGTAGGTCTGTTTATAAAAGAAAAACCCGAGAGCGCATGGCTCACAGGCATTCCGATTTTACCATAATTCCAGGGATTGTAAACTTGGAAAACACGCCGCAACGCGACTATGGTCCGTCCATATTCCTCGTTGCGGGGCAGGATCAAATGTTCGATCCGGGTTCAATGATGGGGAGTGTAAAACTGAAGGTGCTACCTTTGCCGACTTCACTCTCTGCCCAGATTTGCCCTTTGTGGGCTTCGATGATCTGGCGAGAAATGACCAGGCCCAATCCCGTCCCGGCGACTTTGTGCTCCTTGCCCGGCAAGCGGGCGAACTTGTGGAAGAGACGCGGCAACTGTTCCGCCGGTATGCCAGGGCCGGTGTCAGAAACCGCGACGGTGATGGTCTGGGCATCCGCCTGGGCGGTGATTGTGATCGTGTCGCCTGGATCTGAGTATTTCGCGGCGTTGCTGAGCAAATTGAGGAGCACTTGATGAATTCGCTGATCGTCGCCAACGGTCGGCGGTAGATCCGTCAAGATTTGTATCGCCAAAGTTTGTTGGTTATCTTTGAGCGTGGGGCGGATGATGTTGGCCACTCTGGCGATCATATCGGCGATGTTTAGAGTGACTTTCGCCATCCGAATCCGTCCGGACTCCAGGCGCGCCAGGTCCAGGAATTGCGTAGCCAGATTACTCACGCGTTGCGTTTCCTGCTGGATGATGGTGATGAACTGAACGCGCAAGTTTTCATCCACATCGGAGCGTTGGAGCAAATCGGCGTAGGAGAGGATCGCCGTCAGGGGGGTACGGATTTCGTGAACTACCTCGGCGACCCAGTCACTCTGTTCAAAAAGGCGCGCATTTTGGACGGCCACAGCCGCGATGCTGGCGAGTGTTTCTAATGTCTCGATATCCTCGCGCGTGAAACTGTGGCGGGTTTTGGTGGTCACCGATTCCAGCACGCCGATAATTTGCTCGCCAAAGAACATCGGAACGGCCAGCAAAGACTGGGTAGGATTGATGGTTTGGATCGCGTAGTGCCGTGGATCGGAGAGGACATCTTCGACAATGAGCATTTCGCGGTTGCGGACGACCCAGCCGGCCAGGCTACTGTCGAGGGGCACTTCGGTGACTTCGAGCAGGGTGGCATCTGGCCCGGCGGCTGCCGCAAAGTGCAGCGTATTGTCGCTTTCCATCAACAGAATTGACGCGCCGTCCGCATTGGTGAGATCGCGGGCGGCATCTACGATCTGTTGGAGGAGGGGGCGCATTTCGAGCGTCGAGTTCAGGCGGCGGCTGATGCTGATCAGTTGCTCCAGGGTGGCAATGCTTTGCTCTAAACTCTCGCGCGTTTTTTCTGTCTTTTTCACGGATTATGATCCTTTGCCGGTGATCGCTTGCACGACCAGGCGTATCTGCTGCGTGACCAGGCTGTGGGGTTGCACAATGACCATAGGCCGGCCACTCTGCACGCTTTCATACGCCAGGTCGGGCGCAGGTGGGATGCTGCAGATCATGGTGTGTTGGAGCGTGTTTTCGATATCCATACGGTTGAGCGATGCTGCCGCGGGTACGCGGTTGATGAGGACGACTTTGGCCTTGTAAGCGCCGATGTTTTGGCGATCTAACTGCTCGAGCATGGCCTGCGCCATAAGTATGCCGATGCGGTTAGGATCCAGCGTGAGGATAATGTCGCTCGCCATTCGCAATGCCTCAGCCGTGGCTTCATCGAGCGTGGTAGGCAGATCCAGCAGCACATAGTCGTAGTCGGACAGTAAATACCGCATCACGTTGCGGGAAAATTCACGGGTGAGTCGCGGCCCTATCCCGGCGGGGGTCGCCGTACTCAGCAACAGATGCACTCCTGACGTGTGCCGGATCATTTTGTCCAGCAAAGTATCTTTGGTGAGGCTGGTCATGGGTTGCTCGGCCAGCGTCAGAATCCCGCCTGGCACGGTCATGCCCAATTGAAGCGCCAATGTGCCATTGCCATCGCGCAATTCCACCAAAGCGATCTGCTTGTCGGGATATGCCTTTTGCAGTTCCAGCGCAACGTTGAGGGTAAGGGAGCTGGTGCCGAGTCCGCCTTTCGTGGGCAGAAAACCGACGATCCGCCCGCGTCCCGGAACTGTTTCCACGACGGTGGCGCGCTTCTTCCGTTGGATCAAAGCCTGGACCCGGGTGACGAGTTCAGCGCGATGAATCGGCTTGGTGAGATAATCATCCGCGCCAGCCTGGAAACCGGCAACTTTATCGTTCACGGCAGTCTTCGCCGTGAACATCAGGATTGGGATGGTCTGGGTGTCTGGGTGCTTGCGGAGTTGCATCGCCACCTGATAGCCATCAATGCCGGGCATCATCACATCAAGAATGATGAGGTCAGGTTTCTCTTCGATGGCCTTTTCGATGGCCTGTTGGCCCGAGGCTGCCGCGATAATCTGAAACCCCTCATGCTCAAGCATGATCCCGACCAGACGCAGGGCATCCACATCATCGTCAACGATCAAAATGCGGTTGGCATCCATGTTGCACTCACTTTCCTCAAGAACTCTTTAGCCTTATTATACTGTGGAGATGGAATTGCTTCAAGTTACAGCAGCATTAAAAGCCGGTAACTTTTGTCGAAGTCGCCCCGCGCAACCTGTTGTTATGGCAACTGGGTGATAATGAGCGCCAGTATCGCCAGGATGACAAGGATGATGAGACTGTACTTTGTGGTACTGCGCAAGACTTCACCTTCCCGGTTGCTCATCCCGACGGTGCTGCACCCGACGATAATTTTCGCCGGCGCAAAAACCGAACCGACTGCGGCCCCGGCATTGTGAATGGCGAGAATGACTGGAACCGCATAGCCTAGCGTTTGCGCGACCTGTTGCTGGAAAGCGCCAAAAATGACGTTGGAGTTGGTATTACTGCCGGTCATAAATGCGCCTAACGCGCCGATGAAGGGGGCAATGAACGGAAACAGCGCCCCGGCAGTGTCTGCCATCGCGTGAGAAAGCACCGTCACCATACCGGCGTTTTCCATCGTGGTTGCCATCGCCACCATCGTCAGAATGCCCAATGTGGACTGCACACCGCTGCGCAGCATACCGGTGCGTATCTTCTTGCCGCTGCCGGGCGGCAATGTCCCTTGAACCTTTGACAGTGCCAGGGTCAGAAACCCGGTGTAGAACAACAGCGCCCCAGGATGTCCAAAGGGGGCCAGCGCCTTGGTTTTTCCGGCGGCGATGCTGTGTCCATTCGCCAGGGTCATAGCAGGGATGGGAATTTGCAACGTGAGACGCTCAAGCAGCGCGGAGAGCGCGGGAATGAAGCTGACGGTGAAGATGATGACGAGCAGGAGCAGGTAGGGGATGAGGGAAGCCAGATTCTTAGCCCACGGGAAGGTTGACGAGGACTGAGCGCGGCCGTTTTTCTTCCACAAAGCCCAGGCCACACCGACAACTAACCCGGCCAAAGCGCCGAGCATTGCTGCGATGTTGTATAGACCGGCGTAGACCGCGAGACACTGAACCACGCTCATTGTGGCTGCCATAGTGAGCATCGGCCACACACCCTCACGCAGAGTCTCCTTGCCGCCAGCGATCCACAAAATCAGGAAGCCGATGAGGAAACATACCAATCCGAGCACCGCCGCCATAGCCGGAGCGATTTCTGCTCCGCCTAAACCTGTGGTTGCGGTCAACGCCTCGAATGAAGCGCCAAGCGAGCCGAAGGAGATGGCCCACGCCAACCCCAGGGATGGCATCACCACAGCTTCCAATGCTGGAAAACCTATGCCGACCATAATGGGGGCGACGACCGCGACCGGAACGCCGAAGCCCCCAACGCCCTGCAGAAAACCGGTGAAAGCCCAGGCCAGCAGGAGCACCTGAAAGGTTTTTCCTGGGGAGATGTGCTGTAACATCGTGCTCATCGCCTTCAGGCTGCCATTCGCTTCGGTGATGCGGAAGAAAAACAAGGCGCCCCATATAATGTAGAGCACGTGGACGGCACGAAAGAATCCTTCGACCTGCGCCCAAAAGATGAACTCGCCATTCCCCGCAAACCGTAGAACGGCGATAACTATCGCTGCGAGCCAGCCAACCACGCCCGCCTTCGCGCCATTCCAGCGAAAACCGACCATCAAAATGAGAATGAGAACCAACGGTAGTGCGGCTAATAGTGTGTCAATGATTGTCATCATGATCGCCTTTTGCGCTAAGAATGTTGAAACCTGACGCAGATGCCCGGGCATCCTGCGTCAGGCCGGCTATCCCACTTATTGTACCATAAACTAACCAACTTTGGAAAACAAAACAGATGCCTGCTTGCGGCATCTGTTTGTCAAAATTCTGGGATAACTGAGATGTCAGTTCTGACCGTACAAATAGCCCTTGAGCGTCAACACTTCGCGCTTAAGTTGATCGTCGTGTTCCAGCCGCGCGCGCACGCGTTCGTATCCGTATAGCACGGTGGTATGATCGCGCCCGCCCAATTCTGCACCGATTTGCGGCAGCGAAGCATCCGTCTCTTCGCGCAGGAGATACATCGCCACTTGCCGGGGTTGCGCAATGCGGTGATGGCGTTGCGCGCTGCGTAAATCGTCTTCGGTGATGCCGTAAAAGGCCGCGACAGTACTGAGAATCTGCGCTGCCGAGATCTGCGGACGGTTGGGCAGCAAATCGGTCAGTGCGTTCTCGACCACTTGCCGGGTGAGGGGGAGATTAGTCAGCCGGGCCACCGCCAGCACCCGGTTGAGCGCCCCTTCCAACTCGCGGATGTTGCTTTCGATATTGGTGGCGATGTAGCTCAACAGCTCGTTGGGAACGCTGACGCCCAGCCGCTCGGCTTTTGATTGCAGGATCGCTACGCGCGTTTCGTAATCTGGCGGCTGGATGTCAACGATCAGCCCCCACTCAAAACGCGAGCGCAGCCGTTCTTCCAGGGTGATCATCGCTTTGGGGATGCGGTCGCTGCTGAGGACAATCTGGCGGCCATTATCACGCAGCGCGTTGAAGGTGTGAAAAAATTCCTCCTGCGTGCTTTCTTTCCCGGCGATGAACTGGATGTCATCCACGAGTAGCACGTCTGCCGTGCGGTATTTTTCACGGAAGAGTTCCGTCGTGTGGGTGCGGATCGCCTCAATCAGGTCGTTGGTAAACGTTTCTGAGGAAACGTAGAGGACTTGCATATTGCGCCGGTAACACTCGTGCCCAATCGCGTGCAGCAGGTGGGTCTTTCCTAGCCCCACGCCGCCGTGGATAAAGAGTGGATTGTACGCCCGCGCTGGCGTCTCAGCGACGGCTTGTGATGCTGCCTGGGCCAGGCGGTTGCTTGGGCCGACCACAAAGCTGCTGAAGGTGTAGCTCGCGTTAAGGCCAGGATCGCGGGCCGGCGCCGGTAACGCCATTGCTTCTGTATCCTGGATGAGGACAGGCGTGTTGTCGTGGCCGTTGTTGCGCTTGGCCTGCCAGACCACAAAGCGCGCGCGTATCTCTTCCTGCTGGGTGAGACGATGCAGCGTGCGCTGTATAACGTTGTATAAGCGATTTTCCAACCATTCAACCGCATAGCCATTTTTCACGCCGATGACCAGTGTATCCCCATTTTCCATCCCGATGCAATGGGTATCCCGCAACCACGTATCGAAAGTGGCGCGCGTCATCTGAAGTTCCAATTCCCCTAAAGCTGCCTGCCATAATCTTTGGGGGTTTATCTCGTTCATACAATTCCCCTTGAGTGAATTTCGCAAGAATAGCGCATCAATAGGATCAGCAAAAAAAAGGATGGTCACTTGTCTGGCAATGACATCGTTCCACAGAGGGGATCAGAGGAGATCACCCCCTTCCTTTCACGTGACCATGTACATTGTACCAAAGAAAGCCAAAAGAGGCAATGACAAAAGGCGGTTTTTATCTTAAAAAGCCCCTAGTTTTAATCTTGCTTTTTTGCGTGTGGATAACAATTTCTTTATTTGGCACTAGTGCGGTCTCCGGCTTCCGGAACCACTACATCTATTGACGGTGATGTGGAAAGTGCTGTGGAAAAAAACGTAAGGATTTGTCAGACCCAAACATTTTGTAGATGTCTGCATATATGTCGTGATCTGTTTGCTCCTTACGCCTGCCGTCGTTGACGTTGCGCCTCGTACCAGTTTGTGCGTAACGTCTCCAGGCTGCGGGATAACCCCATCCAATCCTCAACCGGCAGAACGAGCGCCCGCTCGCGCGGATGGATGAGGTAAGGATGAAACCACAAACGCATCCACCACAGCGGAAGCGGGTAGCCTTTCGTGTTGATAACGACGACTGTCTTGCCCCAGATGTCTTTGTACAGCCGGCGGCGGGCGCTCTTCTCCTGTTCTGGCGGAAAGATGCTCTTAAAATCCATCGGGCGGATTATCTCGACACGTTGATAAGAAAAGGCGACCGGGTAAAAGGGAGTGTGGATGACGAAATTGTTCTTGTGACAACTGACGTGTGCGCGGCGCGCCATGAATGTATAGATGACGATGAGTGCGCCCACGCCAGCGACCCCTAATCCCGCGAAGGCATAGCGTTCATCGAATAACGTTAGATCAGGCGCTATCCACCAGAGAAAAATACCGCCGGGTATCAGCCACATTGCCGGCCAAAGCCATTGTTTGGCTAAAGCCTGATAGGGCAGCAGACGAAATTTCGCTGGGCTAGTGTTCTTCATTGGACCATCACCCTCCTTCTTGTGGGTTTTGGTAATAGGCGCAGTGACTTTGGAGCACACACTCGTCACACTCAGGATGACGTGCGTGGCAAACCTGTCGTCCGTGCGCGATAACGTTCAGGTGGAACGTCCAATATAACTCAGGCGGGATCAGTGCTTCTAACAAGACGTGCGCTTTCTCCCGCGATGTTGTTGCCGGGATCAGTCCCAGGCGGCGGGTGACGCGGTGAATGTGGGTGTCCACCGGGAAAGCTGTCCATCCAAATGAAAAGAGCAGCACGATGGCGGCGGTTTTGGGCCCGACGCCGTTGAGACTCAGCAACCATTGACGCGCCTCTTCGAGCGATAACGTCTCCAGGAAGTCCAGCGATAACTCGCCGCGTTCTGCGGTGATCTGCCGGAGCGCCGCCTGGATGTGCGGCCCCTTGGCCGGCGCCAATCCTGCCGGACGGATCGCCGCAATGACCGCCTCCGCCGGTGCATCGCGCACCGTTTCCCAGGTAGGGAATTGGGCGCGCAGGCGCGTGTAGGCGATGTCGCGGTTGCGGTCGTTGGTGTTCTGGCTCAAAATCGTGTTGACCAGCGCCGCCAGCGGATCGCCTTCGGGCTGCTGTGGATGGTCGCCGTAGACCTCGCACAGCCGGCGATGAATCTCCCGCACTCTCTCGCGCGCGGACGTGACGGGGGGTGTCATACGTTCTGCTCCATCACGCGCCGGGCGCGGCGGATCCACTCTTGTTCTGCCTCAAAAGTGAGATGGGTGATCACTTCGTCCCAGGGCACCCAAATCGTGAAAAACTGTTGTTCATCAGGGGTGGGGCGCTCGGCCTGGCGCAGGGACCGCGCGCGCATCAGAAAATAATGCTCGGTGCGGCGCACAACTTTGTCGCCCAAGGGAAAGGCGACCAATTGCTCGCCAAGATCGGCGATGATGTCGAGGTCGTCGTAACCGGTCTCTTCGACGACTTCGCGCAGTGCGGCGTGGACGGCGCTTTCCTCAGGCTCGATGTGGCCTTTGGGCAGGCGCACCTCGTCACGTGCGGGGCGGATCAGCAGGAGCACGTCCGTCCCCTCCACATTCATAACCACGCCGCCGCTGGCCGCATATGTGATGTGAATTGCTGTTTTCGCCATAGCGCACCTCTCTGCGATGGAATGGATGTCTGTGTTATACTCGCAATCGCTGATTTTGGCAATTCACAAAAAATAAAAATGCCCCGTCCACGCGACGGGGCATGTGAAAACATAGACTCCCGACGCTTACGCGGTTTCCAGATACCGCTCCAACTCCCAGGGGGTAACACGGATGCGGTACTCATCCCATTCGGCGCGCTTGGCGCGGATGAAAGTCTCCGCCAGCGATTCGCCGAGCGCTTCCAGAATCACCTTGTCCTGTTCCAGCGCGTCGAGGGCTTCGGCGAGCGTGCCGGGCAACGTCCCGATGGACCGCGCTGCCAGATCGGCCTCTTGCAGATGGTAGATGTCTTCGTTGACCGGCCCCGGCGCTTCGAGTTGGCGCTCGATCCCATCCAGGCCCGCTGCCAGAATCGAGGCGAAGAGCAGGTAAGGGTTGCTGCTGGGATCCGGACAGCGCAGTTCGATGCGTGTTGCCGCTTCTTTGCCGGGCCGAGTCGCTGGAACGCGGATCATCGCCGAGCGGTTGCGATGCGCCCAGCAGATGTAGACCGGCGCTTCGTAGCCGGGCGTCAGGCGCTTGTAGCTGTTCACCGTGGGCGCGCCGATGGCAGATATCGCTCGCGCGTGCGCGATTTGCCCGGCGAGGAAATGGTAAGCCAGCTTCGAGAGATGATAGGGGTCGTCAGCAGCGTAGAAGACATTTTTGCCGCTTTTATCGCTCATACTCTGGTGGGTGTGCATCCCTGAACCGTTAATGCCGAAGATAGGTTTGGGCATAAAGCTGGCGTAGATGCCGTAAGTCGCCGCGATAGCCCGCACCGTGTATTTAAGGGTGATGGCGCTGTCGGCGGTAGATAATGCGTCGGCGTAGCGGAAATCAATCTCGTGTTGCCCGGCAGCGACTTCGTGATGAGCCATCTCGACATGGATGCCCAGCGCTTCCAGGGCAATGACAATCTCACTGCGCACCTGTTGCGCTTCGTCGCGGGGTGAAAAGTCGAAGTAGCCGCCGATGTCGTGCGGCACCGGTTGGAACGGCACATCGCCATTGCGCTTGAACAGGAAGAATTCTAGTTCCGGGCCGACGTTGTAGGTGAGTCCCATAGCGCTCGCCCGCTCCAACACGCGCTTCAAAATCCCCCGGGGTGAACTGGCCAGGGGCTTGCCGTCGGTCGTGTGGACGTCGCAGATGATGCGCGCGCGACGGCGCTCCGGCATACTCCACGGCAAAACCCGGTAGGTTGCAGGGTCCGGGACAAGGATCATATCGCTCTCAAAGATACGCGCAAACCCCTGCACGGATGAGCCGTCGAAGAAGACCCCCTCCTCCAAGGCTTCCTTAAGCTGAATGACCGGCAGGGTGACGCTCTTGATCGTACCGAAAATGTCGGTAAATTGAAAACTTACAAAACGAATGTCGTCTTCTTTAGCGCGAGCCAGAATATCAGTAACCATTTCCCTCTTCTCCTTTTCCTTTTCGACTGAATAGATTTAAGATGCAAAGCATGTGGGTAAAAACACGATTGCCCTCTGTAATGTATAGATGTAATCACCTCCTTATCAAAACGCAAGCCAGCCTACCGTTCCCCGGTAGGCTGGCTTGGAAACCTCTCTATAACAATGCAGCGCTAACCGGACTTCTGCTGAAGCCGCTGCTGCTGATTATTGACGTTAGCGATAATGAAAACCTGCATTGTTATTCTAACCTTATGGCCTGAATATAGCGTATAGTGTAGCGCAAATAGGATATTTGTCAAATTTTACGGTTCCAGCCCGTTAAAATATTCGCGCAGATAGGCGCGTAGCGCCGGCGGATAGGCATTGCGCGCGAGGTCGGCTTTGGCGGCTGCGGCATAGGCGGCGTAAACGTCCTCGTAGGGCACACGGGTATCTCCCGGCGCGCCGATGGTGGTTTGCGGCGCGCCGAGCGTCTCCTGGCGCGGGAGGGTGATCTCGCCCCCTTGCCCGGTGAGGCGCGGCATGTCCTTTGTGCCATAAGGATCGCTGCTGCCTGCGTCTTCGTGATGTTCATTGCTGGCAATCCCATTGGTATTGTTGCCCGCACCCTGGGACAATGCTGGCTGTCCATCCTGCGCGTTTGTTCCTGGTCCTCCTTGCGTCTCAGACGCGCCAGGTTGCGTTGTGGCGCTTTTCGATGCTCCCTGACCCGTGGTTTGGCGTTGCGTGTCTCCTAGACGCTCCTGGGCCTCCTGGAGGCTGGCCTGGGCCTGTTCGAGGCTCCGATTCGGGGCATTGGCCTGTGCCGTCTCAGCGAGCGTCTCCGCCGCTTGTTGTACGGCTTCTTTGGCGGAGGCCATATCACCGTTGTAAATTTCTTGGGCGATGTCCTGGAATTGTTTTCCCAGCGCGGGATCGGCGGTTTGCAGCGCGTCGGCGATTTGGGTGAAGGTATCGGCCAATGCCAACATTTCTTCGGGGGTGAGGGGTTGCGTGTTGTTTGGATCAATCAGGCTGCGGAGATACTCAGCGGCGGCCTCTGTGTCCCCTTGCTGCAATGCTTCGACCAATGGCTGCGCAATCTCTGCTGACGAAAGCGGGCTGGCTTCTGCCAGGCGTTGGATCTGCGCGGCGGCTTCCGGCGACTGGAGCGCCGCTAGTTGTCGCTCGGCTGCCGAGAGCGCCGCGCGCTGTTCTTCAGGCGTGCTGCGCCGGTCGTGCAGCGTCGCCAGGGCTTCCTCGAGCGCCTTGAGTGCGGCTTCGCGTTGCGCCGCGGACAGTGTCGCGCTGTCTGCCAGGCTCTCTTGCGTTGCTTCGAGTTGAACGATGGCGGCTTCTGTGGCTTGCTGCTGCATTTCACGGCGAGCAAGCGCTTCCTCCTGGGGATTGGCAAGGAAAAGCGCAGGGGCAAGCCCCGCCATCAACACAAGCATCAGGATGCCAACCAGGCGCGGCGGATGAAGGGGAAAGGTGGCTTGCGGGTCCACCGCCCGCACAGCGGTCAGCGTCTCCTCTTGTTGCAGACGGACGATGATTGCCGGAGCGTGGATGCGGCCTTGCGCAAGTTCCCAGGCAGTCGTCAGACGGTCGGCGAGATGTAGCCGCCGGTCGAAAAGTCGCAGTCGCCGCGACAGAGGGGCAGGCCAGGCGTAGCCAAGCAGCCCACCCACGAGGATGCCGCCGCCCACAACCCAGATGCTTGCCAGCAGCAGCGCCGTTTGGTGCCACAGCGGCGTGATCCGGGCGAGGATGGCAACGGCAAGCATCCCGCCCAATGCGCCGACGCTGCCCCATCCACCGCCGATGATAGCTCTGTGCCGGCGGAGCGCCCCGGTCAAACGCGCGATTTCGTGCTCAAGGGCCGGAGCCATGTCAACGCTCCAGGCGTTCCAGGCGCCAAATCGTCACCCGCAACAGGATGAGTGTGGCGATGATGGCGAAGGCCGTGAATGTGATCCACGGCGAGGGGAGTGTCAGGCTGCCGAGGATGGAGGTGCTGGTACTTAGACTGGTGCGTTGCACTGTGAAGTGCAGCAGCAGCCACGAGTCTTGCTCGAAGATCATCGCTTCCGTCACGATGGCGGCGGTCAGCGGATGCAGTGCGGCAAGGAGTACCCATCCGTATTGGATCAGCGCCTCGATCCAGAACGGCTGCATAGCAATGACGTTGTTGTATTGCCACATCTCTGACAGGGCAGCGAGTGCCGTCCCCAAAATAAGGATCACGGGCAGTAGCGCAAAGGTCAGCCCATAAAAAATTAGAACGGCGGCGATGGTCCGGCGCACGAAGACGGAGATAAACAGCGCCCAGGCGATGCTGACGATCATCGTCAGCACGAGAAAAAGCAACGTGATGCCGAGTTCCCCTGTGGTGACGCCGCCAAGCCAGAAGCCGGTCATTAATAGTGGGAAGGGCGCGAGAATGTAGAGCGCGCCCGTCACCCAGGCGGACGTGAGTTTCCCCAGGACGATGTTGCGCGCCTTGAGAGTGGTTGTGACCAGCAGATCGAGCGTCCGGTTTTCGCGCTCACCGGCGAACGCGCTTAACGCGGTGATCGGAACAAGCAGGTGGGCCGTCAGGAGCAGCGTTACGCCTGAGAACCAGTACAGAGTTCGCCCGCCCGTGAAGATATTGAGCATCGAGATGGCGGCGCTGTTAGAGGACTCCGGAATGATGATCACCAACCCGAAGAAAAGCGTCAATCCCCCGATGCTCAACAGATAAAAGCTCAGGAACCAGAAAAAACGCTTCCGGCGCACACTGCCGTATAAATGGCGAATCAGTATTGGATTCACAATTCCTCCACAGCGATAATTGGATTATACTCACAGGGAAGCGTAGAGCAAATCGGATGATCTATGGAACTTCGGGTCTCTTCCGAGCGTCTATAGTACGAAACGACATTGAGGAGGTTGTGATGAAAAAACTTTGTTTAACGTTGATGCTTTTGATGCTGGCGATAACAGCGTGCGCTGCGCCGTCATCCCCCGGCGAGAAAACGTATGTGGAAGAAGGTGGCCAGAATCGTTCGCCGTTGGCGCAGCCGACAGCGCCAGCACAGTCGGCGTCGCCCATTTCTGTGCCGCCGACGCCGCAGCTTCCGAACGCCGTGGAAGGCGATGTGGTCACGACGTTGCGCGCGCTCGTTGCTGCGAAGTTACAGGTCGCGCTGGCCGAGCTAACGTTGGTTTCGGCGGAAGAAGTCATCTGGCGGGATGCCAGCCTGGGCTGTCCCCAACCGGGGGAAGGCTACGCGCAGGTGTTGACGCCGGGCTGGCGTGTGGTGTTCGCCGACGCTGCCGGGCGTGAATACGATGTCCACACGTCTGAGAAGCCGGAGTCGTTCGTCATCTGCACGTCCACCGACGCCGCTCCCGCGCCATTGCCGCCGGAAGTTTACCGCGACAATCCCGCCGTCGAAGCGGCGATCAAGGCGTTGGTCGAAAGCGTTAGCGTGAAGCGGGAGACCCTATCCGTAGTCGCGGTGGAACCGGTTCAATGGTCGAATTCCTGTCTGGGATGCGCGAAGCCCGGTGAGAATTGTCTGATGGTCATCACACCGGGGTATCGCATTTCCCTTAAGAGCGGCGAGACGACGTACACGCTGCATACCGACCGCAGCGGTGGGCGGGTCATTCTCTGCGCGAACCCGGAAAGCGCGCTGCCCCGCGCGGATTCATAGACGGCGCCAAAACTCGCTTGCTCCTTTCGGGAAGGCGGGTATACTCACTATTCGTGGAGACGAAATCAGGCTCCCGTTCAAAACAGACGGGAGCCTGTTGTGAATCTGGGGTCTATGCCGATTTACGAGTATTACTGCGCTGTATGTGAAGGACGATTTCGCCACCTGGCGAAGCGTATTGACGCGCCTTCTCCCCCGTGCCCGCGTTGCGGGACGACCACTGTCACGCGGCTGATTTCTGCTGCCAACGTCATCCATAGCGGGAAACATCACGAGCGCCAACTGCGGGAAACCTCAGCGCAGGTTGATGGCGCTGACCCGCGCGCTATGGCGCGCTTTCTGCAGGAATCGGGACGGCTTGCGGATGCGGAGGGCGTCTATGGCAGCCAGGCGTACCGCGAGTTGTTGGCCCGGCGCGCTGAAGGCGCGACCGACGCGGACGTGACAGATCTGGTGGACGATCTGGCAACAGAGATGCGCGCCTCCGATGCCAGCCAAATGGCCGGCGCGGTCGCCTTAGCCGACCGCGTCGAAAATCGCATGTTGGCCGAGGGTCCGCCCGAACATCACGATCACCTACCATCCACTGATCGAGGGGCTGTTCCGCCTGCGCGCAACCGGACTGTGAAAGACTTGGGGTGGGGATAAAACTGACAATCACCATGGAGGCTTGATGGATAGTCCATTTCTGCAACATCTTGGGGATATTTTTGCTGGGCTGAAGGGCCGCAAGTTGATGGCGGCGATTGCGATCTGGGGTGTACTGTTGATACTCGCGTTGGCGTGCGTTCTCGGCTGGATCAAGTTGCCTGGCGGACGCACTGCGCCGGCCAAGACGCCCACGCCGGCAGCCACGCAGCCTGCCAACAGCGCGACGAACGCGCCGCTACCGACGCCCGGCGGCGTGCTGATTTTGCCTACTCCGACGCCTGAGAATACCGGGCAGGGTGGCGCTTCCCTTCCGCCGTTGCCGTGGGGCGATTTCGGCTATGGCATCGCTGCGCACGCGATCAGTATGCCCGATTACACCCTCGATCAGGTCGCGTATCAGCTCAAGTTTAACTGGGTCAAACAACAAGTGCGCTGGGATCATTTCTCGACTGCGCCGGGACAAATGGACTGGAGTGGCTACGATGTCATGGTTGATTTTGCCCATGAACGGGGTCTGAAGGTGCTGCTGAGCGTTGTCGGATCGCCGAATTGGTCGCGCACCTACTTCGACGCCAACCCGCAGGCTGCGCCGCCCGACGATCTTACCTTGTTTACAAACTTCTTGGGTGAGATGGTGGATCGTTACAAGGGCAAAATCCACGCCATCGAGGTATGGAACGAGCAAAACCTGGACCGCGAGTGGGATACCGCCGAGGGCGTGAAAGCTACCAGTTACGTGGAGATGCTGCGCCTTGCCTACCAGACCATCAAAGGGCGCGATCCCAGCATCATCGTCATCAGTGGGGCGCTATCGCCGACCGGCGCATCGGCGACCGATCCGGCTAACCCCAATCGCGTCATCTACATGGACGATTTCCTTTATTTCCAGCAGATGATTGACGCGGGCTTCCTCAATTACACCGACTGTGTGGGCGCCCATCACAATGGCATCAACATGCCGCCCAACATTGCGTGGAATGAAGGCTACAACGATCCCGCCGCGCAATTTCGCGGGCCGTTCGATAATCCCAATCACTCCTGGTCCTTCAAGAGCACGCTCTGGGGGTATCACGAGATGGTGCAGAATGTCGGCTCCAACAAACCGCTGTGTGTCACCGAGTTTGGCTGGGCCACGTCAGAAGGCTTTGACGCGACGCCGGTTGGCTTTGAGTTTGCCAACGATAACACCCTGGCGGAACAGGCCGAATGGGATGTCCAGGCTTTCCAGTTGATGCGCGAATGGGGTTTTGTCCACCTGGCGTTCTTGTGGAACCTGGATTACTCCTATAAAGGTGGGATTGGCGCAACGGATCCCAACGCCCCATACAGTGTCTTGGATTTGCAGGGTGCGGCGCGTCCGGCCTACGGCGCGTTGGGAGATATGCCGAAAATCCCCTAGCCGTTACTACGATGACGTCAGCCGCCCCGCGTGAAGCGCTACAGCGCCGCCGTCTGATTGTGACCGGTGTGGTTATCCTGATTGCCATGCTGGCCTTGACGGGTTGGTTGTGGCTGGCGCGCCCTACGGTATTCTTCCCTACGCCCACACCACAGCCTACACCAACGTCGTGGCCTGTGGCGCAGCGTTTCGACTCGCCTGAATATGGCATTAACATTCATATGTGGTGGGATCCTTGGGCCGCCATGCGGCGCGATTGGCCGCTGATACGCGATATGGGCTTCACCTGGGTCAAACAGCGGTTGGCATGGCAAGACGTGGAAGGCGACGGTCCAGGACGGTACGTCTGGGCTGGTTCTGATCGCCTGGTCAAAGAGGCCAAAGAAGCCGGCGTGAATCTGGTTTTCCGCGTGGATCATCCACCTGCATGGGCAGTGCCAGCGCAACCAGACGCCGCCGGGAGGATGCTGCCAGTGGATGTGACGGCGTTTGGTGTTTTCTGCCAGGCGATGGCGGAACGTTACATAGGGCAGGTGCGCGGCTATCAAGTCTGGAATGAACCGAATCTGGCCCGCGAGTGGAACGGCCTGGCGCCCGATCCCGCCGCTTATGTTGAATTGCTCAAAGCGTGCTACATCGGCATCAAAACGGCGGACCCGGCAGCTATTGTGATCTCGGCGGGCCTTGCGCCGACCGGCTCCGGTCTGCCGGACGCTCTCCCGGACGTTGACTATCTGGCCGGGATGTACGAAGCCGGCGCCGCGCCCTATTTTGACGTGTTGGGATTGAATGCGCCGGGCTATAAAGCGCCGCCCGAAGTGTCGCCTGACGAAGCCGCGGACCCGGCAAGCGGCTACGGCGGACATTCCTTTTTCTGTTTCCGTCACGTCGAGAATATGCGTGTGATCATGGAACGCTACGGCGATGGCGCGACCCAAGTGGCGATTCTGGAATTTGGTTGGCACACCGACAACCGGCCTGAACACCCTGACTATGCCTGGTTTGCCGTGACGCCGGAAGAGCAAGCCAACTATCTGGTGCGCGCTTTCCGCTATGCGCGTGAGCACTGGTCGCCCTGGATCGGGCCAATGTTTGTGTGGAATCTGCCCGATTCCCAATGGCAGCCAGACGATGAGGAGTTTTGGTGGGGGATTGTTGACCCATTCTGGTGGGGTCGCGGCGATATTGATCTCGGCGTATGGCCGGGAGGGGCGGTGCGCCCGGCTTACACGGCTTTAGCAACGATGGAGAAACCGTAGTTTTCGACAAAGGAGGGATAGCATGACAATTGCATTTGGTACTGATGGTTGGCGGGCGGTGATCAGCGATACGTTCACCTTTGAGAACGTGCGCTTGTTGGCGCAGGCCATTGCTGATTACGTGCGCGAGCAGAGCGAGCGCACCCAGGCTGAGGTGGTGATCGGCTACGACACGCGCTTCCTTTCGGATCGTTATGCGCGCGAGGTGGCGCGCGTGATGGCGGGCAACGGCATTGTCGCGCACCTCACCCGCGCCGATGCGCCCACGCCGGCCGTTTCCTACGCCGTCGTGGACAAAAAAGCCGAAGCCGGGGTGATGATTACGGCCAGCCACAATCCCCCGCGCTACAACGGCGTCAAGCTCAAGGCCGCGTTCGGCGGCTCGGCGTTGCCAGAACAGGCGCGGCAGGTGGAGGCGCTGCTGGAACGCAATCAACGTGAAGCGCGTGGCCCGAACTTGATGGAATTTCAACAGGCGACCAACCTCGGTCTGATTCGGCTCTTTGATCCGGCGTGGGCGTATTATCAACACCTTTCTACGCTGGTGGATATGGACACGGTTTCCAAAGGCGAGCTGCAAGTCGTCGCCGACGGCATGTACGGCTCCGGGCGCGGCGCTTTCCGCGATATGTTGAGCCGCACGCGCTGTCGCCTGCACGAAATCCGCTGTGAGATGAACCCCGGCTTCGGCGGGATTCATCCCGAACCGTTGGCGCACTTCTTGCAAGCGTTGTCGGCGGCGATTCAAACCTATCACGCCGACGTGGGCCTGGCGACAGATGGCGACGCTGACCGTATCGGCGCGATGGATGCGCGGGGCAACTTTGTTGATCCGCATCACGTCTTTGCGTTGACCTTGCGTTATCTGGTGGAGAAGCGCGGCTGGACGGGTGCAGTGGTCAAGAGCGTTTCGACGACGCGCATGGTGGATCGCCTGGCGAAGCGGTATGGACTGCCTTTATTTGAGACGCCGGTTGGCTTCAACTACATCGCCGATTATATGCTCGACGGCGACGTGTTGATGGGCGGCGAGGAATCTGGCGGCTTGTCCATCAAGGGCCATATCCCGGAGGGGGACGGCATTTTGATGGGTTTGCTGCTGTTGGAAGTGATGGCCGACGCGAAAGCCCCGCTCCACGAACTGGTTGAAGACATCCAGCGGGAAGTTGGACCGGCACGCTATGCCCGCACCGACATTCCGCTCCAGCGCCCCGTGCCGAAGAAGGCCATGGTCGCCCGGCTTTCCGATCATGCCCCAGCGACGTTGGCGGGCGAGGCCGTCGTCCAGGTGAGCACGATGGACGGCGTGAAGTACATCCTGGCGAACGACTCCTGGCTGCTTATCCGGCCTTCCGGCACCGAGCCGGTGCTGCGCGTCTACGCCGAAGGGCGCTCTGACGAAGAAGTTGCCGCGCTGCTGGCCTATGGGGAAGAAGTCGCGCAATAAGACTCCGTAAAACGTGAAGCGTAAGGAGGATTTTTTACGCTTTACGAAAACTCGTTCTCCAATGGAGATGAAACACGCTCTGAAGAAAGATTTGCTTGCATCGTTATTTGAACTATAATGGCGTCTGTCGGGGAAGTGTCGGAAGTGGCAGACGAGCATGACTTAGGATCATGTGCTGCAAAGCGTGCGGGTTCAAGTCCCGCCTTCCCCAATGTTTAGTACAACAGGCGATTGGCTGCTTGAGCAGTAAAGCTCTTCTGGCCGTTGACGGCCTGTTTTTTTATGCTTGTGTAACCGTCTGTCAACCTCTTGTTAATGCTATCTTAACCGTTTCTGGCGAGATTTCTGGTAGTATAAGAATAGTATAAATACGGATAGTTTCCGGTTTGATTAGCGATGGGAGAGGGGAATATGGCAACGGTTCTGGTGGTAGACGATGAGCTTTCGATTCGGCGAATGTTAGGGTACGTCCTCAGCAAGACACAGTACGAAGTGCTGATGGCTGCTGATGCGCAAGAGGCTTTGGAGAAGCTGGCCGAACATCCGGTCAACGTGATCCTTTTGGATGTGGCCATGCCGAATATGGATGGTATCACGCTACTTCAGCAATTGCGGATGATGCCGCCTTACCACAAACTGCCCATCATTATGCTGACCGCCAGTACCGATGAACTCAAACGTGCCAGAGCTTTGGATGCCGGCGCCGACCTGTACCTGAATAAATTCGTCAAGCCGAGTGAACTGGTGAAATTGATTGATCAGACTCTGCAAAAGAGCGGCTAGATACATTCGATTTTGCAGATTGCCCCATACAAAAAAAGCTGGAAGCCCAACGTGCTTCCAGCTTTTGTATTTTCGACCTCACCGACTACTTCAGCGCAGCCAGAGCATTCTTCACAATCGCCGTGAACGAATCCACTTTAAGGCTCGCGCCGCCGACCAGCGCGCCGTCAACCTCCGGCATCACGATAAAGTCGGCCATATTTTCCGGCTTGACGCTGCCGCCATACTGCACGCGGATCGCGGCCGCGGTCTCGGCGTCGTAAAGTGCGGTCAGGACATCGCGGATGGCCTCTTTGATGATGCGGTTGGCGTCTTCCGGCGTGGCTGTCAGGCCGGTGCCGATGGCCCAGATGGGTTCGTAGGCCAGGACGACCTTCACGGCGTCTGCGGCGGAAACGCATGCGAACGCGCCGCGAATTTGACTGCCCACGAAGCCCACCGTTTCCCCGGCTTCGTTCTGTTCCCGGCTCTCGCCGATGCAAACGATGGGCGTGAGGCCGTGGGCCAGCGCGGCCTTGAGCTTCAAATTGACGGTCGCGTCTGTCTCACCGAAGAATTGGCGACGTTCCGAGTGACCGAGGATGACGTATTGCGCCAATTCCTTGACCATCACGGGCGAAATTTCGCCGGTGAACGCGCCCTCGTCCTTCCAGTGCATATTCTGCGCGCCGACGCCGATGTTCGACCCCGCGAGCGCCTGCCCAACCGCCGCCAGCGCCGTCGCCGGCGTGCAGACGGCCAGCTCCATCGTCGTCACGTCCGCCAGCGCCGCCTTCAGCCCGTCCGCCAGGCTCAACGCCTCGACCACGGTTTTGTACATCTTCCAGTTACCGGCAATAAAAGGTTTGCGCATAGCTCTCCTTAATCTGCTAAAACGTAAAGCGTAAAACGTAATTGTAATTCTTACGTTTTACGTTTCACGTTTTATTTATCTTGTAGCGCCGCCACACCGGGCAGCACTTTGCCTTCCAGGAATTCCAGGCTCGCGCCGCCGCCGGTGGAGACATGGCTCATCTTGTTGGCGACGCCGGCCTTCTTCACCGCCGAAGCCGAATCGCCGCCGCCGATCACGGTCACGGCATCCAGATCCGCCAGCACGCGCGCAATGGCGAAGGTGCCCTCGGCGAAGTTCGGCATCTCGAAGACGCCCATCGGGCCGTTCCAGGCGATCGTCTTGGCCGTCTCGAGAATGTCGGCGTACATGGCAACCGTCTCTGGGCCGATGTCGAGCATACGCCAGCCGGGTTCGATGGCTGTGACACACACGACTTTGCGGTTGGCCTCGTTGTCGAAGGCGTCGGCCACGACCGCGTCCACAGGCAGCACTAGCTTATCGCCGCCTTCGGCGAGCAGCGCCTTGGCCGTATCCAGCACTTCATTCTCCACCAGCGAGTCGCCCATCTCCAGGCCCTGCGCCTTGAAGAACGTGTTCGCCATCCCCCCGCCGATGAGGACCTTGTCGGCCAGCTTCAGCATATTCTGGATGACGGCGATCTTGTCCGACACCTTCGCGCCGCCCAGGATGACGACGTAGGGGTGTTCGGCGGTGTCGGTGGCCTTGCTGAGGAACGCGACTTCCTTTTCCATCAGGAAACCGGCCACGGCGGGCAGGTAGTGCGCCACACCCTCAGTGGACGATTGCGCGCGGTGCGCGGTGCCGAAAGCGTCCATCACGAAAATCTCGCCCAACTTCGCCAGTTGTTCGGAGATTTTGGGATCGTTCTTCGTCTCGGCCTTGTAGAAGCGGACGTTTTCGAGCAGCATGACCTCGCCGGGTTGCAGCGCGGCCGCCAGCGCTTCCACTTCCGCGCCAATGCAATCGGGGGCGAACTTGACCGGCTTGCCGAGCAATTCCGCCAGCCGCTCTGCCACCGGCTTGAGGCTGAACTCGGCCTCGTAGCCTGTCCCTGCCGGGCGACCCAGGTGCGACATCAACACGAGCGCCGCGCCTTGCTCAAGGATGTACTCAATCGTTGGGATGGTCGCCTTGATGCGCTTGTCATCGCTGATGACGCCATCCTTGATGGGCACATTGAAATCGGCGCGCATCAACACGCGCTTCCCCTTCAAATCTACGTCACGAACTGTCTTTTTATCCATATTCACCTCACAAATCTGCACATCTAAAAATCAGCAAATCGGCAGATGTTTGCCGATTTGCTGATTTGCTGATTTTAGAGCTTGCTCGCCAGCAGCGCCGCCAGGTCGGCGGTGCGGACGCTGTAACCCCACTCGTTGTCGTACCAGGTGACGACCTTGATGAAGTCGTTCTTTTCCTTGCCGAGCACCATCGTGAAGGGCAGGTCCACGGAGGAGCTGTGCGGGTCGCCCTTGTAGTCAATGCTGACCAGTGGCTCGTCCACGGCGGCGAGGATGCCCTTCAGCGGGCCGGCGGCGGCGTCGCGGAAGACCTGGCGCAGTTCCTCGGTAGTTGTCGGCACCTCGATCTGCGCGGTGAAGTCCACCACGGAGACCGTGGAGGTCGGGACGCGCAGCGCGTAACCGTCGAATTTGCCCTTCAGGTCGGGGATGACGAGCGCCACAGCCTTCGCTGCGCCGGTGGTGGTGGGGATGATGCTCATCGCGGCAGCGCGCGCGCGGCGCAGGTCGCTGTGCGGCAGGTCGAGAATCTTCTGGTCGTTGGTGTAAGCGTGAATCGTCGTCATCAAGCCGCGCACGATTTTGAACTGATCGTGGACGACCTTCGCGGCCGGGGCCAGACAGTTGGTGGTGCAGGAAGCGTTCGAGAGGACGTGGTGATTGGCGGGATCGTACATCTCGTCGTTCACGCCCATCACGATGGTCAGGTCTTCACCCTCGGCGGGGGCCGAAATGATGACTTTCTTCGCACCGCCCCGGGTGATGTGGTTCTCCGCACCCTGGACAACCTTGCCCTTTTTGTTGACGCCGTCTTTCTTGATGGTGAACAGGCCGGTGGACTCGATCACGATCTCGACGCCCATATCGCCCCATGGAATTTTACCCGGATCGGTTTCCTTGAAGGCTGTGACCTTCTTGCCATCAATCATCAAAGCGTCGTCAGCGACTTCCACCACGCCGTTGAAGCGGCCATAGTTCGAATCGTACTTGAGCAGGTGGGCCATTGTCTTCAGATCGCCGATGTCGTTGAAGGCCACCACTTCCAATGTGTCGGGATAATAATCCCGCATTGCCTTGAGCACTTGCCGTCCAATACGGCCAAAACCATTGATACCAACTTTCGTCGTCATAGTGAACACTCCTTTTGTTTGATTTGATTTGAAACAAGAGCTTGCTGATAAGGTCGCGCATCCCGATAGGTGCTATTTGACGAGTATATCCATCAGGGTCCGCGCAATTTTGCCACTTTCGTGGTGTCCGATCAAAGTTTCGTCAACCAGGTCTTTGGTGATGACCTGGAAGCCTTTGTGTGTTTCCACGTTGGGCTGTACCCACTCGATGGCTTTGGCCGTCTCGCTCTCGGGGATATGCGTGTTGATGACCGCCGTTGAAATGATGTTCGTGCCGAGGTGCTTTTCGAGCGCCTGGATGTGTTCTTGCGCCGTATAGCCGTCGGTTTCCCCGGATTGTGTAGCGACATTGCAGACGTAGACTTTGGGCGCGCGGGTCGCTTCCAGAGCCTGCGCGATCTCCGGCACGAGCAGGTTGGGCAGGATGCTCGTGTAGAGGCTGCCCGGCCCAATGACGACCAGATCCGCTTCAAGAATGGCGCGCACGGCCTCAGGATAAGCCCGCGGAGTGGCTGGCTCCAACATCACCCGGAGAATCTGTCCATGCGCTTCTGGAATTCCCGATTCCCCGCGCACGCGGATCAGCGTACCGTCATTCTGCTGCACGTCGGCGCACAAAGTCACCGCTTCGAGGGTGCTCGGCAGGACTTGTCCCTGCACAGCTAGAACGCGGCTGGACTCTTTAAGGGCCGATTCGAACGAGCCGGTGATGCCGGCCATCGCACTGATGAAAAGATTCCCAAAGCTATGTCCGCGGAGGTCGTCGCCGCCGGCGAAGCGATATTGGTAGAGTCGGGTGATCAAAGCTTCGTCATCGGCCAGGGCGGCGATGCAGTTGCGAAAATCGCCCGGCGGCAGGATACCCAAGTCGCGCCGCAAGCGTCCTGACGATCCGCCGTCGTCGGCGACTGTGACAATCGCGGTGAGGTTGGACGTGTACTGTTTCAGTCCGCGCAACACGGTAGACTGTCCATGTCCGCCCCCGATGACCACGATCTTCGCTCCACGTCCGCGACGACGGTAGTTGTACAACAAGCCGGGAACTGAGCTGAAGGTTCCTTCGACGAAAGGCCCCAGCAAAGTGCGGTTAAGCGCCCACAGCGCGACGCCGATACTGCCGAAACCCGCAATAAGGAACAGCGCGGCCCGCACATAACGTGGAAGAAATTGTAATGTGAAATAGTGAAAGTACACGGGAAGGGGATACAATGCCCGGAACGCTGAGGCGCCTCCCAAACTCAACAACCCAACCCCGAAGGCTAGAAGCAGTAGCCAACGTTTGACGCCTAACCCCGGTTGCAGCCATTGCAGATGGGTGTACCAACTCTGTTTTCCGGCCTGCTTGACCCTCCGCTTCATCGTCAGAATTATACCTAAGAATATAACAAGTGTCAACAAAGCAGCACTGTTCCTTGTTGAACAGGTCGCTTTGTCTTCTGCTCATTCTGTATATTCCGTGAACTCTGTACACAGTAAAACAGGCCCGAAGTCTTGTGACACTTCGGGCCTGTTTGAATTATGGATGTTACGTTGCAGACATAACGCTGTGGACTTTACTGGATGCGGGCTACAGTGCGACCGCTTTTCCAGAGTTCTTCCAGGTTATAGAAATGGCGAACTTCTGGATCAAAAAGGTGCACAATGACGCTGTTGTAATCCATTAAAATCCACCCCGAATCAGGTTCTCCTTCTACGCTAAGCGGCGCAACTGGCGGCTCCATTTTCTTGAGTTCTTCGCGCAGTGTGCTTTGCAGCGCATCCAATTGCCGCCGACTGGCGCCCGAACAGATGACAAAGTAGTCGGCAAAGGTAGTTACCGCTTGCAAATCGAGTATAAGAATATCTTCTCCTTGTTTGTCAACTATGATCTCGCTGATGCGACGAGCTAATTCTAGACCCTCCACCTAACCTCCTTGTAGAAATTTTATGAACTTTCCGAGTTCGCGGTGCTTACTGTTCCATCATCAACATTTGCACGCGCGTTGTCTGTGAGCGTTCGTTGTCCTGCAGACTGACGGTCAGCCGGTAGCCCTCGCGGTGCATAATGAGGGTTGCCAGGTGCCCCATCACGGTTGGCTTCCCCAACTCTTCCCAGCCCAGATTCTTCAGTTCAGCCTCGAGGTACTTGACGGTATCGGCGACCATCAGCGGCACTACATACACGTAGGTATGTGTCGCTTCGGTGACTTCGAACTCTTGGTTCGCTTATTTTCCAGTGAGTTTCCGAAATTCAGTCTCGTAATCA
>DAOLUH010000027.1:0-73450 GCA_035420085.1 Anaerolineae bacterium
AGCGCAAATACATTCTACTAACAACATCGGTTGCAGGCGACGCGGCTTCGCCGCCGGCACTCGGAGGGGAAACGCGCACAACCGGGTCTGCTGTTGAAGGTTCTGCGCCGCACCCGCCGCGCGGCTTAAGCCTGTCCGTTCGACTGGAGAAAAGACATGAAGTTCAAGGAATATGCAGGGAACCCTGTGCTGGTCACCGGATCGAAAGGCGAGTGGGATGCGGGTGCTCTGGGCACGATGAGTGTCCTGAAGGTCGGCGACTTGTTTCACATGTATTACGAGGCCTGGGGGCAGCGGTCGGGCACTCAGTGGGTCAAGGAGGATTACTACTCACTGCAGATCGGGCACGCCACCTCGCGCGACGGCATTCACTGGATCAAGGACCCCAAGAACCCCGTGCTAAAGAAAGGCGCTGCGGGTCAGTGGGATCACCACGGCACATGGGACCCCTTTGTGCTTTATGAAGACAGTCTTTTCAAGATGTGGCACGGTGGCGGCGCCAACGACTACTGCGACTGGTCATATGCCACATCCAGGGACGGGAGCCATTTTACGAAGCACGGGAAGATCAGCTCACTCGGCAATGTCGAGGACATCCACATCGTGCATGATCGGGATTCGGGCAAGTATCACATGTATTACTGGGATCGCGCACGCGAACCCATAGGTCTCTGTCATGTCGTGTCGCCAAATGAAACCAACTTCGATTTCTCCAATATCGAAACCATTGAGATCAAGGGTGAAACGGGTATGTACAAATTCACCCATGTCATCCAGGAGAATGACGGTTGGTATATGTTTTATAGTAACTTCGTGCGCCCCAACTGTCCAGATGCGACAATTCGGTTAGCCACATCGCCGAATGGTTCTGACTGGACTGCAATCAATAGGAATCTCTTGCCCGGACAGGATGGCGAAATTCTGAATATTGGAGATGATCAGTGGCTCATGTACTACGGGCCACGCGGCTATTTCGACAGCAAGGACTGCAGCATCAACGTAGCCGAGTATCAAGGCAAGCTCGCAGATTTGGCCGAACAAGGCGTTGCGCTTGACGCCGACAAGCGGCGCAAGTGAACGCAAGAGTTGGGCGCAATTGCAGGAACAAGGTCGCTGAGGCGGAAATGGATGCCGCGCGCCTGAACCCAGGTCGTTGGGCAGGGCCAGAGTAGGTTAACCGCCGAGGGGGAAATATGCAAAAGTTCTTCTCACTCAAGACCGGATGGGCGCTGGTGCTCTTCGTTTTTCTCGATCTTATCTGCGCGGGACTTGGCATGGGCGTCCCGTTCTTCTGCATCCTGTTTGGTCTCCCAGTCGGGTGGTACATCGCCAGGAGGATCACCGCTCGACCCTTCGACAGCCAGGCGATGCTGCGCAAGACGCTGGCAGGAGCAATTCTGACCTCTGGTTTCACTTTCGTCGGGATGCTGTTGTTATGGGGCCCCTGGAGTAGAATGTTGTTCGATCCCGCTGCAAATCTAGAGAACTTGGGCGCTCCGCTGATCTTGTACGAGCCGCTGGCGAGTTTCATCGGGTGGCTGGTTCTGATGATCGCCATCTCGCCTTTCTTGCAGTTGCTGATGACAGTGTTTGGGTCACACTTGACGCTGTTATGGTGGCTGTCGAGGCGTGGCGGGACAGGCGAGGAGAAGAGGGACCCTGCCTGACACGTGCTTCCACCTGACGGCTTCGCCGTTGTGCGGCTCGCCACAGGCGAAGCGCCATCCGTTGACCGGATATCCATTGCGTCTTCAGCGCGTGTTGGCAGCGGGGAAATGCGCTTTGGGGTATGTCTGCCGGAAGAGAGGTTTTCCACGTAGTCAGCGACCGGCCACAGCGGGGGCTGCCCAAAGCTGCAATGCCCCGGCAGCGAGGTCGCTCCTGACGATCACCGGCAGGTAGGCGCGCGCTGCTAAGGCGCGCCATTCGTAAGCGCCGATGTCGGGTAGGGCATCGCGCGCGCGCCCGGTGAAGTCGTCGGCGGGAGCGCCCGCCGGCGTCCCATTGTTGATGGCGGGGCTGGCGGCGCGGAGGTGGGCGTCGAAGGTGTCAATGCCGCTATCCATCACGCCCGGCGCGACGCCGCACAGGCTGTGGGCGGGGCAGGGGTCGGGTATCTCCTTGACGCCGGCGATGAGCGCGTAGTCTATGCGGACGGGGTCGTCGGGGAAGCCCTCGGTCCACGATAGGCACGTCTGTTCGTCGGTTGAGAGAAAATCGGGATGGCCCTGGAAGATGCTGTTGCGCAGCAGCACAGACTCCGAACCGTCGCAGCCCTCGTCACATCCGGCGATGACCAGGCAATCCCCTTCACTTGCCAGCGTGGTATTGACCACTGTAATCTGGTTGCCGGGGAAGAGATGAAGTGAGAGCGCATTCCCGGCAGCGCGGCAATCGTCCACGTTGTAGGTAAACGGCTGCCCATTGAAGTCGCCGCAGTTCCCCACGATGATGCTGTTTTCGATGGTTGCCGGCCCGCTGGTTTTGATCTGGTTGCCGGCGTTACCTTCCGCCAGTGTGCGCCGGATTTCGATGGAGGCTGTTCCCCGCGCATACAACAGATCCAGACCATCGGAGGTGTTGTGGAGGAAGGCGGAATCCTCGATGATCCACCGCCCGCCGGTGTAGCCGGTGCCGACCCCATCGCCGTAACCGCCGGCTGTCTGCGCCCAGCATCCGGTGGGCGCGCCGCCTGGATAGGTCTCGGCGCAACCGTTCCATTCCACCGTCCAGCGGTGGAAGCGCAGCGTACCGGTGTTGCTGTCGTCGCCGTCAATGTCGCCATCCCAGCCTACCCAGCCGTTAGCCGCCAGGCGTACATCTTCCACCAGCCAATCGGTGAGTCGCCCGGCGCGCACGCCGGCTGAAGCCATGCCGTGGATGTTCAGATGGCGCAGGGTGACATTGGCGGCATCCTCCGCGTACAGGCCGGTAGCGGCCCAATCGCCGTAGGGGAAGGTCTCCCGCTCGCAGGCGAGAGCCGATCCGCCCAGCCCGGCGGCGTGATCCTCGACGCAGCTTGAATGGTCGGTGATCTCCAGGCATGTGATCTCAACATTGTGCGCGCTGGTGAGGTCGAGGATGACGTTGGCGCGCTCCGTCCCCCACAGTTCGGGTGGATTCTGGCAGCCGGCGTCCCAGCCCGCGCCCAGGATGCGCGTAGGTTGCGCGGGCGTCGGCCCGCCAGGGATGGGCGGTATGTGGCAATCCCAGGGATAGTCTGTCTCGCACATATCGGCGCCGGGCGTGCCGTAGCCCATGCGGTAGCTGCCCGCCGCGATGATGAGCGTGTCGCCGCCCGCGATGCGCGGCGCGTCTCCCGGCGGCAGCGCGCGGAAGGGATGATCCCACGCGCAGGGCTGGTTCGCGCCGCTGCCGGGATAGGGGGCGTCGGCCAGACCGGTACACTGTTCTGCCGCGCCGCCGTCGGGACGCACGTAGTAGGTGCGGGGGGCTGTCGTCGCCATTGTGGACGGGGAGGCGGCGAGCTGTTCAGCTACGTCCGCATCGGCAGTGCCTGAGGGCCTGGTCTGCGCGCACATCGTCAGCCACACAAAAACGCAACCGAACACAAGGGCGGTCATTGAGCGATGCCAGTTCATATCCCATTCTCCTTTCGGCTTGAACCAGGGCGCGCGGGGCAGGTTGAACGCAACCACGGTATGGGTGTAGAAGTCGGTGCAGAGGTTAGTTAGCTACAGTATAGCACAAGAAAGCAAGCTGGCAGATGGGCAGCTTGCCGTGGCGGACGCTCTCACACTGCTCGCGGACGTGTCTCAATCCAGCACGCAATGGTCGGTGGTCTATGGCATTGCGACGGGCGAGGGCAACATCGTGATGGGCCGCCACTATGACAAGGTCTACGCCTTCCGGCTGCCGCGCGCGGGGACAACATCAAAGTGGCGGCGGTTCATTCCTCCGGAGAGAAGAACGTCGTAGGGATAAACACCCGCCACGGCAACACCTCGAAGGTGTAGACGCGGTTGATATAGTCGCCGTTCCATCCGCCAATGGCGTAGAGGGAGGTATCGAGAGCCACCAGCCCCAGATTGCGCCACTCGCCGACAATGGGGGTTTCGATGACTGTCCAGGTGTCGCTGGCGGGATCGTAACGCTCGTTGAACCCCAGGTAGCTGGTCCAGCCGCCGCCGAGCGCGTACAGCCGTCCGCCGATGGCAGTCAGCCCCAATCCGCCGCGCGGCAGCAACAGCGGCGCGCACTTCTCCCAGCGGTCATCTTTGGGCAGATAGAGTTCACAGGTGGCCGACTCGCGCCGGTCGTCGTAACCGCCCACGTAGAAGATGCGGTCGGCCAGCGTCGCTGCAGCGCCAAACCCGCGCGCTTCGGCGGGACGGGCGGCTTCGCTCCAGGCATCGCTGGCGGGGTCGTAGACGTAGGTCGCGGCCTGGTATGTCGTTCCATTCCATCCCCCGAAGAGGTAGGCCCGCCCTTCGTAAGCCGCCAGCGCGTAAGCGCAGAGCGGTTGCGGCAGCGCGGCGGCCTCGGTCCATGTGTCGTCCGCCGGGTTATACACGTGTGTGGTTGCGCGCGGCGCGCCCTGGGCATCGCAGCCGCCGGGCGCAAGGAGCTTGTCGCCCACCGTTACCATGCCAGCGTTTGCCAGCGCCGCCGGGCGCGCCGTCCCACTGCGCCATTCGCCGGTTGGGATGCTGTAGATGTCCAGCCGGTCAGTGAGTCCGTTCTCCGTCATCCCTCCGACGACGTACAGCTTGTTGCGATAGGCCGTCACGCCGATACGCGCCCGGCGCACCGGCAGGGGGGTCAGCTCTTGCCAACTATCCTCGCTTGTCGGCGCAGCGGCGACGACAGGGGCTTGCGGTTGATCCACCAATCCGCTGGCGACGGGGGCCGCCGCCTGGCCGGCCGGTTGGCGGGGCAAAACCAGTACGACCACGGCCAGGATGAGACCGGCTGCTAAGGCCGCCCAACGTGTGCGCGACCAGGGTGGAAGCACGGGCTGCGCTGGTTGTTCTGGCGCCGGCATCTCTGTCTCCGGTGCGAGCGGCGCTTCCTCCACCGCCGCCCCGTTGCCCGGCACATCGGTGACGCCGGGCACAGCGATCCAGCCTTCCTGCATCGCCATGACGGTCAGCTCGGTGCGTGAGGCCACGCCGGTCTTGGCGAAGATGTTGCGCAGGTGCACCTTGACCGTGTTGGGGCTGAGGTAGGTGCGTAGGGCGATCTCGCGGTTGGTCAGCCCGGCGGCGACCAGTTCCACGATCTCAATTTCGCGCTCGCTCAACGGTTCGCCGTATTCAGCAGGCATCCATCTCCTCGATTTTGGGAAATTCGACGAATTCTTTGCCGGCCAACTTGTCCACAACGCGCTCGGCGATGATCTCCAGGTGTTGCGGATAACGGACAAAGTCCAGGGCATCGCCGGGCACGGTTAACACCGGGCACAGATCGAAGGTTCCCATCCAATCGTCGTAAAACTGCCCCAGGAGATTCAGATAATCGGCGTCAATGCTGGTCTCGATAGCGCGTTGGCGGCGGCGGATGTGCGCCAGCAGCGTGGGGGTGCTGGCTTTGATGTAGATGAGCAGTGCCGGGCGCGGCAACGTGTTCACCACCAGCTTGTAAAGCCGCCGGTAAGCCTGGTAATCGCGGTCGGTCATATTGCCCAGGTCATGGAGCGCCCGCGCGAAGATGTGCGCGTCCTCGTAAATACTGCGATCAATGATAGCCGATTGCGGCAAGTCCATCAAATAGCGATGTTGTTCGGCGCGGTGGCCCAGGAAGAAAACCTGTAGGTGAAAGCTCCAGGCCCGCATGTCGGCGTAGAAATCGGCCAGATAGGGATTGTCGTCCACTGATTCGTAGGCGACGTGCCAGCCGAGCCGTGCGCCCAGCCGGTCGGCCAGCGAAGTCTTGCCTGCCCCGATATTGCCGGCGACTAAGACGAGATGTTTTGGCATAGTGATGTCCTTTAGGATCCGGTGAAACGCAGATAGACCACGCGCTGTGTGTCTGGTCGCACGACTGCGGCGTCACTCAGGCGTATCCCAACCACCCACAGCACCCGCCCGCCCGCTTCGACCAGGGGAATGTGGTCGCGCCAGGAACGCGGCACTTTCACGTTGATCAACAGATCGCTCAAGCGCACCGTTGCGCCGCCCATCCCCTGCGGCTGGAAAGCGTCGCCGCGCTGCCGGGTGCGCAGCACTGGCGCGTCGCCCAGCACATCGGCGTCCATCCAGGCAACCAGTGGATTGCAGTTGTCGGCGATGGCGTCCAGGTTCCAGTGCGGGACATCCTGGACGTGCAGACGCCAGCCCCCTTGCAGCGCCAGTTCGCCGGGTACGGAGAAGGGAATATGAGCGTCAGGTTCCAACCAGGGGGTCTCCGGCGGCAGATGGAGGGCATCTTCGGCGGCAATGGTCACGGTCGTATAGCCGACCGTTAAACGCAACCCGTGCGGTAGTGTGGCCTGCATACCGGTGACGCCATGCTGCGCTACGCGGACAGCGTCCTCAACGTGGACAAAGCCGACGTCGCGCAGGGAACGGCACAGCTTGTAAGCGGCGCAGCGGATGATCGCGCGTTGAATGGAAAGCGGCTGCCCACGCCATCCGGCCAGGTTGAAGGACAGCATATCGGCAGACTCTTTGACGAGCAAGGTATCCCACGCCACGCTGACGAATTCGTGCAACATATCATAATCCGCCCGCACCACTTCGGCCAGATGGCGTAGCCGTTGCGCAATGCGTGGGTTGATCTGCGCCAGGTACGGCAACACCTCGTGCCGCAGCCGGTTGCGGAAGAAGGTGGTGTCGAGGTTGGAGCGGTCGAAGCGTGTGGCTAACTGCTGCTCCGCGCAATAGGCTTCGATGTCGGCGCGGGGGATGTAGAGCAAGGGGCGGATAAGTTTCATTTCCGCCGCCGGCTTGAGGCTGGAGGCCAGGAGATGGTAATCCCGCAGCCGTGTGGATGGCAACATCCCGCGCAGACCGGCCGGCCCCGCGCCGCGCAGCAGGTGCATCAGCACCGTCTCGGACTGGTCGTCAGCGTTGTGGCCCACGGCGATGCGCGTCGCGCCGATCTGCTGCGCCACCTGGTGGAGGAAGGTATAGCGAGCGTGACGGGCTGCCTCTTCCAGCGCCAGTTTACTGCACTCGGCCAGCGCCTGGACGTCAACACGTTCAACCGTGCATGGCAGTCCCCAGGCGTCGGCCAGTGCGGCCACAAACTCGGCGTCAGCGTCAGCCTCTGCGCCGCGGAGGGCGTGGTGGAGGTGCGCGACGTGCAGCGTGAGGTTCCACGGGCCGGCCAGACGCCACAACACGTGCAGCAAAGCGACGGAATCCGGCCCGCCGGAAACCCCCACGACCACCCGTGCTCCTGGTTGGAGAAGATGGTACGTTTCTATCGCATATTGTACGTCGCGCAGTAAATCCATCGCATGTGACCAATTTCAAACAGTTATGCACTTCATCAGTCTTTTGACAGGATTTACAAGATTAACAGGCTGAAGAAGGCTTTTCTATCTTGAAAATCCTGTTAATCCTGTCGAAAGAAAAAACTGTGTAGTGGCTGAGTTTCTATCTTTTAGATGTTGATAAGCGTGCCGCAATAGCTGCACTCCACCTGCTTCATCCCTTTGTAGATAGGCGGCAGAATGGCGTTACAGCTCGGACAGCGAGTCGGCAGTTCTGTCGGCGGCGCGGTGGTCTCGGCTTCGATCTTGGCGGCCAGTTGTTCCTGCGGCGTTGGCGCGCCAAACAGATCGGCTTCGAGCTGTCCACTCTTGGCCTGACGGATCATTTTGAGCCATTCTTCGTTGGTGGCCCCGCCTTTGAGGTGTAGGGTGGCGTCGCTTGGCAGTTCGCGCGTGCGTTCGGCAAAGCGCAGGGTGAGCAGCTCTTGCCGGCCTAAACCGAGCAATCCCGATTTTTTGTCCTCCATTTCCAGCTCGGTGATAGCGCCCACTGGCGTGTCCCAGAGCTTTTTCTGGATCAGTTCTTTCTCGGAAGAGAAGAGTTTCTTTTTGATCACGCGCTCTTCCCGCTGCTCGAAAATGACGCGGCTGTCGGTCAAGAACAGCATCCCCTCTGGCTGCTGGTTGTCGCTGATCCACCTGGCATCGCAGGCCGCCACGCCGTGTTCGTTGGGTAGTAAATCGAAGGAGGCATGATCCAGCGCATCGAGCATCTTTTGCACGCGGCGTACTTCGGCCTGGAGTTTGTTGATCTCTTGTTCCGTGTTGTCGAAGACCCCACGCACGTTGCGCTGCGCCTCGTTGATGTTGTTTTCGAGCGCCCAGAGGCGGCTGTCCACGGTATCCATCAACCCGTAGTTGCGTTCGGCCTGTCCGAGGAGCCGTTGGACTTCGTTGGCGGCATTTTGCAGGTTCAGCCGTTGAGTTTGCAGCAGCCGATTCGCCTCCGTTCGCTCCTGGGGCCAGCGCGTCCTCAACGTTGCCATCTGGCTCTCCAGGTTGCGGCCAAACCGATAGCCCCGCGCGCGGATGGCGGCGACGTCTTTGTCCAGCCCATCAAGGTTGCTGGCGACATTCGTCATCTGATCCACGAGCGCGCTGAGGGCCACTGCGCCGGCCAGCTTTTCCCAGCGGGTGCGCGCGTTGGCAAGTTGCGCGACGCGCTCATCGGTCTGCGTGGCGGGCGCAGAAGTGGCTGAAACCGCCGAGACGGAGGATGGCGTTGGTTTATTCACGGCCTGGCCAGGTCTTGAGGGCGACGAGGCCGCCGGAATGCGCGAGATAATTTGGTTGCTCTGGGGCGGCGCGGGTGGGTTCTTTAGCCCGCCGCTCTTGGGGCCGCCGTCGGCAGGTTTCTTGACGCTGCTACAACTGCGGATACCGGAACCGGTTAATCTGTTCTGTTTGTCAAGCATAGCTATCCTCCTTAATCAACAAGGTGTAAATACGCTTCCATAAAGGCATCGAGTTCGCCATCGAACACGGCCTGCACATTGCCGGTCTCGTAATCGGTGCGATGGTCTTTGACCATTTGGTAGGGATGGATCACATACGACCGGATCTGATTGCCCCATCCCGCGTCAACGTGCTCACCTTTGAGATCGCTGAGCTGCTGGCGGCGTTTCTCTTCCTCAAGCTGCATCAGCCGCGCCTTGAGCACGCGCATAGCGACCTCGCGGTTTTGCGTCTGCGAACGCTCATTCTGGCACGAAGAGACGATCCCGGTCGGCAGGTGGGTGATACGCACCGCCGTCTCATTCTTCTGCATATGTTGTCCACCGGCAGAAGATGCGCGGTAGGTGTCAATCTGCAGATCGTCCGGGTTGATTTCCAGCGGCGCATCCTCCCCCAAATCCGGCCAGACCTCGACGAGCGCGAACGACGTATGCCGCCGGTGGGCTGCGTCGAAAGGCGACAGGCGCACCAACCGGTGGACGCCGCGTTCTGAGCGCAAATAACCGTAGGCGAATTCGCCGCGAATACTTACCATCACACTCTTGATGCCGGCGCCCTCTCCCTCCATCGAGTCGAGGATTTCGGTTTTGAATCCCCGGCGCTCGGCCCAGCGCAGGAACATGCGCAGCAGCATGTTGGCCCAGTCCTGCGAATCTGTCCCTCCGGCGCCGGCATGGATGGCCAGGATTGCGTCTGCCCGGTCGTGCGGCCCGGAGAGGAGCAAGCGAAACTCGGCGCGCACCAATTCGTCCTCCAGTTTGTCGGTCGTGCGGTTGAGTTCGTCGTACAGTTCTTCATCGCCAAGCGCATAAAACTCTTGCGTGTCTTGTATTTCGTGACGCAGATGCGTCCAGTAGGTGATGTCTTCCTGGAGCGCCGCGAGCCGCTGCATGATCTGGCGGGCGTTTTCAGGATTGTCCCACAGGGTAGGGCTGGCGCTCTGCTGTTCTAATGCTGTGGCTTCCTGGATTTTCGCAGGTAAGTCAAAGACGCCTCCAGATTGCTTCCACGCGGGAAGCCAGATTGTCGAGCCGATCTACTAATTCAGTCATTCTTCCTCCACACTAAAATGTTTTATTTCCCTAGCAATCCTTGCACGAAGGCTTCGCGGTCGAAGATCGCCAGGTCTTCGATATGTTCCCCGGTGCCGACGAAACGCACCGGGAGTCCCAGTTGGTGGCCGATGGAGAGCACCATCCCGCCTTTGGCGCTGCCATCCAGCTTCGCCAGAACAATTCCGCTGACTTTGACAGCGTTGAGAAATTGTTGCGCCTGCACCAGCCCGTTCTGGCCGGTGTTGGCGTCGAGGACGAGGAACGTCTCGTGCGGCGCCCAGGCCACCCGTTTAGCGATGACGCGCTGTATCTTCTCCAATTCGGCCATCAGGTTGTGCTGGGTGTGCAGGCGTCCTGCCGTATCCACGATGACCATGTCGGCCTTGTGCGCCTGCGCGTGCTGGATGGCGTCGTAGGCCACGGAGCTGGGATCGCCGCCCTCTGGCCCGGTAATCACCGGCACACCGACGCGCTGTCCCCACACCACCAGTTGATCCATCGCCGCGGCGCGGAAGGTATCGGCGGCAGCCAACACAACCTTGCGCCCCTCGCGCTTGAAGTGCGCCGTCAGCTTGCCGATGCTCGTGGTCTTCCCTGAACCATTGACCCCGACAATGAGCACCACAGCCAGTGGATAGTCCAAATTGAACGGTTTCGGCTCTGGCAGTAGCGCGTATAGTTCCTCGCGCAGCACCTTCTGCAGGTCCGTCGCCCGATAAATCCCCTCGCTGCTGGCGCGCTTGCGCAATCGCTCAATCAGCGCCAGCGACGTTTCCACCCCCACATCGCCTTGGATCAACACGGCCTCCAGGTCTTCCCACGTCTCGTTGTTGATGTCGCCGGCCCCTAAGATGTTGGCGATTTGCCCAAAGATGGCGTTACGGGTCTTACGCAGACTTTCGAAAATCCCTTTCATGCTGTCCTCGTTTTCATCAGGGCGATTGGATCATCACCCTACGCTTTCTCCTTATCCAGATTTTTCCCGCGTTGATACTTGCCGGTGATTATATCCTGAGGCGATAGGCGCGTCAAGCTGAAAATGAGGACTGTCGGCTTACCTGCCCCCGAGACGGGGGGGCAGTGAGCGGGATACGTGCTCCCGGCCCCCGAGACGGGGGCCGGGAGCACGTGAGCCTGCGTTGAACAAACAAGCGGGTGAACTTGGCGTTCACCCGCTTGTGCGTTATAATGCCGAAGGTGGGAGTCGAACCCACATGGGGGTTACCCGAGCGAGTTTGAGTCGCTTGCGTCTGCCTGTTCCGCCACTTCGGCTTAGCAGATAGTATAACGAAATTTATGAATACGTCAAGCGTAAGGCGTAAAACGTCAGGGGTAGCTTTACGTTTTATTCTGAGGTTTATGATTACAATTGCAACAACTGCAACGTGGGATGAGCAAGCATTAGTCCAGAGCGCCCAAAAGGGCAATCTGGATGCTTTCAACGCGCTTATCTTCCACTACCAGCCGCAGGTCTACAACCTGGCGCTGCACCTGCTGCGCGATGAAGCGGCGGCAGATGACGCGGCGCAGGAAGCCTTTATCTCCGCCTACAAGGCGCTGGCAAAGTTTCGCGGCGGCTCGTTCCGGGCATGGCTGCTGCGAATCGTCTCCAACGCTTGTTATGATGAGATGCGCCGTCACAAGCGCCGTCCCACCACGTCATGGGATGATTTTGGTGATATGGATGAGGAGGCCAATCCCCACCTGATTGACGACGGACCGCAGCCGGAACAGGTTACGCAACAGCGCGAGTTGCGCGCATACCTGGATCGCGCCCTTTCCAGGTTGCCGGAAGATCAGCGCATGACGCTAATGTTGGTGGATCAGCTGGGATTTTCCTATCAAGAAGTGGCTGAGACGCTGCGGGTGCGTCTGGGCACGGTCAAATCGCGTCTGGCGCGCGCCCGTCTGGCGATGCAGAGTCTGCTCCAGGAAGAGGGGGAACTTTTGCCGCGTCGTTATCGTCTAAACAGTGAGACCACAGATAAAGAGACCACGCATAAAGACGTAAAACGTAATGCGTAAAGAGGTTTTGTGTTTCCTATTTTATTTTTCGGTTTTATGGTATGACGTTGGAGAGTAAGGGAATGGGTGTAATGTGGAGTGACGTGGATGTTTCCGCCTACATAGACGGGCAACTCGATCCGGCAGCCCTGTCCAAGTTCGAGGCCACCCTGGAAAAAGATCAGGCCCTTCAATACCGGGTGGATGCTATGCGTGAGGTCGTGACGCTGGTGCGGGCTGTCCCTTTGCGTGAGCCGCCGCGCAATTACCTGTTGACCCCCGCGATGGTTGCCGTGAAACCCGCGCCGCGCCCCGTGCCGCGCCGCCCAGCGCTGTTGATGATGCGCCTGGCGACGTCGTTGGCGGCGGTTGCCTTTGTGCTGACCGCCGGATTGAACTTTCTCAACCAGAACCTCAGCCCCAGGGCAATGGTGATGCCGGCGGAAGGGATTGTGCAGGCGCCAATGGCGGTGGAAGTCACCCAACAGGTCGAGCTGCTGGTCGCGGCTCCGCCGGAAGCGCCGGCTCCGGAGTCTGCCCCGGCAGAAGTCGAGCGTGCAGAAAAAGCTGTGCCGCCGCAAGCGGAGCTTGAGTCCGCCCCAGCCCCTGCCGCGGAGTTCGCTGCGCCTGCAGCCACAGTAGCCCCGGCGATAGCTGCTGCTGAAGCCATCACCGCTCCGGCGGGTATGGGCGAAGGGGTCGTCGGCGGAACTGAGGCCGAGGTTTTGGCCGATGCTGCGTCATCCCCAGAACCTGCCACACTGGACGCAGCCCAGAATGGGGTGGCGCCAGCGGCAGCCGACGAAGAGTCGCCAGCCGAAGCGCAAGAGGTACTGACGTATGGGGTCGCTGACGATGATGCGGTGCGTGAGCCAGCCCGCAAAGCAGGGGTTCTCTCCTGGTGGATTCCTGGTATACTGGGAGCTGCGACACTTTGCCTGGCAGGGCTGACATTCTGGATGTCCCGCCGCCGTTGAAGAGAGCCACGAAAAAGGCGAGAGAGCGAATGTGGGTCGCTCTCTCGCTTGTGTTGTGCATAGGAGTCTGAGTGATGACGAATCGCCGTGTGTTTTTCTTGATCTTGTTGCTATGCCTCGTGGGATGCAATCCCTCGTCCGGCATAGGAGGCGTGGGCGCGCTATCTAAAGAGCTTGCCGAAGCTGCGACGATGGCAACCGTCACGCCAGCACTGACGGCTACCTTCACCGCAACGGCCACGCCGCTGCCGATGGCGACCGCCACACCGACAGCGACCGCTACACCGACCCCCACGCCGACGGAGACACCTGCGCCGACGGAAACGCCTTCCCCAACCCCACCACCTACAGAGACGCCAACGCCACCGCCGCCCACCCCGACCTATCCGCCGCCCCCGGAAGCGCTGCATGTGCCGATTTTGATGTACCATTACATCTCCGAACTGCCCGCGGACGCCGACACGTACCGCCGCGACCTCACCGTGATCCCCGCGCACTTCGAGGAGCAACTGCAATACCTCCAGGCGCAGGGATACCAGAGCGTTTTCCTGGCGGATATTTACGAAACATTGACCACCGGCAAGCCCTTGCCAGAGAAGCCCATCGTGCTGACGTTTGACGATGGCTACAAGGACGCTTATACCGACGCGCTCCCCTTATTGCAACAGTACGGCTTCGTGGGTGAATTCTTCCTGCTGGCGACTCCGGCGCACTACGAAGCGCCGCCATACCTCACCTGGGCCGACGTCCGCGCGATGGCCGATGCCGGGATGTCCATGCAGGCGCATGGCCGCGACCATTATGATTTGACCAATCGTCCGTATGATTTCCTGGTTTATCAGATTTTGGGGGCGCGCGAAGCCGTCGAGGCGCACACCGAACGACCTGTGCGCTTTTTCTGTTATCCCTCCGGGCGTTATGACGCCGCAACCATTGCCGTGGTGGAATCCGCCGGCTATTGGGGCGCGGTGACGACAGCCTGGGGCACTGAACTGCGCCTGGATAACCGCTTCACCTGGCCACGCATCCGCGTGAAGGGGGCCTGGTCGGTGGATTATTTCGCACACATCATGCAGCAAGTATCCCCATAATGATGCGCCAGGATCAGATGGACACAGGCGCTCCACTTGATATCAAAATCATACGGGGTGAATTGTTGTCCGAGATTGATCGGCACGGCATTGTTGCATTGTGCAGCAGAGCCTATGAACAAGATATGGAACCTCTGTTTGCCACATTTGCCAATGCGACCCACGTCCTGGGTTTCTACAATGGGATCCTCGTGAGCCACGCGCTCTGGGTGACGCGCTATCTACAGGTCGGCGCAGGCTTGCTTTTGCGAACCGCCTATGTTGAGGCGGTTGCCACCGACGAGGCTTACCGGCAGCGCGGTTTCGCCACGGCGATTATGCAGCATCTTGCCGGCGCGATCCAAGACTTCGATCTGGCCGCGCTCTCGCCCTTCAGTGTGGCCTATTATGCACGCCTCGGATGGGAATTGTGGCGCGGCCCGCTGTTTGTCAGAACAGAAGACGGCCTTTTGCCTTCTCCCGACGATGAAGAAGTGATGATCTTGCGGCTTCCCAAAACACCCATACTGGATGTAAGCCAGCCTCTTTCTGCCGAATGGCGTGAGGGCGAATTGTGGTAAGGGGCGCAATTCGAACAGGCGTCATAGAACCAGCAACCTTGTCGCTTTGATTACATTATCGGATATGGGCAACCTTTCAAGAGCGCGAGGTTCAACTTTGCGGGCATAGGCAAGTGTAAGCGTTTCGCCCTCTCCCCTTTTTGGGGTATAATATCCTTTCGGAAACCCTCACGTTTCCCGAATGGCTGCCACACAAACCACGATGTCGCGTGGCTGCGGAAAAATTCGTGAAATTCGTGGCAAAAACATGGCGATTCCACAACGCTGAACCTGTGGAGGATTGGACCTTTTGGACACTGAAAATGTAATCGGCACCGTCAGAACGGTAGACATTCAACACGAGATGCGCACGGCGTATCTCGATTACGCGATGAGCGTGATTGTGGCGCGTGCGCTGCCCGACGCGCGCGATGGCCTCAAGCCTGTGCAACGGCGCATCCTCTACGCGATGCACGACATGGGCGTGCGCCCTACCACCCCCCACAAGAAATCCGCCCGCATCGTCGGTGAGGTGCTCGGTAAGTACCACCCCCACGGCGACTCTGCCGTTTATGAAGCGATGGCGCGCATGGCGCAGGATTTCTCCGTGCGCTATTTGTTGGTGGATGGGCAGGGCAACTTCGGCTCCATTGACGGCGATTCGCCTGCCGCGATGCGCTACACCGAGGCGCGACTCTCGCACATTGCGATGGAGCTACTCAACGACATTGAGAAAGACACCGTCGCCTGGGTGGATAACTTCGACGGCAGCCTGCAAGAGCCGTCCGTGCTGCCCGCCCGTTTGCCCAACCTGCTCGTCAATGGCGCGTCGGGCATCGCGGTGGGGATGGCGACCAACATCCCGCCGCACAACCTGGGGGAGATTGTGGATGCGGCGGTGCATATTCTCGATAACTGGGACCGCCGCGAGGAAATCGGCGTCGAAGAGTTGATGGAGTACGTCAAAGGGCCGGATTTCCCCACCGGCGGGCAAATTCTGGGCCAGGAGCAGATCACCAAAGCCTACGCCACCGGGCGCGGCAAGGCCGTGGTGCGCGCCGTCGCCAACGTCGAAGAGATGCGCGGCGGGCGCTTCCGCATCGTCGTCACCGAAATCCCCTATCAACTAAACAAATCGAGCCTGCTGGAACGCATCGCCGCACTCGTCCGCGAAGGCAAGCTGGACGAGATCAGCGACCTGCGCGATGAATCCGATAAGCGCGGGATGAGCGTCATCATCGAACTCAAACGCGGCGCGCAGCCGCAGAAGGCGCTCAATCGCCTCTACAAGCACACGCCGCTGCAATCCACTTTCGGCATCCAACTGCTGGCGCTGGTGGATGGCGTGCCGCGCATTATGCCGCTGCGGCGGCTGCTCCAGGTGTTCCTCGATCACCGCCTCGAGGTGCTGGTGCGCCGCGCGCAGTTCGACCTGAACAAGGCGCAGGCCCGCGCGCACATCGTCGAAGGGCTACTCATCGCCCTGGATCATCTGGACGCGATCATTAAGACCATCCGCGAAAGTCCAGATGTGGAAACGGCGCGCGACCGGCTGATGACGAATTTTGGGCTGAGCGAGGTGCAGGCGCAGGCGATCCTCGATATGCAGTTACGCCGCCTCACCGGACTGGAACGCCAGAAACTTGAGGAGGAGTACGCTGACCTGCTCAAGACCATCTCCTACCTGGAAGGGCTGCTCGCCTCGCCGCTACAACAGCGCGAGGTGATCCGCCAAGACCTGCTCGAGCTGCGCGAGCACTACGGCGACCCGCGCCGCACGGCCATTCGTCCCTTCGCGGACGCTTCCATTGACGAAGAAGACCTGGTCGAGGAGGAAAGCGTCCTCATCTCCATCACGCAGCGCGGCTACATCAAGCGGATGCCGTGGACGACCTTCCGCGCGCAGGAACGCGGCGGGCGCGGCGTCATCGGCATGGCGACCGGCGACGAGGACGAGATCACCACGCTGCTCTCGGCGCACAGCCACGATACGGTGCTGTTCTTCACCAACAAGGGGAAGGTCTACCAGGAGAAGGTCTACCAGATTCCCGACGCCGGGCGCACGGCCAAAGGCTCGCTCATCGCCGGCATTCTGGCGGTGGAGGCCGAGGAGCGCGTTACCGCCGTTGTGTCTGTTTCCAGCTTCGACGACGCCCAGTTCCTCTCGATGGTCACGCGGCAAGGGCGCATCAAGCGCGTGTCGCTGGCAGAGTTCAACGGCGTGCGGCCCAGCGGCTTGATCGCCATCTCGCTCAACGACGGCGACGAGTTGGGCTGGGTGCGACAAACACGCGGCAACGACGATCTCATCCTGGTGACGGAGCAGGGGCTGGGGCTGCGCTTCAACGAACAGGATGTGCGACCGATGGGGCGGACGGCGGCGGGCGTCATTGCCATCCGCCTGGAAGAGGGCGACCGACTGACCATCGCCGAGGTGGTGGAGCCGAATGGGGCGCTGTTCCTGGCCTCGCTGAAGGGGTACGGGCGCTGCACGGCGCTGGACGAATTCCGCACGCAGGGGCGCGGCGGCAAAGGCGTCTACGCCTACCGTGTCAACGACAAGACCGGTCCTGTGGTGGATGGCCGCGTCGTGCAGGATGACGACGAAGTGACGTTGATGTCTGAGAACGGCATTGTGCTGCGCACCCGCGTGGACAAAATCCCCAAGATGGGGCGCTACACGCGCGGCGTGCAGATGATGCATCTGAACAACGGCGACCGGGTGGCGACCATCGCCCGCTTGCCCAGCGGCGGCGAAAACGGCGGCAACGGCGCGCGCGTCAACAGCGCCGAAACCGCCGATCTAGAGGCAGACCTTTAGCGGCCAATGTTGGAACGTTCAAACGTTTGAACGTTCCAACGTTCCCAGAGGAGCGTGACGATGCGTGATACCATCCAACCCCACTCCAGCCAATTGACGGCGCTGCTGCCCACCGCCGACGCCGCACTGCTGGCCGAAACGCTGACGGCGTTCGCCAATGCCGATGGTGGCACAGTCTATATCGGCGTCAGTGAGGGCGGCGCGCCTACCGGCGATCTGTACCCTGAGGAGTTCGGCGAAGTCGTGCAGCAGGCCGAGATTCTGTGCCGCCCGCCGGTCGCCGTGGCGTGGGAGCAGGTGGAGGCCGGCGGGGCGTTCGTCTTCGTGGGGCGCGTGCAGCGCAGTGTCGAACTGCACACGCTGCACGATGGGCGGGTGCTTGTTCGCACCGGCGTAGAGAACCGCCCGCTCACCGGCGAGCAGTTGCAACAGATCACCGCCAGCCGTACCACCGGTGAATACGAGGCTGAACCGGTGCCCGGCGCAACGCGCACCGACCTCGACCCCGACACGCTGCGCGAATTTGTCGAGATGTGGGAGAAACGGCAAGGCCGTCCATTGAGCCGCCCGCTTGATGACGTGCTCGTGGAAATGGGTTGGTTGCTTTCCAGCGGACAGCCTACCGTGGCGGGCATTTTGTTGTTCGGTAAGAAGCCGCAGGCGTTCATCCCCCGCAGCAGTCTGACGTTCGTGCGCTTTGACGGCACCCAGGTTCATAAAGACAGCGGCGAGCCGGGCTACGGGCGGCGCGTGGAGTTCGATGGGCCGCTGGCGCACATCATCCGGCGCGCGTGGGACATTTTGCAGGCCGAGATTCGCGTGGGCGCGGTGGTGCGCGGCCTGGAACGCCGTGAGCAGTGGCAGTACCCGCCGACCGCCATCCGCGAGGCATTGGTCAACGCCGTGGCGCACCGCGACTACCGTGTGCGCGGGCGCGCCATCGAAGTGCGCATGTTCGCCGACCGGCTGGAGATTTCCAGTCCCGGCGGGCTGCCCGGCTACATCACCATTGACAACATCGTGGATGAGCATTTCTCGCGCAATCCGCGCATCGTCAACGGGCTGTACCAGTGGGGCTACATCGAAGAGCTAGGGCTTGGCGTAGACCTGATGATCCAGGATATGGTGAACGCCGGCCATCCGCCACCGCAGTTCCGGCCCACGGAGTATTCGTTCACCGTCATCTTCGAGAACGTCCAGCAGCGCGCGCCTCTGTTGCCGGTCAGCGCCGACGTGACGATGAATGAGCGTCAAGCCAAAGCGCTGGCCTACCTGCAACAGAACGACCGCATCACCAACCGCGACTACCAGGCCCTCTGCCCCGATGTCACCGCCGAAACCCTGCGCCTTGATCTGGCGGACATGGTTGAGCGCGGCGTGCTGCTCAAGATTGGGGAAAAGCGGGGGACGTATTACATTCTGAAGTAGGGAGTGGGGAGTGGGGGGTAAGGGAGTGAGGGGTGAGGGAGTGAGGGGGTGAGGGAGTGAGGGAGTGAGGGAGTAAGTTGAGTTCTGAGCAGTATCACTCCCCTACACCCTACACTCTACACCCTACACCCTACTTCCTACTCCCTACCCCCCCCTCCTTACTCCCTTCCTCTTTTGAATTCCTCAACCACGCGCGCCCAGTTCATACTCGCGCTGGAAAGCAGCGTGTCGGCGCGGAAGAAGCGGGCGGCGAGCAGGACGAAGAGGTACGTCGTCGCGGCCAGGGCTGCCAGGCCGACCAACGGTTGCCAGAGCGGAACGCCGCCGGCCGCCAGGCGCGGCAGCATCGAGGTCGGCGCAGTCAGCGGGAACAGGCTCACGATGGTCGCCAGCAAGCCGTTTGGCGCTTCGATGAAGACGCTGTTGAGCCACAAGGGCAGCATCAACGGCAGCATGGCGAGGAAGGTGAACTGCCCGGTCTCGCGGGTGTTCGGGGCCAGCGCGCCAATCGCGCCGAGCAGCGAGGCGTAGAGGACGTAGCCGAGCACGAAATAGAGCATGCCCCACACCGCAAACCCCTGCGGCAACGTGATGCTGCCAATGAAGATGCCGAACGATGCCAGCGCCGAGCCGCCGCGATTCAGCGTCAGGTAGCTGCCGCCGAGCCAGACCGCCATTTGCAGCAACGCCACCGCGCCCAGACCGAGCACCTTCCCTAGCATCAGATCGCGCGGGCGCAGGCTCACCAGCAGCACTTCCACCGTCTGGTTCTCCTTCTCCCGCGAGACGCTCCGCAACATAAAGCCGCTGCTCATCGTCAGCACGAAGAAGAAGATGAAGAGCACGCCGTAACCGACGATGAAGCGCGTTCCGTAGTCCTGGTTGACATTCGCGTCCGGCGCTTCGACGGCGGTGGTTTCCACGCTGAAGAGGGGTGTAGCGACCCGTTTGGCTAACGCCGCATCGCCCACCAGGTTGTAACTCAGAATGTAGCGGAAGATGTCAATCGTGCTGAGGTTGCTGAAGGGCGCAAATTCTTGCTCCACCGCTACCAGGTTACCGGTCGCCACGTAATCCGCGGGGATGATGTAAAACTCGCGCAGTTGCCCGTCCGCCAGGGCCGCGCGCGCGGTCTCTTCGTCGGGGAACGCCTGTGCCAGAGCCATGGGGATCTCAGGCGGCAGCGCTTTGATCAGCCCGGCGTGATCCACATAGCCGATAGCCAGCGCGCCGGTCTCCCCCTGCGACAGCACGTCCTCTTCGCTCTCGAAGGCGCTGCGGCTGAGGAGTTGCGCGCCGAAGGTAAAGACCATGATGACGGCCGGCAGGAGAAATGTCGTCAGCCAGAATGAGGGCCTGCCCAGTGTGGTACGAATCTCGTGTTTGATGACGATCATAACGTTACGCATCATTTCACCTCGTTCATCAGCGCGCCGCGCGCACACCATTGCCGCGCAGCGACGCGATAATGGTCTTCACATTCAAATTCTGCCCGTAGCGCAGCATCCCCAGGCGGAAGATGCGCGCCGCGAGCCACACACTCACCACAGCGGACGTGACCGACAGCACCCAGCTCACCGCCAGTTGCCACAGCGGCACCGTCGTCATCGCCCAGCGCATAGTGATGGTGACGAAGGCCGTCGTCGGAAACAGCGTCAAGATGATGAGCAACGGGCTGTTGGGCTTCTCCATAATCACTGCAAGGAAAAAGAAGGGTAGGGTGAAGAAGAGGTTGAGGATGCCCGTGATCTGCTGACCCTGGCGCAGGTCGGTGACCATGCCGCCCACGGCGGTCATCAGCCCGGCGATCAGCGCGTAGGCTGGCACGAAGAACAGCACGGCGACGCCGACAAACGACCACGGGACGCGCACTCCCCGCACTTCTGGTACGAACGGCGCTGCCGCGAGCAACGCGAGCACGCCGGTGAGCACCCAGATGCCCAATTGCGTCAGCCCGACGCTCATCAAGCCCACCGCTTTACCGCCGATCAGCTCTTCGGGGCGGATGGACGTGGCGAGCACTTCGATGGTGCGATTTTCCTTCTCGTCGGTCACGGCCTGGAGCATGTAGCTGCCGGCGTTCAGCACCGCGAAGACGAAGAAGAACGCCGCCACGAACGGCACGATAAAGCTCACGACATTGTTGCTATCCAGTTCCCGGCTCCCATCGCTGGAGCGGAACGTCACATCGGAGCCTTCCAGCAGCCGGCGTTGAACGTCGGCAGGGTGATCGGCAAGCAGGTTCGCCCGTAAGAAGTCCGCGAAATCCTCTTGCACCATTTCGCCGGGCCGTTTGTCGCGGAAGAAAAGCTGGACGCGCCCGGATTGCACGTAATCGGCCGGCACGACGTAGTACGCCTGGATGGTGTTAGCTTCCAGGGCAGTCTGCGCGGCGGCCTCGTCGGCGAAGGCGCGGATGGCGACGGGCCGCTCGCCCTTGTCGGGCGCGGGCGGCGTCACGGATGCACTCAGGATGCCCGTGTGATCCACGTAGCCGAGCGGCAGATTCCCGCGCTGCCCTATCGCTGCCAGGATGCTCACCGCCATCACCACGATAATCAACACCGGGATGCCAAGCGTGCCGAACAGAAACGACTTCTGCCGGACAATCTTCAAGTATTCGTGTTTGGCAACCAACCACAGGTTACGCATCTGCTGCCTCCTCGTGTCCGGCGCCCTGTACCACGGTGACGAAGATGTCTTCGAGCGACGGCTCGGCGATCTCAAACCGCTCCAGCTTGACGCTGTCCTGGCGCATAATTGCCCGCAGCACGTCCTGCGAATCCACACCCGCGTCCAATGTCAGGTTCCACGTCCCGTTGTGACGGCGTGCTTCTAACACCCCGGGCAGATGGGTGAAGTCGCCCTGTCCCTCGATGGTCAGCGCGTTGCCGGCGAAGTCGCGCTTGATCTGGGCCACCTCGCCGTAGAGGACGGTGCGCCCGTGGTTGATGAGCACGATGCGGTTGCACAGCGCCTCGACCTGGTGCATCTGGTGCGCCGACATGATGATCGTTTTCCCTTGCTGGCGCAGCTCCTCGATGATGTCCTTCACCAGGCGCGTGTTCACCGGGTCCAGCCCCGAAAACGGCTCATCCACCACCAGCAAATCCGGGTCGTGCAACAGTGTAGCGATCAGTTGCGCCTTCTGTTGCATACCCTTGCTGAGGTTCTGGATTTTCTGTTGGCGATAATCCTGAAGATCGAAACGCTCCAGCCAGGGGCCTAATCGCGCGCGCGCCGTGGCCTCGTCAATGCCCTTGAGCGTCGCCAGGAAGATCAATGTGGGTTCCAGCTTGAGATCCTTGTAGAGGCCGCGCTCCTCCGGCATATAGCCGATGCGGTTTTTCTTCGCCTCGGTCAACTTGCCGTCGAAGATGCTGATCTCGCCGCCATCGGGGCGGAAAATATCCAACATCATGCGGATCGTCGTCGTCTTGCCCGCGCCGTTTGGCCCCAACAGGCCAAACACTTCGCCGGGGTAGACCTCAAAGGAAACATCCTGTACGGCCTTGACCTCACCGAACGCCTTACTCACGTGTGAAACTTGCACTGTGCTCATTGAAACTGCCTCCTGAATCTGAATCTGAATCATGAATCACGAATCATGAATCATGATTCATGATTCGTGATTCATGATTCGCTTGTGTGTCGAGGTTATTATAAACGAAATGGGACAAAACGGCATTGCACGTTAGAACGAATTCTGACCTGTACTTTTGACCAGGATAGAATCTCCGTTGCTCAGTGCCCTCGTCTCGGGGGCGCGCACGGCGCACGTCGGGCCGCCATAGCCCGTTCCCGAGACGGGAACGGGAGCGTGATCTGCCCCCGAGACGGGGTCAGTGAGCGCAGATCAACGCACACCTCTTGCTCAGCGCCCCCGTCTCGGGGGCGCGCACGGCGCACGTCGGGCCGCCATAGCCCGTTCCCGAGACGGGAACGGGAGCGTGATCTGCCCCCGAGACGGGGTCAGTGAGCGCAGATCAACGCACACCTCTTGCTCAGCGCCCCCGTCTCGGGGGCGCGCAAGGATAGCGTGCTTATGGTACAATAGCCACTATGACTGATCGCGTACAACTTGAACAAGGCATCCGCGCATTGGAAGCGCAGCGCGGCGCGTTGGGCGACGCTGTGGTAGATGCGATGATCGCCGCGGCGCGCGAAAAGCTGCGGGCGCTCGGCAGCACGACCGCCATCCAGAGCGAGCGCCGGCTTGCTACGATCATCATCGCCGACGTGAAGAACTCCACGGTGCTGCTCGAACATTTCGGCACCGAGGCGTGGGTCAAGCTGATGAACCGCATCTTCCAAATTCTCGAAGTGGAGATCAACCGCTTCGGCGGCGCGGTGGATCAGTTTCGCGGCGATGGCCTGGTGGCGTTCTTCGGCGCAGCGACGACGCACGAGGACGATCCGGTGCGGGCCGTCCTCGCTGCGCTGGCGATGCAGGAGGCCATCAAGCCGCTGGCGGCGGAGTTGCGCGAGCGCCAGGGCGTCGAGCTGAGTCTGCGCATCGGCGTAAATACCGGCGAGGTGATCGTCGGCAGCGTGGGCAAACAGCAGGCGCACCACGAAGACACGGCGATGGGCGAAGGCATCACCGTCGCCGCGCGGATGGAGCAGGCCGCCGAACCGGGGACGGTGTTGGTGAGCGAGAACACGTACCGGCTGACGCAGGCGCAGTTCACGTGGCGCCCGCTAGGCGCGCTCGCGGTCAAAGGCGTCCGCCGCCCCATCGCTGTCTACCGCCCCCTCACCGTCAAAGCCACCGCCGAGAAAATTCGCGGCATCCCCGGTCTGGAAGCCCCCATGGTCGGCCGGCAGACCGAGTTGGCGGCCTTGCAGCAGGCTGTCGCGCGGCTGCAAGCCGGCGAGGGCGGCCTCGTCACCATTGTCGGCGAGGCGGGATTGGGGAAGACTCGTCTGGTGATGGAGCTGCGCAAAGCCTTAGCCGCCCAGCAAAACAGTGTGCAGTGGGTGGAAGGCCGCTGTCCGTCCTTCGGGGTCTCCATCGCCTACTGGCTGTGGTTGGACATCGTGCGCGGGCTGCTGGGGGTCACGGTGGAATCCCCGCCGAGCGCCGTCCGTGAGGCGCTGCGCGAGCGCGTGCAAGCTCTGGCGAACATCCCGTGCCGCTACCCCGAAAGACGGCAGATGATCTACCCCTACATCGGTCAGCTTCTCTCGCTGCCCCTGGATGCCAAAACGACCGCGAAAATTGGCGAACTGAAGGGCGAGGAACTCAAGCGGGGCACGTTCCGCGCCATCGAGAGCCTGATTGAGGGGACGGCGCGGCAACACCCGCTCATCATCGTCTGCGAGGATTTGCACTGGGCCGATCCCACGTCGCTGGAGCTGCTCGAACGGCTGTTGGGGATGACGCGCTATGGAATAGCGGACCGCGCGCCGCTATTGTTCATCTGCGTGTTGCGCCCGGAAACGGCGAACGGTGGACAGCTCCTCAAAAAGCTGGCAGAGCGGCGCGGTGGACGCCAGCACACCGATGTGTGGCTGGTGCCGCTCTCCACCAACGAGAGCGAAATGCTGCTCCATCATCTGCTGCGTACAGATGGACTGCCGCAACAACTGCGCGCGCGGATTCTCAATCATGCCGAGGGCAACCCTTTCTACATCGAGGAGCTGATCCGCTCGTTGCTCGATGATGGCGTCATCGTGTGGGATAACGCTACCGGCCGCTGCAAAACCGCGTGCGACGCTGCTGAAATTGCCATCCCCAACACCCTCTACGGCGTGCTGATGGCGCGCATTGACCACTTACCCGAGGAGGCCAAACGGGTGCTGCAACTGGCGGCGGTGGTGGGACGTGTATTTCCGCGCCGCGTGTTGGATGTGGTCAACCGCCAACGCTACAACCTGAATAAGGCGTTGCTCACCTTGCAGCGCGAGGCATTGATTGACGAACAGAAGCCGGGGGCGGAACCGGAGTATGCCTTCAAACACCACCTGATCCAGGAAGCCGCGTACAACAGCCTGCTGAAGCAGGAACGGGCCATTTTGCACCAGTGGGTCGCCGAATCGCTGGAAACCCTCGACGCTGAACAACGCGACCGCTATGTGGGGCTTTTCGCCCATCACTGGGAGCGCGCCGACAACCCGGAACGGGCGGTGGGGTACTTGCTGCGCGCCGGAGAAAAAGCCGCCGCGCAGTTCGCCAACCTGGAAGCCGTGGACTACTTCAGCCGGGCGCTGGCGATGACGCCGGGCTACAGCCTTGAACGGTGCAATCTGCTGTTAGCTCGTGAGCGCGTCTACGACCTGCTCGGCCAGCGCGACGAACAGGCGCAGGATTTGGATGCCCTGGAGGCGCTGACGGAAGTGTTCTGCGATCCACAACGTGAGGCCGAAGTCGCGTTGCGCCGCGCTCACTACGCCGAAAACACCCGCGACTATCCGGCGGCCATCGCGGCGGCGCAACAGGCCATCCGCCTGGCGCGGACGACGCGCGACGTGCATGGCGAGGCGGCCGGCTATCTGGCCTGGGGACGCGCGCTCTTCTACCAGGGCGACTACCGCGAGGCCAGGCGCCAGCTCCAACAGGCGCTCGACCGCTCGGAAGCCTTTCCGCAGGTGCAGGCCGATACATTGCGCAGCCTCGGTATAGCGGCAGATGATCAGAACGAAGCAAGGGACTATTTCCGCCAGGCGCTCCACATCCACCGCAAAATCGGCGACCGGCGCGGGGAGTGGGCGACGCTCTACAATCTCAGCGCGCTGTTTTTGGAGCAGGAGAACTGCGCTCAGGCGCTCAAGTATGGCGAACGCGCGTTGAGCATCTGTCGGAAAATTGGCGACCGGCAGGGTGAGCGGATGGCGCTGGGCAATCTGGGCTACATCGCGCTGTGCCTGGCCGATTACGCCGGCGCGCGCGCCTATTACGAGCAAACTTTGCGGCTTTGCCAGAAGATCAACGACTGCCACAGCGAAGGCCACACGCTGGTACACTTGAGCGGACTGGCCTTCTTGTTTGACCAACACGACATTGCACGCGCCCACGCCGAAACGGCGCTCCGCTTCGCACAGGAGATCGGGGATCAACAGCTTGAGGGCGACGCGCTGACCTGCCTGGGGCACGCGCTGTGGGGATTAGGGCAGCGCGACAAAGCAACGGAAGCCTACCGGCAGGCGCACACGCTGCTGACTGAGTTGGCGGAAGCGCAACTGGCGCTTGATCCGCTCGCTGGCCTGGCCCGCAGCGCGCTCGAACAGGGCGACAGCACGCAGGCGTTGCGCAACGTCGAGCACATCTTGCGCGATCTGGATTCTCTGCTATCCGACGGGAGCGAGGAGTTTTTGCGCATCCACCTGTGGTGCTGGCAGGTGCTGCGCGCTCTACACGACCGCCGCGCGCGCAGCGTCATTGCTGCCGCTCACCGCGCATTGCGCCATCGCGCCGCGAAGATCAGCGATGCTGAGATGCAGCGCGTGTACCTGGAAGACATCCGCGTGCATCGGGAGATTGTGCAGGCGTATGAGGGGTAAATCTATGGCTCATCCAAAAATTCAACATCATCGGCTTTGACGACGACGGCATATTCTGTTTGTCCTGAGTTATTCTCATAGTCGTAGTTGATGTTGCTGATCGCCCCTGTTACGGCGACCATATCCTCTGCAAAAAATCGCTCATCGCTATCGTAGGACACGAAGAAGACGGTTTCCTTACATTCGCTGTTGGAGTTCGGATTCTTCCACGATACTTGAAACCATAACCCCTCATCGTTGAATGTCGGATCGTCCACAATCATGCCTTTCCATTGAATGTATGTGTTGAGATAGGTGTCGTTCAATGTCGCGGCGCAAACTTCAAGATCGGTGCTTGGAACCGGCGTCGCCGTAGCGAGAGACGAGAGCGGTGTGTTCGTTGGTAAAGGCGCCGAAGCCAGCGGCGGCGTTGTGGTCGGCAGCGGCGAATTCACAACCCAGGGGGTAGGGGAAGGTGCGGGCATTTGCGCTGCGGGTGGTTGCACGTAAGGCGTCCATGTTGGCCACGCATCGGGCGCGGGATTGGAGAAGTCTGCCGTTGCTTCGTCTTCTGGTTGTGGCGTGTCCTCAGTTTTGGGAGTGCGCTTATTCTTGACCCACACAAACCGCTCGCGTTCCACCACACAATCCGTGCGCTCTTCGTAGCCAGACTCGGCGTCTGTGGCGCGATAGGAATACGCCAATACGAATCTCCAGCCATCCTCGACGTAAAGCGCAACATCGCCGCAGTCAACGATTTTGTTGTCGGTGACGGTAAACAGAGGTCGCAGGGCTGTTACCAGGTTACACAACAATAGCACAACAAGGCTTACCAACAGCACCCCTCCGCCGATCAACACGGGTTTCGAAAGGGTGATTCTGCTCCGTTGTTCGGGGGTGACTTCCCCTGCCTGGGCGGTTGGCGGCTCCGGCGACGTTGGCGCGGGCGGCGCGGGTTCGGAGGAAACCTGAGACGACGGCGCCGCTTCAGCATCGGCATCGGCATTGGCATTGGCTTTCGGACTGGTCACCACGATGCCAAGCACACCAATGGCGATCATAAACAATCCGAGCGCCACCCAGCCGACGAACTCCATCTGGGAACGGAACAAGTAAAAGATCGTCGCCAGAAAGATCAAACAGCCGAGCGTCATAAGCGCGATGGGCAACAGGTTTCGTTTCAGTGTTGATGGTTGCATGACTTTATATTCTCACCCCTCAATGTCACTCGAATCCTTCAGTCTCTTCTAGTTTATCCTCTTCTGCCCAAACAGGCAAGCTACCCCACGCTAACAACGGTTTCAAACTTGCCGCACTCCGTTTCAGTGTTATCATCAAAACCATAACGCTGGCGAAGGTTCAGCCTTCCCAGAATGGCTAGGAAAGGTTCAGGCAATGCAATCTCATCTCGACGCACTGATGACTGACCGTAACCTCGACGCTGTTGTCGTCGGCGGCAAGACGGCGGGCAATCCGCCGCTCATCTATCTGCTTAACGGCGCACACGTGACGCAGGCCCTGCTGATCAAAAAGCGCGGCGCTGCGCCGCAGCTCATTGTCAGCCCTATCGAGCGGGAGGAAGCCGTCGCCGCCGGGTATCCGGTGATCCTCAACACCCGCTACAATTATGGCGGGCTGCTGAAAGAGCACGGCGGCGACGTCCTGGCTGCGTCCGTGGCCTACCAGGCTGCCATCTTCGATGATCTGGGCGTGACCGGGCGTGTGGGCTTCTACGGCTACCGGGATCAGGGAAACGCTTACGCCTTCCTCAAGGCGCTGGATGCCGCGCTGCCTGCCGTCGAGATCGTGGGCGAGATGGAACCTACCCTCATCGAAGCGGCGCGCGCGACGAAGGATGCCGCCGAAGTCGCCCGCATCCGCGAGGTGGGCCGCCGCACCGCTGAAGTCGTGCGCCAGACGGTGGCGTTCCTGCAAGGGCATGCTGTCGATGCCGACGAGACGCTGCGCCACGCGACCGAAAATCGCGCGCTCACCGTCGGCGACGCGCACGCCCACATTCACCAGCTCATCATCCAACAAGGGCTGGACGATGCCGAGGGCTTCATCTTCGCGGCCGGGCGGGATGCCGGTGTGCCGCACAATCACGGGACGCCCGATATGCCGCTGCGCCTGGGCGAGACGATCATCTTCGACATCTACCCGCGCGAGCCGGGTGGTTATTTCTTCGATATGACGCGCACCTTCTGCCTGGGATACGCGCCGGATGTCGCTATGCGCCTGTACCGCGACGTGGCGGATTGCGTGGTGCATCTGAAAGCGGTGTTGCAAGCTGGAGAAGAAACGCGCAGCTACCAGCGTATGGCCTGCGCCTTCTACGAAACGCGCGGACATCCTACCATCGGCAGCGACCCGGCGACGTTGGAAGGCTACGTCCACGGCTTGGGACACGGCGTAGGGCTGGACATCCACGAAGCGCCTTCGTTCTTTGACTACGCAGGCAACACTGCGCGCCTGACGCCTGGGCACGTCTTTACCCTCGAACCGGGGCTGTATTATCCCGATCAGGGCATGGGCTGCCGCATTGAGGATACGCTGTGGTTGAATGAGCGCGGCGAGGTCTGCAACCTTACCGATTACCCTTACGATCTGGTTGTACCGATGTAGCCGCGAAACCCTTGCGAACCTTTGGCTCGCACACCTTCGCAAGAGTGAACAAGAGAACTATGCGCAAACGTCAACTGATTACCACCGGAACTTTCGTGCGGCTGGCGCTCCGCGTGGTAAAATACCAGCCTTTTTGCGGGAGGCGTCTCGTTGGCTCACTCTGGGCGCGCCTTGTCACGTGGACCAAACCACCGATGTACTACGCTGCGCGGGCCAACCTGCGCCACGTCCTGGGCGAGGCTGCATCTCCGGCGCTGCTCAACCGGACATTGTACCGGCTTTTCTACAACACGGGACGGCGCTATTACGAAACCTTCTACAATCTTGGGCGGGGGATCACCCGCGCGCAGGATTTTCGTCCGCCGGTAGTCATCCCGCCGGAGACCACAGCGCACTTCGAGCAAGCGTTGGCGATGGGACGCGGCGTGTTCGTTCTGGCGTGTCACATGTCGAACTTCGATTTAGGCGGTATCGCCCTGGCGCAACATGTACCGGTTGCCGTGCAGGCGCTCTCGCTGGCTGATCCCACGCCCGATGTGGAAGCATTCAACCAACTGCGCGAACGGTGCGGCGCGCACATGACGCCGATCAGCCCAGAGGCGTTGCGCGAGGCATTTGATCGGTTGAAAAACGGCGGCGTTGTCGTCACCGGCCCGGATTATCCCATCCACAACGGCGATGAGCCGGTAATGTTCTTCGGCGCGCCGGCCCATTTGCCGAGCGGCTATATGCGTATCCCGCTGCGCGCCAACAGTCCTGTGATCGTCCTGGCGACGCGTTTTGAGGATGGTGTATACAAAGTCGTCGCCAATCCGCCGCTGGAACTGGCGCGTACCGGCGATCGAGAGCAGGATGTGGCGGTGAATCTACGGCGCATTCTGGAACAGGTCGAGGACTTCATTCGCCAACGCCCCGACGAGTGGATGATGTTCACCCCGGTATGGGTTGAGAAGTAGAAAATTGCGGGTTGTGGGGTATAAGTAAGCGAAAGGATAAGATTGACCATGCGAATCTTAGGGATCGAAACGTCGTGCGATGAAACAGCAGCGGCCGTTGTTGAGGACGGATGTGCCATTCTGTCGAATGTGATCGCTTCGCAGGTGGATTTGCACGCGCAGTATGGCGGGGTTTTCCCAGAGCTGGCCTCGCGCGCGCACGTCGAGGCCATCGCGCCGGTGGTCGAGCAGGCGCTCCGCGACGCGCACGTGGGGTGGGAAGATTTGAACGCCATCGCGGTGACATACGGGCCAGGCCTGCCCGGCTCACTGCTCGTGGGATTGAACTTTGCCAAGGGCGCGGCGTTGGGCAAGGGATTGCCGCTCGTCCCGGTCAACCATTTGGAAGCGCACCTGTACGCTCACTGGCTCCACACCGGAGCCAATAGTGCGTCCGACGGTGATTTGAGATTTCCTGTCCTGGCGCTGATCGTCTCCGGCGGGCACACGGAGCTGATCCTGATGCACGATCACGGACGCTACACCTACCTCGGCGGCACCCTGGATGACGCGGCAGGCGAGGCATTCGACAAGGTGGCGCGGCTGCTGGAACTTGGCTATCCTGGCGGCCCTGCCATTGAGCAAGCGGCCCGGCAGGGGAATCCGCGCGCGTTCGACTTTCCGCGCGCCTGGCTGCCGGGGACTTATGATTTCAGCTTCAGTGGGTTGAAGACAGCGGTGTTGCGCTCGTTGCAGCGGTTCAATGGACCGCGCCCGCCGCGCTTTTTCGCCGACATGGCGGCGGCGTTTCAAGCGTCGGTGGTCGAAGTGCTGGCGGAGAAGACGGTGCAGGCGGCAAAGGCCCACGGCGCGCAGGCGGTGCTCCTGTCGGGCGGCGTCTCGGCCAACGCCTCGTTGCGGACGGCGACCCGCGCCCGCGTGGATGTCCCCGTCCATACGCTGCCGCTCATCCTTTGTACTGACAATGCCGCCATGGTCGCTGCCGCTGGAACGTATCGCTATCAGGCTGGTGTGCGCGCCGGGTGGGACCTCGATATTGAACCGGGGCTGCGGTTGGTATAACAAACTTATCTCAAACGAGAAACCCAAATAATATCCCAAATATCCCAAATATGTATTTGGGATATTTTGTTTATCCCAGGGGAAGCGGATCAAACTGAGGAAATGAGCAAGAGGTTTTCGATGATGGTCAAGACGGTGCGAGCGGTAGCCTCCCACGAGAAACGCCGTAGGTTCGCCGAACCTAGCGCGATGAGGGTGCGGCGCAGCATCGCGTCGTCCAGCAGCCGCGCCAGCCCTTCGGCCATGGCCGCTGTGTCCAGTGGATTCACCAGCAAGCCGCCATCCCCCACGACCTCAGGCAGGCTTGAGGTCGTGCTCGCCAGGAGCGGAACGCCGCAGGCCTGCGCCTCTAACACAGGGAATCCAAAGCCTTCGTAGAGCGATGGGTAGGCAAAGACGAGCGCGCCGGAGATCAGCGCAGCTTTGTCGGTCGCGGCAATGTAGCCAGGGAAAAGCACCCGCGCTTCCAACCCCAGTTCGCGCACCCGCGCGCGGATCGGTTCAGCCAGCCAACCGGTCGGCCCGGCGAGCACCAGGCTCAAGTTCTGGCGATCTGTCGCCAGGGATGCAAACGCCTCAATCAGCCGCGTGAGGTTCTTGCGCGGTTGCACCCGTCCCATAAAGAGGATGTACGGACCGGGGATGTGGTAGCGCGCGCGCACTGCGGCGAGCACATTGGCATCGCGTACCGGCGCGAGGTCGCTGTCGTAGCCGGGATAGGCGACGGTGATTTTGGTGGCCGCGATCCCGTACTCGCGCGCCAGCGCATCCCGCGTGGCATTGGAGTCGGCAAGGATGTGGTCGGCGCTGTGCGCGTTCCAGCGGGTGCTCCAATCCAGGTACAACCGTTGCCGCCGGGGATGCGCTTCGGGGAAGTAGCGGTAACCCAGGTCGTGGATCGTGACCAGCGTCCGCCGTGGACGGATGAGCGGCAGGACATGCGCCGGAACGAAAAGCAGGTCGGGCGGCCGGCGCGCCATCTCCCACGATAGACGCACATGCGTCCATAGCCGGGGGAAGGGCATGACGCGCAGCTCTGCGCCAGGGAAAGCTGCCGGGGCTGGCGCGTCCCGGAAATACAGCCGGGTGTGGTACTGGGCGTCGAGATGCGGCAGCAGCGCGCGAATTAGCTGGTAAGAGTAGCCTTCCGTGCCGGTCGGGGCGGCGCTTAACGCGCGACTGGCGTCAATGCCAATCGTGGGAATAGCCGGGCATGGCGACAAGGTATACCTCGCTGATTATAGGGTGACCGTCATCCAGGGAATGGGCACGAGGAGCAGGAAGAAGATGACGACCATCACCCAGCCGAGCATTTTGCGTCTGGCATCCAGCAGCGTAACATCGTTGAGAGGCGGCGCGTGGCGCGGACCGATGAAAAGGCCCAGAGAGCCGATCATTAGCCAGGTCATCCCGCCGTAGTTCTGGCGCAGCAGCAGCAAAATACCCCATCCCCAAATAGCGGCGAGCATAATCCGGGCGATTTTCCAGGCTTTTTGCCCCCACATCGCATAAGCCACGTGCCCGCCATCCAATTGACCGATGGGGAAGAGATTGAACATCGTCACCAACAGCCCAACCCACGCCGCAAAGGCGATGGAGCCGCCGGCGCTTGGCGGCGAGAGCCACACGTCTTCGCCGGTCGCTTTGTCGGGCAGGATGCGCCCGTGAACAACGTACTTCGCGGCAAGATAGAGGATCGAATTTCCTTCCTGCATAACCTCAAGCGGTTCGCCTTTGGGAACATCCATAAAGGCATAGGGCGTTCCAACTTTGGACAGCGAAAGGCCAAGAATCAACAAGGGGATGGCGATGATCAGCCCGCCGATCGGCCCGGCGACGCCAATGTCGAAGAGCGCCTTCCGGCTGCGCATAGGGCCACGCTGAAAGATCACCGCGCCCAGGGTTCCCAGGCTTCCCGGCAGCGGCAAGGGGATGAAATACGGCAGGCTGACCGGAGAGCCGTAGTGCCGTCCTACAAAGTAGTGGCTCAGTTCATGCGCGGTGAGAATGGCGAGCAACGTCAGCGCGAAGGGCCAGCCGCGCCAGATGTCCGTCAGACGGCTCGGAATGATGTTTTCATGGAACGCGCCCACGAATAGCGTTGATAGCAGGGTCAGACCGAACAACAGGTAGTTGATCCACGGTTTGCCTGTCTTTCCATCCGGTACAGCGGGGATGGCTTGCAAGCGGTGCTCGCCGTCTACCAACGTCAGCAGCGGCGTATAGCCCAATGCGGCAAAGCGTTGCACAATCTCATCGAAAACGGTTTCTTCATCGCCTTCAAGGAGATGGCCGGTAAACTGCACCGGGGGTTTTGCGTCATTGGAAAGCACCTTGACTTCCTCGACGACCATCAACTGCCGCAGCGATGCGCGAAGTTGGTCAACGATAAACAATTCTGGCATAGGTTCGTTCATTTGATCTTCCATATTGCACACTGTCCTGTTCTGCACGGCTATGATGGGGGGAAGTATAACACAGCATTGCCGAAACCCAAAAACGATAACGAAAAACCCCCTCCAGCGGAGGGGGTCACGGTCAATGAACGGCTGCGGGTCTTACTTGAGTTCGACGACGGCGCCGACCGCTTCCAGCTTGGCCTTGGTGTCCTCGGCCACTTCCTTGGTGACGGCTTCCACGACTTTGGACGGCACGCCTTCCACCAACTCCTTAGCCTCTTTCAGGCCCAGATTGGTGATCTGGCGGACGACCTTGATGACCTCGATCTTCTTGGGGCCGAAGTCCTTGAGAATGACGGTGAATTCAGTCTGTTCTTCTTCAGGCTCGGCTTCGACGGCGACCGGGGCTGCGGCCATCATGGCAACAGGCGCGGCGGCGCTCACACCAAGTTTGTCCTCGAGTTTTTTCACCAACTCGGCGGCTTCGATCAACGTCAATGCACTAATCTCTTCTACCAACTTCGCTAAATCTGCCATTGTAATTCAACCTCCGTTTTTACCTTTCAGGTTATGTTATACTTTCTTTGTGAATAGGGATTAAGCCGCACGGCTATCAGGCCGCAGCTTCAGCGGCAGCGCCGCCCTTACCTTCCAGCTTATCTACATAAGCTTGCAGCACATTGAGGACCTGGCGGATACCGCTCGCCACCACACCGACCACTTGCGTCGCGGGGGCGTTGATCGTGCGCAGCACCTGGCTGAACAACACCTCGCGGCTTGGCAGGTCGGCAAGGGCTTGCGCCTGCGCCTGGTTCAGAACCCGTCCCTCCATGATGCCGCCCTTCACCTGGAAGCGTCCTTCTTCGACTTCTTTGGTAAAGCCGATGAACAGCTTGGCAACAGGTGGAACATCCCGATGGCAGAAGACGGCCATCGTTGAACCGGAGAGCAGCTCTTGGGGCGCTTTGATTCCGCGTTCCTTCAACACGACATCCAGCAGTGTGTTCTTGATCACGAAAATATGCCCATCCAGCTCGCGGGCGCGCCGGCGAAAATCCTGCATCTGCGGCATGGTCAGTGCAGTATAGTTCGCCATCACTACACCGCTGCTCTCTGCCATTTGCTGCCGGTAAATGGCAACTAACTCTTCTTTTCGTTCACGTGATATAGCCAACCTTTCTCACCTCCTTACATGAAATGCCTGATCCAACATCAAGCCGACCCACAACAAAAAGTCCTTGCACCTACCGATGCAAGGACCACCGTGCTCACGCGAGCACATTTTGGTAAGATGGTCTTGCCTCGGCAGGATGATTAAGCCTTCTACGGCCCCTGCTGTCTTCAGCAGACAATAAAACGTAGTACTTATTGCGTTATGCGATTACTTGGCGCTCTCCAATTCCAGCGCCTGCGCCGTATCAACTCGCACACCCGGCCCCATCGAAGGCGCCAGCGTAACCCGCTTGACGTAGATACCTTTTGCCGCTGACGGTTTCGCCCGGCGGATGGCATCCATAATCGCCGCTAGATTGCCAAGCAACTGCTCTTCGGGGAAACTCACTTTGCCAATCGGGCAGTGGATGTTGGCGGTACGATCGAGGCGGTATTCCACGCGCCCGGCCTTGGCCTCATCAATCACCCGCGGCAGGTCTTCGGGCTGGACGACCGTGCCGGTTTTGGGGGTAGGCATCAAGCCGCGGCGACCGAGCACGCGACCCAGGCGCCCGACCTTGCGCATCATGTCGGGGACGGCGATGGCGACGTCGAAATCTACCCAGCCGTCCATGATTTTCTGAATACCCTCATCGTCGGCGATGATAAAATCGGCGCCGGCGTTCTGGGCAATCTGCGCGTCTTCACCTGCTGCAAAGACCAACACCCGCACGGGCTTGCCCAAGCCGTAGGGCAACCGCACTACACCGCGGATCTGCTGCTCCGAGCGGCGGGGGTCCAACCCCATGCGCAGGTGCAACTCCACCGTTCCATCAAATGCTGTGTAACTGACTTCCTTGACCAGTTTGATCGCTTCTAGCGGTGTGTAGTAACGGTCACGGTCAACTTTCTGCACAACTTCCAGGTACTTCTTTCCTCGTTTAGGCATTGTAATCTCCTTGTGGTACTAACGGGATTTCCCTCCCACTGCATAAATCGCCCTTATCTAGCAGACAGGGACTTACTCCTTAATCGCGATTCCCATGCTGCGCGCCGTGCCGCGAATCATCATTTCGGCGCCTTCGACATCGTTCGCGTTAAGGTCCTTCATCTTCATCTCAGCGATCTCGCGCAACTGTTGGCGCGTGATAGCGCCGACTTTGTTGCGGTTAGGCTCTGCCGACCCCTTCGGAACCCCGGCGGCCTTGCGCAGCAGGTCCGGTGTGGGCGGAGTGTGCAACTCAAAAGTAAACGACGAATCCTGATAGATCGTGATCTCTACAGGAATGACGTTTCCCACCAAATGGGAGGTCTTGGCATTGTATTCCTTGCAGAAACCCATCAGGTTAATGCCGTGTTGTGCCAACGCAGGACCAATCGGCGGAGCTGGATTCGCCTTACCCGCCTGAATCTGTAATTTCACCACTGCCTTTATCTTTTTCTTTGCCATCCTTGATACTCCCTCAATCTGGGCCTCTAGCAAGTCCCAAACTTATGCTTTTTCTACCTGTAAGAAATCTAGTTCCACCGGGGTCTCGCGCCCGAAGAACGATACCAACACACGCACCTTAGTCCGCTCCTCGTCAATGTCATCCACGACTCCGATGAAGTCAGCAAAAGGTCCTTCGATGATGCGCACCTTCTGCCCCGGCTTGAAAGTAGCCCGCACCTGTGGGGCGGTCGCTTCCATGCGGCGCAAAATGCCCTGAACGGCCTCCGAACGCAACGGCGTTGGCGTATTCCCCATACCGACAAAGCCAGTCACGCCGGGTGTGTTGCGCACAACGTACCAGGAATCATCCGTCAACAGCAACTGCACCATGATGTAGCCGGGATAGAGACACCGTTCTACAGTACGGCGCTTGCCATCTTTGATCTCAATCTCTTCCACGGTGGGGACTACGACCTGGAAAATGTAGTCCTGCATCCCCATGGACTCAATTCGTTGTTCCAGGTTATGTTTGACTTTGTGCTCATAGCCGGAATAGCAATGAATGATAAACCAGGCCCGCTCGTCCGTTTCCGTTTTGACTTCTTCATCGGCGAAGGGGTCTGGCAACACGCCCACGACTTCAGCCGATTTATCTTCGACTGCCGGGATAAGCCCGCCCTCCACGCTTGGGGGTTGGTCTAACCCGAACCGCTCAAAGAGCGATTCGGGGGACAAGTCCAATTCTGGAAGGGCTGTAAACTCGCCCTCGAGTTCGAACTCGGCCAGCGATCCCTCTTCGTCTTCTAGATACGGACGTTCCTCGTACATTGAAAGCCTAAGCCTCTTCTCCCCGACTGATCAAGTAGGAAGCGCCAAGCAATACCGCGACGACCACGACGCTCAGGATGATGTACAACACATTCCGGGTCACCAGGTTGCTCAACAACCACCCGAAGAAGAAATCGAGCACCCCCAGGAAAAGCGCCATCGCGACGGTGACCGCCAGGACAATCTTGGTCATCGCCCAACCTTGCTGGAGCGTAGGCCAACGCACCTTGCGCAATTCTGCGCGCGTGCTCTTGAAATACGCCACAATCGGATTCTCTTTTTTTACCTTCGTCGTTGTCTTCTGGTCAGCTACCACAAGCGCCTCCAACACCTTATTTACACTCCAAAACACCGCCTGATAAGGCGGTGTCCTGTTTTGATCTAGACAGGCGAGGCAGGAATTGAACCCGCAACCTACGGTTTTGGAGACCGTTGCTCTGCCAATTGAGCTACTCGCCTACGTTACATACTGTCCCAGGGGCCGTCTTAAGTCTGCCCTCTGATCCTACCAAAGCCCATGATCAGACTTGAACTGATGACCCCTTTCTTACCAAGAAAGTGCTCTACCGACTGAGCTACATGGGCAGGCTTCCATAAGGTGGGCAGTGAGGGACTCGAACCCCCGAAGGCGTTGCGCCAACTGATTTACAGTCAGTCTCCTTTGCCGCTCGGAACAACTGCCCAGAAAGCCGACGGTCGGAATTGAACCGACAACCCTCCGCTTACAAGGCGGATGCTCCGCCGTTTGAGCTACGTCGGCGTCTGATGATTATATCACACCGGCATAAAGGGTCAAGATTCATTCCCTACCGAGCGACGGTAAGTATACACAAATAAGGGGATTTGTCAACCAAAATACAAAACGGCGCGTCTCTTCTGCGCGCCGTTTTGCAAAAATCCTATCCGCGTAGCATTATTTTTACCCGAAACGTTGCCGGCGCTCGACGCGCTGCCGGAGGATACTTTCCAGTTCTTGGGGTGTCGAGGCATTGATCGGGTCATAGGTGATGCCTGGATAGTGCCGATCAAAGAAAGCGCGGAGGTCATCGCCCCACAGTGCCGGGTTGACGGCGGTGACGGCGCGCTCGCTGAGGCCGGGGCCGTAGGCGGCATCGTCGGCGCTGGCGCCGATGGTGACATGGTAGGTCTCCCAATACAGACGGCAGGCTTCGACCCAACGCCAATCTGCGCCCGGCGGCAGCAGCAAGTAATGGCGGCTAAAAGGCTCGCGGGGCTGACATGCCGAAGAAGTCGCCGGCTCGACAGGCGCTACCGGTTCGGAAGTCACCGGTTTCACGGGCATCACGCTGCCGGCGTCCTCCCATGTTGGGTCCTGGGTGTCCTTGACAGAGATCATATACTTAACCATCTCTGGCAGCATACGCGTGAAGTCATAGTTGTTCCAACTCCCCGCCCCACCCAGGGAGAACAGGTGCGCGCCGACCACGTAATAGTCTTCACGCATCCGTGTATCGTACCAGGCCATCTGCTGCATCCATTCGTCCACAGAAACCTGCGGCAAGTCCTTCGCCAGATTGACTTCGGTCAAGAAAAGCGGGATGACCTCATTGCGCGGCTTGAGGAAATCTTCGTACAGCCAGCGGTAGCGACATGCCAGCGGCCCGCGATCCGGGTAGGTCGGACGGCCAGGCAGGGGTTCGCCGAACCAGACGTTCATTGGATAGGCATATTCGTGCAGGGCGAGAGCGTGACCACCTGCTTTCGCCTTGCCAAACACGCCAGTGGCGACGATGGCTTCCAGTTCATCCCATTCAGGCACACCCATGCTGTAGGAGAACAGGGCAAGTTTGTACCCCTCTTGATCGGCGATCTCCATACAGTGGATCATCAACTCGGCCAGTTTGCGGTGCCCGTCTGCGCCTGGCGGGTCCTGCTCATTGATGATCTCCCAATAATCCACGTAGGTACGATGCGGCGCCCACTTGGGCAGCAGGCTATCCATCACCTGGCGCGCCGTCTTGCGCAGGTTATCATCCAATGGCGGCCCTTCCACGTTGATTCCGGGGTCTGCGCCGCGCATGTAACGTCCAACCGTCTGTACGCTGGCGTCGAGCGCTTTTACGTCCTGCAACCAGCCAATCCCCTCCACGGATTTGACCGTGGGCATCGTTGTCCCGGCAGCCAACAGGCTTTGGAGCACCTTCAATGTCTCACCCGGCAAAATGCCGTGAATTCCTAGCTTACTCGGCATCGCATCCTCCTTATTATCAGATTAAGACATAGCGCGTACAATGTAAGAAAACTCATGACGTTTTACACTGGATTGACCACGCTTTATGGATATGGTTTTGAGAAAACAGGCGCCACACATTTTCATTGTAGAAGGAATACGTGAAAAAGCAACGTGAACTTGCTCCTATCGCTACAGCGGGTATAATGGAGGACACTATGACAATCTATGTGGACGTTTCAGCAGCAGTACATCAGCGCGCAGGTTTGGGGCGGTACGCCGCCAGCCTGACGCAGGCTTTGCTCCCGCGCCTCTCGCACCGGCTGGCGCTCTTCTACAACCGCGAGAAGGGCATTCTGTTGCCGCCTGGCCTGGAACATGTGCCAGCCCGCACCGTATCGCTTAGTTACAAATCATGGCGGATGGTGGTGTGGGCAGGACAGGTGATGCGCATCCCCTTCAACCGCATGGTGCCACACGCCGCGCTTTTCCATGCCACTGAACATCTGGTGCCGCCTCTGAAGAATGTGCCTACGGTGTTGACTGTACATGATCTCATCTTTCGTTATTTCCCAGAGCATCACAAACCGCTCAATCGCTGGTATTTGAATGTGACGATGCCGTTGTACTGCCGGCGGGCCGATCACATCATTGCCGTCTCCGAAGCCACGCGCCGCGACATTATCACGGCGTATCATATTCCGCCAGAGAAGATTTCCGTCATCTACGAAGCCGCCAACCCACGCTTTGAGCCGCAACTGCGCACCGTCGTTGAGGCGATGCGGACGCGCTATCGCCTGCCGCAAGAATACCTGTTGTACGTGGGCACGATTGAACCGCGCAAAAACCTGACACGCCTGTTGCGGGTATGGCAGCCGCTCTATCTGGCGAAGGAAGCGCCGCCCTTAGTGATTGCCGGTCAGCGCGGCTGGTTGAGCGCCGATTTCTTCGCCGCGCTAGAGAATAGCCCGGCGCGCGATGGGGTCGTACTGACGGGATACATCCAGGATTGCGATCTGCCAGCAATCTACGATGGCGCGACAGCATTCGTCTTCCCCAGTCTGTGCGAGGGATTTGGTCTGCCGCCGTTGGAAGCGATGGCGTGCGGCGCGCCCGTGGTTTGTTCCAATACATCCTCTTTGCCGGAAGTGGTGGGCGAGGCTGCGTTGACGTTTGATCCGACCGATGATGCCGCCATCGCCGAGGCATTGCGCCGCATCGTTAAAGACAAAGCATTACAGACCGAACTGCGCGAATTGGGCGTGCAGCGCGCCGCAGGGTTCTCGTGGGGACGCGCCGCGCAAGAGACGATGGCGGTGTATAAGAAATTGTTGGGGACGTTGTAGGCAGGATGACACAGGGATTGCGAAGGCATGGTCTCACGCACTGTCCTCCCCTCGTTCACGGCGAAATATCTCCTTCCTCTCAAACGTTATGGGTATATCACTGCGCCGGTCGGGTTGGGGCTTTTTTTGCATCTCGGCACCGCCATTTTACGACTCAAAACATTCTTTCCTTATCCTAAGCTTCTGGATTTTTCCGCTTTTTACGCGGCAGCGTTGGCGTTACGTTCAGGATTTTCACCGTATAGCTATCCGGCAGACTGGCTACAGCACATCCGGGTGATAAAGGCTATTCCGTTTCTCCCTCCGCCGATTTACAATCCACCCTTCTGGCCCTGGCTGTTACAACCTTTGACGCTTGTTGATTTTCCCACCGCTGCCTGGCTGTGGTTAGGTCTGAATCTGACTCTGCTTGTGTGGGGTGCCTCCATGCTGGCGCGACTGGCCGGATACCAGGGGAAAAAAGTTCTAGCTGCGGCGTTTATCTTGACCGTTACCTTTGGGCCGGTATTCCTTGATCTCACGTTGGGACAGACCAGCGTCGTTCTTCTCGCTGCGGCTCTGGGTATCGGCGTTAGCCTCCGGCAGACGACAAAATCATCCTTGTGGTCGGCTAGCTTGGCTGAAGGACTGGCGACCGGCGCAAAACTTTTCCCTGTGTTGTGGATGGGTGCAGCAGTATTTCTACGACGGTGGAAGTTCTTCGTACTGGGGATGTTAGCAGTCTCTATTCTTTTGGGAATAACTGCACTGTGGATGCCAGAAGCCAATAAGGAGTATTGGTTCAACTTTCTTCCCTATCGTATCATGTCAGCTTCAGAGCAACCCGGTATGGACGATCAATCTCTGGGCGCGTGGCTTGACCGCCTTGGCCGTTCTCACACGTACAATGTTCCTGGGTTGGACGTCAATACACCGGTGACAATCACCTGGTCGCCGCCCTGGTCGGTGAATCCCGAATTGTTGCGTTGGGGTGGTTACGTTCTCGCCGGAATACTGGCTCTGCCGGTGATGATCCGCCTGTTACGGACGCCGTCGGCTCAGGCCGAGGCTGGATTCTACCTGTGGGTGCTCTATACATTAATCATTTTCCCGCATATCGAACGTTATAATCACACACTTTTGCTTCCGGCGCTGGCCTGGTTGTGGGGACAGGGGAAATGGCAAAAGACCGCAGCGGCTCTTGCTTACTTGCTCGCCGGACTATCACGTTTGAACCACATGTGGATCACCACACTTCCCGCGCCGTGGGCGCCGCTGGCGAGTGGGTTTGGCCTGTACGCTGCTGTTGTGTTGGCGGGAAGTTTGTACGTTTCGTTGAAACCGGCTTTCGCCGCAACATGATGATGGACGATGAGGTATGCCGCACTACGTTTTTGATGCCCGCACCGCCACGCCGCACTTCCCCGGCATTGGACGCTACGTCACGAACCTCGCCCGCGAGCTGGTCGCGCTCCTCGCTCCCGACGAACGCCTGACCCTGCTCTACGACCCGGCGCATCCCCTGGCGTTGCCGTTGAGCGATGCCGTGCAAGGCCTACCGGTCAATGTCTCACCTTTCTCCGTTCAACAACAATGGGTTATCCCGCACCTGCTACGACAACATAAGGCGGATCTCTACCACAGCGCCTACTACCTGATGCCGTACCACACCGGAACCCCGGTCGTGCTCACGCTCTATGACCTGATCCCGATTCTGTTTCCGGCGCACAGCACGCTTCGCGCCCGGCTGTTATTCCGCTGGGCCACCGGGTTGGCGCTGCGAGCGGCGCAACACTGTCTGGCTATCTCTGAGGCCACCCGCCGCGATGTGCTGGCGCATTTCCGCATTGCCCCGGCGCGCGTCACGGCCATTCCCCTGGCGGCCGATCCCATGTTCGCGCCCCAGCCGCAGGAGAGCGTAACAGCCTTGCGCACCCGACTCGACCTGCCGCAGCGCTTCATCCTCTACCTGGGCAGCAACAAGCCGCACAAAAATCTTATTCGGCTCATTGAGGCGTTTGCGCGTATGGCAGAATCCACAGCCCGCCTCGTGATTGCCGGCGCGTGGCTGCCCCAACATCCTGAGGCGCGCCAGCGGGCCACAGCTTTGGGTGTGGACGACCGCATCTTGTGGCTAGGCCCAGTCAGCGGTGCGGACCAACCGGCTTTGTATGCGGCGGCGACGCTCTTCGTGTTTCCTAGTCTCTACGAAGGCTTTGGGCTGCCGCCGTTGGAGGCGCTGGCGTGTGGAACGCCGGTGATCTGCGGCAACACATCCAGCCTACCGGAAGCCGTGGGAGATGCCGCACTCCTCATTGATCCTACGGACGTGGATGCGTTAGCCGCAGCGATGGATCGAGTGTGGTCAGACACCGGTCTGCAGCAGACGATGCGCGTCAAAGGTCTCGAACAGGCGCGGCGCTTTTCCTGGTCAGCCCATGCGTCGCAAACGCTGGCTGTTTATCGCGCAGTGCTGGAGAAGGTATGAACTACGCCGCTGTCCTCTTCCTTGACCGCGACGGCACGCTCAACGAGGAGGTCAACTACTTGAGCGATCCCGCCGACTTGCGCATCCTGCCCGGCGTGCCCGCAGCGATCCGGCGTTTCAACGCGGCGGGATGGGCCGTGGTCATCATCACCAACCAATCGGGCATTGGACGGGGCTACTTCACCGCGGAAACGGTGGCCGCCGTTCATGCTGCGCTGACTGCCGGGTTGGCCGCGCACGGCGCGCACGTGGACGCGATCTACGTCTGCCCGCACCATCCCGACGCGCAGTGCGCGTGCCGCAAGCCTAAACCGGCGCTGTACCAGCAGGCGCTCGCCGATCTGGGATTGCCGGATGCGCCGTGTGTCGCCGTCGGCGATAAGATGACTGACCTTGAGCCAGGACGCGCACTCGGCTGCCGCACCATCCTGGTGCAGACCGGCTATGGGGCCGAATTAGCTGCGCATCCCGAAACGTTGCCCTTCATACCCGACGCGATCCTGCCAGACCTGCCGGCCGTCGCTGCATACTTGCTTGGGGATGAAACGGCTACAATGTAGTGCTTGCCACAGAGAACACAGAGGTTTTTTTCCTATCTCTGTGAACTCTGTGATCTCGGTGGCAACTTAAAGGAGCTGCCTATGCGCGTGTTACAGGTCTACAAAGATTATTATCCTGTCGTCGGTGGGATCGAGCACCACATCCAGTTGCTCGCCGAAGGGTTGCGCGAGCAAGGTGTGGACGCGCGCGTGCTGGTGACGAACACCGACCGGCGCACCGTCGAGGGCGAGATCAACGGCGTGCCTGTGACCAAAACCGGGCGGCAGGTGAACGTGTCCTCAGCGCCCATCAGCCTCGGTTTCTGTGGGCAACTGGCCCGCCTGAGCCGCGACGCCGACATCGTCCACTTGCATTTCCCCTACCCCCCGGCGGAAATCGGCCAGTTGCTCGTTGGACGCGGGAAACACTTCGTCCTGACCTATCACAGCGACATCGTCCGCCAGAAAGTCCTGGGGTTTTTCTATCGCCCGTTCCTCTGGCAGGTGCTCCGCCGCGCCGAACGCATCACCGTCTCGAACCCGCAGTACATTCAGACCTCGCGCTTTTTGCAGCCCTTCGCCGATAAGTGCGTCGTCATCCACCACGGCGTTGACCTGACCCGCTTCACGCCGACGCCGCAGATTCAGCAGCGCGCCGCGACGATCCGCCAACAATACGGCGACGTGCCGTTGATCCTGGCGGTAGGAAAGCTGCGCCATTACAAAGGCATTGACGTGCTCATTGACGCCCTCAAAACAGTCGAGGCGCACGCGCTGATCGTCGGCACGGGGCCGATGGGGCCGGTCTGGCAGCAGAAGGCGCGCGATGACGGCCTCGCCGAGCGCGTCACTTTCCTCGGCGAAGTGCCGGAGGCCGATCTCATCGCCCTGTACCACGCCGCCGACATCTTCGCGTTCCCGTCCACCAACCGCGCCGAGACGTGGGGCACCGCGCAGGTGGAGGCGATGGCCTGTGGGCTACCTGTCATCTGCACCGAACTGGGCACCGGCACTTCTTACGTGAACCAGCACAACGTCACCGGTCTGGTCATCCCGCCGAACGATCCGGCGGCGCTGGCGGCGGCGTTGCAGCAGTTGATCGCCGACCCGGTGCTGCGCGCCCGTTTGGGAGAAGGCGGGCGTCAGCGCGCTTACGGTGAACTTTCCAAAGAGGCGATGATCCGACAAATCATGGCCTTTTATCAAGATGTCATCGCAGGAGGCATATAACGATGCTGATTCGCTCAAAAGCGCCTTTGCGCATCTCCTTCGCCGGCGGCGGCACGGACGTGTCCCCGTACACCGAGGAACGGGGCGGCCTGGTGCTCAATGTGACCATTGACAAGTACTCCTATGCCACGCTCCAACTGAGCGACGCGCCGGAAATCACCGTCCACTCGCTGGACTATGACGTGATCGCCAAGTACGACGTGGACAAGCCACTCCCCTACGACGGGCGGCTCGATCTGGTGAAGGCCGTCATCAATCGGCTGATTCCAGAGAATCGCACCCAGGGATTCAGCGTCTTCATGCACACCGATGCGCCGCCGGGATCGGGGCTAGGGTCGTCGTCCAGCCTCGTCGTCTGCCTGATCGGGCTGTTTCAACACTGGCGGCATCTGCCGTTGACGAATTACGATATTGCTGAGCTGGCCTACGCGATCGAGCGGGTGGATATGGGGATTCGCGGCGGACGGCAGGATCAGTACGCCGCGACGTTCGGCGGCTTCAACTTCATCGAGTTCAGCAAAGACGCCACCATCGTCAACCCGCTGCGTATCCCGCGCGAGACGATCAACGAGCTGAATTACAACTTGCTGTTGTGCTACACCGGCAAGACGCGCGTCTCCGCCGGCATTATCACCTCGCAGGTGGACAACTACGTGCGGGGTCAAGAGGAAGTGCTGCAGGCGATGGAGGAACTCAAAGCCATCGCCACCGCGATGAAGAACGCGCTGCTGCAAGGCCGTCTCAACGATTTCGGGGCGCTGCTGAACGACGCCTGGGAAAACAAGCAGAAAATGGCGACGCAAATCAGCCCGCCGTTCATCCAAGAGCTTTACGCCACGGCGCGGCAGGCTGGCGCGTTGGGCGGGAAGATCAGCGGGGCCGGCGGTGGCGGCTTTATGATGGTCTACTGTCCCTTCCAGCGCCGCTACCGGGTTGCCGAGGCGCTGGAGAAACTCGGCGCGCGCGTGGTAGACTTTCACTTCGACCTCAAGGGGCTGCAAACGTGGGAAGTGCGGGAATGAGGGTCTTCATTCTGGCCGGGGGCCTGGGGACGCGCATCCGCGCGCTGTTCGCCGACCGTCCCAAGAGCATGATCCCCTTCAACGGGAAGCCGTTCCTGGAGCACCAGATCGCCCTTCTCGCGGGACAAGGTTTCCGGCGGTTCGTGCTCTGTCTAAGCTACCAGGCCGAGCAGATTATGGCGCACTTCGGGGATGGGGAACGCCTGGGCGTGGAGATCGTCTACTCGCAGGAGACGACGCCGTTAGGAACCGGGGGCGCATTGCGCTACGCCGAGCGGTTCTTCGACGACGTTGCGCTGGTGATCAACGGCGATACGTATCTGGCGACGGATTACCAGGCGCTAGTCGCTGCTCACGCGCAACAGCCCGGCGCAATCGGGACCATCGTCGTCACAGAGGTCGCCGATGCCGGGCAATCCGGGCAGGTGATCCTGGATGAAGAACGGCGCATCATCGCTTTCCGCGAGAAATCGGCGAATGTGGGGCGCGGGATGGTCAACGCGGGCGTCTACGTGTTCGCGCCGCGTATTCTGGACTACATCCCGACCGGCGAAAAAGTGTCCCTGGAACGCGAGGTATTTCCGGCGTTGTTGGACAGGGGAGAACGGTTGCTCGGCTTCCCGGTCCGCGAGTCGTTCATTGATATGGGGACGCCAGCGGGGTATCAACGCCTCGAAGAAGCCCTGCGTTAATTCGCCCCAGAACGCTCCCCGTTCCCGTCTCGGGAACGGGCTATAGTGCTTGGTGCGCACCTTTCGCGCCCCCGAGACGGGGGCGCAGAGCAATGGAGGAAACGGGGGCGCAGAGTGTGGGATTATTGCGCTGCCTGCGCCTGCTGGTACATCCGCTCGAATTCCGCCGTGTACTGCCCGGCGATGGCGGCGCTATGCAGGATTAACACATTCTCGTCGTTGTAGTCGGCGGCGTTGCGGCTGAAGTTGTACGAGCCGGTGATGACCACAGCGTTGTCAATGATGATGACTTTGTGGTGCAGCAGATAGGGATTGCCGTCGGGAAGAATATCTATACCAGCTTTCCGAAACGCTGCCACGTCAGAGCCATCCGCGTCCACGTTGCGCGTCTCAACGACGATGCGCACAGGAACCCCGGCGCGATGGCGCGCGATGATGGCGCTGGCGATGTCGTCGTCGGTGAATACGAAGGCCAGCACGTCAATGCTGGATTGTGCGCCCTCGATCAGCTTGATGATCCGCGCGCGAACGTTGCCTTCGGCCTCGAAGAAATTTTCCACGGGTACACCGGCGACTTCGATGACAGGATGCGGCGTGTTATCAGGCGAAAAAGCGCCGAACTTGCCGTCAACGAACATTTCCTCGAATTCCGCTGTATAATTTTCCGCCAGAAGTTTCGAGTCAACAACGACGGCGTTATTGTTATTGCGGTAGGTGCAGTTGTCGGTCAGGTTCCACGAGCCAGTCCACACCTGCTTGCCGTCAATGACGACGAACTTGTTGTGCATGAAGGGCTGGCTATCATCAAAAACGACGTGGATTTGCGCCGCCAGTAGGCGTTCTGGTCCCAAATCGTCCGCGTAATCCGAATCCGTCACCACGCGCACTTTGACGCCGCGCTGATGAGCGCGGATCAGCGCATCGGTCACGTTCGCCAGGTCAATTTCGAAGGCGGCGACGTCCACGCTTTTCTGCGCGCCGTCAATCGCCGCCACGAGCTTCTCATCCAGGCCGCCCTGGTGGTAGGCAGCTTTGTCAGGATAGCGCGGCGTGGTGAAGAAGACCTGGATGCCCGCGTTTTCGACGGTTTCGATGGGCTTCGACGATCCACCGGCCAACAGGTCAATCCCGGCCCATGCTGCAATCACCAGAAAAAGTGAGATGAGCAGTTCCTTCCACCCGAACTGCAACTTTTTGCCGCTGGATGTGGCGCGTGTGGTCTGCGGCATAGTCTAAACAGCAGCAGTGTAAACAGGCGGCGACGCCAGCAGCGCGTGCAACGCCGCGGCGGGATCATCCGCGTCCGCGCTTGATTTGGCGACGCGGCGAATGTAACGGCGCAGCGCGCGCAAGGCTGGGTCAAGCGTCTGCCAGGCCATATCGTCGTCCAGGTCGGCGGTTTCCAGCACCAGCCGCTCGACTTCAGCCTGCGCCCACCGCAGCAGTATTTGCGCTTCAGCATCGAGCAAATCTTCGGTCAATGACGGGTCGCCGACAATGCGCTCAGCCGCTGTCCGTATCCTTTCCTGGATGTGCGGCGCGTCCAATGTCACTTCTTCACCAGTCTTCAAGGTGTCCATCGTAACCCTCCACAAGAAGAGTGTAGCGCAAGCTGACAGTTTGCGCGATACTCAGCGTTTGTATTGCGCCGCAAAGGCATTCAAGGCGGTGATCTGGGGCGGCGTCGGGCGGACAAAGGGCCGCGCGCGGCGGATGGCGTCCCAGGCTTCGGCTGCGGTCATCCCGGTATGGACGAGATAGGCGGCCGCCATCGCCGGAGCGCGCCCCACGCCGGCCGCGCAGTGGATGTATACCCCATGCCCGGCGGCGATGTGCTCGGCGATGAACGCGACGCCGCGCGCCAGGTCGTCCAGCGTCGGGGGGGTGTCGTCGGTGGTCGCCAGCCACAGATAATGGTCCAGTGCTACCCCGCGCTGTGCATCGTCGGACTCTTCGCGCATATTGACGACGGCGGTGATGCCCAATTCGCGCATCCGCGCCAGCCCGCGCGGTTTGTGCTGCCCGCCGACGTACAACAACGGCTGCACGCGGCTGATGTGTGGCGGCGAGAAACCTAGCGTGTGCCGCACAATTTTGTCTTCTACCCAATGGTACGTCGCCCGCGCGCCTTGTTCAAAGAGACGCCGGTAAACGATGTAAACTAACTCCAGAGGAGGAAAAGCCTTGAAACGAGTCTGCTTTTCAAAAACTGGCTGTTCCATAGCCCTTATGCCGCCTGAGCGTCATCGCTTAACGCAGATGGTAATGTGAAGAAGAACTCGCTGCCCTGCCCTGGTGTGCTGCTGACCCCCACTTCGCCTTTGAGTTTCGTGACAATCCGCTGCACGATGGACAACCCCAAACCGTGTCCCTCCACCGATGTTTGCTGTAAGCGCGTGAAGGCAGTAAAAAGATGCGTCTGCTCTTCGTCGGAAAGCCCACGCCCGTTGTCCCGTACCCAGAAGCGCACCATCCCTTGCGGTAACGACGTTGCTCCTAACTCGACGCGCGGGGGATTTCCGCCGTACTTGATGGCATTGCTGATGTAGTTGAGCCAGACCTCTTCGATCCACGGGCCGTATCCGTAAGCCACCGGCCAGGTTTCAGGCACAACAAGCTGAGCCATAGACGTTTTCAGCAAGTCACCGAGCCTTTCCGTAACGGCAGTGACAATGCCGGACATATCCAGCTGGGCCATAGGCACTTCGTCCATCTTGCGGACACTGGCGAGCAGCAGTAGTTCGTTGATGATGTTCGACATCCGCCGTCCGTTCTGCGCGATGATAGCCAACGTGTCGCCCAATTTGTCGAGCGGCATTTGAACGTACCGTTTTTGCAACAAGTCGCTGAATCCCACGACCGCCGTGAGCGGGGTTTTCAGGTCGTGTGCGACTGTGTGCGCGAAGGCATCCAACTCCACATTGCGCGCTTCCAGCTCGATGGTTTGCTGGCGCAATGCTTCCTCGGCTAATTTGCGCTCGGTGATTTCCTGCTGCGCCAGCTCGTACAGGCGCGCCTGGCGGATCGCAATGGCTAACAAGGCTGCGACTTCCGTGGCAACGGTGATGTGAGTAGCATCGAACACGGCGGGTTGCCGTGATTCCAGGTGCAGCGTGCCCACCAGTTCATCATGGACAACGAGCGGGACGACGACATAGGCGCACACACCTTCAGCCAACAAGTGCTGTTGTAATGGCGAAAGGGCAGGTAATGCGCACAGATCAGAAATACCCTGCACCAAACCAGCGCGCAGAGCAGGACTGTCGAAGACCTCGCGGTAAGCTTGCCCGTTCATCTCTAATGCTAATTCACCGCTTGATTCTGCCGCGAGTGTCTTATATGCTCCGTCATCGGTCAACGCAATCACGATCACGCGCTCGCAAGGGATGAGCTGGCGGATGCGCCCAACCGCAGCCACAGCAATCGTCTCCGGCGACTGCGCCGCGACGATGGATTGGTCAATTTCGTGCAGGATGCGCAGCCGCTCGACGTAATGGCGCAAGTTTTCTTCGGCGCGGGTACGCTCGACGACCTCTCGCTGCAAGGCGCTGTTATTCTCTTCTAGCTGCTGTTGTAAGCGCCGCAGCGAAAGATGTGTTTCAATGCGCGCCAGGATCTCTTTCACCTGGAAAGGTTTGGTGATGTAATCCACGCCGCCGACCGCGAAAGCGCGCACTTTATCAAGTTCCTGGTTCAGCGCGCTGAGAAAAATCACCGGGGTGTGGTGTGTTTTAGGGTCGGCCTTCAGACGCTCGCAAACCTCATAGCCGGATAAACCGGGCATCATGATGTCGAGCAAGATCAAATCCGGGACAGACGTTTGCACAGCTTCAAGGGCTGAATCTCCAGCCATTGCAGTCTGCACGGCATAGCCTTCCCGCGTCAAAATGTCCGCCAAAAACCGCACATTGAAGGGGGTGTCATCAACGATCAAAATACTCGCCTTAGGCAGGCCAGATTCAGTCATTTCTTCCTCTCACATTACAGTCACACAACGTCGTCATGTACGAAACACTATATCACATTTTTCGGTAACTGCTGAACGGTCTTGCGTCCCCTAAGCGCCACAAGCGCCCACAAGGGGCCAGGAAGGTTATCCGAACAAAGCCGCCGCGGCGTCTTGCACATCAATGCCTTTCCCGGCGATCTCGCCATACAAGTCTTGATAATCGCGGGTGTGGACGACGATGGGCATGGGCACGGCATGGCCTAGAATCATCGCTTGCTGCTTGGTTTCCAGGCGCGCCAGGACTTCGCGCAGGGCCGCCGTCCCCGCCAGCCCGGAGAACACGGCGCGGATGTCGTTCTCCTCGTCGAGCAACGCCGTCACGCGCGTGCCGATCTGGCTCATCACCTCTGGGTCAATGCCGCTCGGGCGCTGATCCACCACCAGCAGCGTGACGTTGTACTTGCGCATCTCCCGCGCGATGGTGCCGAAAATGGTATGGCGCGCAATCGCCGGGTCGAGGAACTTGTGCGCTTCCTCAATGGTGATGACCAGGGGGCGCGGTTCGTTGCCCTTGCCGCCCAGCGCCGATTCTTTGCGATCCACGTAGGCCTGGTGAATCCGCCGGGTGATGTAGTTCGCCACCAAGATGTAAGCCTCTAGCGCGTTCCCGTAACGGCCAAACTCCAAAATCACACTGACGTTGCTGTTGATGTAATCCAGGATGCGGCCAATCGGGTCGTCGGGGGCCTTGTCCACCAGAAAATCAAAACGGCGCAACTGTTCCAACTTGCGCTTGATCGCGCCGAGCGTGCCTTCGTGCAGTTGGTTGCTCTCCAGGATGGCGATCAAGGTTTCATCCGGTTCTTCTGCCAGGAGACGGCGCACCCACGCGGTTCCCAGGCGTCGCCGCAGCATATATAGCGCGTTCGACTGCACCTCAGTAAACCCAAAAAGCGGCGTCAACAGTTCCAGGTCTTCCGGCTCCAGTTGATCGTAGCCGATGGTGACGTTAAAATCCACCTTGCTGCCGCGCCGCCGCGACGAATCGGGGTCGAGCGTGAAAACCGTCACCCGTCCATCGAAGAAAAGCTGGCGCAGTCCTTTGACATCTTGCTTGGCCTCGTCCTGGCTCTTCCAACCGTACTCGTTGTGCATGTCGAAGATAAGGTTGACGGCGGCGCGCTGTTGAATGATGCCGGCCAGCACCATCCGCGTGAGGAACGTCTTGCCGGTGCCGCTCTTGCCGAAGATGCCGCTAGAACGTTCCACAAAGCGCGGTAAATCCAGAGCGATGCGCGTGTTCTCCATCTCCAGCGGCTCGCCGATGTAGAAGCGGCCCGGTTCATCGGGGTCGCCGAAGATCTGCGCGACCTCCTCCGGCGTGGCCTCGTACACGCGCGTGAAGTGGCTCGGAATCGTTTTGGCCGGTCGCACTGCGCCTTCCTCGACGACCAGCATTGGCGTGACGTGGATGCGTCCGTAGGTCAGCGTGCCGCGATAGACTCGCGCCAGGAAGCCGTCAGGGTCTTCCGGCGGCGACTGTTCCAGCTCCGGCGCGCGGGTTTCGAGCGCCACGTCGGTGATCATCCCGAAGAAGCGGCGTTCCGTCTGCCCGCGCACGACGACGTAGCGTCCTACCGCCAGGCCCTCGATGAAGCGGTCCGGCGACAGTTTCGCTTCCAGTCCCCGGCTCAGGCTGCCGCTGACAACGTTGCCCAACACAGCCGCATCAACCGGCTTAGGGCGCGGGAACCACACATCCAATTCGCTCTCGGTCATAGTACGCTCCTTCGAAAATAGCCACCGAGAACATAGAGTTCACAGAGATAGGGAAATAACTCTGTGTGCTCTGCGCTCTCTGTGGCAGAAATTTTCGTGCTTGCAGGTGTAAAACCGACGTCTCTTTATTCGGCGTCTTCGATCACGTCCAGAATCTCGCGCGCCACGTAGCGCCGCCCGCGCTTCCGCCCGGTGACTTCCTGCAAAATGCCGTCGTCCTCAAGCTGCGCCAGGTATTGGTAGGCCGTCGCGCTGGAAACGTCCAACTGGTTAATCACCATCGCCCCGGTCACAAAGGGATTTTCGAACAACATGTCAATCAACGTTTGCAGCTTCGACGAATCGTCGTATTGGCGGCGGTAGGCCGTGTGCAGCGCCAACAACCGTTGTCCTTGCTTCACCGCGATCTGGCTCTGCTCGGCGACGCCGTGCAGGAAGTAGCGCAACCAGAGTTCCCACGAACCGCGCTGGCTCACGTCCAGCAACAGGGCGTAGTACATCTGGCGGCGGCGCTCCATATACGCGCTCAAGTACAGCAGCGGCTGCGGCAGCACTTCCCACGCCACGAACAGCAGGACGGTCAACAAGCGTCCCACCCGCCCGTTGCCGTCCAGGAACGGGTGGATGGCCTCAAACTGGTAATGCGCCAGCGCCAGTCGCACCAGCGGCGGCAGATGCGACGGCGCGTGCAAGAACTGCTCCCAGGCGTGCAAGGCTTCCATCAGCGTTTCGGGCGGCGTCGGGACGAAGACGGCTTCTTCCAGCCGGCAGCCCGCCGGGCCGATCCAGTTCTGCGTGCGGCGAAACTCGCCCGGCGCGCTCCAGTTGCCGCGCACGCCGTCCATCAAGATCGCGTGCAGTTCGCGCACCAGCCGCAGCGAGACCGGCATCCCCAGCGACACCTGTTCCAGGCCATACTCCAACGCCTGCACGTAGTTGTGGACTTCTTGCACATCGTCAGGGAGCGCCCGGGCAGTGCGGTGCGCGCCTTCGTAGACGTAGAGATCGGAGAGCGAAGCCTGCGTGCCCTCAATGCGCGATGAAAGAACGGCCTCCTGACGCTGGAGAGGACGGATCAGCAGGTAGGGGTTGGGCAAAATCTGTCCCAGGCCGCCCAGGTAGCCCACGGCGCGGTCGGCGGCGGAGAGCGCCTGCACCAACTCCACCGACCACGTCAACTGCGGCGGCAGCGGGTTGGGGACAAAGGCGCGGTGTCCGCCAATGGCCTGCACCACGCGACCGGCGGGGCTGTCCTGAAAGACTTCATCATCCATCGTTATTTTAGTCCGGTAAAATAAGCGTTGTCGTTATTTCAATTTTACCACGGAAACTAAAATCAATACGTATTGGCGGTGCGTTTACATGTGGTAGGTTGGGTTATATAATGGGGAAATAGTACCGGTTTGTATTGGGTAGCAATGTGGGTTATCAATTCAATCAAGTAAAGGAGCGCATGATGTGTGAAAATTGTTGGCTGGATCATTCCCGTTATGGGGCAAGGTCTGTGCGATTTGCATGGCCGCTGTTCATTGCCGCCGCGCTGCTCGTGCTCATCTTCCTGAACGTTTCGACAGCGTTGGCCGGGACGCCGGGCTTTGCCCAACCTAGCCCATTTGGCCTGGGCGATACGATGAGCGGCGCTGTGGCAGCCGGCGATATGGATGGCGACGGCGACCTGGATTTGATTACCGCCGATACTGGCAGCAATGGGCATCTCCTGTATCTGAACAACGCGCGCGCCGGTTTTGCCGTGAAACGCATCGTCGGCATGGCGCCTGGCGACGCTTCGTGTGTGGCCGTGGGCGATCTGGATGGCGACGGGGACCTTGATGTGGTCTTTGGCAGCAAAGACGAGGCGGCGCAGGTGTATGTGAATGACGGCAAAGGTAACTTCACGCCTGGCGCCAGCCTGGGGGATGACGGCAACAACTATACGAGCGTGGCAATCGGCGATCTGGACGGCGATGGTGATTTCGACCTGGTTTTCGGCGGCATGGCGGGTGAAGTTGTAGTGTATGTGAACGATGGCAGCGCCCAATTCAGCGCCGACGCCTCGTGGGACGAACCTGGCAACGTCATCACCCGCGTCGTTTTGGGCTATTTCGATGACAACGATACGTTGGATATTGTGACCGGGGTATCCACCGGTAGCAACGCGATTTACCTTAACGAGGACAGCCTAAGTTTTTCGGATGCTCACTTCTTTGGCCCGGAAGACCCGACGACAAAGGGCCTGGCAGTGGCCGACTTTGACGACAATGAGCGGCTCGACCTGGTCGTGGGTAACTTTGATGCGCCAAGTGTGTTGTACATGAATTTCGACGGCGTGGATTTTACGCTGACCCATACGTTTGCGATCACTTCCGTCGTCAGTGTGGCGACGGGCGACCTTGATGGCGACGGCGTGGTTGACGTGGCTTTTGGCCGAGAAGCGCAATTCAACCTGGCGTATTTCAACGATGGTGAGGAAAATTTCGCCGTCTCGCGTACCTTTGGGCAGCGTTCGAATATGACCACTGACATAACGATGGCCGATCTGAATGGCGACGGCGCGCTTGATCTGGTGGTGGTCACCGGCGGCGAGCAGGATATGGTGTACCTCAACAACGGCGCGGGCGGCTCGACTGTGGGGCGCAATGTTGGCCCAGGGAATGATCCAACCGAAAGCATTGCCGTAGCCGATTTTGATGGCGATGGATTACTCGACCTGCTGGTGGGTAACGTTGGCGCGCCCACGCAGGTATATCTCAACGACAAAAGCAACCCGGCCAAAGGTTTGGCGTTGCACTATGCTACACCCGTGGCCTCCACACGAGCCGTCATCGTCGCTGACTTTGATGGCGACGGAGACCTCGACTTTGCCGCGGGCAATGCGGGGCAGCCCAACGTCATCTATTTCAACGATAGCGCGGGACATTTCCCCACGACGCGCACCTTTGGCACGTTGACCGGACAAACCACCGCGTTAGCTGTAGGCGACCTGGACGGCGACGGGGACCTTGATCTGGTGGAAGGCAATCAGAAGGAGTTGAACCGGGTCTATCTAAACTCTGGTGCGGGCATCTTCAGCCTCGCATACACATTTGGCAATGCGGAAGAGTATACGTTCGCACTGGCGCTGGGCGATCTGGATAATGATGGCGACCTGGATCTCGTTGAAGGCAACTACAACGGCCAAAATCTGCTTTATGACAATGACGGCGCAGGTCATTTTGATGATACCACGGCGCAAATTTTTGGCCCCGATTCTGACTGGACGAACAGCGTGGCGTTGGGCGACCTGGATGCTGACGGCAATCTCGACATTGTCGTCGGCAACGAAGGCCAGCAAAACATGATCTATTTCAACTTGGGAGCAGGGGGCGGGGACCAACGCCCCTTCGGGCCAGGCGCCGATTGGACTTACGATATCGTCGTGCAAGATCTGGATGGCGATAGCGACCTGGATATCGTCGTCGCCAACCGCTACGAGCAGAACGCCGTGTATCTCAACGATGGCCTGGGGTTGTTCAATTGGTCAACTCCGGCTTCCACCTTTGGTACGGGCGAAGATCAGACCACGTGTGTCGCGGTGGGTGATCTCGATAATGACGGCATCCCGGATTTTGCCGCCGGCAACGCTGGTGAGCAAAATGTGATCTATGTCAACAACTTGCGCTGGCCGCAGTCGCTCATCAACACACCGCCGACGATGGGCATCCAGCATCCTGGCAGGACCCCCGTAGCCACCGGCTATGCCAGCTCCGAAATCCTGGCGAACATCATCCCCATCACCTACACGCTTTACGATTGGGAAGCCGATCCTGTGGCGCGCGTCCAGGCGTATTTTTCCCTCAACGGCGGGGGCAGTTGGCTGCCGGCGGTGGCTGCCGCGGGAACAGTGACGACCAATCTATCTGCCAGCCGTTGGCCTACCGGAACGCAGCACGTGTATCTTTGGGATGCGCCGAACAGCAAATTCTACGGGCGCTCCGATAACGTCATCTTTCGCATTGTCGCGTATGCCGACGTGCGCCCGCGTCCGTATAGCGTCCCCGGCCCGTACCAGCTTCCCTACACCTCGGCGGAGACCCCGCCTTTCCGCGTGCGCGGCAACCAGATTCGCGTGCTGCAAGGCGCGCAGCCAATGGCGGGCGCGCAGGTGTTCCACTTCCTGGCTGGCGACCTGCGCGCCGACCCCTTCACCAATAGCGCGGGGCAACCTTACGTGACCGATGCGCAGGGCTATTTGCAGGGACGCGGGGCATTACAGCTCGGCGACCGCCTGGTAGCGATTGCGCCCATCAGTGCCACACAGGATTACACGCTCTACTACGCCAGCGCCGCGCCTACCCTTACCGGTCTGGATGCTCATGTCGTCACGACGTTGGGGATGCAGACCTTGCAAGTCTCAGCCACGCATCCCCTGCTGCTCTTCAACCTCGACGTGAGCCTGGAATGGGATGCCCGCAACGATGGCACGTTCCTGACGGATCTGCAAGCTGCCATTCGCCGCTCCTCTGAGGTGCTGTACGACGTGAGCGACGGGCAGATCGCCATTGGTGAAGTGCGTGTCCATCACGCCAAAGCGCAGTGGCTCAGCGCCGACGTGGTGATGTACGCGCAAAACGGCATCCGTCCGCGCGCCAGCATGGGCGGCGTGACCGCGGAACTGCGCGACGATGTGGGGGTGAGCGGCGTCATCACCAACGCCTACGGGCCGGGGCAGATCCGTATGGGGCCAAACTGGGATCCCTTCGGGCAAGACCTGGCCGAGTTGAGCGCCAACTGGCAGCGCGCATTCGCCCACGAATTGGCGCACTACCTGCTATACCTGCCGGACAACTACATCGGCGTCAGCGCAACGGGGTTGCCCATCTCCACCGACTGCCAGGGCAGCTTCATGACCAGCACCTACGACGACGCCTACAGCGAGTTTCTCACGCGCACAGGATGGGTCGGTCAGTGTCTGGATACGGTGGCGGCGAAATTGCTGGATCGCACGGATTGGGAGACGGTGCGCAAGTTCTACGGGATGTTGCTGGAGCCTGCGACGACCAACACCGGCCCCAGTTTGCTGCCGCTCAACGTGACGCAGATGCGCCAGCAAACCCCGGCGACGTCGGCTGTGAGCTTTGCGCCGGCTTTCTTCGATCTGCGCAAACCCACGGGCGAGCTGTTCGCCGTGTCACGCGCGCAGGGCTATCTCTTCAAGACCGGCGGGACAAGCGATCTCACCGATGACAGTGTGATCGCGTTGGGCGCGACGGTGGGCGGCGGCGACCGCATCAAGGTGCGCGGCGCGGCGGCGGGCGATCGGCTGTGTGTCTTCGGGCCATACAACGAGACGACGCAATCCGCTGCCATGGGCTGTCTGCCATCGCTGCAAGCCGGCCAGCAATCTGTGCCTATGACGATGGCGGACAACTGGCAGCCGGTGATCATCGTCAACGCCGTCACCTCGGAGACGTGGGCGATCACGGCGACGCTCAAGGCGGCGGTCAGCAGCCTCAACGTGCAGCTCTACCCGGCCTACGGCGCTGTGACCGACACGCAAACTGTCCTCGCGCCTTGGAAGGCGATGACGGTGAAGCCCGGCAACCCGCTGCTCTACACCGCGCAGATGACGCTGGATGATCCCTCGTTCGAGGGCCTCGTGCGCGTGTGGGTTCCCGGCCAGGAAGGCCAGCGCGAGGCGTTGACGCAATTCTTCCTCAGCCCGCCGTGGGGGCCGAATAATGCAGGCACTGGATTTAACGCTGACATGCGCGCCTGGGGCGCTAATGCTCGCCAGTTAGGCGCGCCGGTGGCCTCCGGCGATGGGCAGGTGACAATCTTCAACACCGATAACTTTTTCGCCGAGGCCGGGACAACATCGCTGCAGGCGCTCACCGAGTTGCCGAGTTTCCCGCTGTGGCTCACGCCGGTGGGGAAGGGCTACCGGTTTGTCTCCAGTGTAGACACACCCCGCGCGCTCATGTTCAACTACCACCAGCGCGATGTGCCGGAGGGATACGAACATACCATTCACATTTACTTCCAACCGGAGGGTAGCAGCGCGTGGCAGCGTCTCTCGACGGCGCTGGATACGAGCCACAATCAGGCCACCACGCAGATGCTGGGCAACGGCGAGGGCATCTACGCGCTGGCTTCGACTCTGGATGTGCCACTTACCGGCGCCGGGTGGAATCTCTTCGGCTATCTCAACCTGCCCCGGCGCATTGTGACCGAGGCGCTGGTCTCCATCACCGGCTATTACTCACAGGTCGCCACTTACGACCCTGCGGCGGCAGCGCAATGGCGCATCTACGATGTCGCCGTCACGACCGAGCACCCGCAGTATGCCGGGCTGGTGAACGATCTTACATACCTGGAGTCGCCGTTCGGCTACTGGCTTTACGCCACGGAGAACATCACGCTCTTCCTGAAAGTCCCGGCGCCGGGCGAGCTGACTCCTTACGCGACACTGACGCCCGGCCTGCCTCCGGCAACGTTCTACGGCCCGGTGCGCGCCACAGCGACGTTCACGCCAGCGGCGGGGATGCTGGTTACCGCGACGGTCAACGGCGTAGTGTGTGGGCGCGGCGTAGTAGTGGAGTGGGCCGGCGGGCCAGCGTACCGGATTATGGTGGCTTCTGATACCGGGGACAACTGCGGCGTGAGTGGGCGCGGGGTGCAGTTTGCAGTGGGCGGATACGTCTACCCGCAGATGGCGGAATGGCAGAATTTCCGCGCCTGGTATCTCCCATTGGAGGCGAGCACACTGCAATACGTGCTGGAGATCGCGCGAACGGGGAATGGCAACGGCATCGTCACGCCAACGGTGGGATTGCACACATACAATGAAGGAACCGTTGTGGCGTTGGCAGCGACGGCTGCTCCTGATTCGACGTTTGATGGCTGGAGCGGGGACGCCGATTGCGCCGATGGCAGTGTCACGATGACCGCGAGCAAGGCCTGCACGGCCACATTCACGCTCAAAACGTATGTGATCACACCGACATGGGGAACCGGTGGGAGCATCACACCGGGCACGCCGCAGACGGTGACGCATGGCGACGACATCACCTTCACCGTCGCGGCGGATGAGGGTTACTACATTATTGACGTGTACGTGGATGGCAAGCCCCTAGACCCCGAACAAACCTTCATTTTCCAAACCAGCGTCTTCACCTACACCTTCCAGAATGTCAGCGCGAACCACACCATCCACGCCGAATTTGCGGCCATGCCACCTGCCCAGTATTTTATCTACTTGCCGGCCGTGCTGCGCGCGTCTGCGCCAGCCCAGTCTCTAAACCAATTGCGCGGGCGGTAGACGATAAAGACCTGATGCAAGACTGGCTGAAGCCCGGTGTATACGTGTACACTCTGGCTTCAGCCGGTTTTCCTTGGCGCTCTGGATGTCCAGATTCATTGTAACATTTCATCATGCGCCGGTCTTTTTTGTGTCGCGTTGCGTTTGCCACGCCTCCAGCAACGCCCGGTTGAACGGCACGTTCTCCAAAAATTGTCGGCGGATGGCTTCATCCTGGATTTGTCCGGCGCGCTGCTGCAAGAGCGCGTACCCTGCTTCCAGAACATCGCGGGCGCGTTGCTCATCCTTCAGCCTGGTGCTGGCGGCTTCTAAGACCCGGTAGCAACTCAGATAGACCAACACCGGGAATTCGATGCCGTCGGGGCTGTTCTCGGCCAACCAGGCGAGAATTTCCTCAGCGTAGGCTTGCGCACTTTTTGCTTCGTCTATCGCCAACGCTACACGCGCCAGCCCAGCTAGGTCGTCCATCGCCAATGCATTTTGTTCCAATTCTTTCCGGCGCTGTAGCGCCTTCTGGAACGTTGTTGTAGCTTCAACATAATTTCCCAATCTCTCCCATATCAATCCCAGGTGATTGAGAACATAGCCTTCACTTCGCCGGTCACCGATTTGCCGTTGAATTTGCAACGCCATTTCGCCGTACGCCAGGGCTTGTTCGTCACCCCCTAGGACGTATGCCGTTAGGCTGAGTGTATCCAAACTAAGCGCCTCGCGTAGACGATTGCCGATCTCGCGGAAGATGGTGAGCGCCGCTTGATGCTGCTGCTGTGCTTGCGCATAGTCACCCATATCGAAGTAGTTGTTACCCAGACTGCCTAACACCGCCGCTTCTGCAATTTGCCAACCAATCACGCGAGCCGTCGTGAGCGCTTCTTGATAAGCGACTTGTGCAGCCATATAGCGACCAGATGTGGCATAAATAATCCCAAACATGATTTGGCAGTCGATTTCCCCACGCCGGTATCCTATAACTTGATACAGGGGTAGCGCCTGCTGATAATGTTGCTCGGCTGCGGGATAGCTTCCCTGTTCGTAATAGGCAGTAGCTATGTCAAATAGGCTGCGTGCTTCTTGTAGCCGATCTCCAGTCGTGCGCGCCAGAGCCAATGCCTCTTGCAGTCGGGCGCGGGATTCATCGTATCGTCCCTGTTGCCACAAAAGCCTTCCCCATTCATGGTAGCTGCGCGTTTGGGCAGTGAGATCATCGGCAGCTTGAGCGTGCGCGAGGGCCGTCTGCGCCGCCGCGAGCGCCGTGGGGTAGTCGCCGGTGAAGCGTGCGTAGTTGGCTTCTCGCAGGGCAACGTCCGCTTGCCGCCGGGGATCGCCCAGGTGCGCGGCCAGCGTTTGCAACGCGCGCACATCCTGCGCCTGGGGTTCCCGGTTGCCCATCACGTCGTAGACTCCTTCACGGCCCAGGAGCAGCCTGTAGCGTGTCTCCGTCTCGGTCTTCGGCGTCAGATCGAGCGCGCGGCTGAAGTAACGCAGCGCGCCCTCGTTGGCGTACTGCTTCGCAGCCTGCTCGCCCGCCAGCCCCGCGTAAATGCATTCTCGCTCCGGTCGCTCGGCGCTGCGCCAGTGGTGCGCCAGCACCGGGTAGTGTACCGCCAGCGCCGATTCGAGCGTGAGCGCCGCCAATGGCTGCCCTGCCCCGTAAGCCTGCTCGTACCACGTCCCCACGGCGGCGTGAAGCTGCTGCCGCTGCGTGAAGAGCAACGTGTCGTAGGCCACTTCCTGCGTGGTGTTGTGCTTGAAGATGTAGACGGGGTCTGCTTCCAGCGCAGTTTCCACGCGCACGAAATCTCGCTCACCCATCACCTCGATTTGTTCGCGCAGTATGTCGCGCGCGAGGCTGGCCGGATGGACAGCGTGCAGCGCGTTCAGGTGAAAGGTGCGCCCGATGACGCTGGCGACCTTGAGCGTGAGCTTGTGCGCTTCGGGCAGGCGATCCATACGCGAGAGCACCGTCCCATGCACCGAGTCGGGGATGTCCAATGCGACGGCGTTCAGGGGCGGGTTGTCCACCATCTGCCAGTGACCTTCCACTTTGACCAAGCAATTGGCGTCGAGCAGGGCGTCGAAGGCCGGGTCGGAGAGCCGCCACTTGTCTTTGGCTTCATTGTAAACGAGATACCCGGCCTCGCGTAGCGCGTCCACCAATTCCTCGGTGAAAAACGGGTTGCCCTGCGCCTGGGCAAAGATCAGGTCGAGCGCAAGTTGCCCCACGTCGCCGCTTAACCGATTGCGCACCAGCGCCGCCACGCCCTCCGCGGATAGATCGCCCAACAGTAGATGGTGATGCGCCGGGAGTGCATCCAGTTCCGGCAGGATGCGCTGGTCTTCCAACGGTGGGCGTTGCACCAGCAGCACCGCCGCCGGGCTGCGATAGAGCGCGCGCGCCACAGCGACCGTCAGCGCGGCGGAAGCCTCGTCCATCCAGTGAACGTCCTCTAACACGAGCAACAAGGGCTGCCGCGCGGCCCAGATCTGTGCGATCTCGGCGACGAACGCGAAGAGCGCCTGTTGGCGCGTCTTTGGATCGAGTGTGGCGGTCATATCGTTGTCGGGCAAAGACAGGCCGAGCAGTTCGCCCAGGAGCGGAAGCCGCACTTCCCAGGCCGGGTTCATCGCTGCAAGCTGCGCTTTGAGTTGTGCGACCTGCGCCTCTTCGGCCAGGTCCGCGAGGCCGAGCAGTGTCAACAGCAGTTGCCGCCACGGGACGTAGGCCGCTCCCTGGCTGATGCTCTGGCACAGCCCCGTCGCCACCTGCCAGCCGGATGCGGCGACCTGTTCAGCGAAAACTGCCGCCAGATGGCTCTTGCCCACCCCGGCCGGCCCTTCGAGGCGCAAAATCTGCCCCGGCGCGCGCAGCAGATCGTGCATCGCGGCGAGGAAGTCCTCGCGGCCCACCAGCGGCGTATTGAAGAGCGCGCTCAAACGCGCCTTCTGTCGGCCAACGACGGCGGAGACGGGCAGCGGCTCGGCGCGCCCCTTTACCTGGATCGGCCCCAGATATTCGTACTGGTAGGTGCGCGCGGTGGCGTCTGCCACGTGCTGGTTGACGAGCGCCTGGCCCGGCGCGGCCTTGCCCATCAGCCGCGCCGCCATATTCACCTCGTCGCCCATCACCGTGTAGATGCAGCGCAAGCGCCCGCCGCAGGCCCCGGCCCAGACCAAACCCTGGCTCACGCCGATCTGCGGCGACGCGATGAAGGCCAGTTCCGGGGGCAATGCGCGCAGCTCCAGCGCGGCGGCCACGGCGCGGGCATCGTCGTCATCGTGGGCCACCGGCGCGCCGAAGACCGCCAGCAGATTGCTGCCCTTGTCGCCGATGGTAAGCTGGCGCATATACCCACCGTAGCGGTCGAGAATCCCCTGCACCCAGCGGATGAAGGCGTCGAGTTTGGGGCCGGCCTCATCGTCGCTGTCGTAGTGGATGCCGCTGAATTTGAGGAAGAGCGAGACGGCGGGGCGCAGTTCGGCCAGGTAGGTCGCGCCGCTGTGCAATCGCTCGTAGACCGGCGCGGCGAGCCAGGGACGCAGTTGTTCCGGCGTCAGCGCGTCCACCGGAAGCGCCGGCCACGGACGCTCCGGCGCGGGGCGGTTCAGCCCAAGCACGCGGGCGAAGGGACGCCCGGTCTCCTCCTCGTGACGCCACTCGGCGATAACGAGCGCATCGCCGAGCGCCTCGACCACTTCCGCGCTGACCATCACATCGCCTTTCTCGGCCTGGTGCTCGCCGGCGGCCATGCGTTCCAATGTCGCGCCGGCCAGCGCCTCAAACACCTGATGTGCGGGATCGCCTACTAGAAAGCGGCGCGCCGGGCCGGCAGCCACGGCAATCTTGATGGAGAGCGTAATCTCCGTCCCGCCCGGCGTGACCACGCGCGCCATCCGGGCCATGATGTCTTGCATCGCCAACGCGCAAGCCACCGCGGACCCGACGGCGGTGGGTTCGGCCTGGTCGGCGTCGTCAATCCAGCAGGTGATAGAGTCGCCCGCAAAGCCGATGACGCTGCCGCGATGGGTGTGCAGTTCGCCGATGAGGGCTTCGTAGATGGGATTGAGGTAGTCCAGTACAACCTCCGCGCCGCGTTGGCGGCCCAGTTCCGCCGCCAACGCCGCCGTCAACGGTGTGAAGCCGGAGATGTCGGCGAAGAGCGCCGCGCCGCGCGTGCGATCCGGCAATGCGACGCCGTTCGCCAGGGCGTGGCGGCGGTCAAGCGGCAGATAGGGGAGCAGGATATTGATGTCTTGCATAGCTTTCATCTCCTTGTCCATCGAATCACCGATGAGACGAAATGCGTGATTGGTGTACACTACATACACCGATTTCAGGGGAATTCAAGCGTGTGCCTCAACCGCGCGCCAGCGCCGCGGATACGGTTCCGGCGGCGCTGGCGCGACTGGTGTGGGAAGCGTGAAGTGGCTTCAGAATTGCGCGAAATCAAGCGTGACGTACGGAACGTCGTTCTCGATGCGCGCTTTGCGGTTCGCCATAAACCATCCCACCCACGAGTCGGTGTCGGCGGGATCGTAGTAAGTGCGGACCTCTGCGTACACGCCGATTTCCAGCAGCTTGAGGAAGTGCGGGAGCTGGCCGAGCCAGAAGGTGCTGACTGTGTTTTCGGCCCGGTAGCCTCGCAGGTAGCTCTGCAGAAAGCGCGCAGCGAAGGCTTCTTTATCCGCCCCCGGATAGAGCACCAGCATATCGAACACGCTCATCGCAATGTCCATCACGTACCAGCCATAAGAGCAATCGTCGAAATCGAAGACGGTGATGGTGTTGGTGCCCACGTCCACGAAGAAGTTGCCGCCGTGCAGGTCGGCGTGGATCATCCCGTAGCTGTCGCGGTCTTTGGGCAACGCTCGCACGGCCTCGACAATGCGCGCTTGTTTCCCGGCGATGATGGCCTCAGACGGCGGAAATGGCTCCGAAGGATGGTAACAGTTGGCAGCGGCGTCCCACGTGGGGCGTGTGAGATCGGCGCTGGGCGGCGTGTAGGTCTTGGCAAGCGCGTGCATTTTGCCGGCAGTCTGCCCCAGGCGCGCGAAGAGGACGTCGTTCCATTGGTCGAAGGTGAGTTCTTCGCCCCGGATGCCCGGCGCCCGCTCGAAGGCCACGGCGATGTACGTTTGCCCATCCTGCTCAATGGTCTCGATCAAATTGCCGCTCTGCGCGGGCGCCGGCGCGGCCACCGATGCACCGCCTGCCGCAAGGTAGTGCATCCACGGCAGGATGGCGCGCATCGCCGGTAAATCAATGTCCTCGTTGGGCGGGGTGATGCGCAGCACGCAATCTTTGCCGGCGTGGGTGAAGCTGTAGACGTGGGTGGCGTGCCCGCCAGCCATCGGTGTGAGATCGGCGGCGGCGACGCCGTAGCGGCGCGCGGCAGCGTCAATAAAGGGGGCGTTAGTGCTCGTCTGCATCGTTCACCGCTGGTGCTCGATTTCTTCCAGCTCGCGCGTCTTGGTCTCGTAGGGATTGGCGAAGCGGATGATGGCGATGGGGACCAAAATAATCACCGCGGCGACGACCCAGAACCACTCCATCGTGGGGAAAGCCTTCAGCGCGACCGCGACCAGGGCCGGCCCCACCACGTAGGAGATGCGCGCCACCGTGGTTGTCCAGCCGATACACGCGCCGCGCCGTTCGGTGGGGAAGACCTCCGGCACGTAGACGACGATCCACGTATAGGTGAACGACGTGAAGAAGCCGGTGATAGCCGCTGCTACCGGCAGCACCCAACCACGGCCAAAGCCCAGGACGACGAGGATGAGCGCCAGGCCCACGCATCCGCCGATAAAGGCCGGCGTCCGCCCGATGCGGTCCATAATCGCGCCGGCGCTCACCCCGCCGAGAATCGCCAGCACCAGCGAAGCCAGCAGCACGATGGACCACTGTCCTAGCGTGTAACCGTGGAGGGTCATAAAGTAGTATCCGGCGTAAAAATAGAAGAACTGGTAAACCAGCCAGCACAGCCAGATGGAAGCGGCGAAGGCGATGTAGCGAATGTCATGCCGGTTGATCACGCCCACGCCAAACAGGTGACTCTTGCGGGTTCCCGCACGGCGCTCGGCCTTGACGACGTCGTAGCGGCTGGTTTCGCGCATAAAGAACCACATCACGAGCGCCGGGATCATCAGGATAAACATCACCCCGTACATCCATTTCCAGCTCAGCCCCAACACGTTCATCAAGAGCGGCGGCAGGGCGGCTTGCAGCGGGATCAGGCCGAGGACGTAGACAACCGCTACGTATTTAGCGCGTTGATCAGCGGGCGACTCCTCGCTGATCGGAATGGACCACATGTTGGACACCGTCGTAAACACCGCAATCGTGTAGAAGATCATAAAGAGGTGCAGCGTGGGGGTGAAGAGCACGATGCCGAGCGACGAAAGGCCCATCAACAAAATCAGCACAAGGATGGATAACTTGCGCCCGATGATGTCGTTGAGGCCGTTTAGTAAGAAGATAAGAAAAGTGGAGGCCAGATAGAGTGCCTCGTACCACGAAAATTTAGAGGCGGAAATGTTGTAGGCTTCGATGATATAGGGGATCGCCGTCGTCTTGATCGTCGAGATGTATTGGTCCATCACGGCGACCAGGCCCATAAAAAGGATCAAATAAACGAGATAATTCCTGCTGCGTACCTGCCCATTGCTGCCCGGTGAACTTGCCGGTATTGCCGTCATTGCCTTCCTCCCTTTACCTGTGATGTATGCTATTTGATAACCCCGCGCTGGCCTGGAAGTTGCATCTGAGGCATTGTAACATAGTTTTGTGAGGGGGCTATAATGATTCTAGCGCCGCCGACAACGGATCCGCCCCTTCCGCGCAGAATCCCAGGTGCGAACGTCGCCGCCATCCCTCGGCGATAGCGAAACGCCCGGAGAGCGCGCCGATCTCGCGGCAGAGGGCCTCCATCGCCGCCAGATACGAATCCATCCCCTGCGTTTGATCCAGCCACACCTTCTGGCTCTGGTGACAGGCCAGCATCGCGCGCTTCTGGTCGAGCACGCCGGCGATGTCCACGACAATCTCCGGGTGGATCAGTCGCCGCAGCGGATCGCGGTTGCCGTGCGGCTGCGCATGGTACACGGCGACGTCCTGCAGCGTCGGCGGGCGCGGCGGGTCGGTGGGGAAGTTGGGCATACTCCGGCAGAACGCCGCCGTCACCGCCAGCCGCGCGGCGTTCTGGTGATCTTCCATATAGTCCTCCGGCGATTGCACGAGCAGAATCTCCGGCGCCACCTCGCGCAACACCGCGCCCACTTTGGCGAGCAGGCCACGCTCGTAGAAAATCTCGATGTCGTTGACCAGGCTCTCGTGATAAATCGCGCCAATCGAGGCCGCCGCTGCCATTGCCTCAGCGCGGCGGATGCGGATGATCTCTTCACGGGAATGGTGCGCCGTTCCGCAGGAGCCATTGGCGATGTTCATATAGTGCAGCTCGTAGCCGGCCTGTCCCAGGCGGATGAGCGTGCCCGCCATCAAAAATTCAATATCGTCGGGATGGGCCGCGACTGCGAAAACACGCTTCACCATCAGTGCATCTCCGCCTCGCACGTCCCAATGCCGCCCCGGTAGAAGTTGAACTGCACGTTGGGATGATCCGCCAGCAGCGACATCGGCACGGCGCTGTCGGGGACGCGCTTGGCGATCATCAGCGTCGTGAGCCGCATCCCGAAGGGGTTGTCGTGCGTCCCGGCCTGCCAGATGGAGACCTTCTCCGCCTTCCACGTCTCCGCCGGGCCGACGGTCAACGCCTGGCTCGGCACATTCTGCACCACGCCGCCGCCCGACGTGCGCGCGTTCTGGATCAGCGTGATGGGGTGCAAGTCCACAATGCGCGTGGTGAGCGCGCGGTACGCTTCCGGCGACGGTGGCGCATCCTTGTACGGCCCTTCGCGGCGCGGCGGATCGTTGAAGGCCCAGTGCTTCACCTCGCCCTGACCGCCCTGCATCACCACGCAGCGCGCCTGCTCCCAACTTGCCAGGTACGCACCGAGGTCGGCTTTGGGGAAGTGCAGATTGGCCTCCGGCATCCGCAAGTCGGGGCGGATGCGGTTGAAGCACAACTCGCGGTCGGCCCGCTCGAAGCTCAACGGGTGGTCGCTGGCGACTTCCTTCCCATCAATCACCCATTCGTCCATCGCCCAGAAGTGCGCGTGCCGCAGGTCGAGTTCCAGCGCGTTCACCAGGCGCGCCACGAGCGGCAGTTGCTCGGTCGGCCCGATAGGACCGCAGATGCCGGCCGGCGCGTCCTCCGTGGCCTGCCGCCAGGCGGTGATGTATTCCAGCGCCTCGGCCAGATAGAAGTCTTCGAGCGTGTCGTAGAACTTCACCGCGAAGCCGGGGCGTGAAAGCTGCGCGAGATCATCCGCAGTCAGCCGGGCCGCGTCGTCCAGAATGGCGCGGTCGAGGGTCGTGTAATCCCACCAGTCGGGTGCTACTTTGCTCAAGGGTCTCATCGTGTGCCTCCTCATAAAATAGCCACCGAGGACACAGAGAACACAGAGAAAGGGGAAAAAACTCTGTGCGCTCTGTAGCCTCTGTGGAAGAATTTTGATAGCAACGCTGTTCTATTGGAAAATTTACACCCCTTCGATCATTTTAGGGGACCTTACGATTGTTCTTTGTCACGCGCACGTTGCGCCAGATTGGCCATAATCTCCGCCTTGTGCTCGGCCACGTAAACATTGGAAGGCGTCGCGCCACACACACGGCAGGCGAGATGATAGGCCGAATTCAGTGTGCCACATTCGGGGCAGGTGTAGCGCGCTGTCATTTCGGCGAACCACTGCTCCCAACCCACGTCGCGGATGCGTTCTTGCGCCTCCCACAGCTCAATGCGATGGGGACGGGCGGCCTGGAATGTCTTCAGGTCGTCGCAGGGGTACTCGTCGCACAGCCCGCAAAAATCCACACCCTTCGCCATCGCGCAGGCGTAGAGTGTACATGATTCGCAGTAAATGTAGCGGCGCTCCGCGCGGCAGCCATCGCACACCAGCGATTCCACGGGGCGATGGCGCTGTTGGGCGATCTCGGCGCGTTTTTCGGGCGTTTCTCGCGTCGCAATGTAGATCGCGCACGCCGGGCAAAATAAGCCACAGACCGCTGCCAGGGTGAGATCGGGTTGTTGTGCGTTGTTCATACCCTTCCCTCCGAAATTTCTGGGTGTTTCAAGGTCCTATTATCCTCTTGGTGTTCCGCAAAGCAAGTTGACATTGCACCGACGGCTAAAGTCGTTACTACGCCCTTGATTTTGTATGATGTTTGTAGTATAATATATAAAGTTGTTTTTTATTATCAAAAATCATAAGAGAGGTGAACTATGGTTGCAACAGGTGAACTCGCGCCGGATTTTGTATTGCGTTCAGATAAAGGTGAAGATGTGCGGTTGTCAGATTTTCGCGGGCAGAAGGTGGTGCTCTACTTCTATCCCAAGGCGGATACGCCGGGATGCACGCAGCAGGCGTGCGCCGTGCGGGACGTTTACCCGCAGATCGAAGCGCAGAACGCCGTCGTCATCGGCATCAGCCCCGACGAGCCGGCGGCGCTGGTGAAGTTCCGCGAGAAGCACGGCCTGCCCTTCCTGCTGCTCTCCGATCCCGATCACAAGGTCGCGGAAGCATACAGCGCGTGGGGCGAAAAGCAGATGTATGGGAAGACCTACGAGGGCATACTCCGCAGCCATTTTGCGGTGGATGAAGCCGGCCGGCTGACCGAAGCCGAACTGAAGGTCAAGCCGCTCACCACCGCCGATCTGGCTTTGAAAATCCTCAAGCTATGAACCGGCGCGATTTCTTGCGGTTGTTGGCAGGGAGCGCAGCAGTGGGCGCGCTCAGCCGTTGCGCGCCCGCGACTTTGTCGCCCGAACCGCCGCTCTCCACATTGCCGTCAGAGCCGGAGCCGACGCTCACAGCGGCGCCCACATCCACGCCCAAACCGGCGCCGCGCCTCTTGGACAACGAGAACCGCAAAGGGTTTTACATCCGCTACTACACGCCCTTTGAATCGGTTGATCCTCAGCAGTGGATGTTGGAGATTGGCGGAAAAGTGCACCACAACAAACGGCTCTCTTTCACAGAGATGCAGAAACTGCCCCTCGCAGCGCAAAACTCGCGGATGGTGTGTGTTGAAGGATGGTCGTCCGCCGCTAAGTGGGAAGGCTTCGCGCCGCAGACTTTGGTGGAGCTGGTCGAACCGCAGCCTGACGCCACGTGGGTTCATTTTCATTCCGCCGATGGCTATTATGAATCGCTGGCGCTCGGCGAATTCCTGATGGATCGCATTCTGCTCGCCTACCGGATGAACGACGCGCTGCTACTGCCGGAATATGGCGCGCCGCTGCGGCTGATCGTGCCCGCAAAGTACGGCTACAAAGGCCCGAAGGCCATCACCCGCATCGTGTTTGCGGACGAGGAGCTGCGCGGCTATTGGCCCACGGTGGGCGGTTATTCGACGGAAGGGCAGATCTGGCCGGGGCCGGATTACGCGCTGGATTTGGGCAAACAGCGCAAAATCCCCGCCCACGGCGAAGTGTTCTACGACGACGGCGTCGAAGCGCAAGACAAGCCGTAGCGCGCATCCGCCACGGTCAGCCAGTCCTGCTCCGGGAACAGGCGCGCGATTTGCGGCATAAACGTCGGCGCGGCGCGCAGCACGTCGGCGGGATTTCCCTGGGCGACGATTTCCCCTTGCTCCATCACCATCACGCGGTCGGCGGCCTCCGCGACCAGTTCGACATCGTGGGTAACGAGCAGGATCGCCAATCCCTCAGCGCGCCACGCGCGCAAGAGTTCGAGCAACTGCGCTTTGGCGCGATAATCCAGCCCGCGCGTGGGTTCGTCCAGCAGCAGCGCACCCGGCTGCGTGACCATGATGGCCCCCAACGCGACGCGCTGCCGTTCTCCCACGCTCAGGTCGCGGGGATATTGCTGCGCCTTGTCCGCCAGTCCCAGGCATTCGAGCAGCGTCTCCGGCGCGATGGGCGCGTCGGCGGGCGGGATGCCGTGGTTGCGCAACGTGATGTGCAATTCGTCCAAGACCGTATCGGCGAAGAGCAGCGCGTTGGGGTCCTGCGGCAGATAGCCGACCCGCTGGCACACGTCGGCGACGTCCATCCTGGCGATGCTGCGCCCCTCTACCAACACGTCCCCGCGAGACGGACGCAGCAGCCCAACAAGGCTCTTGAGCAGCGTTGTCTTCCCCGCGCCGTTGCGTCCCAACAGCGCGATGATTTCCCCGTGATAGAGCGTCAGGTTCACCCCACGCAGCGCCGCTGTTGGGCCATAAGTTACTTCGAGATTGCGCGCTTCGACAATGGCAGTGTTTTTGTCAACGGATCGAACGGATTTTAACGGATTAAGAAAATCCGTTTCATCCGTTAAATCCGTTGACATAAAATGCCTGGCTTCTTCCAGTGTGAGCGGCAGCGGCGACCAGTTGAGCGTCCGCGCCAAAGTCTGTAATGGCGGTAGGAGCGGGACGTGTGGCAACACATCGCGGGGCGGGCCGGCGAGCACGGGCGCGTCGTCGTCGGGCAGATAGATCACCTGGTCCACGAAGGGCAAGATGCGTTCCAGGCGATGTTCTGCCAGAACGATTGTCAGCCCCAGGGTTGTGTTCAGCCGGACGAGCGCATCAAGCAATTCCGCCGCCGACTGCGGATCGAGTTGCGAGGTGGGTTCGTCGAGCGCCAGGATGCGGGGTCGCAGCGCCAACGCGGAGGCAATGGCGACGCGCTGTTTTTCGCCGCCGGAGAGCGTTTCCAGTTTGCGCTGGCGCAGCGGGGTCAGACCTAGCTGTTCAAGCGCATCCGTGGTTCGCGCGCGCATTTCTTCTGGCGGGATGGCGGCGTTTTCCAGCGCGAAGGCGATTTCATCCTCCACGCGATCCATCACAAACTGCGCTTCGGGGTCCTGGAAGACAAAGCCGACCGTGCGGCTCATCCCTTGCGGCCCTTCGGCGACCGGATCGAGGCCGTCCACAGTGACGCGCCCGGTCAGCGTCCCGCCGCTGAAGTGCGGGACCAGCCCGTTGAGGCAGCGCAGTAGCGTGGATTTGCCCGCGCCCGAACTCCCCATGACCAGGGCGAATGCGCCGTCCGGAATGGACAGGGTCACGTCGCGCAGTGCGGGGCGCGTTGCGTCAGGATACGTGTACGTCACGCGCGCAAAGTCAATCATCGTGCCCTCCTACCACCAACGCCGGGAGGAGGAAGCCGAGCAGCGCCGTCCCTGTGAACGTGTCAAAGGCAGGCCACGTCAGAGCCGGATAAGGGTTGTAGGTCCGCGTCGCCTGTCCCAAAAACAAAAACCCGGCGACAGCCACGAGCGCGCCGCCGGTCACGAGCCATTCGCGGTAGCCCCACGGCGCGCGCCGGTAGGTCGTGTGTGGGACGCTGCGCCCGGTCAACCAGAGCGCCCCCCAAATCGCCGCGCCGCCAGTGACGATGAGCGCCATCCCCCAGAACGTTTGTCGCCACGCGGTCAACAATCCGCCGGATAAGATGCCGAGCAACCCCAGGATGGAAACCATTCGACTTCGCTCATGGCAGGCGGCCTGAGCGCGCCCGGTGTGCGCCGTCGCCGTCTCGCTGGCGAAGCCGTGTGAGGCCATCGCTTCGGCCAGTTGCAGCGCGCGTTCCAATCCGCCGGTGAGCAGCGGCATAAACAGCGGTAACCAGTCGCGCAAGCGCCGCATCCGGTGCCCGCGAATGGCCTGCGCTTCGCGGATCTGCTGCATCTGCCGCAGCGTCGTCGGCGCAAAAGTCACGGCGATGGAGGCGACGACCGCCACCGGGTAGAAGGCGCGGGGGATGAAGCGGATCAGGTCGCGCACGGGCACGGCGAGGTTGAGCACGGTGAACGCGGCGAAGAGCGCCGTCAACAGCAGGCCGTTGAGCGCGCCGTAGACCAACGCCTCGGCGGTGATCGGCCCGCCGATGAGGGGCCACGCGGCAGGAATGGCGAGCAGGACGGTCTCGCCCACGCGCGAAAGCAGCGCGTTGATGAGCGCCGCCAGCGGGATCACGTAAAGCGCGAAACGTCCCGGCGCAAGGGGCGCAGCGGATGGTTCGTTGGGCTGGCGGATGGCGCGCGCCGTCGTCAAAAACGCCGCCAACGCGAGCGTGAGATACAGCGGATTGCGCGTCGTCGAGACGACGATCAGCGCGGCGACGAGCCAGACAAACCAGGCGACGGCGTGGAGCATACTCACACCGCCTGCGGCTGATATGTGAAGCTGAAGCGTTTGTGGAAGCGCCGCAGCGCGCGCAGCGTCGGCGCGCCGAACGCCAGCATCAGCGCGACGTTGCCGAGTCCACGCGCCAGGTCCCAGAGCAAGGACGTGGTCACGTAAAAGATGCCGTATTGCCGGAGCGTTTCGCGCAAGGTCGTCACTTTCACGCCCATGCCGGTGAGGAAAGTCCAGGACGAGAGGTTCATCAGCGCCCCGTAGAGCAATCCCCAGCCCAGGCCAAAGAGCGCCAACAGCGCGATCTCCGGCCAGCGCCCTTCGACGCGCAGTCCACGCGCCAATGGGTGCAGCAGCGGCGACGACAGCCCCACCCAGCCGGCGGTGAGCATCTGGTAAGGCAGCCACGGCCCCACGCCGCCGGTGATCAGCGCCGAGACGAGCAACGTCAGCGCGCCGAGCAAAAAGCCGAAACGCCCGCCGTAGGCGTAGCCCGTCACGATGATGAGGAAGAAAATCGGGCTGAAGCCGCCCGGCCCGGGGATGGCGACCTCGGCAAAGCGCAGCGCGGCGTTCATCGCTGTGAGGATGCCGAGCAGCGCGACGAATTTGGCGTTCGCCGCATCGCCCTGCACTTCGAGCAGCAACGCGACGAAGCTCAGGCCCACCACCACGGCGAGCAACAAAGGTGTGTTGATCGCGCCGTCTGCCGTGGCCGGCCCCGCCATCACGACCGGATAGACGAAGGCCAGCAGCCCGATGGCGGTGGTCAGCCCGTAGATCAGCGCGCGCAGGAGACGACGCATCTTATTTCGGCTTTCGTTTGAGCAGCACCAGCCCAACGATGCAGATCAAGAGCAGCGCGTAGGGGATGTACTGGCGGAGCGGACTGGGCGCGCGAACAGAAGCAGCGCCGGGTGAAGTTACGACAGGGAAGGCGAGAGTGTAGGTGAGGGGGTGGGTGGGAGTGGG
>DAOLUH010000028.1:0-72590 GCA_035420085.1 Anaerolineae bacterium
GCCGGCCTGGACGATGCGCCCGGCCTCGACGATGAGCGGTTGCCACGCCGTCGCCTGGTCGGGATGAGCCGCACACAACCGGTCGGCAAACCCCAATTGCGCCTGGATACGCTCCAACTGCCACCCACGCCGGTCAAGCTGTTGGCGCAGTGTTTGATTGATCTCGATAAATTGTGTCGTGTAAGCAGTCATTTTTATCTCCTTGAATAAGTCCAAAATCAAAGCTCGCAACCTACTCCCCTACTCCCTTACTCTCCCACTCCTCACTCCCCCAACTCCTTCTTGAACTTCGCCAGACATTCGGGACAGATACCGTGGGTAAACTCGGCGTCGGAGTGTTTTTCGATGTAGTGTTCGATGCTGGTCCATTGCCCGTCGTCGTCCTGGATTTTCTTGCCGCACCACGCGCAGATAGGGACAAGGCCACTGAGGGTCTTGATGGTTTTCAACGCTCTTTGCAGTTGTTGGTTGCGCTTTTCCAGTTCGGCGTTGACGCGGTTCAATTCCTGGTTGAGACGGCGCAGTTCCGCATTGAGTCGCCGCAGTTCGTCGGATTCACGCGACCGTGCGAGGGTGATGGTGATGACCCGTTGCAACTCACTCGCTTCCGGCGGCTTGACCAGGTAGGCGACCACGCCGGCATCGCGGGCTTGCTCGACTAATTCGGGCGTATCCATCGCGGTCAGCAAGATAACCGGCGTCGGCTGCACGACCTGGATTTGGCGCGCGGCAGTGATGCCATCCATCCCCGGCATCGAGACATCCATCACAATAATATCGGGTTTGAGGCGTTGGGTGAGGGCAATCGCCCGCGCGCCATTTTCTGCTTCGCCCGCGACCGCGTGCCCGAGCGCGCCGAGAATCGCACGCATCGTGGCGCGCAGTTCGGCATTGTCATCCACGACTAAAACGCGGACTGGTGTTGCAATGGTCATCCTACATTCCTTTCTAGCGTAGTGGCGATCTTAATCGCCTGGTGTAGTGGCGATTTTAATCGCTCTCTGCAAAGCCGGCGCTACGCCGTGAATTGCCGCAGATAGGCGATGGCGGCGGGAGCGACGGCTTCGTAATCGTGCTTGTACAGGTCGAGCGCCAGGCCGCCCGCAAAACCCACCTCAGCCAATGTGCGGATGTACGCGCCGAGGTCCATATCGCCTTCGTGCGGCAGCAAATGATCGTGGATGCCGCGCGCCATATTCTCGACGTGCCCATGCACAATTTTGTCGCCAATCTGGCGGATGGCGTTCAGCGGATCGGGATCGCAGAGGAAAACGTGCCCCAGGTCGAGGTTGGCGGCAAGATAAGGCGAGGGGATTTCGTCGAACAGCCGGAGCAGATCGGCGGTGGAGCCGACGATGAAGCCTGGCTCGAATTCCTGAGCGAGCACCACGTTGTAGCTGGCCGCAACGTCCACCAAAACGCGCGTGCGCTCAATCATCCGTTGCCATTCGGCGGCATCGCCCGTGCGTTTGTGCGTCCCGGAGAAGACGAGAATATCCGCGCCAAAATCCGGCGTGAGGGCGATGGCGCGCCGGGTCAGCTCGAAGAATGTGTCGTCGTAGATGTAGTCTTTGTGGTACCCGGCGGAATACGCGGGGAACAGCGCCGTCGCGCGTTCGCGCACCTCGGCGGCAAGCTGCGGCGTGACGACGGCAGGAGCTAAGTCGTCATTTTCCATGCAGAGTTCCACCCCGTCGAAGCCGAGGCGGTGCAGTACAGAGAGACAATCCAGGATCGGATAACGCGCTAAAGGTTGTGTGCGTCCAAATATCTTCATAGCGGGCGGCCCTCCTCAAAACTTCAGGTTAGTTTCAGGTCATGCGTTGGCAGTGTGTGACAGAACCAAAGTTATTATAGTCATTCCGGCAATTAAGTGAAACGATTGTTTGGGGTAATTTGAAAGATAAAGATATTGTTTTTATGATATTTTTGTGCTATAATAAGGCCGTAGCGAGTTGGTTGGGCGCTTCGCCAAAGTGCTCAACACGAGGGCTAATTTTCCGGGAGATATCGGTGCTGTGCACACCATGCCAGCACGAAAATTTCTGCCACAGAGGGCACAGAGCACACAGAGTTATCTGTTCTCATCTCTATGAACTCTATGTTCTCGGTGGCTATTTTCGAAGGAGGGATGAGACTATGGAATGGCTCAGAATGCAACAGTGGTCGCCCTACGCGGTGGGGATCGGCATTGGCGTCTTGAGTTGGGTGACGTTTGTGCTGTCCGACAAGCCGATCGGCTGCTCGACGGCTTTTGCGCGGTTCAGCGGAATGATCGAGCGGGTGTTTCGGGGCGATAAAACGTTGACGAAACCGTATTTTAAACAGTACGCTCCGGCGCTCACCTGGGATGTGATGCTCGTGATTGGGATTGTGATCGGGTCATTCGCCTCGGCGCTGCTTTCGGGGCAGTTTCAGTTGACGTGGGTGCCGCAGTTGTGGGCCGCGACTTTCGGCGCGGCGTATGTCCCGCGCCTGCTCGCGGCGGTGATCGGCGGCGTCTTCCTGGGCGCGGGCGCGCGTTGGGCCAACGGCTGTACCAGTGGGCACGGGATCAGTGGGACGCTGCAATTGGCGATGAGCAGTTGGATCGCGGCGCTCTGCTTTTTCGCGGGCGGCATCGTCACCGCGTTCCTCATTTTTCGCGTGTTCGGCGCGTAAGGGAGGTGAACCATGTTGACCAAATTGCACTCGAATCAACGCCTGCAACTGGTCTTGGGGTTGGTGGTAGGGATCGCGTTTGGCTTTCTGCTGCAAAAGGGCGGCGTGACCAGCTACGACGTGATCCTCGGCCAACTGCTGCTCACCGATTTCACCGTCGTCAAAGTGATGCTCTCCGCCGTCATCACGGGAATGATCGGCGTATACGCGCTGCGCAGTCTGGGGCTGGCGCGCCTGCACCCCAAGTCCGGCTCAATCGGCTCTACCGTGGTCGGCGGCTTGCTGTTTGGGGTAGGGTTCGCCGTCTTGGGCTACTGCCCCGGCACGATTTCTGGCGCTATCGGCCAGGGTTCGCTCGATGCGCTGATCGGTGGGACGGTGGGCATCCTCCTGGGGTCGTGGCTATTTGCGACCTTTTCCCCGAAATTACAAAAACCGGTACTCGATAAGGGCGATTTCGGCCCGGTGACGCTGCCAGAAGTGTTGAAGGTCAACCCCTGGGCTGTCGTGATTCCGGCAGCGGGATTGCTTACGGCGCTATTATTCGCTTTAGAACGATTTGGGTGGTAAAATAGTTAATATCAACATAGACAGCAGGGGGAACAGACGACATGGGGCGGAAGAAAAAATTCATGCTGGCGGGGGATGTGGGCGGCACGAAGACCAACGTGGCGATTTATTCGAAAGAAGCCGGATTACACGCGCCGTTGTTGGAGGCGACTTTTCCAAGCACGGCCTATGCGGGTCTCGCCCCGCTGCTACAGGAATTTTTGACGCAGACCGATATCCAGGTGGCGCGCGCGTGCTTTGGCGTCGCCGGGCCGGTGGTCAATGGGCAGGCGCGCATCACCAATCTGCCCTGGGTGCTGGATGAGACGCAATTAGCCGCCGACTTGGGACTGGAATCGTTCACCCTGTTAAATGATCTGGTGGCGATTGCCAGCGGTGTGCCATTCCTTGACCTGACCGATGTTTATACCTTGCATCCGGGTCGGTTGCAACCTGGCGGGGCGTTGGCTGTGGTCGCGCCGGGGACCGGGTTGGGCGAGGGGTATCTTACGTGGGACGGGAAAAAATACCGGGCGCACGCTTCCGAGGGCGGGCACTGCGATTTCGCCCCTACAAATGCGCTGGAGGTGGACCTTTTGCGTTACCTTCAGGCGCGATTGGGCCGCGTGAGCTACGAACGGGTCTGCTCCGGCTTGGGCATTCCGAACATCTACGCTTTTTTGCGCGACAGTGGTTACGCGGAAGAACCGGCATGGCTGGCCGAGCAGTTGGCTGCTGCGCGCGATCCCAATCCGGTGATCGTGCAGGCAGCGCTGGAGCGCGAGCAACCTTGCGCGTTGTGCCGGAAGACATTGGAGATTTTCGTCTCTATTCTGGGGGCCGAGGCGGGCAATATGGCGCTGCGCGTTTTGGCGACCGGCGGGGTTTATTTAGGCGGCGGCGTCCCCACGCATATCCTTGAGGCGCTCGACAGCGACAATTTCCGCGCGGCGTTCTGCAACAAAGGCCGCCTCTCGTCGCTTTTAGAGCAGATCCCGGTGTACATGATTTTGAATCCCAAGATTGCGTTGTTGGGGGCGGCGGCGCGTGGCTTTGGGCTTTGATCGAGAGCGATTGGTGCATTTGACGTAAGGGTATCATTTACTGTTGGCATAGGGAGAGTGCTATGATTCCGATTCAGTCTTCTGAGATTACGCCGGAGCATGTGTATCTCTCACGGCGCAAGTTTATGCAGGCGGCGGGTCTACTGGCGGCGAACGCGGCGTTGCTCGCGGCGTGCGGGCGTCAACCGGCGTCCCCGCCAGCATCTACAGCTGCCCCCGATGTGGCCGCGCCTTCTGCCACGCTCAGCGCCGCGACGGATGAGTTGGGCGATCCGCTTACACCGTTGGACAGCGTGTTGTCATACAACAACTTTTACGAATTCTCTTTCACCAAGGAAGATGTCGCCCGTCTGTCACGCCAGTTCTCGACCTCGCCGTGGCAAGTCACTGTTGGCGGTCTGGTGAACAAGCCCAGAACATTCGACCTCGACGACCTCCGCAAATTTGAGCAGGAAGAGCGCATCTATCGGATGCGCTGTGTGGAGGCCTGGTCAATGGTCATTCCCTGGCTTGGCTTTCCCCTCTCGCGGCTGCTGAAGGAAGTCGAGCCGCTATCCACCGCCAAATACGTGCAGTTCGAGACGCTTTACGATCCCGAAGCGCTGCCGGGACAGAAGAACCGGGGTTTTCCGTGGCCCTACGTTGAGGGTTTGCGTCTCGACGAAGCCATGCACGATCTCACGCTGCTGGCGACAGGATTGTATGGCAAGGCCTTGTATCCACAGAACGGCGCGCCGGTAAGGTTGGTCGTCCCCTGGAAATACGGCTTCAAATCCATCAAGTCCATTGTGAAGATTGATCTGGTAGAGTATATGCCGGAGTCCATGTGGATGGCGACCAACGCGCGGGAGTATGGCTTCTGGGCGAACGTGAATCCCAAAGTATCGCATCCACGCTGGTCGCAGGCCACCGAGCGCCGGATCGGCGAGAACCGCCGCCGCGAGACGCTCTTCCTCAACGGTTACGCCGATGAGGTTGCCAGCCTGTATCCCGATCTGGATTCGCGGGACTGGTACTATTGATGCCGGATCGCCAGGGGACTAGTGGGCGGCCTGCTGCGTGGTGGCGCGCCAACGGGTTTCATCTTCTGATCCACGGGCTGGCTTTGTGGCCGCTCGCGCGTATCCTGTGGGGTCTGGCCTGGGGGCGCTTTCTCGTGGACCCGGTCCGGGAGATTATCACCCGCACCGGGCGCACTTCGCTTAACCTGTTGGTCCTTTCCCTGGCATGCACACCGTTTTACACTCTCACCGGCTTCGCACCGTTGCTGCGCGCGCGACGGACGTTGGGGCTGTACGCTTTCGTGTACGTCGCGCTACACTTCCTCACGTTTGCCGGTTGGGATTACGGCTTCGATCTGCGGCTGCTCTGGGAGGCAGTGTTCTACCAGCGATATGTGATTGTCGGCTCTATCGCCGGGCTGATTCTGCTGGTATTGGCGGTCACCTCCACGCAGGGCTGGCAGCGGCGATTGGGCAAGGGGTGGAAGCGCCTGCAACGGCTGGTTTACCTGGCGAATGTGCTGGCGGTGTTGCACTTTGCGTGGCTGCTCAAGGAGCCGCGTGCGGCGCTGCCGTATGTGGCGGCGGTGGCGGTGTTGCTGGGGTTGCGCGTACCGCCGCTGAATAGTCTGTCGAATCGCTTGAGAAAGTCGGCTTGGCAGAAGAGACCTAAATGACATTCGTTGAACTGCTATTTCCTGCGATTCGCTGTCCACATTAGCCTTGTTCTCTTGAAGGGACGTTTGAAACATGGTAGATATGTACAAAACCCGATGCATATTGGTTTTTGGGGTTACGGGGCTGCTTTTTTTGACGTGGCTGTGGTGTGCTCCTGCTATTGGAGCGACAGCATTGCCCCCCGAAGATGTTTCATCTCTGGAATGGGTGCGTATATCTGGAGCGCCTGTTCAGGTGCGACTTTCCAGCATAGCTGTGGTTAGTAGTACATCGGGATGGGCAGTGGGCGGTGAGGGTATCATTTTACATCATGACGGACATGATTGGACTATGACGTCCAGTCCGACAATCGAACGCTTGAACAGTATTGCGATGGTGAGCACTGATGAGGGTTGGATTGCTGGCGAATATGGCACTTTGTTATACCTACAAGAGGGTGTGTGGACGATATGGCCTCAACAGCTGCCCGATATCAATTTTCATGCTATCGCGGCGGCGGATGCGTATCATATTTGGGCGGTGGGGCGTGCAGGGACAATTGTGGCGTATGATGGTATACGCTGGACGACGCAAGAGAGTGGTGTTCCCTTTGTCCTGAATGGTGTTGCCGCTTTCAGCCCGACTTTGGCTTTTGCGGTAGGGAGTGGAGGAACTATCCTGTCATATCGGGGGGATCGGTGGCGAGCCGAAGCCAGTCCCACAACAGTCGCCTTAAGCGCCGTGACGTTACTGGCTGCCGATGATGGCTGGGCCGTCGGCAGCGATGGCGTCATTCTTCACTATGATGGCTATACGTGGACGCTTGTGCCTAGTCCTGTGCGCGATTCCTTATTTGCGGTGACGGCAGTTGCCAAAGATAGCGTTTGGGCGGCCGGGAGAACCGGGCTTTTGCTGCATTATGATGGCTATGCCTGGAATCAAGTGGATGGGCCTGAAGCCTATTCTCTCTACGGGATGACCACTGCTTACAATGGGGACGTGTGGGCGGTGGGTTTTGGAAGCGCTTTGCTACATTATGATGGCATCGCGTGGTCACATGCGAGTCGCATAACGTCTTCGACTTTCTATGCCGTTACTGAAGCGCAGGATGCGCGCTGGGCGGTTGGTGAAGCTGGCGCGCTATGGGTAGATAGGGGAGGTGGGTGGCTTGCGGAGCAGCCACCGGTAACTTTATCGCTTCACGCGGTAGCAGGGGATACAGCGGGGATATTGTGGCTGGCTGGCGCAGAAGGTGTGCTCTTGAAGCGCACTTCCGATGCGCATTGGGATGTGCTGACATCGCCGACTACGTTAACGTTGCGCGGGTTGGCATTCCCTGCGCCGGGAGTGGGATGGGCGGTGGGCGGCGACGTGGTGCGCCGTTTGTCGTGGGCACAGGGAACGCTCTTGTACTACGATGGCCTTAGCTGGACCGAGGTCATAACATTTCCGGAGGAATCCCTGTATGCCATCAGTTTTTATACGCCAGACATTGGGTGGGCGGTGGGCGACGCAGGCAGTATTTGGCGTTACGATGGCGCTATCTGGCAACGTGAGGTCACTCCTGTGCATACGACCTTACAATCTGTAGCAGCATTAGGCGCTGAGGAAGCCTGGGCAGTTGGCGAAGCTGGGGTCATCCTTCACCGTCAAGGCGACCATTGGGTGCAGGTCCCTTCCCCGACATCTCATCGCTTATATGATGTGTTGATGCGCGACACCACAGAAGGATGGGCTTTTGGCGATACTGGCGTCCTGTTGCATTATGACGGTTTGTCGTGGCATATCTTGCCTTCGCCGACGCAATATCGTCTATTTGATGGAATGTTCGATACCCACGGTACATTGTGGAGTGTGGGAAATACCGGTACATTACTCCGGCGAGTTACACCAGTCGCTGGCTCGTTCTGCCTTATGACGGACCAGACAGAATACTTTGCACAACCTGGCGCTACCATTGTGATGACGGCGGAGATTACGGCTTTGGATGGTTACACTCGACCGCTAGATATACAAATCGCCGGGCTGAATCAAGATTTGATCGTAGATTGGGTGACAAGTACAGTATCCCCACCGAGCCTGCTGGAAGTGCAGCTTACCTTACCCATCACGTACCCTACAGGCGCTTCATCCTTAACAATAGTCGCTGGCGACGGTCTTGTGACGCGCACATTAGATCTTCATTTCACCATATTGCCGGGTATCTGGGAGAAGGGGCTGCACACATCACTAGGCCGTGTATTGCGTGATGTAGATATAGCTGTGAACACAGCGTGGGCTGTTGGTGATGGTGGTGTGATCGTGCGCTACGACCATCGAGGACTCTATGAGTATGCCCCATGCACGCACTTTGACCTCTATGCTGTGGATGTGATCAGTTCTACATTAGGATGGGCGGTTGGCGACGGCGGAACCTTGCTGCATTTCGACGGCTCCTCATGGATCGGGGTAACTTCTCCCACGACCATGCCACTTCATAGCATTGCATCACGGCGCACGGACGATGTTTGGGTCGTGGGCGGTGGAGGAACCCTGCTCCATTATGACGGAGAGCAGTGGCAACAGACTGCGGCGCCTTCCACTGACTGGCTTTATGCAGTGGCGCTGGCCGATGATGGCTCTGGTTGGGCCGTTGGGTGGGGCGGAGCGATCTGGCGTTATACCAATGATATTTGGCGAGTGTTCCCTAGCCCCACGCATCAATGGTTGCGTGCTGTGACGGTGCTCAGTCCTGACGAGGCTTGGGCAGTTGGAAGCCAGGGAACGCTGTTGCATTACATCTCTGGGAACTGGCATCTCATCCCCGGTCCGACTGCGTCACGATTGTTTGATGTTTGGTTCACTGCACATGATGACGGATGGGCGGTGGGAGGCGATGGCGATTTGTTACACTACGACGGACAAACCTGGAAGTTACTGCCGAATGTCGCGCCGACCTCGTTCCGTGCGTTGGCTTTGGCCGACCTCTATGGATTAGCAGTAGGTGATGGACATATCGCCTGCTACCAACCTGTGGGGCAGGATACGACCCAGACGCTACTGTTGCCCGGTTGCGGAGCGACGCCTGGGTCTGTGACCCAGGCCTTGCCTCATTTGACCTACTTGCCTGTTGTCGGACGTCATTCGTTATTTGAGGCACCACTTGAGGTGTTCGGTGTGCAGACGGTAGGCGGAGCATTCAGTCGTAATCCGGCTATTGTCTTCCACATGCACGCGGCTGGGATTCGTTGGGCGCGCCTATCCCTGTATTGGAACCAAATAGAGCCATTCAACACAGAGCCTGACGAGTTTCGCTGGAGCATGTACGACGATTGGCTTGAACTGCTGTCCCAGGCGGAAATCCAGCCGTTGTTGTTTTTGAACCGTCAGCCGGCATGGGCCAGCACATTCGTTGCCGGTGCGTTGGATGAAAGCGATTCACTTGAATTCGGCGAATTTGTGCACGCTGCTGTAGCACGTTACAGCGCGTCGCCGTATGGGGTAACGCACTGGGAGGTATATAACGAACCGGATAACAGCGATATCAGTCTTGCTGAGAGAGGTTGGGGATTCTGGGGAAACGATGGCGCGGGATACGCTGAACAATTGGCATTAGTCTATCCCGCCATAAAGTCTGCTAATCTCGCGGCACAGCTTGTTTTTGGGGGTGTGGCGCACGAATACTTTGTAGAGAATGGTGGTCCATTTGTGCGGTCCTTCATCACGGATGTCCTGAAAGCTGGCGGTGGCGCATATTTCGATGTGTTCAACTTCCATTACTACGGTACGGATCTGCCTGGACAGATTCGCTATTTTCGTCAGATGTTGGCGGGTTATGAGTTGAACAAACCACTCATCTGTACTGAGGCAGGGACTGATTCTGGGATACCGGCTGTGGAAGACGCTGGCGACATTTACGCCGAGTATTTGCCGAAAGTCATGGTGCAAGGAATCGCGGGCGGATTGCGAGTTGTTGACTGGTTCGCGTTGGCGGATATGGAAAGTACGTGGCGTCCAGGGCTTTTTTCATTAAAGCGTACCTTTCGTCCTACGTATCGGGTGTATCAGGTGCTTACAGGAGTATTGCGTTCTGCGCGTTACCAATGTCCTTTGTCTATTCCTGAAAATCCACATGCATCACTGGAAGGATATGTATTCTCTGTTCCCCAAGCCAACGGCCGGCTGGATGTCGTGTGGGACGTAAGTGGTCAAGGTGTTGTCTGGCAGGTATCAGCGCCGTGGGTGTACATTACAGATCGTGAAGGCAATACCTGGTATAAATATGATGGACAGGATGGTGTATTTGATGGGCGCACGACATTGTTTGTAGATGCTAATCCTTTGTATGTGCTTTATGGACGATAATATGCTAAGCGGAGTTGCTCATTGAGTGCACAATTGGCTAAATTGTTATTGGGACTGACAGAAGATCGTCCTGGTATTTTAGGTCATGCCGTGTTTTATATAGCGGTGTGTGCTATTTGCGTATTGTTGGGGATGGGCTTACTTGTGCAGAGCATCCGCGAAGCGTGCGGTGCGAAAGCCATGCCCCCGCGTTACGCATTTGTGGCAGTATTCCTACTTGCTGTTGTACATGGTGTATTGTACAGTGTCGTTAATCCGCCATGGTTTGCCCCCGATGAGCCATCGCATTTTGAATACGCACGCCTGTTTGCCGACTTGGGGCGTGTACCCACTCTGGACGATATCTCACCCAAACTGCAAAGCGAAATATTGGCTTCGATGTATGCTTTTGACTTATGGCGCTTGCTGGGTTTTACGCCGCCGGACCATGCTCCGAGAGCGTTTTACAGTGGCTTGAATAACAGTCCATCAACGTTTCCGCCTTCGTTTGTCGTTGATGATCTGTTTTATTGGTATTATCCGCAGGTGGGCAATGAGCCACCTCTGTACTATATCCTGATGAGGCCGGCATTTTTCTTTTCGTTCGACAATGAGCCTTTGTTAGGTCAGTTTTATGCGATGCGCTGGCTTACTATGCTGCTATATATCATATGTGTTGTTTTGGCCTACTGGTTTGGGGGTACGATATTTCAGGAGGTGCCCGGTGCTGCTGTAGGCATATCGGTATTGGTTGCTTTACATCCGATGTTGTCCTATATTGGCACATCAGCCAATAACGACCTGTTGGCGGCTGTCTGGGGTACTCTATGGTTTGTTGTCGCTGCCCGGATGCTAACGCAAAAATTAACCTGGTTACAAGGTTCTGCCTTGGTATTTTTGACGCTGGCAACCTTCTTGACCAAAAAAACGACGTTGTTTTTTTATCCTTTGTTAGGTGTGGCAGCAGCCATCTATGTCTTAAGTCACTACCCGGCGCACCACTTGAAACGTATGGCGTTGTATACGGGTGCGGTATTGTTGCTGGGAACGAGATTATTGTTGCTCCCCGTGCAAGGCCATGCCTCCGGATGGTTGGTCCGACCAGATCCGGACATTGAAGAACGCATGGCTACTCAAGCCTATGCAGGACGTTATATATTCCATACACAACGGCTCCCTGATGGACGTGAAATGCGTCTGTCGCAGACACTTACCGGCGTCAAACTTACCGCTATACGCGGGCAGACAGTAGTGTTGCAGGCTCAGGTCTCCGCACCCCTTGAAGGGCAGAGCGGATGGATATGGTTGGTGGATGATACTCAATCTTTCGGCGTACCCTTTACGGCGGAGAAAACCTGGCAACCACTGAGTGCAACGTACACAGTTCCCACAACGACAAGTTTTTTGCGCGTTGTACTTCTGTCCGGCCAACAGGATATAAATATGCCGGGAGATGTGTATTTCGACGCACTGCGCTTGTATCCTGTTGGCTCCGACGCCGAGGAAATGAACTTACTTACTAATGGTTCTGCGGAATCAGCTGCTCCTTTGTGGTATGCATTATTGTTAAAGCTTTCTCATCATATGAATTTAGATGGCTACCTGTTACCTCTATTGACGTTCACTACCCAAGAAAACTGGGGTGACCTGTTGCCTTTCACTATCAAATTCGTCTATACGACGTTTTGGGGATGGTTCGGTTCATTAAATGTTCTGCTGCCGAGTATCACACAGTACGTCTGGTATGGCTTTGCGTTGCTTGGCCTGTTGGCAGTCGCGGCCTACGGCATACGCAAGACGGGAAAGCCAGCTTTGCGACCTGTCGTGGTGCTATTTGCGGTTGGAATTTTCGCAAACTGCGCCCAAATTATGCTACCATTACTTCGACGCCCTACTTCGACCTGGTATCCGCAAGGACGGTTCCTATTCCCTGTGGTTTTGCCTATCATGACATTGATTTATGTAGGGGCTACTACTTTACTCCCCAGACGGATGCGGGCCTGGGCATTGCCTTTTATGGTATTTATCGCATTATTGGTTGATGCTGTTGCGCTCATGACGTTGCTAAAGCATTGTTATCTTCTGTAAGGAGAGATGATGAACAATCAAAGGGTTTCAGACAAGATCATAAGGATCGTAGCAGCCACAACTCTCGCTCTATTGCTCGCCACACTGTGGTCAAGTTTCGGCGAGTCGGCATCAGCCTCTTTCGTCAGTCCGACTAATCCGGTGCAAGTTTGCCCTATCTGTGCGATTACATCTGTGCAGACGGCGATCAATGACGCAGCGTATCAAACTGTCATTCAAGTGGCCGAAGGTATTTATGCGGAACACCTGGTGTTGACCAAAAGTGTGCGTCTGGAGGGTGGGTGGAATACCGACTTTACCGCGCGCGATGTATTGAATTGGCGAACTGTACTTGACGGTCAAGGTGCGGGTACAGTGATCAGCATCGCTAATGCATCTCCGGTGATTGACGGTTTTTGGATCACAGGTGGGCAGGCGGTGCAAGGTGGCGGCGTCTGGATGACTGATGCGCGTCCGGTATTCAGCAATAATGTCATGACCGGAAATATAGCGATTTTGGGAGCGACTGGCTATGGTGGAGCTATTTATGCGCAGGGAAAGAACACTGAATTGATCCTGGATGCCAACCGTATGTTTTTCAACACAGCTACTCAAGGGGGGGGAGTATTTCTGTCCGATATTTCCGAGATTACGATTACAAACAATGTGTTTGCCAATAATTTTGCTAGTGTGGGCAATGCAGTCTATTTACAAGGAGTTGGGCAGGCGCGTGTAATCAACAATACCTTGGTTGGTGATGGGCGGTCATCGGGATTGGTCATCGGAAATAGCTCTTTCACTTTAGTCAACAACATCATTGTCTCACACACGGTTGGCGTTGAATATAAAGGGTCGGTAGATTCTATGACGATTTTGTACCCTCCTATACGGAATCTGTTTTATGCTAATCAGGAAGATTGTATCGGAGAGTACAGTGATGTGATTTGTAGCAATGGCTTGATGTCTGAGCCGCAATTGACAGCGGATTATCACTTGCGGTTGACTTCGTCAGCCATTGATGCCGGTAGCCGGAGCATGATGCCGCCTACAGATGTTGATGGTGAGTCTCGTCCGAGAGGGGAGGTAGACATTGGTGCTGATGAAGCGGGTATGCGAATACAGGTTCCGGTCGTGTTCCATGAGGCGGTGGGTAAACTCCCAACCTGTCCATTTGCCATTTCGATTTGGCCGCGTCAGGTTGTACCTCAGCAGGCTCCAGATGCTCGGCGGGTCGGCGCTTGCTGGGCGCGCATCAATATATACTGGGATGAGATCGAGCCAGAGCGCACTGAACCACGCACTTTCAATTGGGAGACGGCGGATGCGGTCATCAGGGGAGCCGTTAATGCTGGGTTACGCCCTATTGTAACGATAGGAGCCAATCCCCGTTGGGCAGCCGAGACTTACGGAGGTCCTACTTACAATGTCAACGAGATATTAGGGTTCCTGACAGCGTTGGCTGAACGGTATGACCGTGATGGAGTCATGGACGCTCCTGGAGCGCCGTATGTACAGATTTGGGAAATATACAATGAACCGGATAATTACTCTCCAGATATCGCTGCTCTACGCGGTTTTGGTAATTGGGGGTTGCGGGGTGAAGCATATGCACAGTTTTTGGGACAAGCGCGGGTTGCCCTGCGGCTTGGTAACCCCAACGCTTTAGTCGCCATGGGGGGATTAGCTCACGAATACGCTCCCGGCATATTTGATCTGGATTTTCCTCACAAAATCCTGGCATACGCGCGTGATCATCCTGGAGAAGTGCTTTTTGATTTCTTCAATATTCACTACTTTCCGGTGTATGAAAGTGCTTACAGTGGTTGGGGATGGGGAATCTCCGGAAAAACCAATTACTTTCGCGAGATGATCAGCTTTTATACGCTGAAATTCCCGATTCTGGTAACGGAAATGGGATACTGGAGTAGTAGCACCGAACCTCCTCCTTGGGGGGGTAGCCACGAAGAACAAACGCGGCTTGTTGTGCTGGAGTATGTTCGCAGTATTGCCACGAATATCTACGCATCATTCTGGCTACTCGTCAACGATTTACCGGCATCTCATGGAGCTGAACGCGGGTTGTTTGATATTGATGGCATTCCGAAACCTTCGGCTAATGCTTATCAAACACTGGTTGATCAATTAGGCGAGATGTACTTTGAACGTAGTTTATCAGCCTCGGAATTGGGCAACACCGCCGCTGAGGGTTATCTATTTCGCAGTGTCAAAGATGGACACCGTCTATATGTGGTGTGGACGAATGACCACTCTGAAGGGCGTTTGCGTGTTCAGTCACCTGCGATATTGGTCAGTGACAGAATTTCCTCGGAACTGCCCATGACGCCGGTATTGCCACATTTCGATCCCTATATGCTTCAAGATGGAGACGATGGGAAAGTTGATGGCGTGATCTGGACGACATTCGGCTGGAATCCTATATACATTGAGGCGATTACTCCGCCAGTGCGCTCGAAATATGCGCCATATCGCAAACCGCTTCAGGTCTGTATTCCGAAGTAGCAGGCCTGGCAAACTAACATTTGTTCGCACCGTGACAATGCTTAATGTAGCGTCGCATAGCAAATTATGCGGCACACGCTTTGGATATTATGGCTGCGTAAGGCGTAAGTTCAGGTTTGCCAAAAGCGATATTGTTAGGTAGAATATCTTCTACTTTTCGGTTCAGCCGGTACGAATTCAAAAAAAACTTTAAGGGAGTGCATAAAAATGCATAGGAAAATCTCAATACGCAGACTTTCTTTCGCTTTTTTGAGTGTTTTGATGATTGGCGTTGTGGGATGCAATCGAGGGACCCCGCTAGCGACGACTTCTCCTCTAGCCGTCACTTCACCCTTGCCGACAGCGGTCCCCACGCCTATCTCTGAGAAACTCACTTTTTCTGGCAAACTGCTTTTTCACTCCGAACGGAACGGTGTTCTTAATCTCTTCATTTATGATGGGCAAAGCGGTCTACTAACGCCATTGCCAGGCGGAGAGGGGGTACATGTAGAAGGGAAATGGTCTCCGGATGGGAAGAGTATTGTTTATACCTCTGGATCGGATGATCCTAATAATTTCCGCATTTATACCATGAGGTCGGATGGTTCTGCCGCGGAGAACTTGACCGGCGCTATACCAGGCGACAGTTGGGCGCCGGATTGGTCACCTGACGGTACACAGGTGTTGCTTCAGACAAATCGTGATGGCAATTTTGAAGTCTATGTTGTGCGGTTGAGCGATCGCACGCAGGTTAACCTTACCAATCATCCGGCAAATGACGGCGCGCCGGTTTGGTCGCCTGACGGCAGCAAGATTGCCTTTGCGAGTCAACGGGATACCGGCAAATGGCAGCTTTATCTCATGGATGCCGACGGCAGTAACCAACAGCGTATCCATGTCAGTACCGGCAACGATATGTTACCGGCTTGGTCCAGCGATGGTAAATATCTTCTGTTCTGTTCTGACCGTGTGGACGGCAAATTCCACATCTTCCGTATTAAACCAGACGGTAGTGATTTGGTACAATTGACCTCCGGCGATTACGATGATGTCGAGCCGGTCTGGGTTGATGAAGATCGGCTAATAGCCTTTTCCTCAAATCGGCATATTTACGTTAACGATCCCGACTGGGATATCTTCTTAATGAAAGCTGATGGCACTAACCAAGTCGCACTTGCACCTGCTCCTGGGATAGATAAACGTCCATCTTGGTCGAACAAAGCGCCATAGCTTGCAGGTGAGTGGTGAGCCAACCTGTTCTGATCATTGGCTTAGACGGAATGCCCTTTGATGTATTGCGCCCGCTAATTGCGAAAGGGTTAATGCCGTCGCTGGGGCAATTTCTGCAAGATGCTGCTTGGGCTTCATTGCGCTCGACTGTTCCCCCTTTTTCTGCGCCTGCCTGGGCCACCTTTATGACAGGTATGAATCCGGGATGGCATGGCGTGATCGGGTTTCAGAAGCCTCTGCAGGCGGATGAAACGACGCGACGCTTTGTGGATGCTACGCAGATTCCGGATACATTATGGGAGATGGTAAGTCGGGAGGCTGGTCAGGTTGTGGTGGTCAATGTCCCTTTGACCTACCCGCCTCGGCAGGTGAACGGCGTTTTAGTGAGTGGTATGTTGACGCCTTCTGCCGCGTTAACTTATACTTATCCGGCACATATCAAAGATCAACTTGAAGATTATATCATTGATTTAGATTACCTGACCGAGGGGCAGGAATTCCAGCCAGGCATTTCTAAGAATAAAGTGGATTTGCTGGATGATTTGATGCATATCCTGGTGAATTGTGCGCATAACGCAGCGTGTTTAATGCAAATACATCCCTGGGATATGGCGGTCGTGGTGTTTACAGTTACCGACCGTCTGCTACATTTCTGTTGGGACGAAACCCAGGAATTGCTGGCAAATCAAACCGATGCGCCATTGTATGTCAAATTAGAACGTTTTTGGAAAACGTTGGACACGGCGTTTGCCCAATTATTGGCGGCTGCGCCCGCAGATACTCGCGTCATTGTGATCTCGGATCATGGTTTTGGGCCAGCGCCTCGTTTCTACGTCAACTTGAATGTCTGGTTGGAGCAACAAGGTTGGCTCTACCGTCGCCGAGGATTGCGTGATCAGTTTGGGCTTAAACAGTTGCGCGTGACTCTGGGCAGAATCGCGCCTTTGAAAGCCTGGTTGCACCGCGTGTTGCCTTTTGCGTTGCAACACAAATTACGACGTTCCATAGCGGGAGATATGGAAGCAGGCGTTATTGACTGGAACTTGACCCAGGCTTATATGGTTCCCCTGTATTCGTATACATGTGGCATCATGATTCCAACCTCGCGAGCCGGAAAAACGCTCACCGTACAGGAATACGAAACAATCCGGCAAAAAATACAGACTGAACTTGCTGTTTTATGTGATGGGGAAGGTAAGTCTATTGTCCAAAAGGTTTACCGGCGTGAGGACTTATATCATGGACCTTACCTGGCCCAACTTCCCGACCTGGTTGTGGTTTTTGAACCATCCTATACAGCGATGGTTTCACTGGCCGAGAAGGCTGTTGTACTTCCCGCTACTTATCGCTTACGCTCCGGCGACCATCTGGACAATGGCATTTTCTGTGCATCAGGACCGGGGATTGTCCAGGGTGAGGTTGCCGGGATGATGAATATGGCCGATATTGTCCCTACGGTCTTATACATGCTGAACATTGCACCGCCGCGCCAATTCGACGGGCAAGTCCTAATGTCACTTTTTACGCCTGAGTGGATAGCGGCACATCCACCTTTACCTATCATACAGCGCGATGTAGTGAAGCCTGAGTCAACTTTTGTTTATACTGACACAGAACAAGCCTTGATACAGCAACGTTTGGAGAAGTTAGGCTATTTATAATATGAGTCGAGTCGTTGTTATTGGAATAGATGGCGCTGATTTGCAGCTTATAGAGCCATGGGCCAGTGCAGGTCAGTTGCCTACTTTAGCCCGCCTTATGCAGCAAGGAGCGGTAGGCCCCTTGCGCTCCACAGTACGTCCTGAAAGTTCAGTGGCGTGGACTACTTTCTCTACTGGCATGAATCCTGGCAACCATGGAATCTTTGGCTTTGTGGGACTGCAAACGGGAACCTATCAATACAGAATGAACAACGCACATCACATCCATCGGCAGCGTTTCTGGCAGATTGCAGGCGCTGCCGGCAAACGTGTGATCGTGTTGAATGTGCCGATGACATATCCGCCGCAGCCTGTTCATGGAGCATTAGTTGCCGGTATGCTCACACCGAACCTCGAAAGTGATTTTACATATCCGCCAGAATTAAAAGATGAACTGCAGGCTGCCATTAGTGGCTATGTGATTGATGTAGACAAAACCGGTGTGGATGATCGCGAGTATATACAGCAGTTGATCGCGAGTGTTCAACGACGTGGACAGGCAATACAATATCTGGCTCGTACACGCGACTGGGATTTGCTGGTTGCAGTGTTCACTGAAACGGATCGTTTACAGCATTTCTTTTGGGCAGACATGGACACCGATCATCCATTGCACCAACATACAGACTCTCAAGCTATTCTGCAAGTCTATCGCGAGATAGACCTGGCGCTTGAGCAGCTTCTTACGATATTAGGGAACGATGTTCAGATCGTACTTGTTTCAGACCATGGATTCAACGGATGCGCCCGACGCTTTTATGTCAACACCTGGTTGCAAAAGGCGGGTATATTACAACTAACGCCCACTATTCCGCTAACCGGTAGACTGGAATCCTGGTTACGACGTCTGCGTCGCCTCCCCTGGCTACGCGCTATCAAGCGGCGCGTTCCGGGACTGCGCAGCCAAGCGCTGGCACGTACCTTGCAGCAGCAGACACTACTGCACTTAATTGACTGGGGGAGAACGCAAGCATTTTTTAGTGACGAAGGTGCGATACGGATCAATTTACAAGGGCGTGAACCAAGAGGTATAGTTTCACCTGGTTCAGCTTATGAAGCCTTGCGCTCGTCGTTGATCACACAACTACTTGCTCTTCGAGACCCACTCACCGGACAGCCTGTAGTTGCGGCCGCTTACCGACGCGAAGAATTATACAGCGGACCTCATGTCGCAGATGCTCCTGACCTGATTATTGAGCCACAGCGGAATAATGTCAAAGCGGAGCATAACTTCATTTTGGTCTCGCATACCACTACGCTGTCTACCCCAACCATTTTTGATTGGTCAACACCGTACACAGCCAATCATACTTTAGATGGGATTCTGATTGCTTATGCGCAGGATAGGATAGCTCCTCTGCGATATTCAGGAGCGCGCATTGAGGACATTGCACCGACGGTATTGGCTATGTTGGGAGTACCCCTCCCTGGCGCATTGGATGGTCGAGTATTAGCGGGCATGTTCTTACCAGGCGTATTGCAGGTTCGATATACTGATATTGCTGTTGATGCGGAAGTGTCTGATAGCCAGGTGTTCACGGCTAGTGAAGAGGAGACAATTCGCACCCGTTTACAAGACCTGGGATATTTAGGGTGATTGGGTGAACACTGCATTTCGCCTGTTCAAAAATTCTTTTGCCCTCTCTGTAGCTGTGGGCGTTGAGAGGATCGTATCTTTTGTTCTGCCGCTTTACATTGCGCGCAGTATCGGTGTATCTGGTTTGGGTTTTTATGCGACGATTAACTCACTCTGGTTGATCTTTGAATCATTGGCTTACCTCGGTCTGGACCAAGTCCTTATGCGTGATGTCGCGCGTGAGCCGAAACAAGCACCGATGTTGCTGATGAACGCCGGCGTTGTTGGCCTTTTTTCCTCCCTGGTTTTTGGAGTGGCTATGGTCGGTGTTGCATATTTGTTGAATTATCCTGCGGTAGTCATCCAGAGCATCTACATTGTGGCGGGATTCGTGTTAGTCTTCGATACCTTGTCAACTATTGCTGAGTCTATCGTCAAAGGTTTAGAACGGATGGAGTTTGTGCTGTTCGTGCGCTTCCCCGCTAATCTACTCCGCGTTGTACTTTCCGTCTTTGCCTTATCGCGGGGTGCTGGGCTGGCCTCTGTTTTCTGGGTTTCAGGATTTTTCCAAATCGCCTTGCTATTGGGATTTTCCTGGCTGATTTTATCCTGGCACAATGAAGCTGGCTCTCTCCGCGCGCATGTGCGTTTTTCTTGGCCCCTATGTCGCCGATTAACACGAACTACCCTGGTTTTCCTGGGAATCAGTTTGTTTGCCGCCGTTTTTGGTAATGTTAATGTTATTTTGCTTTCTAAACTACAGAATGAGCGCGCTGTTGGCATATATGATGCCGCTTCCAAGATCGTGCAGATGGGGAAAATGCTATCTCCGGCGTTGATGCTTGCGTTGTATCCCACCCTAGCGCGCGCTTTTGCCAACTCTGAGACCCAGCTAGGCAGGTTGGTGGTCCAATTTCTTAAGTTGTTACTGATCCTCCTGTTACCGGTCGTGTTGTTCGTATGGGTGTTCGCTAAAGACATCATTCTTTTATTCTACAAAGACAGTTTTGCGGAAGCGGTGATTCTGCTGCGGGTTCTTATTTGGATACTGCCTCCTTTCTTTGCGAATAATCTTCTCTTTAGGGCGATGTTGGCGAGTAACAACGAAAAGATTACTTTGCGAATCGCGGGGACAAATGCAGTAATCAATCTGATATTGGATATCATCCTCATCCCCACATTGGGGGCGCTGGGGACATCCATCGCCGCGGTCATAACGACCGTGGTGGCGTTTATCCAAAATTACTATTACTTGAACCGCAGGGTATGTCCCTTAAATCTGAGTCGGGTCATTATCTTGCCTATGTGTAGTGTGGGACTTGCTTTTGGTGTGTATATGGCTCTATCGCGTATCAACGTGTTCATTGCTCTGGCGGGGGCATTTGTAGTGTATGCCGGATTTTTAGTTTTATCCCGGACTTTAAGCTATACTGAATGGCGTTATGCTGTGCAGATTTGGCAGAGGATCAGTTCGCATAACCTATGAAGATCCTGTTTGTTTGTCATCACTTTCCTTATGCGGCGGCGCCGCATAGTGGTGGTTTGGATATCTACCACTACGTAGAGTCATTGAGTACGCACCATGAGGTGTCTTTGATCTCGTTTGTCACACCTGAGGAAGCGCAACATATTGGATCATTGCAACCTCTTTGCCGGCACCTGAAGACCATTCCCATAGATCGTTCGTGGAAAGCGCGATTGGGACGTGGTTTATTGCGATTGATCTACCCGATGCAGATCGGATTCACATTATCTGCGGCATATCGCCGAGAGCTACGTCAATTGGCCGCGCTTGAGACATTTGCTGTTGTGCATTGTGTCGCTCCATGGATGGCGCAATACCAACACATTATCCCTGATGCAGCTTGGATTTTGGATGAGGTGGATATTTACTCGCAGGTGGCTTGGCAAGTGTATCAACGTGCGCAAGGTCTGAAGCGACTCTACGCTGGTTTTGAGTGGTGGAAGTTATTCCATTACGAGCTGCGCACCTGTCGGAAGATGGAAGCTGTGGTTGCGCGCTCCTCCCATGATCAGGTCTGGTTACAGGCGCACCTGCCTGATGTACAGGTAGAGATCTTGCCACCGTGGTTTGAGGGTCTGGACACATTGCTACAGATTTCTGCTCAACGTCCGACAGGCAATGCTCTTTTGTTTATGGGGGCAATGAACCGCCCAAATAATGTAGAAGCAGTCCTGGGATTTGTTCGTGATGTTTTACCGTTGGTTCAAGCAAAGGTCCCTGATGTGTGTTTATGGATTGTGGGGGGGAATCCGCCTCCACAGATCGTGCAATTGGCCGCCCCTCACATAAAAGTAACTGGTTATGTGGAAGATCTTACTGAATTTTATCAGCAGGCGGCTGTTGTGATAGCGCCTCTGTATCAAGCCGGTGGTATCATCGTCAAAGTGCTGAACGGTATGGCAGCTGCACGTCCTGTTGTGGCAACTTCGGTAGCCAACAAGGGCATCGGCGCGGAGCCAGGCGCGCTTTTGGCTGTCGTCGACCAGGCTGAGGATTTTGCGGCTGCGATCGTGAAACTGCTGTGTGATACGGACTATTGGAACCATATTGCGCAGCGTGGCCGCCAATTTATCCAAATGAATTACGCATGGCCGCAGATTATTCACAATCTGGAGTCCTTATACGCCACAGCTTTCGCGCGCAAAAGGAGGGGGTGATTTGTCTCACTACCCTGTTTTGTATTTTCATTCTTCAGCCGACCTTTATGGCTCTGATCAGTGCTTACTACGTTTACTGCAATATCTGGATCCCGAGCAATTCACACCTATAGTGCTACTTCCGGAAAAAGGTCTGTTGTTGGATCATCTGCAGGCTCTGGGCGTTGAAACGATTGTGCGCCCGTTGCGTATTCTTCACCGCACGTATAATCCGAGTTATTGGCTGCGTTTTGTTTTTGGTGCCTTACCTTCGCTGGCGTATTGTTCGCGTCTGGTGCGTCAACGTGGTGTTGCCTTGATCCACAGCAATACCAGTCATGTTCTGGATGGGGGATTGGTTGCACGCGCGATGGGTATCCCTCATGTGTGGCATGTGCGGGAGATCCATTCGACGCAGCCTTGGATTATTCGTACTTTTCTGCCCCGTTTTATTGTGCGTCATTCTGCGGCTTGTATTGCCATTTCCCAGGCTACACGTGATGCCTTCTTCGAGCAGGCCAGTGACCTATCAAAAATCACTACCATCTATGACGGAATAGAATTTCAGCGTTTTGCATCTGCTGTAACACCATCCGCTACATATACTGAATTCGCGCTTAATCCTGCCGCTCCACTTGTTGGCATGGTAGGGCGGATTGCGCGGTGGAAAGGACATCACATTTTCATCAAAGCGGCTGCGCAAGTACATACCATTAACCCCTCGGTGCGGTTCATGATCGTCGGAGACGCCGTAACACAAGATGATATTGTTTTTCGTGAAGAGCTAAAATCTCTAGTACAACAATTACATCTTCAGGAACATGTCATTTTTACTGGCGTTCGTCATGATGTACCGGTCCTCTTGCGTGCGTTCACCGTTTTTGTTTTGCCTTCGGTACAACCTGAACCGCTGGGAAACGTTGTGTTGGAAGCAATGGCTGCTGCCTGTCCAGTCATCGCTACTGCGCAAGGGGGACCACTTGAGACTGTGCTTCCTGGGGAAACCGGCTTGTTGATTCCACCAGCGGATGTTGCTGGTTTAGCTGAAGCCATGTTGTCATTATTGAACTTCCCTGAGCTGGCGCGGGATATGGGACTCGCCGGTCAGGCGCGTTGCAAACAGTATTATACAATTGAACATTATGTAGAAAGTGTAACGACACTTTATCGGAGTTTGTTAGAGTGACTCAAATTAACTTACAGCAGCCGGCGCAGCGAGACTTGCCTTTCCATTTCGTTTGCCCTCATTGCCAGGTTGAGTTGGAGGTGACTGAATGGGAGGCAACGTGCCCACTTTGTGCGCGTCAATGGCCGCGTCGGGAGGGTATTCTTGCTTTTGTCAGTGAGGCGGAAGAGTATGCTTTCTTGAGTCGCTTGAAGGAAGTAGAAATGCCGGGTATCGAGGATGAATTAGCTAACGCGGCGGCGACACAAGGATGGCGTGCGGCACTGACTTCCTATTATCGTCAGGCTACGACGCCAGAGCAGCGTGCTTTTGTGTCACATTATACACTTGAGGAAAAGCGCGCTGTGTGGAAATTGTTGCTGCCGCCGGGCAAAGAGGCCATTGCCCTGGATTATGGGTGCGGTTTTGGTATCTATAGCCTCAATTTAGCGCGCACCTATCGTCATGTTTGTGCCGTAGACCTCACGTTTGCCAGGCTCAACTTTCTGAAACAGCGCATTATGCAGGATGGAATTGCGAATGTTACCCCCATCTGGGCGGGCGATCGGTTACCTTTGCCATTTTCCGAAGCGTGTTTTGACCTGGTTATGATGAATGGCGTCTTGGAGTGGGTCGCTGTGAATGGGAATACACCACCTGAACAAATTCAACAGGCTTATTTATCTGAAATGTATCGCATCTTGCGGCCTGGCGGGCATCTTTACATCGGCATAGAAAACCGATATGGTTACGGGTATTTCTTTGGCAAGCGGGACGAACATTCTTACCTGAGATTTTCAACTCTGCTTCCCCGGCGTGTGGCTAACGCCTACTCGCAGTTGGTGCGTGGCAAACCTTATCGCGAATACACCTATTCAGCCAAACAGTTAGTGTCGTTATTACATTACAGTGGCTTTGCACAGATACAGGTCTATGCGCCGATTCCTGGATACAATGCGCCACGTTTTATAGTGAATCCACAAGACCGGCAAGTGCTTCGATCTACATTTGCTGATCTTATGAAACCGCGTAACACCAAGGAACGTTTAATGAAAGCTATTGCGCCAGTGGCCATCAAGATAGGGCTTTTGCAGAAAACGTTACCCGCTTTTATGATTTTGGCTGAAAAATAATTGCTATGACCTTGAGTATTGTAGAAAGCCTAAAACCAGACCTCGACCGACTTTATCCCGAAACAGACCGTGCTGCATGGCGTTTTGTGTGCACCACAGCCGCCGGTGACAACCGCAATGATGCCAAAGTGACGGTTTTTGTCTATAATACGGCGCGACACCCTATGCTCGTGCTCAAAACCTCACTGACGGGTGACGATACATGGGTAAAGAATCAGTATCTTACTTTACAGTTCTTGGAACACCTGAAATTATGGGATATTCTTTATCCACGTCCGATCGCGCTCATTGAGCATGACCAACACCGTTTCTACGTGGAATCCTATGTGGATGCCAGACCGGTTGCCTATCGCGGCAAGAGTTTGCAATCCATAATGAGGTGGGCCATTGAGTGGCTGACCACTGTGCATTGTGCGACCAGCGCCTCGGATGCGTCGGCGTCGCATAATCTGTCGTCTTTGTTGACAGCGTGGGTGTCCATCATCCAGGACGCATCTTGCCTGACCTCTAAGGAAGTTTCGGCTGCGCGCGTTATTGCCGAGGCGGCTCGGGAGGTTACTTCGGCTTTCCCTACCGTATTAATGCATGGTGATTTTCATCCTAATCAATTCTTACACATGTATAGAGCGCAGACTGTAGGTATCGTTGATTGGGAACACGCGATTCTCAAAGGCTGGCCGGTGCTCGATCTCATCGAATTGCTTTCAACGACGGCTTATCTTGCCGGACAATATCCCTCGTCTCCTCAGGCCTGTCAGACTTTGTTTATGCAACCCAATCCTCATCCTATGATCGCTAGATTTTTAGATAATTATTGGTCGCGTCTGGTGCTTCCGCCTGACACAGTGAAGCTACTTCTGGGGGTTTATGGATTATATTCCCTCGCTCAAGTCATAGCTTTGCGTGGTGATATTCTGCCACTTCCTGCGATCACAGAGCGTTCCCATCTACTTTTGGCGGCGCGGAGTCTATTACAGCTATGACCGATCTGACTATTGCTATTGTTGGGCATCAGCGTTGTCACATGCTTGCTGAATGTCTGGACTCGATTGTGAAATACACGCATGGTATCATATACGAAGTGTGTGTTGTAGACAATGCTTCCACTGACGGCACTTCCGATATGATACGCGAGCAATTCCCTCAAGTACGGCTTTTTGTCAATTCGACGCCTCGTACTTTTGCAGAAAACCATAATTTTCTCCTCGGTCAGGCTGTGGGGAAGTATGTCTTGCTCTTAAATGACGATACTTACCTGACACAAAACGCTTTCAAAATAATGCTAGAGTTCTTGGATATGCATCCTGAGTCGGGCGCTGTAGGTTGTCGTCAATACAATGCTCAAGGGCAATTCCGTCCATCGGCAGGAAATTTTCCCACGTTGTGGAATACGGTATTATGGGCATGTGGAGTAGACCGCCTATCCTGGGTGCGCGCACACTGGCGCACTCGCATTATTACTTGGGCCCCGTTTTATGATCAGACGCGGTTGGTTGATTGGATTTCCGGCGCGTGTTTGTTGGTCAGACGTTCTGTGGCTTTAGAGCTTGGGGGGCTTGACGAGACGTGGGGAATGAATAACGAAGATATAGACCTGTGTTATCGTATGTGGCGGGCTGGGCATAAAGTTTACCATATTGCGTCGGCAGTGATTGTCCATTATGGACAGGGCGGTGATGCGAGCAGCCGGATGCGTGCTAAGGTGACAGCGAATGCCAGCCTTCTGGCCTACTTTCGAAAACATCACCCCACTTTGCTCCTATGGGTACGCTGCATATTATCGGTGGGCGCTGGTGTGCGGGTTGTGGCAGGATGGTTGTTGCGTCAGGTTCCAGCCAAAGCTCAATTGGGCCAGGAACTATTCAACACATATCTGGCAGTCTGGAAAGTATTGCAGGGATATAGGCTTGATTGACCCAGGTATTTCACAGACGCAGCTTCGTGTTTGTGTTTTTTCCCTCTGGGTAGGTGGATTACAAGTTGGAGAAATTCGATCTATCAATCTGCATAGTTTCTCATGAAAGCCGTGTTGATTTGCCCACTTGCTTGGAATCTGTCTATGCGCAAGTGGGACAACTTGCCACAGAGGTCATTCTTGTGGATAATGCTTCTCTGGATGGCAGCGCAGCCTTTGTCGAGGCGCAGTTCCCGCAAGTGACTCTCGTCGTCAATACTGGACGTCAGGGATTCGCCGCCAACATCAACCGTGCTATACGTCTCAGTCAGGGACGTTACCTGCTTTCTTTGAATCCGGATACCGTGCTCCTGCCAGGTGCTTTAGCAAATCTGGTAGCCTTTATGGAGGCTACGCCAGATGCGGCTGTTGTTGGTTGCAAGACATTCTATCCTGACGGCAAGCTTCAGTATACATGTCGTGAATTTCCTAGTGTGGCGACTATTCTTTGGCGTTGGCTGGGCCTGGAAAAACTATACTCTCCCTCCTTCTACCGACGTTTTCTGATGCAGGACTGGCATCATAATGAAGTGCGTCAGGTTGATTGGGTCTTGGGAGCATGTATGCTGCTCCAGCGTGAACCAGTCTTCGATGTGGGTTTGTTTGACGAGGGTTTCTACCTATATTATGAAGACATAGACATCTGTTACCGGCTTAAGCAACAAGGATTTACGATCTACTATTTACCAGATGCGCAGATTATCCATAAATATCATCGAAGTAGCGCGCGCGGTCTTAATCGGCTCACACTAGAGCACGCTAAAAGCATTGTACGCTATTTCCATAAACACGGAGTGCATTTCTTCTAGCAGATGGACAAAAGATAGGGATTGCAGCGATGACCAAAGAGTATAACTCCAATGTCATAGTCATTCTGTATCTGGGCGATATCGTGTTGACCCAGATTGCGATGCAATTAGCGCGACTGGCGCGTTTTTGGCTTCCTTTGGCGGGAGCACCTTTGCTGACTCGTCCGCCTATCTTGCGATTTGAAATATACGCTCTTGTTACGGTGATATGGACTTTTGCTTTCTTGTTATTGCATTTATATGATGCCTATAGGTTGTCTACTCCTAAAGACATTATTTATCGTATAGGTGTCGGTGTATTCACAGCCGCCCTTTTCTTTGCTGGTTCTCTGTATTTGACATTTCTGTATGAGATTTACGTCCCTCGGCTGTTGTTTGTGTATTTCCTGCTTTTTGACTGGCTTCTCTTGAGTCTCTATCGGATGCTTGTTCCTTACTGGTTTGAAAAACTTCGCCATAGAAGCATCCATCCCTCGCGCATCTTGCTCGTGGGTACTGGACGTGTTGCCCAGCAGTTTAGAGTCGCCGTGGATATGTCATTTTGGCATCACGCTGAGGTGGTAGGGTTTGTGACCACAGAGGTCGAAGAAGTTGGAACTCTGATTGAAGAAATATCTGTCGTTGGGACGATTGCGGATATCCCCCATTTGATTACGGATTTGCAAGTTGATCAGATTGTTGTGGCATTATCTGCCTCTGCGTACAACATACTGGAAAAGCTAATTGAGGGACTCCAAAAATTGCCAGTGGATGTACAATGGGTACCTGATGTGTTGGAACTGGCTTTTTCTCCTCCCCATCCGAAATCCTGGAATGGAATGTTGATGGTTGGTTTTCGTGATCCTGCATTAAGCGTATCCATGCGTCTGGCCAAACGTACTTTTGATTTGCTCGTTACCCTCGTTCTACTTCCGTTACTCCTTCCCCTGCTTGCGATAGTTGCCGTGTTGATAAAAATCACCTCGCAGGGTCCAGTCATCTTCAAGCAGACTCGCGTTGGCGAGAATGGACATCCTTTTACGATGTACAAATTCCGCACAATGTTCATGGGAGCAGAAGATCAGTTCTATGAAATGTTGCACAAGACCGAGGGTGGGCACTATGTTTACAAAACTCCAAACGATCCGCGTGTCACACCTTTGGGAAGATGGTTGCGGCGTTATAGTATTGATGAGTTTCCACAATTGCTGAATGTGCTCAAAGGAGAGATGAGTCTAGTTGGTCCCCGACCTGAGTTGCCATTTTTCGTGGATCGTTATGCCGCTTGGCAAAGAAAGCGGTTTTCGGTGCCTCCCGGAATGACCGGATGGTGGCAAGTGAGTGGCCGAAGTAGCCTACCAATGCACAAGTTTGTCGAATACGACTTGTATTACATAAATAATTACTCCGTACTCATGGATATGCGTATTTTATTTAGAACTATTTTCACTGTTGTCAGTGCGAAAGGCGCTTTCTAAAGAATCGCGATTATAAAATGGATAATTCAGTGGCATTAACCCAAAGGGAGTATTGTTTTTTCCTTGGAATTTCCTATAATAAAACCAAGCTAAGGGAAGCCTTAGTCAACATCAACCTATATTCATTTGGAGGAGGTAAAATATGAAACACTCATTTCGTGTCGTGGCTTTGTTGGTACTCGTTCTGAGTCTGGCATTGCCCAATGTGGTCTTGGCGGACTTGGTACTGCCGCCTGGAACTGGCGTGACAAACGTCGTCACCCAGAATATCAGCGAGAGCGATGCGACTGTTACTATCGCTTACTATGACGTTGACGGGAATCTCGACTACACTCAGCCCGACACCGTCATCAAGCCTTTGGCAGTGAAAGAATTCAAAACAGCTGATATCGTCAGCGCATCACTCCCGGATGGTTGGATTGGTTCTGCCGTAATGTCTTCTGATGTGGAAGTCGGTGCTATCGTGAGCGTGCGCTGGACAGCGACCGGACGTGAGGATGGCAGCACACAGGACGCGTATGTTGGCGGGACGCAGGGCTATAATCAGCTCTATCTGCCCGATCTCAAGCGCGTGCCGCTTGTTTCTGATCCCACCAAAGCTAACCAGGTGTCTAAGATCTACATCCAGAACACCGAAAGCACGCCCGCAACTGTGTATATGAACTATTATAACCGGCAAGGTGGCGCTGAAGGCGTCAAGATCGCTACCATTCCCGCTTTCTCTCAGAAGGGATTTGACCTGCGTAAGGATACTGACATTCCGGCTCAGGTTGCTGATGGGTTCGGTACGACAAATGACGGTGCTTGCTACATTACATCCACCAACAAAATCTACGCTATCGTCCAGACCACCTGGCAAAACTGGGATGCTTCCTATGAGGGATTGGGCGAGGCTGCCACAACTTTGTACGCACCATCTGCTTTCCGCACTAAGCGTACTGACGGTAGCTGGAACATCTACTCTGCGGTTGTTGTCCAGAATACGACTGGCGCTGCGGCGGACGTCTACTTCAACTACGTCAACCGCCAGACTGGTGCTACTGACTTGCGCCTTACCCGTAATGTTGGCGCCTATGCTGCGACTGGTTTGAACACCCGCACCGGTGGCGATCTACCTTCAGATACCTTTAATGTGTTGGGTGATAACTGGGCTGGTTCGGTCCTCGTGACCTCCACCGTCAATATTGTTGGGTCTTCCAACATTTTCTGGGCTGCTTCGACACAGAACTATGCAGGCGCCTACGTGATGAAGGCTCCTGCCCAAGCTGCTGCGAAGATCTTCATCCCGGCTTACTATCGTCGTATTGACTCCCTGGGTTGGTCACAGTGGTCGGCGATTAACCTGCTGAACACCGAAGATGTCGCGCGTGTCATTGATATCAAGTTCATTGATGGCACGGGTGCTACGGTACTGGCGGTCAACGACTTTACTCTGCCCGCCAATGGGGGTATTGGTATTAACTCCCGCAACGGCAGCGGCGGTGTAGCTGGCCTCCCCACGGACACTGAACTTGCGACGGCCCTGGGCAATAGCTTTATCGGTGGTGCTTACATTGAGGCTCCCGTGGGCAGCAAGCTCATTGCGACCGTTAATATCATCTATCGCGATCGCTCTAGCGTTTACAACACCTTCGCTAAGTAGCCTAAACATTAAGCGCTAGTAGTATTTCTAACAAGAAACGGTAAGTGTTATGCACTTACCGTTTCTTTGATTCTTTTTTATCCGATTTATGATGGCGTATCCTGCATTTTCTCCCGAAAGTATCTTTGCTAAACTCCAGGCGGCTGAACCTGGCGACCTCATCCGCCGCGCCTACGATTTTGCCTACTCCGCTCATGACGGTCAGAAACGCAAATCTGGCGAACCGTACATCATCCATCCGCTTAACGTGGCTTCCATCTTAGCCGAAATGCACTTTGATCCAGCAGTCATTGCGGCTGGCTTATTGCATGACGTCCTCGAAGATTGCGACGTTCCGCGCCCAGAATTGGAAGCGCAGTTCGGACAGGAAGTTCTAACCCTGGTTGAAGGTGTGACCAAACTGGACCAGGTTGAAGAACGTGTCAAAGAAGATAGTAAGCGGATGCGTGATCTCCAGGATCTGGAAAGTCTGCGTAAACTGCTCCTGGCGATGGTGCAGGATGATGTGCGCGTCATTTTTATCAAACTGGCCGACCGGTTGCATAACATGCGCACGTTGGCAGCCTTGTCCCCCGAAAGCCAACAGCGTATGGCGCGCGAGACATTGGAGATCTTTGCTCCGGTAGCGAACCGGTTAGGGATCTGGGTGTGGAAAGCAGAATTGGAAGACCTGGCCTTCCGCTATCTTAACCCCGCGATGTTCGAGGAGCTGACCCGCTTCTTGAATGCCCACAGAGAGGAGCGGGAGACGCAGGTTGCGGAGCATATCCGCATTCTGCAGGCGGCTCTGGCAGCAGAAGAAATTCCGGCGAAGATCAAAGGTCGGCCAAAACATATCTACAGTATTTACCACAAAATGCGGCGCAAGAATTTACCTTTTGCGCGCATTTACGACGCTGAAGGTCTCAGAGTTTTGGTGGATACCGATATCCAGTGTTACCAAGTCCTCGGAATTGTGCATCACCTGTGGTCACCAATCCCCGGCGAGTTTGACGATTATATTGCGCATAAAAAGACGAATGGCTATCAGAGTTTACACACCGCGGTCATTGGACAGAATGGGACGCCGTTAGAAATCCAGATTCGCACGCATGAAATGGATGAAATTGCTGAGTTCGGAGTTGCCGCGCATTGGCGTTATAAAGAGCGCGAGGTGCACCTGAGCAAACAAGCCATGCAGCAAATCTCGACCGTGCGCCAGAGTTTTCAAGAATACACTGAAGAAACCAGCGACGCGCGAGATTTTATGACGTCGGTACGTTCGGATGTTTTTCGGGATCGTGTCTATGTTTTTACCCCGCGCGGGAAAGTCGTTGATTTGCCGGTAGGCGCGACCCCGCTGGACTTCGCCTATGCCGTGCATACCGAAATTGGACACACCTGTCGGGGAGCCAAGGTGGATGGGCGCTGGACTCCGTTACACTACCAGCTCAAAACCGGAGAGCAGGTTGAGATCATCAGAGGCCGCAAAGGCGGCCCAAGCCGCGACTGGCTGAACGATGAACTGGGCTATCTCAAGACGCCTCGCGCCCGGCAGAAGATCAAACAATGGTTTAAGCGGCAGGGGAGAGAGCAAAATGTAGTGCAAGGCCGTCAGGTTGTCGAAAAACTCCTGAAACGGCTAGAATTGCCCTTGCTGGAAGACGAGGTCGCCGAGCTTTTCCGCAAACGCTATCCCAGTGTGGAGGATTTCCTGGCGGCCGTAGGCATTGGCGACTTGAGCAGCGATGCGATTGTCAAACGGCTGGAGAGTTACATCAGCCAGTTTGCTGAGAAAGAAGATCTGGGTGAGGAAGAGGATCTGGACACTGGGCCTCCACCTCCTCCACCGGAAATTATCACCGATGGTATTAATGTCCGCGGCACCGGCGGATTGTTGATGCATCTGGGAAAATGCTGCAATCCGCTCCCAGGAGAAGAAATTGTAGGATATATCACCCGCGGGCATGGGGTTACGGTACATCGCCAGGATTGTCCCAATATCCTGCGGATGGGGCCGGAGGACTTGGAACGTCTGATTGAGGTGGATTGGGGGCAGGCGAAAAACACATTCCCCATCCAGATTATCGTAACAGCTTACGACCGTTCTGGCTTGTTGCGCGACATCACTGAAGTCATCGTCAACAATGAAGTCAATGTGGCTTCTGTCAGTACCGGGAAGCGCAGTCGTTACAATATCCTGCCGGTGTATATGACCCTGGATGTTCCAGACCTGGCGACGCTCACACGGGTGCTGGCGAAGATCGGGCAGATCCGCAATGTGATTGATGCCAAGCGGTTGGTGATATAGTTCAGCCCCTTCATCCTACACGAAAGCCCCTCTCCGTATGTGGAAAGGGGCTTTTCATGTGTCGTGTTGAAGTCCGGTTAAACTACGGCGAGGTCAGCACGGCGTCTTGCCAGTTGAGATATTCACACCGCGCTTGTTTTTGCTGCTCTAGCCACTCGGTGTATTTCTGTTCACGTCCTTGTTCCAACAGCGATTCATCGAGGGCGCGATCTTCATGTCCGCTAACATAGACGACGTAGTAACGCCCGTCATTAGCCATGGTTGGCTCGGCAGCCTTGCCCACCGGCGTGTTGAAAGCCACTTGCTCAATGGTGGTGCCCAACTGTGAGCCTAAGTAGCCGATCGGCAACCAGGATAAAGAATAACCTGCCGTGAGATCATCCTCATCGTTGTTGAGTTCCTCGACCAGGGCGGCCACATCCGCGCCGTTGTTGATGCGTTCTTGTAGCGCCCGCGTTGCTTCTTCATCGGCCGCCGTGAAGAAAGTTGTTTCGATTTGCTCGGCAGTCTGCGCGACATCAGCTCCGATGATCGCTTTCAGTTGATTCTTGAGCAGGTTGGTTTTCATCATTGTCCGAAAGGCTTCTTCGGAAAAGTTGCTCTCTTTGAGGATGTTGTCCTGAAACCGCTGATAAAGCGAATCGAAACTTTCGATAGTGGACGTATCCGTGACTGTCTCAGCTGCCGTGCGGTCATATCCCACCATTTGCTCAATGCTCAGCGTGATGTCGTCATCACTGACAGTCAGGTTGCGGGATTGCGCTTCTGCCCGTACCAGTTCTTCTTCGACCATATCATCCAGAACTTGTTTGCCGATGACTGAGGACATTGTGTTCGAAAGCTGTGTCTCCAGGTTGCTTGCCGTGGTCTGCAATTGCTGATAGAGGCTTTGCGTCGTTTCGTCGTTCTGATCGAGTTGGAGCAGGTAGTTTTGATAAGCCTCCAGTTGTCTGCGCAGCAACAGGCGCTCATAATACAAGCGGGTCTGGTACGCTTTCGTGGTGATGTTGACGCCATCTACCTTTGCTACGGGCTTGGCCGGTTTGAGGATCAGTTCTGCGACTACCCCGTACCCAATAATCAAGACGACAAGGGCCACCACGCCGATCGCTGACCATACCAGGATTTTGTTAAGCCTTTTCTCTTTCTCCCGGCGTGCGAGTTGCCGCCGGTTCAATTCTTTTTGGGGATTTTCTTGTTTAGGCATAATAAACTCTCCAACAAGCGCCGGGCATAGATGATCCTATGCCCGGCTTGTTATCATACATATTTACTTTTGAATTTCTGCTACAAAGGGCAGCAGTGCCATGTGCCGGGCGCGCTTGATCGCCACAGCCAGTTGCCGCTGGTGTTTCGCGCACACCCCTGTCTGGCGGCGGGGGCGAATCTTGCCGCGGTCGCTGACAAATCGGCGCAGGAAATCTACATCTTTATAGTCAACCGCTTGTGACTTTTCATTGCAAAAATAACAAACTTTTCGGCGTGGCGCAAAACGCCGCCCACGACGCTGTCTAAAATCGCTCACCGTTCATCTCCTTCATTAAAATGGTGTTGAGTTATCCATCTCCTCGTCAACAAAGAGTTCGGTATCCTCTTCGGACGAGTTATCGTATCCGTCCAGGAAGATCAACTCCTGGGCTACCAGTTCGGTACGGTAATGGCGTTCCCCGTCTGGCCCTTCCCAACAACGAGTCTGCAATCGGCCTTCCACGTAAATTTGGGAGCCTTTGTGAAGCCGCTTCTTGCACAACTCCGCCAATCCCCCCCACGTTACCACGTGGAACCACTCGGTTTCTTCTTGGCGTTCACCTTCGTTGTTCGTCCAGCCGCGCGTGGTGGCGACACTGAAGGAGGCCACCGGGCGCCCACTGGAAGTGAAGCGCATCTCCGGGTCGCGTCCCAGGCGACCGATAATCATGACTTTGTTGAGTCCGCGTGCCATAGGGTTTTTCTTATGTCAGAGCGCTGACGCCTAATCTTCTTCGTCGTCCAGGATGTCTTCGTCGCCTGAATCGTCGTCGAACACAGGGATTACGTCAGGTCTTGGGCTGCGCGCCGGTTTGTCTGGGGGGAAGTCGCCCTCAACGCGGATAATCATTTCGCGCAAGACGCCTTCGGCGAGGATGAGGTTGCGCCGAAAATCGGACACCTTTTCCGGGGCCATGGTGAAATTCACCAGATAATACTGCCCTTCCTTCTGTCCCTTGAGTGTATAGGCGAGCCGCCGCAGACCCCAGTTTTTGAAACTGACGACCGCGCTCTCTGCTTGCTCAAGGTATCCTTTCACTCGGGTGAGAAGGCTTTCTTTGTCTTCCTCACTGAGCGCCGGATTGATGATGAACAACAACTCATAATTCTGCTTACCACTTTGTTTAGCCAAGACGGATTGACCTCCTTTCTATGGGATTACTCGTGACTGTATGTCACGAGCAGAAAGTCCGTCCACATGCACAGGGGTTATCTTACCACAAAACAGTAGTTTGGCAAACACACGGGGGCTGATTTTCTGGGGGCGGCTGCGGAGCTTGAGTCGGTCTGTAAGCCGGATTCTGTCAGCGGTAGTCATCTATCTGGGACGAGAGTTACCCCTCGCCTCTAGCAGCCTACCCGGCGGTTGTCCCTTACGGGAAGGGAACGGGTCGCTCCCCGATCCAGTGGACCTTCCCTCCTGCTTGGCCTTGCTCCCAGCGGGGGTTGCCTGGCCGCGCCGGTTGCCCGGCGCGCCGGTGGTCTCTTACACCACCTTTTCACCCTTGCCTGGTCTTGCGACATGCGGCGGTCTGTTTCTGTGGCCCTGTCCCCGAGTCACCTCGCCCGGGTGTTACCCGGCGCTGCACCCTATGGAGTCCGGACTTTCCTCACTCCGGCAACGCATTGCGCCCCGGAGCGCGACTACCTGACCAACTCAAGCTCAACTTCAGATATACTACGATTTGCCGTTCCGTCAACGCGCGGCGAACGTCCATAGCACGATTTCTGGCGGCGCAAGGAAACGTGCGCGCGGCGCGCCTAGCCCCTCCATCCCCAATCCCCGGCTGACGTAAAGCGTACATGATCCTTCCCGGTATAATCCCATTTCGTAACGCTTCCCGAAACGGGAACTGGTCGCCAGTGCGCCGTAGAAGGGGAGTCGGATTTGCCCGCCGTGTGTGTGTCCACACAGGTACAGGTCTACGCCTCCTTGCGCCGCAACGGGCATCAGATCGGGCGTGTGATAGAGCAGCGCCGTGAAATCAATCTCCTGCGCGGGCTGTGCGAGACGCCTCAACGCGGTTGTGTCGCGGTTCTCATCGTAGGTGGTACGGACGCCAAGAAGCTGGATGTTGATGTTGCCATGCTTAATGACGGCGGCTTGATCGTTGAGCCAGTGAATATCCAACGTCGAAAATATCTCTGGCACAACGCCCACAATATCAACGACGGGACTGCCGGTGACGGCGTAGACGCCCAGCGGCGCGTGAAGCTGCGCTAACACGGCGCGCGCTCCTGCTTGGGCCGCCGGATCGTACACCGAGGATAGGTTGAGGTAGTCGCCGGTGAGTAGAATGAGGTCCGGCCGCAGCGCCTTGACTTGCGCCAGGAGCGCTTGCTCACGCGGCGAAACTCCCTCAAAGTGCAGATCGGAGATGTGCAGGATTTTGAGCGGCGGGGCGCTTTTCCACTGCGGTGGATGGTATTGTATCCGGGTGACGGTCAGGCGGAATGGTTCGATCCAGGTGGCGTGGATGGCGGCGGCGCTCACGAGCGCCTGGATGGCCGCGACGAGCGCCAGACTCGTGAGTGTAGGCGCAAGCAGCGCCCCGCTCCACGAGAGGACCGCGCGGGCCAGCGTCAACGCCAACAGCGACGGCGTGACCGGCCCCCACGAGCGTTTCTTGACTGGCAACAGTCCCAACATTGCCCAATCCACAGCGCAAAACAACGCGCTCAACAAGATTGCCGGTAGCTGAAGCGCACGCCAGGGCCACCCGGCGATAGCGGCCAGCGCAATCCAGGCCGGTAAGAGTTTTAGGGGTTGGATTCGTCCTAGTTCGCCGGTGATGATCAGCGCGCGGTGAACCCACGAACTGTTGCCATCCGCGCGGTCGGACGGGATTTTGGGTAAACGTGATACGTTATGGGTCATAGCGCATCGAACAACCGCGCAATCTCGTCGCGCGTGAACCTGGGAAGCGGGTACTCGTCGCGCCCGTCGCGCACGGTGACGCCCGGCGTCTCCCGCAGCGCGCCGATGACGGCGGCGGAGATGCCGGCAGCGTTGAGCGCCTGGACAACGCGCGGCGCGCTATCGGCGGCGACGGCGGCCAGCAGCGAGCCAGATGCGATCAGGCCGAGTGGGTCAAGGCCCAGCGCGTCGCACAAAAGGCGCGTCTCGGGGTAGAACGGGAGCGCGGCGGCATCCAACACTGCGCCTACCCCGGCGGCCTCGGTCATCTCGTAGATGCCGGTGGCGACGCCGCCTTCGGTGGGATCGTGCATCGCGTGGACTTCGCCGTTTGCCGTGACCAATGCGGCATCTCGCACAACGCTGATGCCGGGGTCGTGCAAAAATTGCGTCGCGCGCTTCACAACCGCGGCAGCGACTTGGCCCCGCAATCGGTCGGCGGCTTCACGCGCCAGGAGCGCCGTCCCCTCCACGCAGATGCCTTTGGTAAGGATGAGGGCGTCGCCAGGCCGCGCGCCATCGGAGCGCACCAGGCGCTCCGGTGTGACCTCGCCGAACATCGCGCCGACGGCAATAGGGCGATCCAGACCATGCGTGATCTCGGTATGCCCCCCGACAACGCTCACGCCAATTTCGTCGCCGGCCGCGTGCAGTTGGGCGAAAATGCGCTCTACCAGCGCGTGATCGGCTTTGTCTTCGGGCAGCAGCAACGTGCCGATGAACCAGCGCGGCTGCGCGCCCAGGCAAGCCACATCGTTGGCATTGACGTTCATCACGTACCAACCAATTTCATCGGTGGCAAAAGTGATGGGATCGCTTTTGGCGACGAGGTAGCGATCTCCGAAGTCAATCACCGCTGCGTCGCGTCCCAGGCCGGGGCCGAAGATCACCCGCGCGTCCTGTCCCGCCGGTGTGCGGCTCAATAATGTAATGAGGTCGGTCTGCGGAAGTTTGCCGATGGGATAAATTGAAGTCTCTTGACGTCGTATGGTCATCAAAAATCCTCGTGTGGAGGTGAAGTGGATCTACTCGCCCACCAGGATGGCGATTTCATCCACTGCTGCGCCGTAGGTGTGCCCGGAGGCGTAGATGTCTACCCGCTGGATGGCGACTGGCTCAATGCCCTTTTCTTTGAGCAGCGGCAACAAGTCGGGGGATTCGTAGTTGTGCCAGACGCCGGCCTGCGCTACCTTGATGTGCAAGGCTTGCCATTCGCAGCTCTGGCAGAAGGGTTGATCGCTACCTTCGATGGCATAAAAGCCCTGGAGCCATTCGCGGACTGCGCCATTCTGATCGGTGAACTTGACCCGGATCATGACGGGACATTCAGTGCCCAGCGACCCGCACACGCCGAGGGTTTGCACATCCACGCGCACCCGCGCGCGCACTCGCAGTGACTTGATCCCACGAATGTCCTGGTTGATCTCTTGGGTGACGCCGGTCTCGGCGAATTCTTGCCCTACGCGGGTCAGCAGGATGATTTTGTGATTATCGCCCAGGGCCGTTTGTCGCACCGTGCCGCCGCTGGTGTTGGCAAAAGCGGTGCGCGTGTAGACCTCCCAGGTGCCTTCGAGCGGCGCTTCAAAGTCGCCATTGCGGTTGCGCAGAATGTTACGTTCGCCGGTATAAATCTCCTTTAACCCGTTGGCAGTTAGCTCGGCCCGTTGGAGTTCGGCGAGAACAAATTTCTCCCTGGTTGCCGGATTGGGGATGTGTGCCTGTCCACTGCTGACGGAGAACTCGGTTTGATCGTTCTCGACGACAATTCTGTAGGTGCCCTGGCCCATATCGGCTGTGCCGTGTGGGGTTTGGATGTGCAGGATAGTCGCCCGGGCATTGTTCTCGACGGATAGCTGGATGTTGGATCCCCGGCGAATGTTCAGTGTGACATGATGGGGAAGCTGGCTCATAGCAAAACGGGGAGTCTGGGCGCTGTTGATGATCACCTCAGTTTCACCATAGCATTGCACCGTGATGATGGGAATTGCCGCCTCGTCACCTTTACTGTTATCGGGATGGTAGAAAAGTAACCAGGCCTCGGCGTTCTCAGAAAGCCTGAGCGTGCTGTTGATAGCGATCTCGGTATTCTCGTTGAGCAGGATTGAGGTGTTACTGCGCGCTTGTTGTTGCGAGACTGTGCCGGTGCGCGGTTGGACGACGATCTTCAGAGGTCGGGTGGTGTTCAACAGTAGCCAGCGCGCGCTGAGTGGGACGCCGATCGCCAGTCCCAGACAGACGAAAAAAGAGGTCAGAAGGATGACCCAGGCGACGTTCTCGAATTTCTTGAACTTTTTCATCGTTGTGCCGCGTCTACCAGCGGATATTGAACCCGCCATACGTATCTTTGGCGGCGTACCAGTTGATGTCGAGATGGCTGACCAGGCCATAGCGCGGCCCATTTTGCACATGCTGCGTCAAACGCTGCAACGTGTCGCGCGGGCCTTCTGCCCAAATCTCGACGGTTCCCTCATCGCGGTTGCGCACCCATCCTACAACGCCCAGGGCCAGCGCCCGCGCTTGCACGAAACTGCGAAAACCCACACCTTGCACCTCGCCATGGACGATGATATGGACTGCGGCCTTTGCACGATCAACATCGGTCATACTGTCTACCTCCATTGTTCCCCTATTCTATCCAAGTCACCCCGTCTGGCAAATGCCTGTGGGCTTACCTGCCCCCGAGACGGGGGCAGTGAGCAAGCGGCCATCCGTGGTTGATTTTGTCATTCTTTCAAACCGGATTATAATGAAACTGCTTATGAACGCAGACAACCGACGTCTGGTAGCCATTAACGCGCATTTGCTGTCCGCCGGGGATTCGTATCGCAGCGCCGGTATTGCTGTCTATGTGGCGAATCTTCTCCATCACCTTGCCCACACTGTGAACGGCCTGGAGTATTGTATGCTGCTGGGCGATAAACAGGTGGCGGCGGAAGGCTTTTATCCGCCGGCTATCTTTTCCCGAATTCCTACCGGTCGGCCAACCGTGCGCATCCTTTGGGAGCAGAGCGTGCTGCCCTGGGTGTTGCGCCGCATCAACGCCGATTTGCTCCATGCGCCAGCCTTTGTCGGCCCGCTGCTGTCGCCTTGCCCGCAGGTCATCACCGTTCACGACCTGAGCTTTTTGCGCTACCCGGAGTTTTTCCGACGCGGCAATCGCCTGTACTTGCAGACGTTCACCGGCATCGCCTGTCGTCGCGCCGCCGCCGTGATTGCCGTGTCGAATTTCACCGCCAGCGAGGTACGGACGCTGTTGCGTGTTCCTGCCGCACAGGTTCACACAATCTATCATGGCGTTGATCCGCGGTTCCGCCCTCTCCCGCGCAAAGAAGTGGATGCTTTCCGTCGCGCAATGCAGTTGCCCGAACGCTTTGTGCTGTACCTGGGAACGCTGGAGCCGCGCAAGAACCTGCCCCAACTGGTGCGCGCTTTTGCCCGGCTGCGCGACCCTGATCTGCACCTGGTTCTGGCCGGGGGACGGGGATGGCTCTACGAAGAGGTTTTCGCCGAGGTTGAACGTCTGGGACTAGGTGCGCGCGTCCATTTCCCCGGCTACGTGGCGGCTGAGGCGCAAGCCCTGTGGTACAATGCTGCGGAAGCATTTGCCTATATTTCTCGTTACGAAGGCTTCGGTTTCCCCGTCCTGGAAGCGTTGGCCTGCGGCATTCCGACCTTGACCGCGGCGAAAACGTCATTGCCCGAAGCGGGCGGTGACGGCGTCTTGATGGTCGCGCCTGACGATGAGGCAGCCGTGACCGAGGGTTTGCAGCGCCTGCTTACGGATGCGGCGTTGCGAACCGAGTTGCGTCAGCGTGGATTGGCGCACGCGGCGCATTTCTCCTGGCCGGAGACGGCGCGCCAGACAGCAGCGCTCTATCGTCAAGTTCTGGACGCACACTGAGGGGGCAGGATGGACGCAAAACACCGCAACGCAGCGCCAGCTTGGGTCATTATCATGGATATTGTGATGATTAACCTGGCTATGGGACTGGCTTACCTCCTACGCTATCGCTTGCAATGGTTTGTGGATGTTATCTTTGACGCGCCGTTTACTGCTTATCTCCTTTTTTCTGCTCTCTTTTCGGTCGCCGTTCCTTTGATCTTGTGGTTCGGCAAGTCCTACAGTCATTGGCGCGGACGGGTATGGATTGATCAGATTTTTCAGATCGCCACGACGGTGGCGACGGCGTTGGTTCTGGCGCTCGCGGGGGCGTTTGCTTTCCGTCCCCTGGTTTACTCGCGTTTACTGCTCCTGGAAGCCGGTTTCTTCATGGTAGTGTTGATTGCCCTGGGACGCGGGATTGCCTTGCTCATCCAGGCGCACTTGCGCCGTAAAGGCATCGGCGTCCGGCGCACGGTGATTGTAGGCGCCGGCGAAGTGGGCCGCCGGGTGATGCGTACCCTCGTCGCGCGCCCCGACCTCGGTTACTCCATCGTCGGCTACGTGGATGATAACCCGGACAAAGGCGAAGGCGGTCTGGGCCGCATCAAAGGTCTGGGCGACCTCGATAAACTTCCCGGCATCATCGAATCAGAAAGCGTGGATGAAGTCATCATCACCCTGCCGTGGACTTATCAACGGCGTATCCTGAACATCCTGCGCGAGTGTGAGCGGCGTAAGGTGGCCGCGCGGCTGGTGCCTGATCTGTTTCAGATGAGCCTGAGTCGTGTGGAAGTGAGCGACCTGGGCGGCGTGCCGCTCATTGAGGTGCGCGAAATCGCATTTAGTCCCATCGCACTGATCATCAAGCGGGTGATGGACCTTTTTGTGGCCAGCCTGGGCCTGCTCCTGGGCTGGCCGGTCTTGCTGCTCATTGCCTTAGCGATTAAACATGATTCGCCAGGGCCGGTATTATTCCAGCAAGAGCGAGTCGGAAAAAGCCACAAACGTTTCATTATGTACAAATTTCGCTCAATGCGTGTGGGCGCTGAAGAAGAGCTGGCTAAACTTAGGGAGGCCGCCGAACGCGATGACATCACCTTCAAGATGCGCGACGATCCGCGGGTGACGCGGGTGGGGCGCTTTCTGCGCCGCACCAGTCTGGATGAATTGCCACAGCTCATCAACATTATCAAGGGCGACATGAGTATGGTCGGTCCACGGCCGCCCATCCCCGCCGAAGTGGAACAATACCAACCCTGGCATCTAAAACGTTTGACCGTCCCGCCGGGTATGACGGGTCTGTGGCAGGTGAGTGGGCGCAGCGAACTGACCTTCGATGAAATGGTGCTGCTGGATCTGTACTACATCGAACACTGGTCGCCGTGGTTAGATATCGCCATCATGCTGCGCAGCGTACCTCAAGTTCTGCTCGGCGTGGGCGCATATTAACGTTATAACAGATACTCACCCTTGCGAAGGTTTTTGAACCTTCGCAAGGGTTTCGGAGGTAGAGAATATGCATCCCTGGGAACTTACTGCTGAAGAGCGTCAGGCTCTACTCGATTTTCTCGGCGCGCTGGTCCGCACGCCTAGTTTTTCTGGCGACGAAGGGGCGGTGGCCGCGTTGATTATGGCCGAAATGCGGCGTCTTGGGTTTGACGCCGTGAGCATGGACGCTGGCGGCAACGTGCTGGGTCTCATCGGTCCACAGACCGGTCCCACGCTGATGTTCAATAGCCACATGGATACCGTCAAAGTGGCCGATCCTTCCGCCTGGCGCGTGAATCCTTTTGGCGCGGAAATTCACGAGGGCCGTCTCTATGGGTTGGGCGCATGTGACATGAAGAGTGGCCTGGCAGCGACCGTGTATGCTGCGGCGTTGCTAAAGAAGCGCGGCGTCGCCTTGCAAGGTCCGATCTGCGTGGCGTGCGTTGGCCTCGAAGAACCTGCCGAAGGCACATGCACGCGGATTGTGTTTGAAGAAGACCGGTTGTGTCCCGATTGGGTGGTCATTGCCGAGCCGTCAAACCTCCAGATCGTGCGCGGGCAACGTGGCCACGTGGAGATGACGTTGAGCGTCAAGGGGCGTTCTGCGCACTCATCGGCCCCGGAGTTGGGCAGCAATGCCATTTGTACGGCGGCGCGCCTGGTCTTCAACCTGGAAATCCTCGCCGGCCAGTTGGCGGATGACCCGTTTCTGGGGCCGGGCGTCCTCGCTGTTACCGACATTCGCTCGCACGCCGTCAGCCGCAACGCCATCCCCGACCGCTGTGAGTTGACCTTGGACCGCCGTCTGACCGTCGGCGAAACGGAGGCGATGGCGGTGCTCGAAGTGCAGCGCATCATCAACCGCGAGGGCGCCAATGCTGAAATCAAAGTGATTGAGGAAGAAGTGACCACGCACACCGGCAAGACCTACCGCGTGCGGCGTGCGTCGCTGCCGTGGGCTTTGGAGGAACGCCACCCGCTGGTGAAGGCGCTGGCGCAGGCTGCGCGGACCGTGGGCTTGCGTCCAACGATGACGCGCTGGCATTTTGCGACGGAGGGCGCGTACACTGCCGCCGTAGCGCAAGTACCGACCGTCGGCTTCGGCCCCGGCAACCCCGCCCTACCGCACACCGTCAACGAATATGTGGAGATTGAGCAGGTCTACGCTGCCGTCCAGGCTTACGCTGCGTTGGGCGAGCAACTGCTTGGCAAGAAATGATTTTAACCCTGGCGAAGATTCAGCAACCTTCACCAGGGTAAGGAGTGATCTATGATTGACTTTCGCGTGAGTTTAGATATTCAGCAAGCTATGGACGCCGGACAAACGGTCGTGGCTTTGGAATCCGCACTCATTACACACGGCTTCGCCCATCCCGCCAACATTGACATCACCCTACGGATGGCGGCGGCGATTCGTGAAGAGAACGCGGTTCCTTGCGTCATCGGATTGTGGCGCGGCGCTGTGACTATCGGGTTGAGCGACGCGCAGATCGAAGCATTGGCTACCGACCAAACGGCGGTCAAAGTGAGCGTGCGCGACCTCCCGCTGGCGGGCATACGCGGCGTTCACGGCGGAACCACCGTCGCGGCGACGGCGCTGCTGGCGCAGCGCGCGGGGATCCGCGTCTTCGCCACCGGCGGCATCGGCGGCGTGCATCGCGGCCATCCAGAGGACATCTCCGCTGACTTGCCCGTGCTGGCGACTACGCCATTGATCGTCGTCTGCGCGGGCGCGAAGTCCATCCTTGACCTGCCGCGCACGCTGGAATACCTCGAAACGTGGGGGGTGCCGGTGCTGGGGTGGCAAACCGACGACTTCCCGGCGTTCTACAGCCGGGTGTCGGGTCTTAAAGTAGATCAGCGTGTTGAGGACGCGGCGCAGGTGGCGGACGTGTTCCGCGCGCAGCGAGCGTTGGCGCTGCCGCAAGGCTTGCTGGTCACAGCGCCCGTCCCCGCCGAAGACGAAATTCCTGCGGCAGAGGTTGAGCCGCTCATCGCCCAGGCCGTCGCCGAGGCTGACGCGCAGGGCGTCACCGGCAAAGCGATCACGCCGTTCATCCTCGCACGTATGGTCGCGCTCAGCGGCGCGCGCACCAAACGCGCCAATGAGAGCCTGCTGATCAACAACGCCCGCGTCGCCGCCGTTATCGCCCGCAACATCAACTAATGCGAGTCTCAACTGATGCTCCGCGCCCCCGTCTCGGGGGCGCGGAGAGTCATGCTGGGCCGGCGTAGCCCGTTCCCGAGACGGGAACGGGAGCGTGGTGTCTTACAACCACCTTTCGCCGCCCGTGTATTTCGCCACGGCATCCATATCCAACGTGACGCCCAGGCCGGGTGCGTCGGGGATCGCCAACATACCATCCGCGTCCAGGCGCCAGCCGCCCACGCTGAGTTCGTCCACGTAGGGCGAGCCGGCGAGGTACTCCACCAGGTTGGTTTCCGGGAAGGCCGACGCCAGTTGCAGGTCGGCGGCAAGGCCCACGGCGGTGTTCCACCCGTGGGGGATCAGGCGGATGCCGTGATCCTGCGCCATCCACGCGATGCGGCGCGACTCGGAGATGCCGCCGACTTTGGTGGCGTCGGGCTGCACGATGTCGAACGCGCCGGCTTCGAGCCACGGCTGGAAAGATTGGCGGCGCGTCAGCACCTCGCCGCCGGAGATGTGGACAGGCGACGCTTGCCGCAGCATCACGTAGTCGCGCAGCGCATCGGGCTTGAGCGGTTCTTCGAACCAGGCCACGTCGTAGTCCGCCAACATCTGTGACGTCCGCAGCGCCCATTTGTAGCCGTTGGGCCAGAAGGCGTCGCTGCCCCCGGCGTCCACCATCAGCAGATTGTCCGGGCCGATGGCGTCCCGCGCGGCGCGCACGATAGCCTCGTCTACCGCGTGACTTTCGCGGCCAAACGGTCCCCAGCCCATCTTGAAGGCGCGAAATCCCCGCGCCTTGAGATACAGCAGATGCTCGGTCAAGCGCCCCGGCTCTTCCATCAACAGCGAGGCGTAGGGCATCACCCGCTCGCGGTAGCGCCCGCCGAGCAAGCGCCCTACGGGCTGGCCTGTCGCCTGGCCGAGTATGTCCCACAGCGCGATGTCGATGCCGCTGATGGTGTGTTCGATGCTGCCGCCGCGTCCCATCCAGAACATATGCTGGCGCAGCTTCTCGCTCACTCGCTCCGGCTCCAGCGCATTTTCGCCGCTGTAGAGCGGTTCCAATACGCCGAGCGCGCCGCGCACCAGCGCGTCGTTGGTGTAGACGCTGCCGATGCCGGTCAGTCCCGCGTCGGTGCGCACGGCAATCAGCGTGTGGATGCAATCCTCTTCCATAATTTCCTCGCTCCACCCGCCTTCCGGCGTGGCGTAACGCAGACCTACAGCAAGGATGTCTCGAATTTTCATAAGGTCTCTCCTTTAGTTTTTTCCTTCACTCATCAGATTTTTCTCGATCTCAGCGATTCGTTTCTCAACCGCTCCGCGTAATTGAGCATCGGGACACAACTCCAGATAACGATGTGGGTCGGTTAACGCCTTGTCATTATCGCCTAGTTCACTATGAACTTGACTGCGGTTCCAATAAACGTCACAATAACTGGGAGCGAGTTCTATGGCCTTATCAAAGTCAGCAAGCGCGGCTGCCAGATCTCCTTGTAGTTTATATGTGCTTCCGCGATTGTTATAGGTGTCAGGGAAGCCAGGATTCATTTCCGCAGCTTTGTTGTAGTCGGCGATCGCTTTGACAAAATCGCCTTGAAAAGTGTATACATGCGCACGATTATTGTACGCATTATGATTGGCAGGATTAAGCTCGATGGCTTTGTCAAAGTCAGCGCGAGCTGCCCGTAGATTACCTTGTCTGGCGTAGGCAATCCCTCGATCGCTGCAAACATTGGACTGCTCACAAGGGTCTGTGAAGAGATCGAGCGCCTTGTCAAAGTCGTGGATGGCGGCTGTCAAATTGTCCGAGGCTACATAAGCGTGACCTCGTGCATAGTATGCTTTCGCGTTGCCAGGGTCTTGTTGGATAGCTTTATCAAAGGCCGCGATGGCGCGTGCTGGATCGCCCTGAATGGGTTGGACAGTGCCTTGTTTCATCAAGATGGTTGGGGCGGGAGGGGGAGTTGTAGTTCGGCAATAGCCTTGTTCTTCGAGTTTTTGTAGACGACTCTGCGCCATTTCTCCTTCTTGACTTTTGGGGAAGAACCGCAGAATGGTTTTTAAGTCTGCAGCAGCTCGATCATAATTTCCCAGCTTTTCATGAGCTGTAGCACGATTGAAATAGGCTCCTGGAGCCCCCGGCTCCAGGCTGATGCCCTTGTCCAGACTGGACAATGCATCCTGCCATTCTTCTTGAAGCAGATAAGCTGATCCCTTGTTGATGTGTGCTATGCCATAGGTTGGATCAATGCCAATAGCTTTGTCGTAATCGGTCATGCCTTGCGCAAGATTTCCAATATCTACGAATGCCAGACCGCGTTCGGCCAGGGCTGCGGTGAAGTCGGGTTTCAACCATAGTGCACGATTAAGATCGGCTATAGCCATCGAATAATTGTAAGTTTTGCAGTAAACAATACCCCTTCCATAGAAGCCTTCTGGATCGTTTGGGGTGAGTGCAAGTGCTTCGTCAAAGTTGAGCAGCGCTTCAATAGGATTATTGTTCTGATCGAATTGCCATGCCTGCTGCAGAAGCCTGGCAGCCTTGTTTCTTTGTTCTTGATATACAACCGCCGTTTTGGCAGTTTCATCTGGCGCCTTTTTAAGGAGTTCACTGGCAGAGCAACTCTCTTGTCTGGTTGTGCTTAGTGGTGAGGTGACAAACCAGTAAATTTGATCCGACTTGTGGGCGTTGATCTGGCTATAGACGTGCAGTTCCAGACGATCCCCAAATATGGTTCCTCTATAGTTCGCTTCTCTTGCTTGATGTGTCAAGGAGAAAACAAGTGTCCGTTCCTGGATGCGGTAATGGCCTTTTGATAGCGCATGCTCCGGGATTTTACCGAAGGACTCAACAGTTTGATCAATGCTTCTAGGCGTAAAGGCTATTTCAATACTAACTACTCTTGCGTCGTCATAGAATTTCAGGTAGGTATGAGAGGGTTGACTGCCTTGAACGTGCAACTCTGATATATATAGCCCGTCGAATCTCAGGAACTTTGAACCTACGAGTTGATCTGACTTCTTATGAAACAACTGTTCAAGCCAACTCATAATGCCTCCTCCCTTCGCAGGGTAAAACTATTTCGTTGTCGCCGTTGAACTTTGCCTACCGGATCACCGACTTCTCCGTCGGCATGATGAAGCTCTGTTACCCGGTAACTCTTTTCATAGCGAATCCCGGTATGCTGCCTCCATTAACAAGAAGAACGCCTGCCCTTCCGGGGCCGTTCCCGCGCTGTTGAAGTGCGGCGCGCCGCAGACATCTTGCACCAGACCGAAGGCGTCCACTTTGCGGTGGGCCGCGGCACGCATCGTATCGGCGTGGACAAGGTAGGCTGCATCCAGCCAGCCGCCTTTGACGCCGCGATAAATGCTGTAGGCGAGCATCTGCGCCAGATTGGTCTCGATGAAGGTAGCCGGATCGTCTACGACATCGTGGAACAAGCCATCGGGACGTTGGTGCGCCAGGCAGCCGTCAATGACCTCGCGGACGTAGCCGATAAGCCGTTGCTTTTCGTCTGCCATCTCCGGCGGCAGCGCACGGATGACGCGGGTGATGCCCGCCGCCGTCCAACCGTTGCCCACGCCCCAGCAATCCTTGCGCGCGAACGCCTGCTCGCCGTCGTCCCAGATGTGGGCGTAGAGCTGCTTCTCCGGCAGCCACAGCAGACGCCGGAAGCCTTCAATTTGCTTCACGGCCTCCGCCGGTTGGCCGGCGACGGCGAGGAACGGCGGAGCCATATACATCGCGTCAATCCATACCTGGGGCTTGTCGGTGATGTGGTGCAGTGTGCCGTCGGCGGTCTTCGGCGCGTCGCGCAGCAGATAGGCCAGCATCGCAGCGGCGGCCTCGCGCAGCGCCGGATCGCCGGTGACGCGCGCGGCGAAAAGCAGCGGTTCGCCATTGGCGGCGGGATCGGTGACGGCGTGGTTTGGCCCCATCACCGCGAGCCGACCATCCTCGCGGCGGCGCAGCACGGCCTCCTTCGCCATCAGTACGACGGTGTCTGTCTCGCCGAGTTCCAGGAATGCCTGGGCCGCCACGCCCTGCTCCCACGAATACCGCTGCATCGCCAGCAACGCCAGTTTTACCTTTTCGATGTATGTGTCATTTAGGGTTGTATGCATATTAGACCTCTCTTTTTGTCAACAGATTAAGCGGATTTAGCAGATGGGTATTGTAAAAGCTCCGATATCCGTTTCGTCCGTTAAATCCGTTGAGAACTACGCCGCCAACGCTGCCAGCAGCGCCTTGATGTAGCCAATCGAGTACGCCAATCCCAGGCTGGCGTTGCCGTGGTCGCCTTCGATGGCGGGGATGTGGTCGGGATTGAGGCAGCCGTCGAAGCCGACGTTGCGCAGCGCGCGGAGGATCGTCGCCATGTTCATATCGCCGTCGTCGAGCAGCACTTCCTCGAAGCCGCCGACCGTCGCCAGGCTGCCGCGCACATTGCGGAAGTGCGCGGTGAAGATGCGGCCCTTGCGCCCGTAATGGTTGATCTCGTCCAGCACAAGCGCGCTGCCGCCGGCCTCTGCCCGCGTGCCGATGCAATACAGGAAGCCGACCTGCTTGCTCGGAAAAGCATCCAGCACGCGATGAAAGTTCAGCCCGTCGAAGAGCGCGCCGGGGTGGGGTGTATCGGAAGGGTGCAGCGCCAGCTTGATATTGTACGCTTCGGCGACGGGGACGAGCCGCGCGTAGACCCGGCAGAAGCGCGCCCACTGCTGTTCGCTGATCTCCGGCGACGGCGGTTCCAACTGCGCCGGTTGGCGATACTCGCCGCGCCCGACGTACCCGCCGCGATGCACGGCGCGATAGGTCGGCGCGCTGCCGGGCATCGCATCCCAGGCGAAGCGTTGCCGTGCCATCGGAATGCTTGCTTCGGCAAAGACCTTGAGCGCAGTGACGGCGTTCTCCACTTCCTGCTCGCCGCCCGGTTGGTCTTCCAGGAACTTCTCGGTGATCGAGGGCAGCGTCACACGGTTGATGTCCAGCCCCCACGCGCGCACTTGTTGTTTGATCTTGAGCACGCCGTCGAGGTCGGGATAGCCTTGCTCCTTCACGCCAGGGAAGGCGGTATCCTGCCCGAAGTCAATGCAGTCTGCGCCTAATTGCGTCACCTGCCGGAGATAGCTTGCGGAAAGGTCGCGGTGCCACACGGAGATTCTTATCATGGTTGGCCTCCTGATTTGCGATGATGTACTGGTTAACAGCAGGGTTCAGGCGCGCTCGCACGCTCAAAGTGTCCAAACCTATCCTGGCGCAAAGGATAATCTAACCCTAAACTAACACCAGCGATGATTTCAACAAGCGCAGATCTCGCTGAATCTTGGGGTAATTGGCTGGATCCTTGATCTTTTCAGGCAACTCTTTGATAGCATCGCCGGCCAGTAAGCGCAAAACCCCTTTTTCTCGTGGGGTGATGTCTGTCCTGCTTTTCACATTCGCCCACAGCGCTTCTGCGGCTGTGCTGAGGTTTTGCTGAGCAGCCAGGATCTGTTCGCTATTTTGACTCTCAAGCGCGTCGTATAAGGCCTGCGCTAACACGGAAATCTGTTGGACTGCAGCGGCTCGTTCAAGATTGTTCATACTCATAGGAATTATTTCCCTTCGCAGAGAGAATATGAAGATTGTCGTGATTGAGTAAACCATTGAGATTCTTCAATGGTGGTATCACGGAAGTGAAAATCACAGTTACGCTTTGTCACGCACTACAAGCCAAGTCATTGCCTGTTCAAAATCAGCAAACACTTTTACCTGAGCGCCGCGGTTGACTGCTACTGTTTCGAAAAATTCCGCTTTATCGCTATCTTGTGTTGGCACGAGCAGACAGACTCTACTCTGGTGGAGCATAGGGTGGTAGGCTAGCGCCTCACCCAGTTCATAGTGATCAGCGATGGACAACAATGACTCTGTTTCGCGTGTATCTACCAACACATCATATTCGCCAGGCTGTTTTATGAAAGACACGAGGGCAAGGAGCGTCTGTTTGCTTGCCGCGAAATCGAGCGTGCCTGTGACGGTGGTCTTGATAAAGTCTTGTGCGTTAATCACCTTCAGATTGACTGGCATTGTTACCTCCGATCTCTCTTGCCGCCGGAAATAATTCTACCCCGAATGAACCTGACCAGGAGTATACCGCTCCTGTTTGTCCGACTTGCCGCGTCGGTGCGGTATGGTGTGAACGCTCTTCTCGCATCAGTGTTGATAATTGGTAGGTGATCATACGTTTTGCCGCCACAGTTTCAACCTTCGGCAGCAACCTTTCCTGAGAATCCGTTGCATCCGTTTAATCCGTTGACATAGCCTACCGGATCACCGACTTCTCCGTTGGCGCGATCCGCCGGATGACCATGCGTTCACGGTCCATCATCTCCGGGATTTGCGGCGCGATGACGTTCTGCCACTCGTCGCTCTGGTAGACGGCGGCGTACAAGGCTTCGCGCTGCTCCTCGCTGTCGAAGCGGCGAATCCAGATGTAGAGGTCGTCCTCTTGCGTGCCGATGAAGCTGCCGACGACGACCATCCCTTTGGAAATCTGGAATGGGAGGATCACCTCTTCCATAAACTTGACCCAACGCTCGCGCTGGCCCGGTTTGGTGCGATATTCACGTAATTCGAAAAACATAGTTGGCTCCTTTCACGATGGTTTGTTTGAATGTTGAAACGTTGGAACGTTGGAACGTTCAAACATTTCAACGTTTCACGTTACTTGATGTTACCCGCCTTCGATGACTGGCAAGAAGCGGATGACGCTCTCTGCTTTGGCGGGCGCGCGCAGCCCCAAACGGGCGATGACGCCATCCACCGACACGGCGCTGCCGGGCGCAAGTCGGTCGCCGTCAGACACACGCGCCTTCACGCCGGGGTAGACGGCATCCAGCGCCTCAATGACCTGCGCCACCGTCTTCCCCGGCACGCTGACCTTGTCCCGCCCGCCGGTCAGATCGCGCATCAAGGGTGGAATGTGTACGATTGCCATAGTAAGAATCATGAATCATCATGATTCATGATTCGATGACTCCCATCTTCTCCAACAAATGCGCGGGCGTCATCGGCAGATGATCCGGGCGGACGCCGACCGCGTGGTAGATGGCGTTGGCGATGGCGGCGGGCGGCGGGATGATGGGCGGTTCGCCTACGCCGCGCACGCCGAACGGGTGTTTGGGGTAGGGGACTTCGACGATGACTGTCTCCAGCATCGGCACGTCGAGCGCCGTCGGGATTTTGTAGTCGAGGAAGTTGGCGTTGAGCATTTGCCCCTTCTCGTTGTAGGCGTAGCCCTCGTAGAGCGCCCAGCCGATGCCCTGCGTCGCGCCGCCCTGCATCTGTCCTTCGACCATCGCCGGGTGGACGGCCTGGCCCACGTCCTGCACGATGGTGTAGCGCAACAGCGTCACCTTGCCCGTTTCGGGATCCACCTCCACGTCGGCAATGTGCGTGCTGAAGCCCGCACCCCATTCCGCCACATCCACGTTGGCGAGGCTGCCGACGCTGCCGCCGGCCCCCGTCACCTGCTCCGCCAGTTCCGCGAAGGTGAAGCGCAAGTCTGCGCCGCTGGTGAAAACGCCCTGGGCGTAACTCACACGCTCTACCGGAACGTCCCACAACGCCGCTGCGCGCGCTTTCATCTGCGCGATGACATCCTCCGCTGCCTGAATCGCCGCGATGCCGGTGGCATACGTCGTGCGGCTGCCCGCGCTCACGTCGGCGTAGCCGGTGGCGTCGGTGTCACCCACGCTCGGTCTGATCCGCTCCGGCGGCAGTTCCAGGGCCTCGGCGGCCTGCATCGCCAGGGTGGTGCGCGTGCCGCTCAAATCTACAGAGCTTGTGACGAGGTTCAGCGTGCCGTCCCCATTGACGCTGAGCATGCAGCTTGAGCGCGCACCCCAGTTGCCCCAAAGGCCGTGGGCCACGCCGCGCCCTCGCCGCATCCCTGGACGGGGATCGCCCAACGGGGCGTTGTAGTGCGCGCAGGTGCGCGCGGCTTCGAGCGTCTCAATGCCGCCGATGCTGCCGTGCGTCCCGCCGTCAACGCGTTCATCCCCCTCGCGGGCGTGGTTGCGCAGGCGGAATTCGATGGGATCGATGCCCAGTTTTTCGGTCAACTCGTCAATGACGGTCTCGGCGGCGAAATTGGCTTGTGTGGCACCCGGCGCGCGATACGACGAGACGCGCGGACCGTTCGTCACCACGTCGTAGCCGTCAATTTGCCCGTGCGGGATGACGTAGGGGCCGAACATCACGTTTGCGCCGGAGCCGACGGGTGAGCCGGGATACGCACCCGCGGCATAGAAAAGTTCGGCTTGCGCCGCCGTGATGCGCCCATCGCGCGTCGCGCCCATTTTCACGCGGAAGACGGCTCCCGAACTCGGCCCGGTCGCCAGGAAAACATCTGGGCGCGGCATGGTGATTTTGACCGGACGCCGCGCCTTGCGCGCCAGCAGCGCGGCGGGCACGTCCACATAGCTGGTGTTCTTGCCGCCAAACGCCCCGCCGACCTCGGTAGGAATGACGCGCACCTTTGACATCGGCAGGCCGAGCAGCCAGACGACGTGGTCGCGCACGGCGAACGAGCCTTGCGTGGTCGTGTAGATGGTTAGCGCGCCGTCATCGCTCCACGTCGCCACTGCCGCGTGGCTCTCGATGTAGCCCTGATGGACGGTTTGCGTGTGGAATTCGCGCTCGACGATCACATCGGCCTCGGCGAAGCCCTGCGCGGGATCGCCTTTCACATGCTGGAAGTGGCTGGCGATGTTGCTCGGTTTGTCGCCGCGCCCGGCGAGCGAGTGCGTGCGCATCTCGTCGTGGAGGATGGGGGCGTCGTCGCGTATCGCCGCCAGCACGTCCGTCACGGCAGGCAGCGCCTCGTATTCGACTTCGATGAGCCGGGCTGCTTGTTCGGCCAGCGCGGGTGTGCGCGCAGCGACGGCCGCGACAGCGTGCCCGACGTAGAGGACCTTGTCGCTGGCAAAAGTGTTGTCGCGGGCGTAACGCTGATCCATATTTTCGGCGGGAGGCAAATCCGCCGCCGTGACCACCGCGTAGACGCCCGCCAGCGCCTCGGCGCGGTTGGTATCAATGGAGAGGATACGCGCGTGGGCGTGCGGGCTGCGCAGGATGAAGCCGTAAGCCATCCCCGGCAACGCCACATCTGGCCCGAAGATGGCTTTGCCGGTCACTTTGTCCGCGCCGTCGTAGCGCGGCAGGCGTTCACCGACGACGTTGAAGGGCTTTTTCTCTTGCGCGTTCATACGTCCACCTCACACGTGTTATTCAGATGACAGGCTGCCGCTTGGACGGCGCGGACGATTTTGTCGTAGCCGGTGCAGCGACAGAGATTGCCCGATAGCCACGCGCGGATGCGTTCCTCGGTGGGATTCGGCTCGCGGTCGAGCAGGGCTTTTGTGGCGATGAGGAAACCTGGCGTACAGAAGCCGCACTGGAAGGCGTCCATCTCCAAAAACGCCTGTTGGATGGGGTGCAGCCCGCGCCAATCGGCCAGCCCTTCGACGGTGGTAACGGCGCGGCCCTGGATTTCGACGCCGAGGACGAGGCACGCATTGACCAATTGCCCATCCAGCAGCACGCTGCACGCGCCGCAGTTGCCATCGTTGCAGCCTTCCTTTGTGCCGGTTAGCCCCAAAATGTCGCGCAGACATTCGAGCAGGCTTTGCTGCGGTTCGCAGAGAAATTCGACGGGTTCGCCGTTGATGGCGGCGGAAACGAGGGTTTTGCTAGCCATGGCAGACTTCTCCTTTCGCGCGGTGATATGCGCCGTGGAGCACGCGCTGGGTGAGGACGCCGACCAGATGACGGCGTTGCGCCGCTGTGCCGCGCACGTCGCTGATGGGACGGGCGGCGGCCTGGGCGATTTTGGCCGCCTCCGCGAAGGCGGCTTCCGTGGGCGCTTGCCCGATAAGCGCGGCGCCGGCCGCTTCCACCCACAGCGGCGTTGGCGCGACGGCGGAAAGGGCGATGCGCGCGCCGGTGATGGTGTTGCCATCATCGCTCAACGCGAGCCACGCGCCCACGCCTGCTACAGCGATGTCCATTTCGCCGCGCGGGATGAAACGCAGGTAGCTGGCGGCGCTGTGTGGCGCGGGCGGCGGGACGTGCAGGGAAATGAGCAGCTCGCCTGGGCGCGCCACCGTTTTCCCTGGCGCGGTGCAGAAGTCGGCTACAGCGACAGTGCGCGTGCCGCGCGGCCCGGCGAGCGTCGCCGTCGCGCCGAGGACGATCAGCGCGGGGATGGAGTCGCCGCTGGGCGCGGCGTTGCACAGGTTGCCGCCGAGCGTCGCGCGCCGCTGAATCGCCGCCCCGCCGATGATGGACGCCGCGTCAATCAGCCCCGGATAACACTGCCGCACGGTGGGATGGTCGCATAGCCACGCGCAGGAAACCGCCGCGCCGAAGGTCAATCCTTCGGCGGGATCGAAGTCAATACGGTTCAATTCGGGGATGCGTTTGACGTCCACCAGCATCCCCGGCGCGAACAGGCCGCGCCGCATCTGCACCAGCAGGTCAGTGCCTCCGGCAAATGGCCGCGCCCCTCGCGCCGCGTCTGCCAGCAGCGCCACCGCCTCCCCCACAGATGCGGGCGCTTGATAAGCAAAGGGTTGCATACGTGACCTCCTCTTTTGAGTTGCGAGTTAAGAGTTAAGAGTTGCGAATCGTAATTCATGATTCATGATTCGTGATTCATGATTCTTGCAACAACGCCTGGAACTTTTTGTTTCCCCGGATGTACTCGAAGTCTGTGTCGCGCTGCGCCAGCGTGCGGTAGCGCGGGTTGAGGGCGATGGCTTTCTCCAACCAGGTGCAGGCGACGCTGGCGTTGTTCATCAGCCCGGCGGCGCAGGCGGCGTTGTAGTAGGCGGTGGCGTACTGTGGATTGGCGATGACGGCCTGCCGGTATTCGGCGATGGCCTGCGCGTGCTGACCCAGGCGCACGTAGCACAATCCGCGGTTGTTGTAGGCCACCGCGAAGTTCGGATCAAGCGCAATGGCCTGCGTGTAATCTTCCAACGCGCGGGCATATTGCTGCAATCTGGCATACGCCTGCCCGCGATAGTTGTAGGCGATGGTGCTTTCAGGGTTCAACGCAATGGCCTGGTTGTAATCGGCGATGGCGCGCTGGTATTCCTCGAGGGCGGCGTGGGCCAATCCCCGGTTGAGATAGGCATCGGCGTAGGCGGCATCGCGGAAGATGGCCTGATCATAGTCGGCGATGGCCTGCGCGTAATCTTTGGTGTTGTAGTGGACGTTGCCCCGGCTGTTGTAGATCAACGCGTCGTCGGGATGGAGATCGAGCGCCTGATCGTAATCCGCGAGGGCTTGGGCGAAAGCGCCCTGCCGCGCGTAGACCAACCCCCGATTGTAATAAGCGTCCGCGTGTTGCGGGTCGAGAGCGATGACCTGGCTGAAATCGGCGACGGCGTCTGCGTAGTGTTGCCGCTGCGCGTGGGCCAGGCCGCGGTCGTAGTAGGCGGGGGTAAACGTGGGATCGAGTTCCAGCGCCTTGCCGTACTCCTGGATGGCCTTGTCGTACTCGCCCATGCTCAGATAGATGGCGGCGCGGTGCTGGAAGTCAGCGGCCTGGATGTCGGGGGTGGGTGTGGGGCGTGGGGCGTGGGGAGTGGGGGGGGCGGGTTCTTCGGGCGCTTCTGCTTCTTCTGTTGGCGTGGGTTCCTCTGGGATTTCTGGTTCTTCGGGTGTGTTCGGTTCCTCCGGGAGGGTGGGTTCCTCTGTTGGAGCTGCTTCGACGATTTCTGGCGCTTCGCCGGTGTGCGGCGCTTCGCTGACGCTCAATGCTTCGTCTTTCGGTGCGCCGGCGATGGGCAGGCTGGCTTTTGGCGTGACCGGTTCGACAGGCGCGGTGAGGTCCTCCTTCATCGGCGTTTCTTTGATTTGCAAGCGCGGGATGGGGGTGGTTTTGGCTTCCCGATCCTCGTCCGGCAGCGGTTCGGCGGTGATGTCGAGGACTGGCGCAACGCCCTCGTGCTTCAGTTCCGACGTTTTGACGGGCGTCTCCTTGCGCGCGCTCTCCTGAGTCTGCGGTTCCGGCACCGCCGGCTCGGTCAGTGTGGCAGGTTCCTCGCTGATGGCCGCAGCCGCTACGACGGTCTCGGCTGCTTCGGGTGTGATCTCTTCGGGGACTGGGGCAAAGCGTCCCAGGCGCGCCAGGACAATCTGGCGGATGGCCTGAATTTCGCGCTGTACCGTTGCGCTGGCATCCTCGCGCTGTGCGCAAGCATCGCAGAACGCGAGAACGGCGTCCCAGTCCTGTTTTTCGAGCGCCCGCCAGGCTGTGTGCAGCAGAGCGCCCCATTCGGCGACGGGGTTTGCCGTCAACTGCGCCGCGGCGGCCTCCTGCCATGTCGCCGCGATTTCGCCGGCCAGCGGGTAGTAGACGCGCAGCGCCGCCAGGAAAATTTCCACGCCTTCCTGAATGGTCTGCGCGTCTTTGAGCATCAGGCCATGATATAACGCTTCGAGTTTATCGGCGCGCCAGGCGGCGTCGCGGTATAGGCTGAGGCCGCCGGGGACGGCGGCGCCGTTCGCCGCACTGCGGCGCTGGTAATAATCGTAGAGCCGCGTGTGGACGCCTTCCACGAGCGCCGGCGCCTGTTGCTGGGCGAAGTCGAGCAGGCGGCGACGCAGTTCCGGGTGATAGCGCGCGGCACCCGGGGCGAGCGCGGCGTCCGGCGATTGAACGACGAGCGGCGAGCCTGACAGCCACGTGCTCAGGGCCGGATCGGCGCTATCGGTCGTCGTCTTAATGACATCCGCATCCAAACGGCGCGGGACAGCGCATTGCAGGACCGCTTCGCGGCGCTGCGGCGTTTCCAGCCATTTGAGATAGCGATCCACCGGCGTGAGGGCCAGGTCGCCGGCGCGTCCGCCGGTCGCGCTGGCCAGCAAGCGTGCCATCGCCGGCAGCCCGGCAGAGAACGTGACGATGTCGGTCACGCGCGCGGGGTCGGCGACGCCGGCAGCGGCGAGATAGGCGCGGGTCTCGTCCTCGGTGAACGGCGTCAGGGTGAAAGTGGCTGTGACCGGGCGGAAATCTGTCCACGTCTCGTCGAGGGGTTGTGCGCTGGCTAATGCAACCCAGATGTTGGTGCGCATCTCGTAGCGCGTGAGCCAATCCTGCACCCAGGATTGCAGGTGTGGGCCGAGGCGTTCCCAATCGTCGAAGCATAAAAGCATCGCGCGCACGGTGGCCCAGGCGTTCATGTCTTTGACGAAAATCTGGGTCAGCGTTTCCACCGGCGTTTTCACTAACGCAATTTTGGTCGGATTGCCGAAACGCTCGAACAGGTACTTATCCCATACCTCGCTCCGCATCTCCTGCACCTCGGCGAGATCGCCCAGCAGATCGAAGACGCCGCTCGGCGTGTTGAAATCTTCGGCGACCATGCGCGTGCAGGTCGTGTACTCTTCGTAGCGTTCCTCAAACGCGGTGAACGGCGTCCCGGCTTCGGCGAATTGCTGCGCCATCCTGAGCATCGTTTGCAGGATGGTTTGTTCGCGGACGGCGGTGGCTTGTGTGGTGTCAACGCGCACGGTCACGGCGTTGTGTTCTTCGGCGATGGCGCGAAACTGCGTCAATAACGCGCTCTTCCCCACACCGTCTGGCCCGTGCAGCGCGAAAATCAGGTAAGCGGGCACTTGGTACAAGAAATTCAGGCGGAACAACTCCTGCTCGCGCACTCGTCCGATGAAGCGCACGCCGCGGCGTTGTCCCAGGACTCTCTGCCAGGTCATGGCTCTGCTGATCATACAATTTCCTCCATAATCTGAGCTTTGTTTGTTAAGGCGTCATCAGTCGCGTTGCCTGGGTGGCTATTGGTTTGCCTTTAGTTTATCCTGATTGCCAAAACGAGCAACTGCCGGGGGCATCTACGTAAAACGTAAAAAGTGAAACGTAAAACGTAAAACGTGAAACGTAAAACGTGAGGGAGTTTTTACGCATTACGTATTACGCTTTACGTTTTACGCCTCACGCATCAGGTTGTGTAGCCCTAATAAAGAAGTAAAATATAAGTGATATTATGATATGGGAACTGAGCAGTGGTTGGGTGTATGGAGGGAAAAATGAAACACAAGTGGTTGTATTTTATCGTGTGGGCGATGTTGTTGTTGGGCTTCTTACCGGGCAGCACCCCCGTTGTGTCCGCGCCGGAGCCGCCGGTCGGCGTGACGGTAGACCCGGAATTACAGTATCAAATCCAGACCGATGAGGCTACCGGTTATCTGATCTACTTCCGCGAGCAGGCCGACCTTTCCCCCGCCTACGCGCTGGATTGGCAGGCGCGAGGGCGCTTTGTGGTCGAGGCGCTCCAGGCGACGGCGGAGGCCGCGCAGCAGTCGGTACGCGCTTATCTGGATGCGCAGGGAGTGCCCTATCAGGCGTTCTGGGTTGACAATGTCATCGTCGTGGAGGCCTCCACTCTCACGACGTTTAACGCGCTGACGATGGCTTTCCCCGAAGTGGAAGCCTTGCGCGCGCGGCAGCATCCGGTCTTGTATGAACCGGAAGAGGTCAAGCCCGGCGCAGAACCGCTGGCGGTTGAGTCGAATTTGGTCCGCGTCAAGGCCAATCAAGTGTGGGCGCTGGGCTATACCGGACAGGGCATCGTCGTCGCCAACATTGATACCGGCGTGCGCTATACGCATCGCGCTCTGGTCAATCAATACCGCGGGAGGCTGGACGCTGTCACCTTTGATCACAACTATAACTGGTGGGACCCTTACCTGCGCTCGCCGGCCCCGAATGGTTCAGGGAGTGCGGCCAACCACGGTTCGCATACGATGGGTACGATGGTTGGGGATGACGGCGGCGTTAACCAAATCGGTGTGGCGCCGGGCGCGCGGTGGATCGCCTGCAAAACCTTCGAGGGCGGCAACACCGACGCCCAATTGCTGGAGTGCGGGCAATTTATGGTCGCGCCGTGGGATTTGACCGGCGCGAACGCCAACCCCGACTTGCGTCCCCATATCGTCAACAACTCCTGGGGCAACTGCGATCAAACGTACAATAGCTGGTACGCTGGCGTCATCAACGCCTGGCACGCGGCCGGCATTTATCCCGTCTTTTCCAACGGCAACAACACTAATTGCAGCTATCCCGCGCCGCCGGGCCTCAACACCGTGGGCAATCCGGCCCGTTCTGGCAACGTGACCGCCGTGGGTTCGACGAGCAAAGACACCGGGACGTATGCCACCCATTCCAACTGGGGGCCGACGGACAATCCCGATACCGTCAATCCACGCGGCTACCCGGACCTCAAGCCGCAGGTGGTCGCGCCGGGCGTCTCCATCCGTTCGGCCTACGCCACGGGCGATACCGTGTATGGCAGTATGACTGGCACCTCTATGTCTGCGCCGCACGTGTCGGGGTTGGTGGCCTTGATGTGGAGCGCCGCGCCGTGCTTGATCGGCAATTACACGGCGACCGAAACCATTATCGAAGAAACCGCCACGCCGATCTACTACAACGACTTGGGCACCGGCGCGCGTTGGCCGAACTACGCCACCGGTTGGGGCGAGATCAACGCGCTGGCGGCGGTGGAGCTGGCGATTGTCGCGTGTAAGGACGGCAGCCTCGTCGGCCAGATGACGGACGCGAGCGCCGCCACGCCGATCCCCAACGCGCGGGTGGAAGCCTCGTCCGCAGCGCGTCCCCCCCGCGTGACTTTTACGGACGCCGCTGGGATGTACGCGCTGAAATTGCACTCCGGCGTTTACACGCTCACCGTCTCGGCTTATGGGTATCAGACGACCGTGGTCCCTGGCGTGGAGCATACCGTCGGTTTCACCACCACCCGGAATGTGACGCTCACGCCCTTCGCCTGGTACACCGTGACCGGTTATGTGACCGATAGCGCCGCCGGTTGGCCGCTGTATGCCCGTATTCGGGCGAATGGCAACGCGGCAACGGATACCTGGACAGATCCCGTCACCGGCTATTACAGCCTCGCGCTGCCGAGCGGCGCGACGCACACGCTCGCTGTGGCGGCCTGGGCCGCCGGTTACTTGCCGAAGACGATCACGCTTCCTCCGCTTACGGGCGACATGACGCAGAATGTTGGCCTGGCGGTGGATACGACCATCTGTCGTGCGCCGGGGTATCGCTTCACGGGCACATTTGTGGAGGAGAATTTTGACGCGCTGACCCCGCCGGCGTTGGGCGGTTGGGCGACCGTCATCGTTTCTGGCGCGAATCCGGCGTGGGCCACGCGCGAAGGGACTCGCTATCCCTCCGGGCAACCCGCGCACACTGCGCCCAATCTGGTATTCTTCAATTCATATTCGGTGGTTTCCGGCGGCTCAGCGCGGTTGTATCGCACCCAGGGCATCAATATGACCACCCTCCCCGCGCACTGGCTGACCTGGTGGATGTACCATGATCGCGGTTATTCCACCCTGAATGACCGCGTGCAGGTGCAAGTCTCCACCGATGGCGGCACAAGTTGGGTCAACGTCGGCGCGGCGGTCCCGCGCTATGACGGCTCGACCGGTTGGAAGCTACATCAGCTCGATCTGAGCGCGTACAACACGCAAACCGACCTGCGGGTGGGCTTCCTGGGCATCAGCGCGTATGGCAATGATATCCACCTGGATGACATCTTCATCGGCCAGCAACCCACCTGTTCTGGCCCGGCCGTTGGCGGATTGGTGGTGGGCAACGTCTACGCCGACGATACGCATACTCCGTTGGCGGGCGCGCAGGTCGCCAGCGCAGCCGCTCAGGCGCAAGCGCGCGCCACGGATGATCCGGCGGTGGACGATGGCTTCTATACCCTGTTTGCGCCGGCTGGCGCGCAACCTTTGACGGCCACATTGGCGCTCTACGGGCTGGATACGGCGACGGTCACAGTCGTGATGAGCCACACCACCTGGCAGGACTTTTACCTGCCGTCCGGTCGTTTGACGATCACCCCCACCGCCCTGCACACCGTCCTGGAACTCGGCGCTACGGACGCGCTTTCTCTCACCCTGGAAAACGTTGGCGCATGGCCGGCCGCCTGGCAAATCGCGGAAAGCGCGCCCTGGTTGAGCGCGTCGCCCGTCACCGATACGCTCGCAGCGGGGCATACCCAGAGCGTGACAGTGGCGTTTGACGCCGGCGCGTTACCGCTGGCGCAGCCGGGCGAGTATGCCACCGCATTGTGGGTGTATCACGATACGCCCTCTAGCGCGCTGCGTGTGCCGGTCACCATGACGGTGGTACCGCCATCCGCCTATGGGAAGCTGACGGGCGTTGTGACCGGCCTGGGCGACTGCGACGCTCATCCGGCCCCGCTGGCTAATGCCAATATCGTTATTACGAACCAGCTTGGCGTCACCTGGACGCTGCAAACTGATGCGGCCGGCGTCTATCAACGCTGGTTAGCGACGTCCGGCAGCCCCTTCACCGTGACGGCCTCCGCCGTCGGACACACGAGCGGGCTGCAGAGCGGCATCTTTGTCCAGGATGGGCTGACGACCACGGCAGACTTCAACCTGCGCCGGTTGCAGCCCTGTGTGACGGTCGCGCCGACGACTCTGGCGGCGGCTTTGCTGCCCAACCGTCAATACACGACGACGCTGCGCATCGTGAACACCGGTGCGGCGACGGCCACCTTCCGCCTGCGCGAACGCTGGGCCGGCTTCACCCCGACCGCCGTGGGCGGGCCGGATCCTTTTGGCTATCAGTGGGCCGATTCCAATGCCGCCGATGGCCCGGCTTACCAGTGGATTGACATCGCTGCGACCGGCGCGCTCGTTACCGGTCTGAGCGACGATAACTTCCAGGGGCCTTTCGCCCTCGGCTTTGATTTTCCCTTCTACGGCGTCACCCAGACGCAATTCTACGTCGGTTCCAACGGCTTGCTGACCTTTGGCGCCGGTTCTGCCGCCTATGACAACCAATGTCCGCTGCCCACTGCGACGACGCCCAATCAGCTCATCGCGTTGTTGTGGGATGATCTCGACTTCAAAACGGGCGGCGCGGCCTACTACCAGACCTTTGCCGCCTGTCCCTATGGCGCGAACACCGGCAGTTGCGCTATTGTCCAGGTTAACGACGCCACGTACTACGGCAGCCCGGTCGGCTCGGCCGGCGACTGGCAGGCGATTCTGTTTGCCAGCGGCAACATTCTCATCCAATTCCAGGATGCCGGCCGCGCCGGACTGGGTTCCACCACCGGCATTGAGGATGCCGCTGGCGCGCGCGGCTTAACCTATGCCGCCGCCGGCAGTTGCAATGTAGCCGGTTCCATCCAGGATGAAAGCGCGGTTTGTTTTGCCTATCCCGGCCAGCAGACCAACTGCTTGCCGGCAGACCCGCTCGTGTGGTTGCGTGAAGACCCGATCACCGGCGACATTGCGGCAGACGGTCAAGCGGCGGTGGCCGTGACCTTCGACAGCGGAGCAGTGTCCACGGCGGGCGATTACGCCGCCACGCTCTGGCTCACGCACAACAGTTCGACCGGCGACATCGTCATCCCCGTCAGCTTGACGGTGGCGCCGGCCGGCGCCTATACCGCGATTGCCGCCGGCGCTTGGAGCGACAGCAACGTCTGGCGCGATCACCTCTCCACGCCACCCACCGTCAGCGACGACGTGCTGATTACCGCCGGCGCCGCCATCACGGTGAACGCGCCGGCCGTGTGTGCTAACTTTGCCATCGAATACGGCGCGACGCTGACCATCCCGGACGGTTTCACGCTCACCGTGGAAGCCACTGCCATCAACAGCGGCACGCTGACGCATAGCCGAGCGGTAGCCGGCGGCGCGCCAGTAGCGTTGGGCCATCTGCTGAACAGCGGCGGAACACCGGTCTATCACGGCGTTGTCCTGGCTTCTGCCGCCGAGATGGGCCTGGTGACAGCGACCATCCGCGGGCGGCAAGCCTGCACCACCGCCGGGGCAGGGGATACGGTCAATCGCTGCTTCAATATCACCCCGGCCATCGTCCCCACCGACGGCGTGACGCTCACGTTTTACTTCGCCGCGTCCGAAATCCCGACCGGGCAAGCGTGTGAGACAATGGAAGTCTATCACCATAATGGAACAACCTGGAGCGCACCCCTGGCGCGCGATATGGCTTATGGCGTGGATGGACGCGACTGTTCGGCAGAACCGTACTCGATTCGCGTTGTCGGCGTCGCCGACTTTTCGCCCTTTGTGCTCAAGAGCGGCAGCGCGCCGAATGCTGTGCGCACACTGACGGCCAGCGCGCTGAGCCTGTGGGATTTCGCGCCACTGCTGGCGTTGCTTGGCGCGGCGGCGCTTTCTCGCGCAGAGCGGCGTCTGCGCTCTGCGCCCCTGTCCCCGGGGGCGCGTTGTGCGGCGGCAGAGGCGGAAATGCCGCGCGGCCATACCCGCCCCCGAGACGGGGGCGGTGAGCGTGCGCTGAAGCGCAGAGCGGCGACTGTGCTCTGCGCCCCCGGGGACGGGGGTGCGTTGCGCGGCGGAGGAGGCGGAAATGCCGCGCGGCTATATCCGCCCCCGAGACGGGGGCGGCGAGCGTGCGCTGAAGCGCAGAGCGGCGACTGTGCTCTGCGCCCCCGTCCCCGGGGGCGCGTTGTGCGGCGGCAGAGGCGGAAATGCCGCGCGGCCATACCCGCCCCCGAGACGGGGGCGGTGAGCGTGCGCTGAAGCGCAGAGCGGCGACTGTGCTCTGCGCCCCCGGGGACGGGGGTGCGTTGCGCGGCGGCAGAGGCGGAAATGCCGCGCGGCCATACCCGCCCCCGTCTCGGGGGCGCGTTGTGCGGCGGAGGAGGCGGAAATGCCGCGCGGCCATACCCGCCCCCGTCTCGGGGGCGGTGAGCGTGCGCTGAAGCGCAGAGACGGGGGCGGTGAGCGTGCGTCTGAAGAATGATAAGACCCTGGGTTGCAAATTTTCCCTAATGCAATAAAGTATCAGCAGATGAAAAATCTTGTTCAAGGAGTCACAATGAAACCGATCAATGCACCACAAGATGCCATTTATCCCGATCCTACGCAGCCGATTGCGGCGCGGGTGGCTGATCTCATCTCGCGGATGACGCTGCCGGAAAAGGTCTCGCAGATGTTGCACGGGGCGCCGGCGATTGAACGCCTGGGCGTGCCAGCCTACAATTGGTGGAACGAGTGCTTGCACGGTATTGGCCGCGCCGGCATTGCGACCGTCTTCCCGCAGGCTATCGGTATGGCGGCGACGTGGGACACCGCGCTGTTGCGCCAGGTCGCCACGGCGATCTCCGATGAGGCGCGCGCCAAGCATCACGCCGCGCTCGGGGCGGATGGCAGCGCCGAACAGTATTACGGCCTCACGTTCTGGACGCCGAACATCAACATCTTCCGCGATCCGCGTTGGGGGCGGGGGCAAGAGACCTACGGCGAGGACCCGTACCTGACGGCGCGGATGGGCGTCACGCTCATCAAAGGCTTGCAGGGCGACGATCCGAAGTACCTCAAAGTTGCGGCGACGGCCAAGCACTACGCCGTTCACAGCGGACCAGAGAACGAGCGCCACCACTTCGACGCGCGCGTGGACGAACGCGACTTGCGCGAGACGTACCTGCCCGCGTTCGAAGCGGCGGTCCGCGAGGCCAAAGTTGCTGCGGTGATGGGCGCGTACAACCGCACGAATGGCGAGCCATGTTGCGCCAGTCCAACGTTGTTGCAGAAGATTCTGCGCGAGGAATGGGGTTTCGGCGGGCCGGATGGCGTGGAAGGGCACGTTGTCTCGGACTGTTGGGCGATCAAAGACATCTGGGCGCATCATCAGATGGTGGAGACGCCGGCCGAAGCGGCGGCGCTGGCTGTCAAAACCGGCTGCGACCTGAACTGCGGCGAAACTTACGCCAAGTTGCTCATCGCGTTGGAGCAGGGGCTCATTGACGAAGCGACGATTGACGGCGCGCTGACGCGGCTGTTCACGTTGCGCTTCACGTTGGGGATGTTCGATCCGCCGGAGATGGTGCCTTACGCGCAGATTCCTATTGAGGTGAACGATTGCGAGGCGCATCGCGCGCTGGCGCGGCAAGTGGCGCGTGAGTCCATCGTGCTGCTCAAGAACGCTGCTGGCTTCTTGCCGCTGGACAAGGCCAAGCTCAAGACGATTGCCGTCATCGGCCCGAACGCCGACGATGAGCTGGTGTTACTCGGCAACTACTTCGGCTGGCCCTCGCGCTCGGTGACGCCGCTGCAAGGCATCCGCGCCGCCGTTGGCGATGGCGTGAACGTGCTGTACGCGCCGGGCTGCGACGTCCGCGATGACGACACGACTGGCTTCGCCGAGGCCGTCGCCGCCGCGCAGCAGGCCGATGTGGTGATCGCGGTGATGGGGTTGTCGCAGCTCGTCGAGGGTGAGGAAGGCCAGGAGGAGGGCGTCAAGGGTGGGCGGCGCAGCACCGGCGACCGTGATGACCTCGCGCTGCCGGGCGTCCAGGATGCACTGTTGCAAGCCGTCGCTGCGGCCGGCAAGCCGCTCGTCGTCGTGCTGCTCAACGGGAGCGCGGTCGCGGTGAACTGGGCGGCGGAACATGCGGCGGCGATTGTCGAGGCGTGGTATCCCGGCGAAGAAGGCGGCGCGGCGCTGGCCGACGTGCTCTTCGGCGACTACAATCCCGGCGGGCGCTTGCCGGTGACATTCTACAAATCGGTGGACGACCTGCCGCCCTTCCGCGATTACAGGATGGCGGCGGGCCACACCTACCGCTATTTCAAGGGCGAGCCGCTCTATCCGTTTGGCTACGGCTTGAGCTACACCACGTTCGCCTACAGCGATTTGACGTTGAGCGCGGAGACGATTTCAGCGGGCGAGAGCCTCACGGTTAGCGTCAAGGTGACGAACACGGGTGACCGCGCCGGTGATGAGGTGGTGCAACTGTACGTGCGTGATGTGGAAGCCTCTGTGCCCGTCCCGCTCCGGCAATTGCAAGGCTTCACGCGCATCCACCTGGAACCCGGCGTGCAGCAGACCGTCACGTTCACGCTTGCGCCCCGGCAGATGTCGCTTATTGACGATGCGGGACGGCGCGTCATTGAACCGGGCGTCTTCGAGGTTGCGGTCGGCGGCGGGCAACCGGGGACGGCGGCGGCGGTAGTCACGGCACGGTTCACGGTGGCGGGCTGAGGGTTGTAAGTGATGCGTTCTAGGTGGTGGGTTGTGCGTTCTAGGATGCGGGTCATTTTACTGTGGGTGGCGGCGATGTTGCTTGTCGCCTGTAGTGCGGCGGAGGCGCAGCCGATGCCGTCGCCGGACAAAGTGATCGAGACGGTGGTGGTGACGCGCGAGGTTGAAGTGGAGAAAACGGTTTTCGTTACCCAGGAAGTCACCGTCGAAGTGCCGGTCGAGAAAATTGTTGAGGTGACGCCGACGCCGTTGACGCCGGTCGCCGTCAGCGTGACCGATGCGGCGCTGGCAGACGATGTGGTGGGGATGCAGCGGCAGCGTTGGCTGTTGGAGCAGTTCCACGCGCTGCGGCCTGAAGTGGTGATTGATCCCAGCCCGTATCGCTACGACCCGCAGACCTTCATCACGCGGACGGCGGGGGTGTTGGAAGATACGTTCGCTGTCCCTTTGACCGCCGCCCGCGCGCTCATTGAGGCTGGATACGCGGCGGATATGACGGACTACGTCGCTGATTCGCCTTACCGCGCGGCTTATCATCCGGCATTGTTGGCGCTCGCGCAGGATGCGTATGGTAACATCTACGGCCTGCCGCACACAGCTAACGGCCTGGGGTTGATGTACAACCGGCGGCTGTTCACGGAGGCTGGCCTCGATCCCGACAAACCGCCGCAAACCTGGGATGAAGTGCGGGCGTATGCGCAGCAGATTCACGCCAACCTTGAAGGCGTGGACGGCTTCAACATCCGCAATGAGGGCGCGCTCGGTGGTTGGATGAGCGTGGCGCTGATGGTCACGTATGGCGGCGACACCGTACAAGCCGTGGATGGTCGGTGGGTCGCTGTCTACAATAACAACGCTATGGTGTCTGCCATACAATTCATGCACGACCTGCGCTGGCAAGACGACGCTACCACATCTGACATTGCCACGTGGGGCAACTACGCGCTGGTGTTGGATTTCGTCGCCGGCAAAACCGCGATGACGATTGCCAGCGCTGACACGCTCAGTTGGATGATCCGCAACCTCACCGACCTGCCTATTGACGACATTGGCTTTGGGCGGATGCCCAACGGCGGCGCGAACGCGACGCTCGGCACAGGGCGCGTGTGGCTGTACAATCCCGCGTCGTCGCCGGAGACGCTGGCGGCGGCATTCGCCTTCAACACCTGGCGCGAGTTTGATCTGGCGGCGTTCGAGCACGGCGTCAAACTCCAGGCGGAAAGCGGCGCGCTGGTGGGGCTGCCGTATCTCAACGTCTTCACCGGCGAGTACGGCCAACAGCGGGCGGTAATTGTCGCGCAGTATGCCAACGTGCCCGTGGCGAATTACACAAACTTCATCAATTCCGGCGTCGCCGTGCGCGGCGAACCGCCCGTCGCGGCGACGGAACTCTACGACGAACTGGGCCGGGTCCTGCGCCAGGTTCTCGCTGCGCCGTCCCCAGACATCAAGGCGTTGCTGGATGCGTCGGCGGTGGGTTTTCAGACGCGGGTGCTGGATGTGATCAATGCGGAGGGTGAGGCTAGGTAACATTCACTCATACATGGTTGGGAGGTATAGCATGGATGAGCACGGAGCAGTTACACATTTTCTGCGAACACTCAATCAGCAGCTACCAGTTTTAACTGAACGTTTTAGCGTGCAAACGCTCGGTATCTTCGGTTCGTATGTACGGCAAGAGCAACATCCTGAAAGTGATCTGGATGTGTTAGTTGAGTTTACAGAGACGCCAAGTTTGCTCAAATTTCTGGCTTTGGAAAACTACCTCACGGATTTGCTCGGCGTTAAAGTGGATTTGGTGATGCAGGATGCGCTCAAGCCCCACATCGGACAGCGCATATTGCAAGAGGTCGTGACTGTATGAGCATGGAGAGGCTTTACATTGACTATTTGCAAGACATTCTCGATGCCTTGCAGAAAAGTCACCAGTTCATCGCCGATATGCGATATGAGCAGTTTCTTCTCGATGACAAAACCGCTTTTGCCGTTGTTCGCGCGCTAGAGATTGTGGGTGAAGCCACCAAGAGGCTTCCCGAAACGTTCCGAGAACAGCATCCAGAAGTGCCCTGGCGTGAAGTTGCGGGGATGCGCGACAAGTTGATTCATCATTACTTTGGTGTAAATCTGCTGGTCGTGTGGAAAACGATTGTTGAGGACCTGCCTTTATTGCAAGCGCATATTGAGCGCTTGCTTGCTGAAGCTAAAGCGGAATACGATCAGGGGGCCTGATATGTCAAAGTCCGCTCCCGCTGCGATCATCGTCGCCGGGCACGTCTGCCTGGACGTGATTCCGACCTTGCCCGAAAGCTGCCGCGACCTGGCGACGTGGCTCGTGCCGGGCGGATTGGTCAACGTGGGGCCGATGACGCTCTCGACGGGCGGGGCGGTCTCCAACACCGGCCTGGCGCTGCACCGCCTGGGCGTGCCGGTGCGCTTGATGGGCAAAGTCGGCGACGATACCTTCGGGCGGGCGACGCTCGATGTGTTCCGCAGCTACGATCCCGCTTTGACCGAGGGGATGTTGGTCGCGGCAGGCGAAACTAGCTCGTACACACTCATTTTCAGTTCCCCCAACATCGACCGCACCTTCCTTCACTACCCCGGCCCCAACGACACGTTCTGCGCCGCGGATGTCCCCGACATCGGACTTTCCGGGGCGCACATCTTTCACTTCGGTTATCCCACGCTCATGCGCCGTTTTTATCAGGATGACGGGCAGGAATTCGAGACATTGCTCCGGCGTGTCAAGGCGCACGGGTTGGTCACGTCGCTCGACGTGAGCCGGCCCGATCCTCACGCCGAGGCCGGAAAAGTCGACTGGCCCGCGTGGCTGGCGCGTGTGCTTCCCCAGGTGGACGTCTTCTTACCGAGCGTGGAAGAAGCGCTGCTGATGGTAGACCCGGCCCGTTACACGGCTCTGGAAGAAAACGGCGAGGTCCTGCCTCAAGTGGATGGCGACCTGCTCAGCGATCTGGCCGGACGATTGGTCGAATGGGGCGTCGCCGTTGTTGGATTGAAACTCGGCAGCCAGGGCATCTACCTGCGCACGACACCCGATGCGACGCGCCTACGCATCTTGGAAGAGCGCCTGGGGTCGAAAGCGCGCGCGTGGACCAACCGTGAACTGCTCGCTCCGGCGTTCCGCGCCAACCTCGTGGGAACGACGGGCGCGGGTGATTGCGCGATTGCCGGATTTCTGACAGGACTGCTGAACCGGTTGTCGCCGGAAGCCGTGCTGACCGGGGCTGTCGCGGTGGGTGCGTGTAATGTCGAGGCGGCGGACGCTGTGAGCGGCGTGCCGTCGTGGAAGGCCGTACAGCAACGTATCAAAGCCGGATGGGAGCAACTCTCTGTCACACTCAAACTCGCAGGATGGGGTTGGGATGTCGGCCAAAGGCTGTGGCTCGGCCCCCAAGACCACGGCGGACAGTGGGCGGCTCGGTCCTAGTTGCTGGTTACTGGTTACTGGTTACTGGTTACTCGTTACTCATTTCTAATTCCCCGTGGAGGCTATGATGAAGATGAACGAACCACATAACCGTTTGATTGGCAGTATGTCGAAAATCGGGATTCGCCCGGCGATTGATGGGCGGCGGCGTGGAGTGCGCGAGTCGCTCGAGGCGCAGACGATGGGGCAGGCGCAGGCGGTTGCGGCGTTCCTCAGCGAGAATTTGCGCCACCCGAACGGCTTGCCCGTCGAGTGTGTCATCGCTGATACGTGCATCGGCGGGGTGGCGGAGGCGGCGCAGACTGCCAAGAAGTTCGCGCGCGCGGGCGTCGGCGTCTCGCTCACGGTGACACCGTGTTGGTGCTACGGCGCGGAGACGATGGACATGGATCCGCTCATCCCCAAAGCCGTGTGGGGCTTCAACGGCACCGAGCGGCCCGGCGCGGTCTACCTGGCGGCGGTGATGTCGGCCCACACGCAGAAGGGACTACCGGCCTTCAGCATCTACGGGCGCGACGTACAGGATGCGGGCGACGATAGTATCCCCGAAGACGTGCAGGAGAAGCTGCTGCGTTTTGCGAAGGCGGGCCTCGCCGTGGCGGGGATGCGCGGGAAGTCCTATCTGGCGATGGGCGGCGTCTCGATGGGCATCGCCGGGTCGATTGTCGAGCCGTGGCTCTTCGAGCAGTATTTGGGGATGCGCGCGGAATTTGTGGACATGTCGGAGTTTGTCCGCCGCTTCGAAGAGCGCATCTACGATCCGGTGGAGTTCGAACAGGCCATGACCTGGGTCAAAGCGCACTGTCCCGAAGGCGTGGACCGCAATCCGCCGGAAAAACAGCGCAGTCGCGCGCAGAAGGACAAGGATTGGGAGCTATCGGTGAAGATGGCGCTCATCGCCCGCGATCTGATGGTGGGCAACCCGCGCCTGGCGGAACTGGGCTTCGAGGAAGAAGCCCTCGGCCACAACGCGATTGCCGGAGGTTTTCAAGGGCAGCGCCAGTGGACCGATCACTTCCCCAACGGCGATTTTATGGAAGCGATTCTCGACTCGTCGTTCGACTGGAACGGCATCCGCCAGCCCTACATCGTCGCCACGGAAAACGACGCGCTCAACGGCGTTTCGATGCTCTTCGGGCACTTGCTCACCGGCACGGCGCAGATGTTCTCCGACGTGCGCACCTACTGGAGTCCGGAGGCCGTCAAGCGCGTGACCGGCTACACGCTGACCGGCGACGCGGCCGGCGGGTTCCTGCACCTCATCAACTCCGGCCCGACGGCGCTCGACGCGACCGGGCAGCAAGAACGCGATGGCAAGCCGGTGATGAAGCCCTATTGGGAAATCACGCCGGAAGAAGTCGAGCGATGTCTCGAGGCGACGACGTGGCATCCGGGCAACGTCGAATACTTCCGGGGCGGCGGCTGGTCCACACACTTCGTCACGCGCGGCGGCATGCCGGTGACGATGTCGCGCCTCAACCTGGTGAAGGGTCTGGGGCCGGTGCTGCAACTGGCCGAAGGCGTCATCATCGAGTTGCCGAAAGAGGTGCACGACAAGCTCGACCTGCGCACCGACCCGACCTGGCCTACGACGTGGTTCGTGCCGCGCGTCACGGGCAGCGGGCCGTTCCGCGACGTGTACACGGTGATGTACAACTGGGGCGCAAACCACGGCGCGATCAGCTACGGGCATATCGGCGCGGACTTGCTCACGCTGGCTTCGATGTTGCGCATCCCCGTCTCGATGCACAACGTCCCGGAGGACAAAGTCTTCCGCCCGGCGACCTGGAGCGCGTTTGGCGCGCTGGAGCCGCAAGGCGCCGATTACCGCGCCTGTGCTAACTTCGGGCCGCTGTACGGGTAAAGAGGCAAGAGGCAGGAAGCAGGATGCAAGAAGCAAGATTCTTGCATCCTGCTTCTCTTTGGCTAGGAATAATCAAGACTGTCCCGGTTTTTGCACGATGCGGGTATATCCTGGTTCAATAACGACAAATGCTCCGGACAAATCGGAACTGTGTTCTTGAACCAGGCGCAACACCGTCGTGGCTAACGATTGCCGTGCGTTGCCTGGAAAGCGCACCAGGATGACGCCGGCGGAGTCGGCGTGGCTGACGAAGACTAGCCAACCGAAGTCTTTATCCTCAGTCAACAGGATGCGATTGTCGCGGTGCGCCTGGGCGATCAGCTCGTCATCTATCGAGCGCTGCATAAATTCGGCTACAGCAATAACGTCGTAACCGTTGGCGCGCAGAACGCGCACGACTGCGAAATCACAGCTCTCGTCAGCGAGGAATCGCAAAGCAGCGTCGGTCATGCAGGTTGTAGCAAGACTGTTTCGTGGGCCAGGGCTGCGGCAGCGTAAGTCAAAGCTGCTTTAATATCAGCGCGTGTCAAGCGTGGATAAGCATCCAGTAAATCGTTTTCGGTAGCGCCTTCACCTAGCTTGCGTAACAACAGTTCTACGGGAATGCGTGTGCCGCGAATCACCGGTTTGCCAAGCGCCACATCAGGATTGATTTCAATGCGGTTGAAGATTGCCATATCTTTTATCGCTTTCAAGGCTTGATTTGGTTCTCATCGTTATTATAATCCCTGATGTAAAGAAGGACAATTCACGACTGTACATTGAGAGCAGCGGAGGAAAAGTGATGAGTGAGAAAGAAGGGCATCGTCCTTTGCGAGTCATTAACAGCGTCGCGCCGATTCGCATCTGCGACAACGGCGGCTGGACGGACACGTGGTTCGCCGGGCACGGGAAAATCTTCAACATCGGCGTGTACCCCTACGTCGAAGTGCAGATCGAGGTCTTCCCCTACGAGCGGGGGACGGAGCGCATCGTGCTCTACGCGGAGAATTACGGCGAGCGGTTCGCCGTCCACCCGGATGAGCCGGGCTATG
>DAOLUH010000029.1:0-72525 GCA_035420085.1 Anaerolineae bacterium
GGCTGATGACGTCAAAGCGCCCTTCCAGCCAGGCCAGATCGGCCATTTTTTGCACGTCGTAGACAGTGCAGTAAATAGCAACGGCGAAGTTTCGATAGTGGTCTTGTGAGTCAAAAATTGACATGCTTGATAAGCCTCCCTAATCATTGTTACCCGTTTGAACGTTCCAACGTTTACACGTTCAAACGAATGAAGGGTATTCTAGTACAGGGCAATGAAACGCGCAAACGAAAATCGTCTGCCCCCAGGAAAAAGCCTCTTGACAAATCACAATATGTAATTAAAATAGTTACATATATGAGCGCAAATAGCCAATTCACCATGATGGTCCACGTGCTAACCCTGCTCGGCAAGGCCGAGCGGCCCCTGTCGTCACGGTGGATCGCCGGCAGCGTCAACACCAACCCGGTAGTGATCCGGCAGATCGTGCGCCGGCTGCACGAGGTTGAGTTAGTAGACACGCTTCCGGGGAGCACAGGTGGAGCGGTTCTGAAGCAAGATCCAGCGCAGATCACCCTGAAGGAGATCTACCGATTGACCAAAAATGAAACGTTTTTCGGGCTGCATCCCAACGAACCCAGCCCATACTGCCCGGTCGGGCGGAATATCCAGAGCGTGCTGATTGAGGTCTTCGACCAAATGGACCAATTGGTCGAGAACGCGCTGGGCGACATCACGATCGCCGACATCATCGCGCAGGTATCGCAGAGAGAAGCGGCGCGCGCCCAAGCGTAGCAGGACAGCGATGAACACAAACAGCGCATCCACAGTCGCTACACTCCGCAAGTCCAAACCCTGGAGCTTTCTTTTCCGTTCGCCGGGGAGAGACATCGCCCAGTTTGCCCTGCTCATCGTGGTGGGGGTCTGGCTGATCTCGCTGAGCACCGCTCGACTGGGCTATTACTGGCAGTGGTACCGTCTGCCGCGTTACCTGTTCAGGATCGAAGCCGGTCGGCTGGTCGTCGGCGACTTGATCAAGGGGCTGCTCTTCACCTTCAGGATTTCAGGCGTCAGCCTCGTGTTGGCACTGGCGGTTGGGCTGGCGACGGCGCTCCTGCGCCTGTCGGATTCGTTTATGGGCCGCGTGCTGACCCGCGTCTACCTGGAAGTCATCCGCAACACGCCGCTGCTTGTCCAGATTTACTTGCTCTACTTCGTCATCGGGCCGATTCTGGGCCTGGGACGGTTTGCCTCGGCGGTGCTGGCACTGAGCCTGTTTGAAGGGGCGTATCTGTCGGAGATTTTCCGGGCGGGGATCGTTTCACTGCACAAGGGACAGTGGGAAGCGGCCTACAGTCTGGGTCTGAGCCGCTTCGACACGTACCGCGACGTCATCCTGCCGCAGGCCCTCCGGCGCATCCTGCCGCCGCTGACCGGGGAGGTCATCAGCCTGATCAAAAACACGTCGCTCGTCGGCCTGGTTTCGCTGAGCGATCTGGCGTTGCAGGCGCGGGTGATCGCCGCCGACACGTTCCTCACCTTCGAGGTCTGGTTTGCCACCGCCGCCATTTATCTGGCGGTCACGGTGCCCTTGTCGATGATCGTGTACGCGATGGAGAAGCGGTTTAGAGTTTTGACGTAAGTTTTTGTCAGCAGATTGAGCAGATTAAGCAGATTTTTTATCCTGTAAATCCTGTTAATCCCGTCGAAGGAACAAAATGGAAGACTACATCATCGAAATCGAGAACGTCAGCAAGACGTTTGCCGGCGGGGTCGAGGCGGTCAGGGGCTTCTCGGCGAAGATTCGGCGGCAGGAGGTCGTCGTGATTATGGGGCCGTCGGGATCGGGCAAGTCTACGCTGTTGCGCTGCATCAATGGACTGGAAACGGCGGAAAGCGGCACGATTATCGTAGACGGCATCCCCCTCGACGACGATAAACGCCACCGGCTGGAAATTCGCAAGGAAGTGGGGATGGTTTTCCAATCCTTCAACCTCTTCCCCCATCTCACGGCTTTGGAGAACGTGAACCTGGCCCAGCGGCGCGTGCGCAAAAAGGATAAAGCTGTCGCCACACAGCGCAGTATGGAATTGTTGCAGATGGTGGGGATCGCCGACAAAGCCCACAACTACCCCGCACAACTCTCCGGCGGGCAGCAGCAGCGCGTTGCCATCGCGCGCGCCCTGGCGATGGCGCCCAAAGTGATGCTATTCGACGAACCGACCAGCGCGTTGGACCCGGAGATGATCAACGAAGTGCTCGATGTGATGAAGACCTTAGCCAGATCCGGGATGACGATGGTGGTCGTGACCCACGAGATGGGCTTCGCGCGCGAGGTCAGCGATTGGGTGATCTTTATGGACGAAGGGCAAATCGTAGAAACGGGCACGCCGGAGCGCATCTTCGAGCATCCGCAGGAAGAACGCACCCAACGCTTCCTCAGCCAGATTTTGTAGCACAAGATTATCTGTCAACGGATTAAACAGATTTCAACGGATTTTTCAACTTTCAACTTGTAACTTTCAACGATGTTCATAGGAGGGATACCATGAATCACACACGCAATTGGCAGAAGGTTGTAACGGCGGCGGCGGTGATCGCGCTGCTCACGGGATTGCTGGCGGCATGTTCCGGCGCGCCGGGCGGGATGGCGGGCGGGACGCAAAGTCAGGTGGATGAGATCATGAAACGCGGCGTCCTCAAGGTCGGACTCGACATCTTTGTGCCGTGGGCCTTCAAGGACAAGGACGGCAACCTGGTCGGCTTCGAGGTGGACGTCGCCAAAAAACTGGCGGCGGATATGGGCGTCGAGGTCGAATTCGTGCCCACCGAGTGGTCAGGCATCATCCCCGCGCTGCTGACCGGCAAATTCGACGTGATCATCGGGGGTATGGGGGTCACGACGGAACGTGCGCTCAAGGTGAACTTCTCAGACCCCTACGAGTGGAGCGGTATTGACGTCGTCGTCAACAAGAACATGCTGCCGGGTCTGACCAACCTCGACGGTCTGGACAGCGAGGATGTCGTCATCGCGGTGCGGTTGGGCGCCACGCCCGTTGACGCAGCCAGGAAATATGCGCCCAAAGCCCAGTTGCACCAGTTCGACACCGACGAAGCGGTCATCCAGGATGTGCTCAACGGCAACGCGCACGCGGCTTTCTCCTCCTCCCCCACTCCCGCGTTCTGGGCCGCCGACTATCCTGACGTGCTGTACCGGCCCCTGGGCGGCGAATTGCTGAACCTCCAGCCGAGCGCCTTCGCCGTGCGCAAGGGCGATCCGGACACGCTCGCGTTCTTCAATGCCTGGATTCTGGTCAATCAGGATTGGCTCAAAGAGCGCTCAGACTACTGGTACGGCACGAAGGACTGGCAGCCCCTTTTGGGCGAATAGCGCGGCTAGAACCGCCAGGAACAAGGGTGTTTTTTCGTGCGCGGGCAAAGCCCGCGCACGAAAAAACACCCCAAAATAACTTTTCAAGGAAATCCTTTTGAGCGCCCCAAAAATCAGGTTCCGAACCATAGACGCAGTCTTGCTTCTGTTCTGCCTTGCAGCGGGGGTATACGTCTATTATCGCGTCCAGTACGGGCTGGAATACAGAGGCAATTGGGCGGCGATTCCGCAGTTCTTGCTGCGCCGTGACCCTGCAACAGGCCGGTGGGTTGCCAACTACCTGTTGCAGGGTCTCATCACCACGCTGAAATTGTCGCTGTGGGCCATGTTGCCGGCGATGGTGATGGGCGTGATCATCGCGTTCTTTCGCACCAGCAAAACGCTGTTCTTCCGCATGGTCGGCAGAAGCTACGTGGAACTGGTGCGCAATCTGCCCCCGCTCGTGCTCATCTTCATCTTCTACTTCTTCGTCGTCGACCAGATTATGCCCCTGCTGGGGATCGAGACGTTCATCCGCAGTCTCTCGGCGGGCGCGCAGGCAGTCGTGGCGTTCTTCTTTGCGGAGAAATCGCTGTTTGTGCAGTTCATCTCCGGCGTCATCACCCTGGCCTTTTTCGAGGGCGCGTACATCGCCGAGATCATCCGGGGCGGGATCGAGTCTATCGAACGGGGACAGCGCGAAGCCGCCTACTCCTTGGGGCTGTCGTGGGCTGATGAAATGCGCTTTGTGATCATGCCGCAGGTCATCAAGCGCGTGCTGCCCGCGCTGGCGAACGAGTTCATCAACACGATCAAGTACTCGGCCATTGCATCGGTCGTCTCCATACAGGAACTCACCTTCATGGGACGGCAAGTGGTGGTGGCGACGCGCTACATCTTCGAGGCGTGGATCACGGTGGCGGCGCTGTATATGACGTTGACGCTCAGTCTGTCGCTGCTGACGGGGCGGTTGGAGAGACGGTTGCGGGCGAGCGACTAACCCGCCGTCACCTCAATCCAGCATACTATCAAACGAGACTTTCGTAATACTCGCACGCAGCAAAGCAACATGGCTCGCGGCGGCCTTCGAGGGTGATGCGCAGAAAGTCGGCGCCGCAGGTTTCGCTCAGGGCGAGTCGCCGCCGGATATAGTCGTCGGCGGCGACCACGACATTGGCCGCGCGCCCCAATCCGGTCAACAGGCTAAAAGCCGCCGCCAGTTCAGCGGTGGGTGGGCGCAGCGTTGGATCAGCGCCTTTGTAGCCCAAAAGCAACAGATGATGCGCGCCGCAACGCAGCGCCGCACCCGCCTGTCGCAACACGGCGGGCAATGTGTCGCGCAAGAGCAAGAGGTTGACAATCGCCAAAGGATGCGCGACGAGCGCCGTCCACTCGCCCTTGTCCGCCGAAACGCCGAAGCTGTCCAGCAAGCCTTGTTCGGCCAAACCTATGACTAACCCAGGATCGCGGGCATTGGTGGTCAATCCGACCGACATGCGCCGTTGGTGGACGGCTTCCAGCAGCGCCGGCAAAGCGGGATGCAACGTCGGTTCGCCGCCGCCAAGCGCAACGGCCTCAACGCCCACGCCGGTCAGGTCATCCAGCACACGGGCAAACAGCGCCGTGGACATATCCTGCTCAGCCTTACGCTGGTCGCAATAGGGACACCGGTTATTGCAGCGCCGCGTGATTTCGACAGAGGCCAGTTTCAATCGCGCTCTCCCGGCCAGGAGAAGAGCGGCTTGCGCAGGTCATCGTAGAGCCAACGCAGCGCATCCACCCCGTCCGCCGTATAGACGCCTTCCGCCTCGGCGATGAGACCCTGCAAACGCGCTTCCAGGAGCGCGCGCGCCTCGCCCCACCCGCGACATTCTTGCCATACCAGTTCAGCCCACGCGGCGCGTTGGCTGATGTGCGGCAGCGTCGCCTCGACCGGCGCATACCACTTCTCCACTTCGTAGCTCAACCGGGCCGCCAACACCGCCCAGCGCACCCGTTCTTCAAAGTCGAGGTCGCCCGGATTAAGACGCTGTAGTTCGTAGCGCATCACAGCTTCGGCGCGGGTATCAATATCGGCAAATACGCGCTCGAACCGCTGGCGCGCATCGTTGATCCAGACGTGGCCTACCGTGGGATATTGCGCGTGGGCGCGCAGCGCAGCGCCGGCATGTTCATCCACAAGTTGCCGGCGATAAGCCGCCATCGTCTGGGGAAGCGGGACCGGCCGCTGGAAAACGCCCCACTCATCCCAGAAAATCTGGCCAATAGCCTCAGCCAAATCGCGGACGTATTGCTCGCGGGTTTCAGGGGCGGGAGCGCCTTGCGGCAAAAGCATAGTCTCGCGCACATGCCACTGGCCCAAGCCCTGCGCCGCCGCTTGCGTCACGAGCCGTTGCAATGGTTCGGCATCGGCGTTCCACGCATCGCGTTTGCCGAAACTGGGCGGTTCCCCACTATCATTAGGCGTTTCCAGGCGAAACCCCTGCCACGCTTGCGCAACATCCGGCCCTAGTTCCTGCGCCAGCGCTGTGAACTGCGCCTTGAGCACTTGCGTCTGCGCAAAATCAATGTGACGCAGCACATTTTCCAATTCCTCGGTCAGGGAAATCACCAGGCCGGGATCGCTACATTCAACCAAAAGCTGACGTTGCCGGGTCGTTTGCATGATACGCCTCCTTACCTGATAGCGGGTCGAACATTATAGATATGCCTTCAGATTCAATGATACCAGTGATGGGAAATTATGCGAAAATTACAGCGTTGATTGGCTTCCTGTCAACGGCGTTAGCAGCCGTTCAGCGTTGCGGTGACAGATATTGTGCCGGTCGTCGTCGGTGATGTCCGCGTTGAGCAGCACCCCAATGGCGTGGTGCGGATCGAACCACGGCAAGTCCGTGCCGAAGAGCATCCGGTCGGAGCCGGCCTCGCGGACGAATTTCTCGATGACGCCCCGGTCGTCGAAGACGGCGGTAAGTTCAAGGTAGACGTTGGGGAAGTCGCGCGCCAGTTGCACGGCGGCATCCCACGCACCGTGACACGAGTGTCCCAGGAGAAATTTGATGTTGGGATACCGCTCTGCGACCTGCCGGACAACGTCCTCGCCGTCGAAGCGGCTGCCGCCCCACGTGTGCGCCAGCACGAGCAGGCCACGCGCGTCGGCGTACTCCCAGGCAGGCCGGTAGCGGTCGTCGGTCAGCGCGACCTGGTGGTAGTCCGAGAGGAACTTGAAGCCCACGTACACGTCGGGGAACAGGCTATCGAAGCTCGCCACCTCACGCTCGACGATCTCCGGGTAGTTGGGATTGATGACGCAATACGCCCGCAGGCGCTCCGGGAACCTCCGCACGGCCTCCACACTGCGCGTGTTCGCCAGATCGGGCGAGAACAGCGCGGTGTGATGCGAGAAGACGAGCATCCGCACGCCGCACTCGTCCATCGTGCTGATCATCGCCGCCGTGTCGCCGCGCGGAAAGTAAATCGAGTGAAAATCGCCCATGTGCCCGTGCATATCGTAAATTGGGCACGAGGCTGCCTTACCCTGCTCCCAAAACTCACGCGCTAACGCCGAATCACCGATCATCATCGCTCCTCCCTCAAAAATGTCAACGGATTGAACGGATTTCAACGGATTTTTTCTTTTCAATCCGTTTCATCCGTTAAATCCGTTGACAGATTTTCATCTATGATGCGCTCAAGGTTGCCGCCTGCGATGAGCGCCTTTGCCTCGTCGGAGATTTGCGCGTGCCTGAGCGCCATCATCATCCCGCCGAAATAGGATTCGGGGAAGCCGCTGCCGAACAGAATGTGCCGCGGACCGTAATCCGCCACCAACGCCTCGATGCCGCCGTCAAGTAAATACTGCGCCGTATCCACGTAGACGTTGGGATAGCGTTCCAACAGGGGGCGAAACATCCGGTCCTCGCCCCAACAACCGTGATCGCAGATGACACAGACCAGAGCGGGGAACTCAGCCAGCAGGTTGTACACGTCGTGCCAGGCCATCCCGCGTTTGACCGAGACAAACAGCGGCACACGCCGCATGGTCATCGCTTCCAGCAAGTCGCCCATTGACACAGTGTTCAACAGGAACTTGTGCGCATTGGGGAAAACGCGCAGCGCCGCCACCCGCGAGGCTTGCATCTGCCGGAAAAGTTCAGCGGGTGGAGGAAACTCGCGCGCCTGATTCGGCAGCACCGTCCAGCAGCCAACCAGGCGCGGGTGCGGCGCAATCGCCTCTGCCAAGAGTTGGTTGCCGACGCGCGGCGCGCCGTCGTGCTGCGCGATGTGCCACACCAGCGCGCGCTCTACGCCGGCGCGATCCATCTCTGCCAGCAGTTCATCCGTCGTCGGCGCTGGCATGAGCGGGCGAAGGGAAGGGAGACCGAAAAAGGCATTGCAATCGAAGAATTTCATGGTCGTACCTTTCATAGAACCAACGAACGAATAAGGAATCAGTCACATTATACAAAGAATGACGCTATGCAAAAGTGCATAGCGTCATTCTCCACAAACAATACAACACCCCCACCATTACGTTGAAGAGCGACCACCCTATCTTTTACCCGGCAGAATGTGCGTGGCGCTGCCCAGGAACAGTTCCGCCACCTCACCCTCGGTTTCAGAGAGTGTGGGGTGCGCGTGAATGGTAAGCGCCACATCCTCCGCCAGCGCGCCCATCTCAATCGCCAGGACACCCTCGGCGATCATCTCACCCGCCTCACGCCCCACGATGCCAAAACCGAGCACACGCCCGGTTTCCGGGTCGGCGATAATCTTCGTCATCCCTTCTGGCGCGTCCATCGTCAACGCGCGACCGGAGGCGCTCCACGGGAAGCGCGCCACTTTGATCGGGCGCTGCTGCGCGCGGGCCTCGTTCTCCGTCAGCCCGGCCCACGCCAGTTGCGGATCGGTGTAGACGACAGCCGGAATCGCCAGCACGTCGAAAGCCGCCGGCTGCCCGGCGATCACCTCCGCCGCGACCTTGCCCTCGCGCATCGCCTTGTGCGCCAGCATCAACCCACCCACCACGTCGCCCACGGCGAAAATGTGCGGATCGGCGGTGCGCTGCTGCGCATCCACCCGGATGAACCCGCGCGCGTCCAACTCGACGCGGGTGTTTTCCAGACCCAGGGCCTTCGAGTTAGGCCGCCGCCCCACAGCCACGAGCACCCGGTCGAAACGTTGCTGCGCGGGATCGACCTGCCCTTCGAAGGTCACATCGACCCCGTTTTCATCCTCGTGCAGCGCCGTCACCTTTGTCTGCGTGTAGACGGCCTTAAAAGTTTCCTTGATGCGCCGCAGCAAAGGCCGCGCCAGGTCAGCGTCCGCCGCGGCGATGAGGCTATCCAGCATCTCCACGACGGTCACGCGACTGCCAAGCGTGGCGTAGAACGAACCCAGCTCCAGGCCCACGTACCCACCGCCGATCACCAGCAGACGTTCCGGGATGTCCGGCAACGCCAACGCACCAGTCGAGTCCATAATCCGCCCGCCCTCACGGATTTCGACGCCGGGCAAGGTGATAGGCGATGACCCCGTGGCGATGATCGCGTGCTTGAACTTGAAATGCGCAATCTCCGCGCCCACCACGCGCAGCGTTGTCGAACTCTCGAAGGTCGCCGTCCCACGCACGACCTGCACACCGCGCTGTTTCGCCAGACGATCCAGGCCGCCGGTCAATTTCGAGACGACGCTGTCTTTGAACTCGCGCACTTTGTCAAGATCGATCTCCGGTTCAGCGAAACGCAGGCCCAGGTCGCCGGCATGCCGCGCGTCGTAGAGCAGTTGGCTGACGTGCAACAGCGTCTTCGACGGGATGCACCCCCGGTTGAGGCACACCCCACCGAGCGTCGCGTCCTTCTCGATGAGCGCCACGTCGAGGCCCAGGTCCGCCGCACGGAACGCCGCCGCGTACCCACCCGGCCCCCCGCCGACCACCACCACATCCACTTCCTGGGTCATTTCTCCCATCACCATAATAGACCCCCTTAGTCGTTAGTCCAAAGTCCGAAGTCTAAAGTCCAAAGTCAGAAGTCCAAAGTCCAGAATCCCCAAAGGATTTTTCGCAGTTATCGGCCTCTGGATCCGATCGCTTTCATGAACTGCTGCACGTCGAACATCCATTCACGGGTCGTCAAATCGACGTCGGTTTTATCGTCTTCTTGTGTCACCGAGATCTCTACAAATCCGCCGCCACCTTCGAAGGAAATGCAACAAGCGCCTTCTTCGACGATCGTCAGGCCCATCTGTCCACCAAAGTATGCCTTTGCCTTCTGAATAACTTCCTCCGGCGAAAGTTTTGTTTTTACCCCATAACGTCCCATTGCCATGGTTCACCTCCTTGGCAAATATCTCACTTCAACGCTTCAGGCGGATCACAATCCACCATTCTTGCCCGATGATGATCCGCGAAGCGTTTTTTAGGATTGACAGTAAACAGGCGGAATCCGCTTACTGCTCGCGCGGCGCGAAATCCAGCGAGATCGAGTTGAGGCAGTAGCGCCGGCCGGTTGGCTCAGGACCGTCATCGAAGACGTGGCCCAGATGCGCGCCACAGCGACTACACGTGACCTCGGTCCGCACCATAAAGTGGCTGAAGTCGTTCGTCTCGGCGACCCGCTCCGGCCCAATCGGCGCGTAGAAGCTCGGCCAGCCGGTACCGGAGTCGAACTTGGTTCGCGAGTCGAACAGCTCCTGCCCGCACGCCCCGCACCGGTAGATGCCGTCCTCTTTGTAGGCGTAGTACTTGCCGGTGAACGCGCGTTCCGTCCCTTTCTTGCGCATCACACGATACTGCTCCGGTGTCAAAATTTCCTGCCATTCCGCGTCACTTTTCACAATCTTGTCGGTCATCTGCCCTCCTCACGCCTGCTTGCGCGTCGAAATCTTCAACGGCACGTACAGCGGGCAAAAGCCGACCGCGCTCGTCGCCAGGAAGATCAGCGCCACGATCCCCAGAATGATCGCCAGCGCTCCAGAAATCGCATTGGTGAAGTACAAAATGGCGATAATTGCCGCAATCACCACGCGCACAATCCGATCTACAGTTCCCATGTTCTTTTTCATTGTTGTCCTCCAGTCATAAAGGTTACAGGTTAAAGGTTACAGGTTAAAGGTTACAGGTTACAGATTAAAGGTTAAAGGCTTAGGGCCGGTAATACGAAATCGGGCCATTTAGACCTTTAGCTTGGTGACGAAATGGTTGGTGAACTTCGCCAGCTTGGGCGCGATAACAGCGCGACAGTACGGCTGCTGCTGATTCTGCTGATAGTACTCCTGGTGATAGTCTTCCGCTTTGTAGAACGTGTCGAACGGCGTCACCTCGGTCACAATGGGCGATTTCCACACGCGGGCGGCTTCCAGTTCTGCAATCATCGCCTCGGCCGTCGCTTTCTGCGCGTCCGAGTGATAGAAGATCGCCGAGCGATACTGCGTGCCCACGTCCGCGCCCTGACGGTTCAACGTCGTCGGATCGTGGATGTCGAAGAAGACTTCCAAGAGTTCGCGGAACGTGATCACCGCCGGATCGAAGGTGATCTGCACCACCTCCGCGTGCCCGGTCATACCGGTGCAGACCTGCTTGTACGTCGGATTGGGCACCGTTCCACCCGCATAGCCGGATTCGACGTGCAGCACGCCCTTCAGCTTGTCGAACACCGCCTCCAAACACCAAAAACACCCGCCGCCCAGTGTGGCGACTTCTGTATGGACTTCTTGTGTCATTTCTATCCTCCTCAACGATCAGCAGATTGAGCAGATTAAGCAGATTTCAGATTTTTGATCTGCTAAATCCGCTTAATCTGCTGACAAAGCCTTTTCATAATCCCAGAAGCAGTTTCTCCGGGTTTTCGAGTTGTTCAATGATGCGATTCAGGAACCGCTGCGCTTCGGCCCCGTCGTTGACCCGGTGATCGAACGCCAGGATGATCGGCAGCATCAACCGCGGGACGAACTTATACCCACCGTTCCTCTTCGGGCGGGCAACTGGCTGCACGCTGGCCTTCGCCAGGCCCAGGATAGCAACCTCCGGGTAGTTGATGATCGGCGAAAAGCCTTTACCGCCCAGCGCGCCGATGTTCGTCACGGTGATCGTGCCACCCTGCATATCGGCAAGCGAGGCCTTGCCGTCGCGCGTGCGCTCCACTAGCGCCGTCAGTTCCACCGCCAGTTCGACGATGCTCTTGCGGTCTACGTCACGCAGCACCGGCACAATCAGGCCGCGCTCCGAATCCACCGCCACACCTGTATTATAGTACTTTTTGAGGACAATCTCCTCAGTCTCTACATCCAGGCTGGCGTTGAACTTCGGAAATTCCTTCAGCGCGTTGACCAGCGCCTTGAGCACAAAAACGGTCAACGTCAGCTTGCCGCCTCGCGCCTCAACATCGGCCTTATACTGCTGCCGCAGCGCCTCCAAAGCGGTCACATCCACCACATCCTGCGTGGAGACATGCGGAATTTGCGCCCAGGCGAGCGCCATCTGGCGCGCCGTGGCCCGACGAATCGAACGCAACGGCAGGCGCTCGATCAAGCCCAGTTGATCGTAAGCGGGCAGCGGCGACGCCACAGGAGTTGGCGCAACCGCCAGGTTCTGGGGCAGCGGCGTCGGTTCAACAACGGCCTCCGCTACCGGCGATGCCGCCTTCCCACTCGCGTGCGCACGCACGTCGGCCTCGGTGACGCGCCCACCCGGCCCGGTCGGCGTAACAGTCCGCAGATCCACGCCCAACTCGCGGGCCAATCGCCGCGTCGAAGGCGCAGCCGCCACAGGCAGCGCCGGGTTGTAATCCGCTGTAAGCGTTGCCGTGGATGCTGGTGCAATCGTCGCAGGTGGCATTTCCTGCACCTTGTTTCCTGCCTCTTGCGCGCCCGCCCCATCCCCAAACACCAACAGCACATCCCCAACGTGGACGGTATCACCAGCCTTGACGTTGATCTGCGTCACCACATCGCTGTAGGGTGACGGTATTTCCACCGCCGCCTTGTCGGTCTCTACTTCAAGAATCGTCTCATCCTCTTTGACCTGCTGGCCCACTCGCACCTTCACCGCCAGCACTTCACCTTCGTGGATGCCTTCTCCCAAATCCGGCAATCTGAATTCTCTCGCCATACCAACCTCCTCAACAAACCGCTAATCTCGCTGATCTACGCGAATCTTTGTTCAATTAGCGAAAATTCGCGCGATTCGCGGTTGAAAAATCTGCTTTATCCGCTCAATCTGCTGATAAAGGCTTACACCGCCAGGGTCTCGCGGGCCGCTGTCAGGATACGCTCGACACTGGGCAGGTAGGCCTGCTCGCGGGCGAAGAGCGGGAAGATGATGTCGAAGCCGGTCACGCGCTTGATCGGCGCTTCGAGGTACCAGAACGACTTCTCGATCAGCCGCGACACAATCTCCGCACCGGGGCCGAAGCTGCGATGCGCCTCGTGGACGACAACCACGCGCCCCGTCTTGCGCGCCGATGCCGTGAAGAGCGCATCATCCAACGGCGAAATGGTCAGCAAATCAATCACTTCCGCTTCGACGCCATCCTCAGCCTTGAGCTTCTCCGCCGCTTCGAACGTGGGACGCAACATCGCGCCATACGCAATCAACGTGATGTCCTTGCCTGCCCGCGCGATCACCGATTTGCCAATGGGAAAGACTTCTTCTTCCTCTGGTACTTCCTCGCGGAACGCCCGATAAATGGATTTCGGTTCGTAGAAGATCACCGGATCCGGGTCGCGGATTGCCGCCACGAGCAACGCGCGAGCGTTACGCGGCCCAGAAGGGATCACCATCTTCAAGCCTGGCGTGTGCGCGAAGTAGACCTCACGGCTCTCGGAGTGATGCTCCAGCGCGCGGACGCCACCTGCGTAGGGCGCACGCACCACCAACGGTACGTGATACCGCCCCTGCGAACGGTTGCGCAGCCGTGCCACGTGCGATTCAATCTGGTGAAACGCCTCGTAGATGAAGCCGGAGAACTGGATTTCGGCGACGGGCTTGAGACCATACACCGCCATGCCCACCGACATTCCCACGATACCGGATTCCGCCAGCGGCGTGTCGAGCACGCGGCGCTCGCCGAACGTATCCACCAACCCATCGGTCACACGGAAAACGCCACCGTCACGCCCCACGTCTTCACCCAACACGATCACGCGGTCGTCCTTTTCCATCTCCTGACGCAGCGCCAGGTTCAATGCTTGTACCATCGTTATCTTTGCCATACTCACCTCCGCTAAGAAAACCGCGAATCTCGCCAATCCACGCGAATCTTTTTTGTATTAGCGGAAATTCGCGTGATTCGCGGTTAGAATCTGCTTTCAGGATTGCGCCGTTAGCTCCCGCCGGAGTTCCTCTTTTTGTTCGAGAAGGTACGGGGAAGGTTGGGCGTAAGTATGATCGAACATCATCAGGGGATCGACCGGCTCGGCCATTTTTGCCTCGGCGCGTGCCACTGCCGCCTGGATTTCGGTCTCGATTTCTTCTTCGAGTGCGGTGATTCGCGCGTCATCCAGCAGCCCCTTCACCTTCAAATACGCCTGGAAGCGCGCAATTGGATCGCGTTCCTCCCACAGCGCCACCTCTTCGTCGGTGCGATAGCGTTTGGGATCGTCGGCGGTGGTGTGCAACGACATGCGATAGGTCACGGCCTCAATCAGCGTGGGGCCTTCCCCGGCCCGCGCGCGCTCGACGGCTTCCCGCGCCGCCACAAACATCGCCAGCACGTCGTTGCCGTCCACCTGAATGCCGCGGATGCCGTAGGCGAGCGCTTTCTGCGCCAGCGTCTGCGCCGCCGTCTGCTTCGCGCGGGGGATCGAGATCGCCCACTGGTTGTTCTGGCAGACGAAAACCGCCGGGACCTGCCACACCCCGGCGAAGTTCAACGCCTCGTGGAAGTCCCCCTGCGAGGTCGCGCCATCGCCAAAGAACGCCATCGCCACGTCGTCCTTGCCGTCGTGTTGCAGCCCCCAGGCCACACCGACCGCATGAAGCATTTGCGAGCCAACCGGTATGGAGATCGGGAAGTTGTTGATCCCCTCTGGCACGTAGCCACCCTCGTCGTAACCGCCGAAGTAAAGCAGCACGCTCTCCATCGAGCGCCCGCGCATCAACTCACCTGCCGTCTCGCGGAACGCCGGCACCATCCAGTCTGAATCACGCAAGACTGCCACCGGCCCAACTTGCGCCGCCTCCTGGCCCTTGATCGGCGCAAACGTCCCGATGCGGCCCTGGCGCTGCAATTTCAGCATCCGCTCGTCAAAACGCCGCCCCAGCAACATCGCCCGATGCAAACGCAGCAACAGAGCGGCGGGCAAATCAGGTTCCAAATCAGCGTCCACATTCCCGTCCTTGTCCAGGATCGACAGGTACTCCACCTGGTAAGGCAGTTCCAAGACTTTTCTCGGCATACGTCACCTCCTGTGATAGTCTGGTAGTCGTTAGTCGTTAGTCGTTAGTCTGATAGTCAAATTATGTCCAATATTTGTTTAGTTATAAGAATATTATAGACGATTATCTACTTAAAGTCAAGGATAAAGTATAAGAATTTCATAAATATTACTGGCTGTACAAACTGCATTTGATGCTACAATGCTCAGCAATACTGCTGTTGAATCCCAGTAGATGTGATTTTGGAGTCCGTAGCAGGCGCTTCAGTGCCCAAAAGACCGCTAAAGCGGTTACTACGAATCCAAACTTCGATCTACTGAATCCTTTGAGATAGTTTGGGGAGGACAAACCGCATGGACACGATGACAACGCACGAACGCATGGCGCGGATGTACGCGCATCAGGAAGCCGACCGCATCCCCGTGACCGATTCACCGTGGGGCGCGACGATCGAACGCTGGCAGCGCGAGGGGATGCCGGAGGGGATGAGCTACGTAGATTTCTTTGGGCTGGACAAAATCGCCTACATTAACGTAGACAACAGCCCGCGCTATCCCGCCGAAATCATCGAAGAGACCGAGGAATACGTCATCAACACCACAGCGTGGGGCGCGACGCTCAAAAACTGGAAGCACATCGCGTCCACGCCGGAGTTTATGGATTTCAAAATCAATGGGCCGGATGCCTGGCGCGCCGCAAAAGCAAGGATGACGCCCTCACGCGACCGCATCCCGTGGGACTATCTCCAGGCCAACTACAAGCGGTGGCGCAACGAGGGTTACTGGATCGAGGCCGGGCTGTGGTTCGGCTTCGACGTGACGCACTCGTGGACGGTGGGCACCGAACGCCTGCTAATGGCGCTGCTCACCGATCCCGAATGGTGCATCGATATGTTCAACCACTTCCTGGATGTAGACATCGCCTTGCTCGACCAGGTTTGGGACGCGGGGTACACCTTCGACGCCGTCAACTGGCCCGATGATATGGGGTACAAGCACAACCAGTTTTTCTCGCTGCGCACCTACCGCAAGCTGCTCAAGCCTGTCCACCAGCGCGCGGTGGAGTGGGCGCACGCGAAGGGCGTCAAGGTGCGGCTGCACTCGTGCGGGGACGTCAACCCGTTCATCCCAGAGCTGATCGAAATCGGTGTGGACGGGCTGAATCCGCTGGAGGTGAAGGCGGGGATGGACCCGATCCACATCAAGCAAACTTACGGGGACAAACTGCTGCTGCATGGCGGGATCAACGCCGTGCTATGGGACGATAAGGAGCGTATTGAGGAAGAAATGCAGCGTGTCATCCCTGTGATCAAGGAAAATGGCGGCTACATTTTCTCATCGGACCACTCCGTGCCATCCAGCGTGAGCCTGGAAAACTTCCGCTACATCATCGAATTGGCGAAAACGCTGGGAGCGTATACGTAATCAACGCAGGTGGGACGCACTTCCGCCAGGCGCGTCCCACCTACCCATTATACCGTCTCCGCCGCCAGCGCCGCGCCGATGATGCCGGCGTCATTCAGTGTTGCCGCGGGGACAAGGGGCGTGTCCACGGTGAGATAATGTCGGAACTTGCCCAATTTCTTGCTGCCGCCGCCGCCGATGATGATCAAATCGGGCCACAGCAACGCCTTCATCGCGCGCAGATATTGATCAAAGCGCCCGGCCCACACTTCCCACGACAGGTCTTCGCGCTTGCGCGCGGCATCGGAGGCTTGTAGCTCGGCGTCTTTGCCGTTCATCTCGATATGCCCCAACTCGGTGTTGGGGACGAGGACGCCGTCGGTGAAGAGCGCCGTACCCAGGCCCGTGCCAATCGTCACGATCAAGACCAGACCGCCGACCCCCTTGCCCGCGCCAAAGCGCATCTCGGCCAGACCGGCAGCGTCCGCATCGTTGAGCACGCGCACCGGACAATCGGTGGCGGCGGCAAACAACTGCTCGATGTTCGTGCCGATCCAGGTTTTGTCCACGTTCGCTGCCGTGCGCGCGACGCCATGCTGAATGGATGCCGGGAAGCAGCAGCCAATCGGTCCCTGCCACGCGAAATGCTTTGCCAGCTTTTTGACTTCCTTCGCCACATCCGCCGGTTTCGCCCCCTCCGGCGTCGCAATCCGGTGACGTTCAGCCAGGAATAAACCCGTCGTCGTCTCTACCGGCGCGCCCTTGATCCCAGAACCGCCAATATCAATGCCTAGAATTTCCATTGCCCCACCCCCTCAGAAATTGGGATTAGGGATTGGTGACTGGGGATCAGGGAAGCCCTAATCCCCAATCACTAATCCCCGATCCCCTGTAGTATAACCCCACTCGGCAAAAAACCAAAGCGAGTTGGCATTTCCGCAAAAGGCTGTACAATAGAAATCCCGTGAGGAGGTGACTATGGCAACGAAATACATCTTTGTAACGGGTGGTGTAGTCAGTTCTCTCGGGAAGGGCATTATGGCCGCGTCGTTAGGCCGGCTCCTCAAAGCCCGTGGACTGAATGTCTCCATCCAAAAATTGGACCCCTATTTGAATGTTGACCCCGGCACGATGGCGCCCTACCAGCACGGCGAGGTGTTCGTCACCGAGGACGGCGCAGAAACCGACCTTGACCTGGGACACTACGAGCGCTTCATTGACGATAATCTCGGCAAGCTCAACAACGTCACCACCGGGCAGGTATACAGCGAGGTGATCGCGCGCGAGCGGCGCGGCGACTTTCTGGGCGGCACGATCCAGGTCGTCCCCCACGTCACCAACGAGATCAAACGGCGCATCATCCGCGCGGCGCAGGAATTGAAGGCCGACGTGGCGCTGGTGGAGATCGGCGGCACGGTGGGCGACATCGAAGGGCAGCCCTACCTGGAGGCCATCCGCCAGATGCGCAAGGATGTGGGACGCGACAACGTCCTCTATATCCACGTGACGCTGCTACCCTATCTGAGCGCCAGCGGTGAACTGAAGACCAAGCCCACCCAGCACAGCGTCCGCGAACTGCGCGGTATGGGCATCCAGCCGGACATCATCGGTCTGCGCGCAGATTTCCCCATCGATGGCGACATCCGCGCGAAGGTCGCGCTGTTCTGCGATGTAGAACGCGAGGCCGTGATCCCGTTGACAACCGCCGACAGCATCTACGAAGTGCCGCTGATGCTGGAAGAGGCCGGCTTGGGTAACCTGGTGGTCGGGATGCTGCACTTGCGCGATAAGGCGCAATCACCGGACTTGAGTGATTGGCGAGACGCCATCGCACGCCTTAAATCTGAAAAGCCAACAGTGCGCATCGCGTTAGTCGGAAAATATGTGGAACTCCACGATGCCTATATCAGCGTCCGCGAGGCGTTGATCCACGCCGGGTTATATCACGGATATGCGGTAGATATTGATTGGATCCACAGCGAGTCGTTGGAACATGGCGAAAACATAGAGCGGCTCTTACAGGCTGACGGGATCGTGGTGCCGGGCGGGTTCGGCTCGCGGGGCATTGAAGGCAAGATTCTGGCGGCGAAAATTGCCCGCGAGAACCAGATTCCGTACCTGGGGCTGTGCCTGGGGATGCAGGTGATGTGCATCGAATTCGCCCGCTATGTGCTCCACACCGAGGACGTCAACAGTACAGAATTCAAGCACAAGACGCAACATCCGGTCATCTCCTTAATGCCTGACCAGGAAGACTTGCTCGACATGGGCGGCACGATGCGCTTGGGCCGCTATCCATGCGAATTGCAGCCGGGGTCGAAGGCACGCGCGGCATACAATGTCGAGGAAGTCTATGAGCGTCACCGGCACCGCTTCGAGTTCAACAACGCCTACCGCGAGGTTTTGGGGAAAGCGGGGATGGTGTTCAGCGGTTTATCGCCGGATAACCGGCTGGTCGAAATCGCCGAACTGCGCGACCACCCGTGGATGCTCGGCAGCCAGTTCCACCCGGAGTTCAAGTCGCGGCTGCAACGTCCGCATCCTCTTTTCCGAGGATTTGTAGAGGCGGCGATACACAGAATAGGCGAATGATCTTTTTTATATCAGCAGATTAAGCAGATTGAGCAGATTTTTTGTTTATCATTCCGAAAAATCTGCTTCATTTGCAAAATCTGCTGACAAAACTAACCAGTATCGTCCATATCATCTCAATTAAAAAGGGGAGAAGTGGGGGTTTGGGGGCGGGCTGCGCCCGCCCCCAAACCCCCACCCCCAGATTTTCAAGAAGACACTATCGCAAGGTACTGCACAAGCCGCGCAGGAGGCCGGAGAGGGCGGCACGTTTTTCGGCGGAGAGTTTCCGGGGCAGCGCGCGCAGCCGTTCAGTCTCCTGATCCAGTTTTTCGACAAACCAGACGAAGACTTCTGGTTCCTCTAAGGTCAGGTTGCCCGGTCCCACCCACACCAAGCGCGGTTCAACCCACACATCTTCGTTCAGTGTATCAGTAATATAGTCGTGTAACAATCCCCCAACTGCGCGCGCCTGTTTGCCGGGATTATGCTGCATCCGCCGCCAGGTCATCATCGAGCGGCGATAGAAATGTTGTTTGGCGTAGCGATAGTTGCCCGTGTATGCCTTCACTTCCAAAGCGAACACACCCGGCGGTCCCAAGAGCACCATATCAATGTCCGCCTTGCTACCCGGCAATTTCACATTGCGGAACAACGTCCAATCACCGCCAAATCCCAGCCGCAACCGCCGCGCCACCTCACTCTCCCCGAGCTGACCACGGCGGAAATTCTGCTCTTCCTGCCACAACTCCACAAAACGGTCGCTCAACCAGAAAAGCGGCAGAAGCAACACCGCCACAAGCGGCCAGAGCCACAAAGCGGGCGTCTCCCGGCTGATCAACTCCGTGACGATGAGCGCCAGCACAACCAATAATCCGGCCAGCACGAGGAGGAGTGCGAAAGCAGCAATAAAGTAGTTTTGGCGGTAACGGCGCTGCACCTCGTTCACCAGATAATCGGAACCTTGAATGACAGGCATCGGGCGCGACAAATGGTCGTCGGGAGCGGTCTCGGTCCGGTTAGGCTTGACGGTCTTGGTAGGAACGTTAGGCGCTTGTGGTTTTTTGCGCTCCTGGGCCGGCTTCGATGGTTTCCCAGCGGGTGCTGGCGCAGGCGCGGCTTGCTGCGGCTCTGCGGGGCTGTTCTGCTCAGATAGCTGCGGCCGTTCTTTCTGCGCCTCGCGTTTGCGCTGTTCGGCTTGCCGACGTTCCAATGCGACCGGCAGCATCACACGCGCCGCTTCACGCAGCCGTGCATCTTTCGCATACCATGCAGCGCGGCGCAAGTCTTTCACCTGCACGGCGCCGGCGTCAACCAGTTTGCCCAGCGGACGGTTCAAGCGGCGGAACGGCCAGGCGATCAAGCGGGCATCCTCCGGCGTCATCGTTACATCCGCCAGCCGGTGTGTCGTCTGCAGAATCATCTTGGATGCCTGACGAACATCCTCATTCCGCGCTTCCTGGGCCGCCCACAGCAAATCCTGGCGCGTCAGCCGGTTCTCGTCCAACAGCGCGCCTAACGTGCGGGGTTTTTCCCCACGAGCAACAAACGGCCAGACCACCGCGCGCGCATCGCGCAAAACCTGGAAATCCGCGTCCCAGGCCGGTTCGACATTCACGGTTTCATCTACACCACCGACTTGCGCCGGCTCACCTGCAAAGGCGCTGTCGGGTTCGTCAACCGGCTCAGGCGTTAATGTCTCCCCAGCTTCGACTGCCGGCTCCAGTTCAGTCACATACAACGAGGTCTCAGCGGCAGGCGAAAGTTCAGGGAACTCGGAAGGCATCTCCGCAATGAGGGGGCGCTCCGGCTCCTGCACGGCTTGAGGCGGCGGCGCGACCATCTGCGCTTCCAACGCCGCCAAACTGTCGCGCGCCAGCGCGTTATCCGGCGCCAACTGCACGGCGCGCCGCAGCGCCGAAAGCGCAATCTTGTGGTCGGGCGCTAACCCGCCAAGGACGATCCAGGCATCCGCATCCTCTGGGTGCGCCTGCAGATATGAGCGCAGGCGCAACAAAGCATTTTCCCGCTGTCCTTCGCGGGCCAGTTGCAATACTTCTAGTAAGCGCGCGTCCACGTGTTAACGTACCTCGAGTAACAACGATGTTGATTGTTCCTGAAAATATGAGCGACTGAAGTCGCAACTACGCGAGGTGAACACTGAACTTCTCCACGAGATGATCCGGGAAGTAAGATTCCTTGGCCTGCCGCAACCCGGGATCGCCCAGGTCTTGCTCGCGGTTGATGAAGGCCACCTTCCCCTGCCAGCGCTGCGCTGAGAACTGCTGTGTGATCATCGGGTAAATACCCTTGAACTCCGGGTTAGCCTTCTCAATATGGACGACCGCCGTGGTTTCGTTCAGAATCTCGCCCAGGGAGAACGCCTGCACTTTTCCATCAACAAGAATCGCGCCACCCTCAAGGTGCAAGGCGGCAAATTGGTTCAGCGCGTCACGGATGCCGCGAAATTCGTGGAGCAGGCTGATGTCGTCTTCGCACAACCGCTGTTCGCACCACACTTCGGCCAGCGCCAGACAATCATCCGTGAGTGAAGGGGTGATCGGCGCATAAGTATAAGCATACGCGCGCAAGAATTGACTGATGTGATTACGTTTCTTGCTGTACTTGCGGCCTTCCAATGACCCCAGGTCTGCGCTGCGATAGATGTAGTCAAAGTGCGCGCGCACCGGCTCGATCACAAACTCCTGGCTGCCCTGCAACTCGGCGGCCAAACGCCGGTCAGCGCGCTCGATAGACGGCGACACCACGCCGCGCGTATCGCGCAGCCAATACAGCAGGTCGCGCGCAGCCGCGCCGCGCCCCGCCGGTCCGATCGGTTGCAGCGCAAAGGGTTCCTCTTCGCGGTCGGCGACGATCAACAGACAATCGCCGTCCAGCGCCCACTGAAAGTTATAATATTCACGCCAGATAAACAAATTGATAAATGTTAATTCTGATGTGTCCGGCTGGTACTGCCACAGCCGCTGGTGTAGCGCATCGCGGTCTTCAAGCGCCAACGGCTTAAAGTCCGGAAAAGTCGGGTACGGTGTCATAAAGTACTTCGCCTCCTAAAACAGTTGAATAGTCATTAATCTGGTCGTCATCGAATAGTGCTGGTGAAACTGGCAACCAGGTTGTGCAGCGTATTATACCGGAAAAGCGCGTAAAAGGGGCTAACCGGCCGCGCAATTGGTATTCTCAGCCTCCAACCAGTGCAGCAGCGTCGCAAAATCCTCAATAATAAGATCGGGCTGCACAGCAGATACTGCCGCGCCAAAGAGACAGGTGCGCACGCCGGCGCGCTGTCCGGCCACGATGTCCAGTTCACGGTCGCCGATGACGAGACATTGCACGCGGTCGAGGGCGTGCCGTTCGATCAAAGCATTGATTGCAGCAGGATCGGGTTTACGCGGATACGGATCCTCCTGGGCGATAAAGTCAGTGAAATAGTGCGTCATCCCGTGAACTGCCAATAGCGTCTGCAAGGAAGCACGTGGACGATGCGTCACGATGAAATTCTGCCCGCCGATCTCGCAGATATAGCGGCAGACATCCTCCACGCCAGGGAACGGCGGCTGGTACTGTTCGCCGATGTCCTCATACGACTGCTTGAAATGCTGTTGAAAGGTTTCCTCATTCAGAGAGAACATGTCCGCCAATGTGTGGATGCCGTGAGAGGTGGTCTGCTTACACAACGCCAGCACCCACTCCGACGGGGCATCCTTGCCGAAGCCATTTAGCGCCACGCGGCACGCCTCCACCACCGCCGGATAGGTATCGAATAGCGTGCCACCCGCGTCCCAAATCAGGTATTTGATCACAAGCCCTCCGCATTGTACCATTCATCCATTATAGCAGACGTGACGGGTTTCGGGAAACATTGCGCCTGTCATCCGTCGTTTGAGACGCTACCTAAGTCAGCATTTTCAAGGTATACTATGCGTGTTGAGGTAGCAATGACTATTGTACAAACGCATATCGCCACTCTTCTGGACAGTTACGTGACCGACGCAGATAATGCGCCGTTGTTCATCCTCGGCGACGCGGTAACGGTGCTACGCCAAATTCCGACCACTACCTTCGACTGCTGTATCACCAGTCCACCTTACTGGGGACAACGCCAGTACAACAACGGCGGTATTGGGATGGAAGAGGACTATCACGACTATATCACCCACATGTTAGCTATCTTTGCTGAGGTCAAGCGCGTACTCAAACCCGAAGGCTCCTTCTGGCTGAACCTCGGCGACGCCTACTATAACAAACACCTGCTAGGACTACCCTGGCGGATAGCGTTAGCGTTGACTGATGAGCAAGGGTGGATTTTACGGAACAGTGTGATCTGGCACAAAGTCAAAGGTGGACTAGATAATACCGATGACCGCCTGCGCAATGTTCACGAGAATATCTTTCACTTCGTCAAAACAGAAAAAGGCTATTATTACAATATAGATGCCATCCGCGCCAATCCGCGCAAAACCAAAGTGGTCAACGGGGCGGTCGTGTCGGCCACCGGCGTCACCGGCATCCGCTACAGACGACAAATTGAGCTTTCCACAGCATTGTCCGAAGTCGAAAAACAGGCCGCTATGGAAGCTCTGGAAATGATGCTCAACAAAGTGCGCCTGGGAGAAATTGCCGATTTCAGGATGATTATTCGCGGGCAGCAGCGCGCGACGCACTCCGATTCACAAAAAGTCTCTGGCCGAGCGCGTGAGCTGGCAGAGAAAGGTTTTTACTTTCTCAATTACAACCCAAAAGGCAGCAAACCCGGCGATGTGTGGGATATTCTGCCTGAAGATACGCAAGCCAGAGAACTGCATTTCGCGCCTTATCCAGAAGATTTGTGCAAGATTCCTATGCTGGCAACCTGCCCAGAAAATGGTATCGTTCTTGATCCCTTCTGCGGAACCGGCACGACCAATCTGGTCGCGCGAACGCTATTTCGTAAATCCGTAGGTATTGATATCAGCATAGACTATCTCAACCTCGCCGAACAACGCTGTATGAGGTTACTATGAACAAAGTGCTAGAATTGTACACGATCTCCACCCACGCCCAAGCGGACTGGAACACCCTGGTAACACGCCAACAATGCGCCTACCTGGATCGCAAATGCCTGAAAACCCGCAAAAGCGCGCCGGACGTATCTATCGGCACGTGTACTGTCAACTATGGTCGTGGTGAACCCAAACCGCTCATCATTTGCCCCTTCCGACTGTTAGAACGCCGCCAAGTTTTTATGGATTGCCTGCATCTCCTGACCTTGCACGAACCGGGCAATGAGTTGCATATCGTCCAGGAAGTGCCTATCCCCGGCGGTTCTGTGGATTACTTTCTGGTTTCTGCCAAAGCACGCCAAGTCAAGGATTTTGTAGGACTGGAGTTGCAAACTCTGGACACAACCGGTACCGTGTGGCCGGAGCGGCAGCGATTTTTACAGGAGCAAGGGCTTGAAGTAGACACAAATATCTCAAACTCTGCCAAGAGTTTCGGGATGAATTGGAAAATAACTGCCAAGACCACCCTGATGCAACTGCACCACGAGGCGCAAACCTTTGAGCACCTGAACAAACATCTGGTTCTCGTCATTCAAGACCACCTCTTGAATTATATGCGCCGCGCCTTCAGATTTGAACACCTGAATCAAGCCCGCCTCGGCGATCCAATCCACATTCATCCATATACATTGAGTCCAACAGAAAGTGAATTTCGCCTGTCCCTTGGATCACGCTTTAGCACTGATGTGGCCGGCATCGCCGAATGTTTGGGATTGCAGGCTAACCCCAAAATCGAACTTCGGGAGATCACCCGCTTTCTGGAGAGCAAGATCAGCGACACAACTTTGCTTACAGTGAAGTAGCAGGAGTTAATGTCTCAATGACCCGCATCATCAGCATCCTCAACTACAAAGGCGGCACAGGAAAAACGACGACGACCGTCAACCTGGGCGCGGGTCTGGCGCTGCGTGGCGCGCGGGTGCTGTGCATTGATATGGACCCACAGGGCAGCCTGGGGACGTGGCTAGGCATCCGCCACACGCGCGGTGTCGCCGACATGATGCTCGGTTATGCCGCCCCGGAGCAGTGCATCGTCCCGGCGCGGGATAACCTCGATTTAATCCTGGGCAGCCACACGCTGGTACAGGCGGAAGCACAACTCTGGAAGTTCCCCGACGAGCGTGTGTCGCGCCGCGTTCTCTATCACACAATGAAGCACATCAATGGGTATGACTACATCCTGCTCGATTGCTCGCACAGCATCAGTATGCTCACGCACAACGCGCTGCTCTATGCTAACGAACTCATCATCCCCGTTTCCACGGATTATCTCGCTATGGTGGGCATCCGGCAGGTGATTGATACACTCAAAACTATCGGGCGCATTCCCGACCATCACTTGCAACTGACGGTGGTGCTACCGACGATGTACTATGGGCGGCTACGCAAAGACCGCGATGTGTTGCAACTCCTTGAACGGTACTTCCGTGGCAAAGTCGCCGATCCCATTCGCGCCAACGTGAAGCTGGCCGAGGCGTCAGGTCACCAGCAGAGCATCTACGAGTACGCGCCCAACAGTCCCGGCGCGGTTGATTATGCACTTCTGGTCGAAAGAGTGATGAGTGATGTCTGAGAAGAAAAAACACCAACCACCGCGCGCAGGCGCCCTCGGCAACGATCCCTTCGCCGATATGGACACCCTCGAATGGCTGGGGATCGAATCGCCGCCCGCGCCTGAGCCGGAGATAAGCGTCTCTCCAGAAACTGACATCATCCCCGTGCTCAACTTGCCCAATGACGAGGCCGAACGCGCCCTCCAGGAATGGCTACGCGAAGAAATGCCCCCGGAAAGCCCGTCTGACGAAGAAACACCCACACCGGACGCCCAGGCCCAACTTCTCGCCCGGCTGCTCGCTGAGAAGAAACCAAATGAGGTTATTTCTGAGCGACGACTGACCGCCGCTATAACAAACCCGCCCCCGAGACGGGGGCGGTGAGCACAACGCTGAAAGCTGAAGCCGATCGCTAAAAGCCCTCAAGTCTACTCAAATCCACAATCCCCTCCGCCAGCCCGGCAATACGCTGCAACAGCGCCAACCGCGCCTGTCGCAGCGCAGCGTCCTTGTCCATCACCAGCACCTCATTGAAGAACGCCTGGATGAACGGCACGAGCGGCATAAAGGCCGTGAGAAAGCTGTCCACATCGCTTTCAGGGGTGATCGCGGCTTCGGCGGTACACAACGCCGCGTAGAGCGCCGTCTCGGCGGGTTCGCGCAGCAGGGATGCATCCAGCGTGAAACGCAGTTGCTCGCGGGTGATGCGCACGCAGCGCGCGTAGTTGTCGAGCACGAAGCCCCAATCGGCCCTGGCGACCCAGGCGGTAAGCTGCTGTGCGGCTTCGCGGGCCAACACGGGATTCTCGCCCCGCGCCGCCAGCGCCGCCTCGACCACGTCGAAAGCCAGACCGGTCTCGCGCAGCATCACCTGGAGCCGCCCAATGATGAAGTCCACGGCAGCGTCGAGGCTCTCCGGCGACACCGGCACCGGCATCGCGCGCGCCGCTTCCGCCAGCCCCGCCCGCGTGGAGAACGACAGCCCGCGCTCCAACAGAATTTGCACAACGCCCGCCGCGGCCCGTCGCAACCCGTAGGGATCCGCCGAACCCGTCGGCGCGAGGCCCACGGCGAACAGGCCTGCCAGGCTGTCCAGCCGGTCCGCCAGCGCCAGTGCGACGCCCGGCGGACTTTCCGGCAGTTTGTCACCCGCCGAACGCGGCAGGTAGTGTTCGAAGATCGCCTGCGCAACCGCCGCCGGTTCGCCGGAACGTTTGGCGTACTCGCGGCCCATGATGCCCTGCAAGCTCGTCATCTCCACAACCATATGCGTGGCAAGGTCGGCCTTCGCCAGATACGCGGCGCGGTTCAGTGTGTTCATATCTTCGGCGGATAGGCCCAACTGCTCACCCACCCAGGGCGCAAGTTTCTCCAGCCGCTCGGACTTCTGCAACATTGACCCCAGGTCCATCTGGAAGGTCAGTTTCGCCAGGCCGTCGCGGTACTCCGCCAGCGGGCGGCGGCAGTCCTGGTTGTAGAAGAACTCCGCGTCGGCGTAACGCGCGCGAATGACGTCTTCGTTGCCCTGGCGAACGAGGTCCAGATGCTCGCTGCCGCCGTTGCGAATGGTGACGAAGTGCGCCATAATGCGCCCGCGCGCATCGAACACGGGGAAGTACCGCTGGTGTTTCTTCATCACGGCGATAAGCACGTCCTGCGGCAACGTAAGGTAGCGCTTCTCGAACGAGCCGAGCAGCGCCGTGGGTACTTCGACCAGGTTGGTCACTTCTTCCAACAGCGCCGGGTCATCGGGGATTTGCCCACCCACCTCGGCGGCGACGGCCTGCGCCTGGCGCAGAATCTCCGCCTTGCGCGCGTCCTGGTCCACGAGAACGCCGTAGGAGTTCAGCGTGGGCCAGTAGTCGGTCGCCGCGGCGAGCGCCACTTCCGGCGATCCTGCCGGACGCGGCCCACGGGTGACACGCCCGCTTTGCAAACCGGCGTAGGTGAAGCGCACCTCGTCCTCGCCCAGCAGCGCCAGCAGCCAGCGAATGGGACGGCTGAAGGCGACGCCGGTCTCGTTCCAACGCATCGCACGCGGGAAGCGCAGTTTGGCGATCCAGTCGGGCAGCAATTCAGCCAGCACTTCGGCAGCGGAGCGTCCGGGCACGTGTTGGGTGACGAAGATGTACGCCCCAGCCTCCGTCTCGCGGACGACCAGATCCGCCACATCCACACCCTTCGAGCGGGCGAAGCCCTGCGCGGCGCGCGTGGGATTTCCGTCCGCGTCGAAGGCGGCGCTGGCGGGCGGGCCTTTGATTTCCAGCGTCTCGTCGGCCTGCCGAAGCGCCAGATCCGCTACGTAGACCACCAGGCGGCGCGGCGTGCCCCAGATGTGGACGTCGCCGTGGGCCAGTTTCGCCGCATCGAGAGCGGCGGGCACCAGCTCGCGCCACTGCGCCAACGCACCGGTCAGGTGCGTGGCCGGCAGCTCTTCGACGCCCAGCTCGAAGAGGAACGGCGCGCGGCCTTGCGCAACCACCGGCGCAACAGCCGTTGGCATTTTGTCTTGTAGCGGCAGATGCATCAGCGCCCCCGGCGAGGTCGAAGTCGAGGTCAGCCCAGGACGCTTTTCCCAGGGGAAGCCGGCCCGGTCGCGCTGCGCCAGATACGCTTCGGCGACTTGCCGCGCCAGGTCGCGCATCCGCTTGAAGAAGACGGCGCGCTCGGTGACGCCGACTGTCCCACGCGAGTCAAGCAGATTGAAGGCGTGCGAGCAGCGCAGGATGTAGTCGAGTGACGGCACGACCAGCCCGTGTTTGAGGTTGAGCAGCGCTTCCTGCTCGAACAGGTCATACATCGCCTGGATGCGGCTGATGTCGGCGTACTCGAACTCGTAGCGGCAATGATCCACTTCTTGATCAGCCAAGATCTCGCCGTAGGTGTGGCGATCGTCCCAGGCAATATCCCACACCGAGCGGACGTTTTGCAGGTACATCACGATGCGCTCCAGGCCGTAGGTCAACTCGACAGACGGGATCTCCAGGTTGATGCCGCCGGCCTGCTGGAAGTAGGTGTACTGCGTGATCTCCTGCCCGTCCAGCCAGACCTCCCACCCCAGGCCCCACGCGCCGAGCGCCGGGCTTTCCCAGTTGTCCTCGACGAAACGGATGTCGTGCTCTTCGCGGCGGATGCCAATGGCTTCCAGGCTCTTGAGGTAGCGTTCCTGCGGGTCGCCGGGATCGGGCTTGAGGATGACCTGCAACTGGGTGTGCATCTGCATCCGGTTGGGATTTTCGGCGTAGCGCCCGTCGTCGGGGCGGTACGACGGCTCGATGTAGACCACGTTCCAGGGTTCCGGCCCCAGCACGCGGAGGAAGGTCGCCGGGTTCATCGTGCCCGCGCCGACCTTTTCGCTATACGGCAGCCAGAGCAGCGCGCCCTGGTCGGCCCAGTAGCGTTGTAAACGGAGAAGGACTTCTTGAAATGTCAGCATTCGTGATTCACCTCGGATCATGTCAACGGATTGAACAGATTTTAACGGATTTTTTTATATGCGCCAATGGAGAGCAGACTAAATCAACTGATGCGGGAAAAAGTGTCGTTGACCTGCAAGAACAAAGCGCGTATACTGATAGTGAGTTGAGACAGCAGTTACGCGGTTTCATGTTTTTTCACCGCAGAGGTCGCTGAGAACGCAGAGTAAATCCAGAAAAACTCAGCGATCTCTGCATACTCTGCGGTAAAATCTTTCACGGGAGTACACAGAAACCATGAATTCTACCAGCGATCCATTGATCCGCATAGCATACAGCAATTGGCCGACGTACAACGCCGCGCTGCGGGATGTTGTGCATTGCCTGACGCCTGAGCACCTTGCTTTCGCCCCGTCTCCGTCGAAATGGCCGCTGTGGGCACAGGTTGGACATCTGGCGTGTCAGCGCGTGTCTTGGCTCTGCGGTTTTTTGCAAGAGCCGGGCGGCGAGGATACACCCTTTCCCGATGCGCTCTACGTCTGCCCTGGCGATGAGGACCTTGAGCATGTCCTGGGTCCGCAAGCTCTTGTCCTCGCGCTAGACTCTACTTTTGAAATTGTCGAGAGATGCCTGGATACCTGGACTTTTTCTATGTTGGGAGAGACGATTCGCCACAAGTTCGGCGACGAAGAATGGGTCTACACTCGTGGGAATGTAATCCAACGGGTCTTCGCTCACGACATTACCCACATCGCCGAGATTAACGAACGACTTGAGATGATTGGGGTATCGCCAGCGAACCTTTGGGCGTAGGGAACCATCAAAGTCGTGGAGCGCACCACGCCAGCCGCCAACACGCGCACAATCGCCGCGTTGACCGCATGGCACATCCCGAAGTCGTCGGCGTTGAGAATCAGCAGACGAGCGTCGGGCGGGTAGCCTGAGATGCGGTTGGTTTGACGGTCATTCAATAGGCTCATTCGCTACACTCTGCATCAGCCGCACCTGCGCCTCTGGCATCTCAACCCACGCCTCCGCCTCGCCGCCTACCGCGGCAAGCATCACAGATAGATAGAGTGAACGATCAAATCTATCCAACAGTCTCAAATTGCAGCAGCCGCAACTTCTCTGGTTGAGCGCGCAAGCTAAGCGTCAGCATTTCTACGCCGACCACACGTCCATTAGCATCGAAGTCCAAGATGATGCCAGGTTGCACCTCTTCGGATTCGATAATAGCGGATTCGTCCAAACGAAAATACAATGTATCGGTTTCCTTGTCAATCTTTAGTTTCACTTTGACCTTCCTGTTTTTAATCCCAAACGGCGATCAAAAAACGCTGTCACAACGCGATTCGGTTGCACATCCGTATTGACTATGACTCGCAACACTCGTCCATCGCGCTCGCGAATGGCTTTTGTGTAATGCATATTGCCATCTTCACCACGACGCCTTCTGTCAGGCGTATTTAGCGCACGCCAAAGCCATTCTTCGGCGATATTGCGTTCCTTGAGCATATCCTTAACATGAACTGACAAGTCAAAGTCGGGCATTGTCCCTCTCAAGGCATAAGTTCGCTTTTTCCCTTTGATTTAACTCGACTTCTTCTTGTGTAATTGCAATCGTGACGAAAATACCTGCGTCATTTTCAATAAGTGAATGGGTTAGCCGAATTTCCGAACAACATCCCACGCCACACCCTGCACCAGCCGCGCCTGTGCCTCCGGTATCTCCACCAGCACCTCGGCGCTCGCCGTCGTGAGTTTCGCCAGCAAGCCCACGGGACTTTCGCCGAAGAACGTCGCGTAGAAGACGCACGCCGCCAGGTAGGAGCCGAGGGGCGTGGGGTGGCTCTTGTCCTCGGTGTGCAGCGCCAGCGACGGGTCGGCGGCGAGCGCGGCTTCCCACGCCAGGCCCACGGGCGCGACGCGCGCGCCGATTTCCTGCGCGAGCGCAGTGTAGACGCGCGCCAGGCCGGCTTGCATCTCCGGGAAGTGCTGGCGCGCCCACGTCATAAAGAGCACCGTCTGCGCGCCGGACGACGCGATGATCGCCTGCAATGCAGCCGCTGCCTGCGCCATCTTGGGCGTGTCCTGGATTGGGCGGATGCTGTGTTCTTGCAAAACCACGAAGTCCCACGCCTCGCACAACGCCGCGAGGGTGGCTTCGTTCTGCGCGTGCCACTCGAGCGTCACCCCGCCGGCTGTGACCTGGTGGACGTCCACATCCTTGCCGCCCGCCGCCGCCAACTGCGCGACAAGCGTCGGCAGTTCGTTGCAATAGGTGTAGCTGTTGCCGATGAACAAAATGCGTTGCGGGGGCATCTCAATACCGCTCCCAGTGGATGACTTCTTCGAGCGACTTCTTCTCCTTCGTGGGCCATTCGACGGGCACACCGACCGGCACCAGCGTCATCAGCCGCTTCTCCGCCGGGACGCCGAGCAGCGCCTTGAAGGCGTCCTCGTTGCGCAGCGTGTAGCCTTCGAGCCAACACGAGCCGTAGCCGAGCGCGGTGGCGGCGAGAAGCATGTTTTGCACGGCGGCGGCCCCGTCCTCCACCCACCAACGGGATTCCGGGTCCATCACCACGGCGATGATCGCGGCAGCCTTTTCCATCCACTGCGACACGGTCTTCAATTGATCAATCATCGCACGGTCGGTGACAACGATGAAATCCCACGGCTGCTTGTTGCTGCCAGAGGCTGCAAGCCGTCCGGCATCCACGATCTTCTCCAAATCCTCACGCGGGATCGCCTCCCCCGTGAACTGGCGCACACTGCGCCGGGTGCGAATCGCTTCGAAAACGTCCATTGGTGACCTCCTGTTCAAATGGCAAATGGCAAATGGCAAATGGCAAATGGCGAATGGCAAATGGCGAATGAAAGAATCAACGAATCAGCGAATCAACCAATCTTCATCAACCAATCCTCAATCAGCCGGTCTTCAATTGCCCCCACTCCCCTTTTAGCGCAGCAAAAAGCAGGGTCGTCTCGCGGGTGCCGTCGGGCAGGCGGGTAACAGCACGGAAGCGACCTTCAAATTGCATGCCGGCCCTTTCGGCGGTGCGGCGGCTGGCGATGTTTTCCTCGTTGCAGCGCCAGGTGAGGCGTTCCCAGGGCCACTCGGTAAACCCCCACGTGAGGATCGCGCGCAGCACGCGCGGGCCTAGTCCCTTGTGGGCAGCGTCGGCGCGAATCCACATGCCGATTTCAGCGGCGCGGTTGCTCAGCTCGCCCTCGCGCAGATGAAAACCGGAACCGCCCAGCAACCGTTTGCCGTCAGGGGAGAAGATCCCCAAGACAAAGTTCGTGGAAAGTAGATATTCACCGCGAAAGCGCCGGACGGTTTGTTCGGCCTCAATCTCCTCAGTATGCGGTTTGGCCCACACCATGAAACGCTTCAGATGCTCGTAAGAAGCATTGACCGCCTCCGCCAGCAACGGCCCGTCGCCGGGTACGTAGCTGCGAATGGTGAATTCCTCAGTGACATAGTGTTCTGGCGCGAAAAATGGTTCTGTAGTCATCCAACCCCCAAATACCGCTGATCTCGCCGATCTACGCAGATCTTCTCATAGATTGGCGAAGATTCGCGTAATCCGCGGTTAAAGCCGCTCCAGTGTGCGCACGACGAGTAGCGTCAGCCAGCGCGAAGGCGTGCGCTTTTGGCCGAAGTCCCAGCCCTTCCACGCGGTCCAGATCGATTCGGGCGTGAAGCGGCTGTCTGCATCGGCCTTGGTGACGACCAGCGCCGCCATTTCCTGCACACCTGGGTCATCTCGCAGCCACGGAAAGCGCGTGAGGACATCCAGCACGTGCAGGATGTCGTACCAGATCAACGGCGCTTTGAGCTTGGCAAAATCCGTCCCCATCCCAAAGAGATAGGGACGGCGTTCTTTGCGCTGCGCCCACAACGACAGCGCTACCTCTGTCCCGGTGTGCGCTGCCGTCGAATCTCGCCACACGGGCAGTTCTGCCAGCAATTTGAGCATAAGCAAGTTGGCGTAAGGGCACGGATCGCTTGCCCGCCCCGGGCCGTGAAACTTGCCCATCTCCGGCGCGCCCGCGCAAGGCCAGCCGTTATCACGAAGCAAACCTGTCAGGTGTGCAAGCGCCGTCTGCACCCGCGTATCATCACCCAGGCCGAATTTGACCAGCGCATAAAGCACCAGTGGCGCATCGCACAGCGCCCAGTTCGCTTCATCCTGTCCACTGCCGCCGAAGTGCGTGGGGATGTTGACCACGACCTGAAATGGCCCTTGCGCAGATTGATGCGCCAGCACGCGCTCAACAATGCCTTCAATGCCGGGATCGCCCACACGCAGCCCTACATCCGCGACAAACGCCAACTTGTGCAGCACATGGCTCGCGTCGTTGTGACGCTTCAACGGTGGACCAGGCCATGCGGACAGTTCCGCCAGCAATGCCTGGATTTGCGGATGAGCGAGCATCGCTTGTCGCGCCATCACAACCAGCGGATCATCCTCCGGTTGGCGTAGCAGGTCCACTCGTGCGCGGTATGCCACCCACGGTTCACCTTCTAGAAGCCAATCCACAACATTCGTCATAAGTTCTCCTGTAAAAATAAACCACGGAACACACAAACTACACGAAATTAGAAAATGAAAATCTGTTTAATCCGCTCGATCTGCTGACCAATTCTTATCCTCGGTTGTCGTGAAACATCCGCAATGCCGCAGGTCGGCGTTCCAGGTGATAGGCGATGTACTGCTCCATCGCCTGCGCCAGCTCTTTGGCGGTGCGCTCCGGCAAGGCGAACTGCGTCACGTCATCGAAGCTACGACGCTGCAACGCCTGAAGCCACGAAAGCGCGCTCGGTGACAACGGACGCACGGTATGCTCGCGGGTGTCGGACGCGAAACACTCGCAGCAAACCACGCCGCCGCGTTCCATGTCGAGGCCGTAGGGCCGCTGATCGTCGGCGCGGGGGCGCAGCGGCGTGTGACAGAGATCGTCGCCCCGCTCACCTACACACATCCCACATTCTGGACGGAAGCCCGCCAGCGCCAACACCTGCTGCTCGTACCAGCGCGTCAGTAACGCCGGGGCCGCGTCCCCATTCAGACGGGAAAAGACGTCATCCACCAAAATGTAAAGCTGCGGATCGGTCTCGCCCTCGAACAAGCGGATCGCCAACTCGGCGACATAGCGCGCATACGTGCCCAGACGAAAGTCTTCCTGCAGACGCGAGCGAACCTGCACGGCTTCCGCCTGGCTGACGATGTCCCACGATCCCGTGACCCGCGAGACCAAAACCTGCGTCTTCGCAAAAAGCTCCAGGTGCCCGGCCTTGCGGGAGCGCGGCTTGCGGATGCCCTTCGCCAGCAGGTCCACGCTGCCCTCGGCAGTGAGCAGTTTCACGACGCGGTCAGCCTCGCCGTGGTCACGTCGACTGAGAACAATACCTTCCAGACGATAGAGCTTACCTGAGCGCGCCACGCTTTGTACCTCAAAGGCCAATCCGCGCGGCTTTGGTCAGCGCTTCGCCCAGGCCAACCACAAACTGCGGCTCAAGCCAGTCCGTCAGCGGTTCGGGAGCGGCATCCGGCACTATCGCCACCAGCCGCGAAAGCGTGTACGTCTGTTCGTCCGTGTCCTCGAAGGTGCGCGGCTCGGGGCGAAACCCGGCGATGGCCTCCAAAGGCGCGTGCCACGCCAGCCGCTGGCCGAAGAAAAGCCACCGGCGCGTGCGCGAAACGCTGCCGCCATCCAGTGTGCGCTCCAACTCGCCGCGCTCAGCGAGCGGCGTCGTCAGCGCCAGAAATGCGCCAACAATGAACACCAGCGCCATCAAGATGCCCGCCAGCGTCCAGCGCAGTGGACTGGGCGTCACGACGAGTAGCGCGGCAGCGCACATCCCGCCAATGAACAGGCCCAGTTCAATCCACAACAACGAGGTTTTGACTTCCCACACCACGCGGTTGTGGGCTTCTTCCACGATCGTCGCTTTCATCGTCTCCTTTCCACACTCGCCGGAGGTCGCAAGCATCAAAGATACAGTATACCGCAGATGAAGAAGTGAGCAATCAGTTGGCGCTGCGGCTTGCGCCATCATGATGCGCGGATATACGGCTTCACGTGCTTTTTCGCTGGAAATGGTGTAGAATAGATACAAGCAAGTGAAGGAGAAAAACTATGCTGACCAAGGAGAACATCATCCATAAACTCCGCGAACAGCGAACTTATTTAGCCGATCACTACGGCGTCAAGAATATTGGACTTTTCGGCTCATACGCTCAAGAGCAATCTACCCAGGCGAGTGATATAGATCTGCTCATCGAGTTCGACCGTCCGATTGGCCTGCGCTTCGTCGAGTTAGGCGAATATTTGGAGCAATTGTTTGACCGGCCTGTGGATATACTCACCCCTGCCGGTATGCAAAACATCCACATTGACTATATTGCTCAGAACATTCGTGAGAGTATCATCTATGTCTAAACGTAGCGACAAAGAACTCTTGCAAGATATTTCTGAAGCGTCGAAACGCATCCAAACTTATATCTCTGGCATAACATATACTACATTCCTCGACGACAAAAAGACACAAGACGCCGTTATCCGCAATTTAGAGATCATCGGAGAAGCCACCAAAAACTTGTCCACAAACTTACGCAGCACATATAGCACTATACCCTGGAGGAGTATTGCCAGAATGCGAGATCGTTTGATTCACGGTTATTTCGGCGTAAATGTGGATATCGTATGGGACATCATCACCGCTGAGCTAGGTGAGTTGACAAAGCAAATAGCAGAAATGAGCAACGAAGGCGAGAAGTAATCCAAAGCATTACTCATTCACCGACAGGATACATTTTACATTATTAGTTTAAGGAGATTACGCTATGCAAACACTCAAAGTCGGAATCGTTGGAGCAGGATTTGTGGCGAATTTCCACGCGCGGGCGATCAGACAAGTGCGCTCTATGGAAATCGCCGGGATTACGGCGCTGAAGGGCGCGGAGGCGCTCTCGGCGACGGTGCAGAAGCACGGTCTGGGCGCGGGAACGGTCTACCCCAATGTGGCGGAAATGGCGAAGCACGTGGACGCTATTGCCGTCTACATTCCCAACTTCGCGCGCGTGGAGACGGTCGAGCAAATCGTGGATGCAGTGAAGAAGGGCGCTAATCTCAAGGGCGTCATCTGCGAGAAGCCGCTGGGGCGCAATGTAAAAGAAGCGCGCCGGCTCGTCGAATTGGCCGACGAGGTCGGGCTGAAGACCGCTTACTTTGAGAACCAAATTTTTATGAAGCCTATCCAGGCGCAGTTGCAACAACTCGCCCCGCTACAAGAGAAAATGGGGCCGCTCGCGCTGACCCGCTCCGCCGAAGAGCACGGCGGGCCGCACGAGGGCTGGTTCTGGAACCCAACCTTGCAAGGCGGCGGCGTGCTGTGCGATATGGGTTGTCATAGCATCGCCGTGGGATGGTACGCGCTTACGCCGTTGGGAAAATCGCCGACGTTCCTGGAGCCGGTGTCCATCAACGCGGAAACGGCGCTGCTCAAGTGGGGCTTGCCGCAATGGCGCGAGAAATTGCTGCGCGAGCGCGGCGTGGACTACACCAAGACGCCCGCCGAGGACTTCACCACCGGCATGGTCACATTCCGCAACCCGGAGACGGGCCAGCACGTCAAGGCGCAGTTCACCGATTCGTGGATGTTCGAGAAGCAAGGGCTGCGGCTCTTTATGGACGGTATGGGACCGGGGTATGCCTTTGAGGTGAACACGCTGGCATCGTCGCTGCAGATCTTCATCGGTGACGTGGCGGCGGAGGCTGTCGCCAACGCAGAACTGGCGCTAGAAAAGGCCACCGCCTCGCGCGGCCTGCTCGCCGTCCAGCACAACGAGGCCGACCTCTACGGCTACACCGACGAGAACGAGGACGCCGCCGCCGCATTCCTGACGGGTCGGGATGGCTTCCTGCCGTGGAGCTATGGGCTGGAGATCACCAAACTGGTGATGGCCGGCTATATGTCCGCCGAGCGCAAGCAAACCATTGATTTGACCGATCCTGGCATCCAGAAAGAACTCGAAACCTACGTGCCCCTCATCCAACAGGGCAAGGGCGCGGAAGTTCTGCACGTCCTGTAACGCGCAAGTCACGCGCTTCTTTTTGGACAGGATTTTCAGGATAGGAAATGGGTAAAGTGTAGGCCCGGCGATTCGCTTGACGCCCCAGAAGTAAGGAGATGTGATGGAAATCGGGACGATCCAAAAAACCATCAAGCTTTTCAAAGAAGCGTTGGAAGGGTTGCACGCCGATATTCCGCTGCTCAAACTTGAGGGCCTGGCGTTTATGGTTCACAAGGCCATGAACGTGCAGGCCCGTTACTTTCACACCCCGGAGCACATTTTCTCCCTATCCGATGCGTCCACGCCCATTCAAGCACTCGCCGCCTTGTATCACGACATCGTCTATTATCAGGTGGACGCGGGCTTCACGCCGGAAATCGAGGCGCTCATCATCCCTTATCTGCGCGAAGAAAAAGGGCAGTTGACTTTAGTGAAACACGTTGATCCCGCCGACGCCGCCTTTGCGCGCGCCGCGGAGGTTTTCGCCTTCCAACCAGGGCAACGATTACCGCTCAACGGGCAGAACGAATTCCTCAGCGCATTGACGATGAACATCAGCCTTGATGAGATCGTCAGCGCCAAAGACTTGCTCAAGGCAACAGCGTGTATCGAGGCCACCATCCCCTTCCGCGGCATCAACGCGCAGGGCGAAAGCCCCGCCGACGTGCTGGAACACCGTCTTGCCGCGATTAACGCGCGCCATAGTTTAGGGATGGAGCAGGAAGAGATCGCGCAGGCGATTGAAATGGCCGTCACCCTCTCCAACCGCGACGTCGCCAGTTTCGCCGAACAAGATACGGCGCTCTTCTTGGATGGAACCTGGAAACTGCTCCCCGAAATGAATCCCTCCTTAAGGCTCAAGGGCATCTACTCAATCCGCAACTATCGCCAGGCGCTGCAAAAAATGGCCGGGTTTTTGAACTTTCTCAATCCTGATGTGATCTTCAACCGCTACCGGAACGTGCCGACCGCAGAAGAATACGCCGAGATGGTCCGCCTGGCCTATCAAAATGTCTACACAGCACGCGATTACCTGACCATCAAACTACTCACTGCCGCCATCCTCGAAGCGTTGGCCGAACTGACCGGCGGCGACGCGCCGATGGCGCTCTTTATGGGCGACATCGAGATTGACGGCAAAGACTACGTGCGCCTGGACGATTTTCTGCCCTCACCGCCGCCACATTATCCACAAGAGGAAGCTTCACCGATCTTCCGCTTGTTGCGATATGGCCGCGCCGGCGCTTCAAGCTTCGATATGAGCAATTCGCCCTTAGCATTCTTCATCTATCAACAACTGGGAATGGAAAATTGCAAACAGCTCCTACAAGATGCCGCCGCGCTTTTTTCTGGACAGTTAGCGCCGCAAACCTTCCTGGACCAACTCCCCACGGAGATCATTGTCCCCATTGTCACTGCGTGTGCGGTGATGGCAACCACGCGCAGCACAGCCCTGCGCCAATATCTAGCGCACAAAATGCCCGCGACCTGAATCAGTCAGCGGACATACAGAATCGGGGCAGGACAAACGCTGCTCCCTGTCCCCCCTATCTCTATGTCCCATTCCTGAGGAGACGCCGGTGCTGCCGCACTCCATGCCAGCACGAAAATGACTATCTGACTAAGGACTATCAGACTATTCGCGAAGACTATTCTCGAAGACTATTCTCGAAGGAGGTTACGATGTCAACCGAAAATCAAAGCCGTACACGTTCTACTACGAAATGGACCGCTTTTTTCAGCTTTGCCCTTGTCGGGATGTTGTTTGTGATTGGGATGAGCTTGCCGCAAACATCTGAAGCCAGCGTCGTCACGCTCAAGCCGTTAATGTTTATCAGCCCTATCGGCAACCCGGTGCTCTCGATTGCCAAAACTGTAGATAACGGTACGCCGCAACCGGGCGACATCGTGAATTACACGCTCAGCTACGCCAACACTGCGCTCGGTTCGCAAGCTTTCAACGTGCGGGTGTACGACTTTTTGCCAGCCGGCGTGCAATACCTCTCTGCATCGCCAGCGCCCGCGTCTGAGTCCGGCGGCACGCTACTGTTTACTGCGCCCTCGGTTGGACCGGATACAGCGCCCCTCAACATCACGGTGCAAGTGCGTGTGCTCTCCGGCCATGCTACTCTGCTCAACCAGGCGCTTGTCACCGCCGATGGCGTCACCCCTACGACAGATTCGTTGTTGATCACGACCACGCCAGGGGCCGATCATCTGCGGCTAACCAAGGATGGCGATGCGGCTACACTGATCGGCGAAGAGCTTGAATATACATTGTCCTGCGAGAACGTCGGCCCCGTGACCTACAACAACATCGAAGTGCTCGACGTACTGCCCGCTGGCGTGACTATAGTGAGCGCTACCCAACCGCCAGCATTGACCATGCCGCCGCTGCTCAAATGGGCAGTGGGGACTTTGGCGCCGGGGGCGCGCTGGAGCGTTACCCTCATGACGACAGCGCCATCAGACGTGGGAATTATCACAAACACAGCCCTTTTGCAAGCGCCGACGCATGTCTCCTTGCAGGCGCTATGGGCTACGCAGATCATCAGCGAGGGCGTCATTCTGAAAGTAGATAAGGTCGGCAGCGCGGAAGAAGTCTATCCCGGCGATCCACTTATCTACACATTGACGTACCGGAACAAGGGCACCGCCCCGGCCACCGACGTCGTCATCACCGACACTTTGCCCACAGGCATCGTCGCCAGCAACGCCACACCCGCGCCGACCTCCACCAACGGACAACAGTGGGTATGGACAATCCCCGCGCTCGATGTGAGCGCCACGGGCAACATCGTCATCACCACGACGGTTGAAATAACCACGCAAGGCACATTGCACAACTACGTCGCCATCAGCGCACCGGGAGCCTGGGGCGACACTGACGATTTCTACACGTTGATTAAGTGGCGCACGATTTACTTACCGCTGGTGCTGCGGGCGTACAAACCCTGACCGTAAGCTATTGCCAAGAAACTTGACGGGTATCGCATAGCGATGCAGGATGCGCTGAGGTAGCAGAGAGACAGAAATGCCGTTCTCTCTGCTATTTTTGTGTGCACTGTGATAGCTCCACCGCCCACATACGCCCGTGCGACATAGGAAAATCCTCCAAAGAAATCTATTGACACTACGACAAAACTATGCTATATTGTAAACGAATTCGATAACGTTACCGGTAACAATACCGGTACTCTTACCGAAACAAATCCGCCTGATCAAACATAATCAATGGTTCAGATACACCAGACATTCAAGACGCTACCAAGAGCTATGCGCTTCAGTCTTTGGCCATGCAACGTGGTGAATGACTAAAACCCTGAATCCAGGAAGGAGGACAAAATACAGACAGATTGACGATATTCCCTATATTCATTTTCGCTATCCCAAAAGAAATTCACAATCTAGTTAAGTTTAATCTCAGGAGGAACAAGAAATGTCTCGCACAGTGACTCGATCGTTAACCGCCATTCTCTTAGTCGCCATGCTTTTGGTCGGCTTTACCGGCTGCAAAGGCAGCGGCAAGATCAAGGTCGGGCTATCGTTCTCCGACTTCGCTACCGAGCGTTGGAAGAACGAGGAAGTGTTGATGCGGAAGCTGCTGGAGGAAAAAGGCTATCAGGTGATTTCCCAGGAAGCCAACCACGATGTGAAACTGCAGAACGACCAGATTGACAACATGGTCACGCAGGGCGTCAAGGCGCTGATCATCGTCGCTGAGGATGGCGACGCCGCCGCTACGGCAGCGACCAACGCTGCCAAGAAGGGTGTCATCGTCATCGCCTACGACCGCCTGATCAAGTCCCCCGACATCGCAGCTTATGTCTCCTTCAACAACGTGGAAGTAGGACGGCAGCAGGCTTTGGGTGTGATGGCCGCCATTGATGCCGAAAACTGGGATGTGGCCGGCAAGGGCAAGGCCCGCGTCGTCAAACTGGGCGGCAGCCCCACCGACAACAACGCGATCCTGTTCCGCCAGGGGCAGGACGAAATCCTGGATCCACTGGTTGCCGCCGGCAAGATCGAAATTGTCGCCGACCAGTGGGTGGACAACTGGGATGCCAAGAACGCCCTCACCCTGATGGAGAACATCCTTACCGCGCAGAATAACGACATTGACGCGGTGGTGGCCTCCAATGACGGCACCGCGCTGGGCGCGCTGCAGGCGATGAAGGCGCAAGGTCTGGCCGGTAAAGTCCCCATCTCCGGACAAGATGCGACCGCCGATGGCTGCAATAGCATCGTCAAAGGCGAATTGACCGTCTCCATCCTCAAGGACATCCGGGATCTGTCGCCATTGGCGATTGATCTGGTGGACAAGCTGATCAAGGGCGAAAAGACAGACCTGCAAATGTATAACCTGTCCGAACTGACCAATGATCCCAGCAAGACAGGCCAGGTGCCCTGCAAGTTCTTGCCCGTCTATCAGGTTAACAAGGGCAACGTCTATGATCTCGTTGTCAAAAGCGGTTTCCAGAGCTACGATGATGTGTACCGGGACATTCCCGCGAATGAACGCCCGGCGAAGCCGTAGCGCTACATCCTGATCACTGAATCGTTTTGAGAGTTGCGCCTCCTTGTAGTCGGAGTATACTGGCCTGCTACAAGGAGGCCTTCTTCTTGAAAATCAAACGGATACAGTTTGAGGGAGGAGTACGCGATGAACGACGATAATGCGGCCAACAGCAATAGCGCAGTGGCCGACGATATTATCCTTGATTTCAGGCACGTCACCAAGCAATTCCCCGGCGTTACCGCCTTGTCCGATGTCTCGCTCCAAATCCGCCGCGGCGAGATCCACGGCATCTGCGGCGAGAATGGCGCAGGCAAATCAACCTTGATGAAAATCCTGTCCGGCGTCTATCCGTGGGGCACGTATGAAGGCCAAATCTTTTTCGAGGGACAGGAATTGAAGCTGGAAAGCCGTTCTATCCGGCAAGCTATCGAAGCAGGGATTGCGATTGTGTATCAGGAATTGACGCTTGTACCGGGTATGACCGTCGGCGAGAATGTCTTCTTGGGCAAGGAACCGCTTGAGGCCGGGGCAATCAACTGGGACAAGCTCTACGCGGATACACAGCAGCTTTTGACCAAGTACAAGCTCGATATCCACCCCCAGGCCCTGGTCAAGAATCTTGGCGTCGGTAAGATGCAGATGACGGAAATTGCAAAGGCGCTTTCTGAGAATGCGCGGATTCTGATTCTCGACGAGCCGACCAGCGCGCTGGCAGAAGCGGAAATCGAGAAGTTGATGGAGATCCTGCGCACTCTGAAGGAGCACGGCGTCACCTGCATCTACATCAGCCACAAGTTGAACGAATTCTTCACCATCACCGATACCATCACCGTGCTGCGCGATGGGCGCGTCATCACCACTCAGCCCACCCGAGATCTATCCGTCGAGAAACTCGTCAGCTACATGGTGGGGCGCGAAATGACTGAGCGTTTCCCCGAAAGCCACCGCCAGCCCGGCGAGGTGATTCTCGAAGTCGAAGACCTGCACGCCGTTGATCCCGAAGAGAGCACCCGCGAGGTGCTCAAGGGTGTCAACTTTAACCTGCGCAAGGGAGAGGTGCTCGGCATCGCTGGCTTGATGGGGTCTGGCCGCACGGAGCTGGCAATGACGATCTTTGGCGAGTACGGGAAAATCACCCGCGGCGCGGTGAAATTGGAAGGGCGCACGCTCGACATTAAAAGCTCACGCGAGGCGATGATGCAGGGTCTCAGCCTGGTGCCCGAAGATCGAAAACGCCACGGTCTGGTGCTCATCCAATCCATCCTGAGGAACATTTCTTTGCCTAACCTGGACTTGTTTGCATCATGGTTCCGCATTGATGACAATGCTGAACTAAAAGCCAGCCGCACTTTCGCGCAAAGTCTGGCCATCAAGGCGCCGAATCTGGAAGTGCAGTGCAATACACTGTCAGGCGGCAACCAGCAAAAAGTAGTCATCTCCAAATGGCTTATGTCCAAGCCGAAAGTTCTGATTATGGACGACCCCACGCGCGGGATTGACGTGGGCGCTAAATACGAGATCTACAAATTGGTCAACGAGCTCGCCGCGCAGGGCATTGCGATCATTATGATTTCCAGCGACCTTGAGGAAGTGCTAGGGATGAGCGACCGGGTCATGGTCATGCACGCAGGCCGCTCCGCCGGCACATTGGACATCGCCGAGGCCACCCAAGAGCGCATCATGACGTTAGCCACCGGCATTGCTTGAAATACATCTTGACAAAGAAGGTGAACTTATGAATACTATCTCCAAAAACGGTTCGGTGCAAAATACAGTTTCCACGCTTGCCAAGCAATTCCGCGCCAATATCCAAACGTATGCCATCATTGTGGCAATGATCTTCATTTGGATCCTTTTCTCTATTGCGACTGGCGGCCTGTACCTGTCATCCCAAAACATCTCCAATCTGATTCGCCAGATCACCGTGACAGCCTTCCTGTCAGTGGGAATGGTGCTGATTATTGTCACCGGCAACATTGATCTATCCGTAGGCAAGGTGGCCGGTTTTGTGTCGGTGATTGTGGCCCAACTCCAGGCCAATATCTGGTACAAGATCTTCCCCGAACAGGATTTGCTGGCTGCGATCCTTTCCGTAATCGTGGGTCTGGCGGTGGGCACGCTGATCGGGGCGCTGCAGGGTTACGTGGTCTCCTACCTTGCCGTGCCTTCCTTCATCGTCACCCTCGGCGCCCAATGGGCATTCAATGGCGGCATCCTGATCGTGACGCAGGGAAAGACCATCCCCGCCAACCAGCCGTACTTTTCGTGGATCGGGCAGGGGTATCTGAAACCTACCGCCGGGTGGATCGTCGCCGCCGGGGTGATTGCGCTGTTGTTTTACACGATGTTCAACAGTCGCCAGAAAAAACGCCGTTACGGGTTCGAACTCTCTCCCCTGTATCTGGATATTCTCAAAACAGTTCTTTATTCTGTGCTGATCGTGATCTATGTCGCCGTCGTCAATTCCTTCAACGGTGTGCAAATCCCGGTCTTGCTGTTGGCAATCGCCGCCGTCGTGATGAGCTACGTCTCGAATAACACCCGCTTTGGGCGCTATGCGTATGCCATCGGCGGCAACCGCGAAGCGGCGCGGCTGTCCGGCGTCAACATCAAGAAGAACGTGTTCACCATTTTTGTGATCATGGGCCTCTTGTGCGGTGTATCTGGCGTCGTACTGGCTTCCTATATCGGCTACGGAACCGTCGCGGCAGGCGGTGGCTACGAACTGGACGCCATCGCCAGTTGTATCCTGGGCGGCACCTCTACCCTGGGCGGCGAAGGCACCGTCTTTGGGGCAATGATCGGTTCACTCATTATGGCCAGCATTACCAACGGCCTGCAAATCCTGAACGTTCCCGCCTCCTGGCAATATGTGGTGAAAGGCGCCGTTTTAATTATGGCCGTCTATATGGACGTCTACTTTAAGAAAAATCGCTAGACTGGCAAGAATTTGGATCAGACAAACGCCGCTCTGCGTAACGCGCAGCGGCGTTTGTTATTACCATGCAGGAGATTTGATGCTCTCCTGATATGTGATAACATTGCGGGATTGAGAGGCCATGTTTAACCAGCATCTGCTACAACTGGACTTGAGCGTATCCGAGTATGACGCCCTGGGCGGACGTATGGGGCGGCGCGCTGAGGCATACTACGCGGCGCTGCCTGCATATTTGATCGCCCGCTGCCCGCTCTGTGGCGCAGAAAATATCGAGCGGCTCGACACATATACGCTGCGCGAGTGGCCGGGGATGAACCTCCTCAATGGGACGTCAATCTTCGGCCACCACGCCGTCGTGCGCCACTGCGAACACTTTGCGCTGGTACAGCGCTTTCTCAACCTGCGCGGCGCGCAATCCAGCGAAATCTACGGAACGCTCAAAGGGCCGGAAATCCCCCACGTGATCGGCTATTTGCTCAAGCCAGGTCCGTTTCCGGTACCCCACGCCATTGACTACATCCTGCGGGAGGAGGATTTCTACTGCCACGCGGTCCTCCACGCGCTGCCCGTTTGTCGTCCAGCGGGCGCGCACTTCGAGCCAGCCTACAATGTCTTCATCGTCACCTACTTCGCGGAAAACCCCAGCCATACCCGCGAAGTGGTGCGCGCCTACAACACATTCTTCCGCGATCCCCGCACCCCGCCGATGTTCTGGGAGCCGCCAGATGGCCGCGAGGCATGGTGGGATTTGCGTCCGTGGGTGACGGCGGGCCGGCTCCATTGGATTGACGGCAGCACCCCAGACTTGAAGCTGCGAACGCGCACTGTGAGCGAATTCCCCTACGGCGATCTCGAAGGCCGGCGCTATCCCTACTTCATCCGCCCGCACCGGCTCGATACCTGGAAAAATCCGCCGACCATTGACACAGCTCGCCCAACTATTGTCCGGTTTGGCTGGCAATGGGATTACGATCAGAATGGCAATAACATTCTAGCCGGGCTGCTGGTTCGCTGGGAAGGTCTCAAAGACACCCCCGCCTTTAGACTGACGCGCCATCCGGTCGCCCAATACTGGCTGCCGGAGCCGGAGACAGCCCATCGCGTGCGCAGCGTCAACATCCTGATTCACGAAATCAAAGCCTTCGTCACACGCCCCGCTGCCGAGAGCGGCAAAACGGAGGTGCTACTGGAGGTTCACTACCCGCCGGGCGAGCGCCCGTTAGGGGTGACCAACAAGCACGACGAAGCGCGCCAGTGGGTCGCCGACGCCAACCAATTCCTGAATGTGATTAAAGCGCTGCGACGTGTTGATTTCCTGCGTATGCTTCGCAGCGAGGATCAAAGTTGATCTATGGGATCTCGAACAGGACGATCTCACGTTTCGTCTGAAATTCGCCAATCGTATCCAGGAGGAACTGATGCCAACCGAATCCGCAGCCGCAGCCTTAGCCATTTTACGTGACGGGAGTCTTTTCCAGTGGTATCTGATCACGCTTTTCGCCTTCGTGGTGTATGTCTACGCCGTCGAAGTGGAACGCCGCAACTGGGACCTGGTGTTCGCCGGGCTGGCGTTCTGGGGAATGGACTGGTTCAACGAAATCTGGAACGCCCTCGTGTTCCACTTCACCAACTACGCGCCGGTCTGGGGCGCACCGGGCAAAACGGCGTACCTCATCCTCATCGGGCTGAACATCGAAATCTGCTTTATGTTCGCCGTCGCCGGCGTCGCCTTTGGGAAGATGCTGCCAAAGGATAAGAAGATGAAGATTCTCAGCATCCCCAATCGCCTCTTCTTCTCCATTGTCAACGCCGCGTTCTGCGTTTTCGTCGAAGTGATCCTCAACAGCCTCGGCGCGCTCACGTGGGATTACCCGTGGTGGAGCGCCCGGATGCCGCTGACCATCTTCCTGGGCGGCTACTTCCACTTCTTCCTGGTCTCGTACTGGGTGCACGATATGAAGACGATCAAGAGCAAGGCCATCACCGTGGGCAGCATCTTCGCGGTGAACATCGTGTGCGCCCTCGTCTTCGGCGTCATCCTCAAGTGGATATAAATGCAAACATAGCCGATGAAAATTCAACGACTCAGTTGTTTGGAAGGGGCGCGCCGCGCCTCCGGTACAGTCCTAATCATCGACGTGTACCGCGCATTCACCTGCCAGGCCGTAGCCTTCGCCCAGGGTGCGGCGAAAATCCTGCTCACCAACGACCACGACGAAGCCCTGCGCTGGAAAGCCGAGGGACGCGGCGATTACACGATGGGCGAGGTCAGCAACCTGAGGTTGACCTACGAAGAAACCGGCTTCGACTTCGACAACTCGCCGCGCAACTTTTACCTGCACGACGTGCATGGGAAGACGCTCATCCAGCGCACCAGCGCGGGCGTCGCCGGGCTGTGCGCTGCCGCGCCAAGGGCGGATCGCCTGTATGCGGCCTCGTTCCTGACTGCCGAAGCGACCGTCCAGGCCGTGTTGCGCGACGCGCCGGACGTGGTCTCTATTGTAGCGATGGGGGCATGGGAAGAGCGCACCGACGAGGATGAACTGTGCGCCTACTACCTGCTCAACCGGCTAGAAGGTCGTCAGCCGGACAAAGAGGCCGTCAAAGCGTTGGTGCGGACGGGGAACACCTACGCCTGGTATCTCAAGGAATACAACGACGGCTACCCAACCGACGGCGAAATCGCTTTACAAATCGACGCCTGCGATTTCGCCATCCGGGTGCAGCGCGAAGACGGCATCCTCGTCTCACGTGCCCGGCTCTAAAGAGGCCGGGCGAAAAGAGCAAAGCCCTTCGGATACATTTCAGCCCGAAGGGCTTCGTCCTTTTGACGCGCGAGCTAATGAAACTTTACAAATTAGTTCGGTAATGGGTATGTCGTGGTTTTCCCGACTGAAGTCGGTGTGTACATTGTGCGCACCGGCTTCAGCCGGTTTTCCCCGGCCCATGCCATTACCGGACTATTCTGTTCATTTTTATCAACCCTGCACTGAAACCGGCTTCCACAACAGCATCAACACCGCCGCCGTCAACGCCGTTGCCGCCCCGAAGAAGAACGGGGCCGCTGCGCCGAACCCACCCCAGCGGCCCACGCCTTGCCACAACACGCCAGCGATGAGCGACGCCGGAAAATCCAGAATCCCCAATACCGCATTGTACGTCCCGTAAGCCGTGCCACGCAGCGCTTCCGGCACGAGATCGGCGACCATCGCCTTCGTCGTGCCAAAAGCCAGGCCGTAGTAGATGCCGTAGACTGCGTACAGCACCCACACATGCCAACCCGTCCCCGCAATCGCAAAGCCCAGGTAGATCGCCGCGTAGACCAACCAGCCGCCAATAATCACGCGCCGCCGTCCGATTTTGTCGGAGAAGGCGCCCGCCGGTGCACTCACCAGCGTGTAGACGAGGTTGAACGTGATCAACATCCCCAAAATGCCAATGAGGCTTAATCCGCGTTCCTGCGCGCGGAGCACAAGGAAAGCGTCCGACGAGTTACCAATGTCGAAGAGGCCAACGATGAGCATAAAAACCAGAAAGGGCTTACCCAATCCGCGGAACGAGATACGCGGCGCTTCCCGCACTTTGGTCACCGCCACGTCTTGCGTCCCAATCGCCAACGCCAGCACCGCCAGCACCGCCGGAATCAGGCTGATGAGCACCACCGTCTGGAATGTCGAGCGCGTCAATTCACCCGCACCGCGTTGCGCAAACCAGATCACCAGCAAGGCGATGATCAATCCCAGTACGGCACCGGCGGTATCGCCGGCACGATGAAAACCAAAAGCCAGTCCGCGCTGCGACTCGTCAACGCTGTCGGCCACGAGCGCGTCGCGCGGTGCGGTGCGCACGCCTTTGCCGACCCGATCCGCCCAACGCACACCCGCCACCAACCCCCAGGTATTAGCAATGTAGAAGAACGGCTTGGCAAGCGCCGAAATCCCGTAGCCGGCCACCGCCAGCCACTTGCGCGTGCCCAACCGATCCGAGAGCCAACCGGAGAACATCTTGAGGAGGCTGCTTGTCGCCTCGGCGATGCCCTCGATCAAGCCGATGATGTTGGTTTTGACGCCCAACACGTTCGACAAAAACAGCGGCAAGATGTTGATGACCATCTCACTGGAAATATCCATGAAGAAACTGGTCAAACTCACCGCCCAAACATTGCGCGGCAATCCACGCAGCTTGTCTTTGAATGAAACGGGTTTGTTGTCCATAAACAATACCTCCTGCAGAAAAATAAAAACGAGCGTACTGTATCACCGGTCAGCAAAACGTCAATAGGAACAGGGTCGGGGCATACAGCAGATCAGTTGAATTGCCAATCCACCTATGATGAGTATAACAGAGATGGACAGATTTCCGGAAATTATTGGAGGACTCATGAATACAAAACGCACTTCCAGTCCGGCTCCTATCGAGGCGGCGGATTGCCGCTTTTACGCCGTACAGACGCACACAGCAGGGCCGCAAGGTGCACTCCCGCTGGACGCCGACTACTTGCGCACCGTCCCCAGCGGTGATCTCTTCGGGCTGACGATGGATGCCGGCATGGGCTGGCCTGCTGGTGAGCTGCGCCACCCCGAATATCTCATCCTCGGCATCACGGGCGGGATGCGCGCGGAAGATGGCGCGCCGCTGGCGCTGGGCCTCCACTCCGGGCATTGGGAGACCGACAGGCTGATGCGCGCCGCCGCCGAAACGTTCGCGCAAATGGAGGCTGTGCCCTTCGCCGCCTATCTGACCGATCCATGCGACGGGCGCACGCAAGGCACGCCGGGAATGATGGACAGCCTGGCCTACCGCAATGACGCCGCTATCGTGCTGCGCCGCCTCATCCGTTCGTTACCGACGCGGCGCGGCGTGTTGGGCATCGCCACGTGCGACAAGGCCCTGCCCGCGATGATGATGGCGCTCGCCGCGCAACGCGACGAGGCGTGCGTGCTCGTTCCCGGCGGTGTTACGCTGCTGCCCACGGTGGGCGAGGACCTGGGCAAGGTGCAGACGCTCAGTGCGCGCTTCGCCCAGGGCGAGATCACGCTGGAAGAGGCCGCCGTGCTCGGCTGCCGGGCCTGCGCCTCTCCGGGCGGCGGCTGCCAGTTCCTCGGCACGGCGGCAACCAGCCAGGTCGTCAGCGAGGCATTGGGCATGGCGCTCGTCCATTCGGCGCTGGCTCCCTCTGGATCATCGCTCTGGCTCGACCTGGCCCGGCGCTCGGCGGAGGCGCTGGTCAAGTTGGCGGAAGCGGGCGTGACGATGCACGACATCGTCACCGCGGACGCGCTGCACAACGCGATGATCGTCTACGCAGCGTTCGGCGGGAGCACGAATCTGTTGTTGCACTTGCCCGCTGTGGCTCACGCCGCCGGGCTGCCACGCCCTACTGTGGCGGATTGGGATCACGTCAACCGCATCACCCCCCGGCTGGTGGACGTGCTGCCCAACGGCCCGGTCGGGCACCCGACGGTGCGCGTGTATCTGGCGGGCGGCGTCCCGGAGGTGATGCTGCACCTGCGCGATCTGGGCCTGTTGCGCCTCGACGCGCTGACCGTGCAAGGCTGTCCGTTGGGTGAATCGCTGGAGGTGTGGGAACGCTCCGAGCGCCGTCATCGCCTGCGCGAGCAACTGTTTGCGGAAGACGGCATCGACCCCGATACCGTCATCTTTTCGCCGCAGGAAGCAAAGGCGCGCGGGATCACCAGCACACTCACCTTCCCCACCGGCAACCTCGCGCCGGCAGGGTCGGTGGTCAAGAGCACGGCCATTGACCCAAGCGTGGTGGACGCAGACGGCGTGTACCGCAAAACCGGCCCGGCGCGGGTGTTCACGACAGAGCGCGCAGCGATTGCGGCGATTAAAGGACAATCGGCGCATCCCGTGCGGCCTGGCGACGTGATCGTCCTCATCGGGCGCGGGCCGCTCGGTTGCGGCATGGAGGAGACGTACCAGGTCACGTCAGCGCTGAAGCACATTTCGTGGGGCAAGGAGGTGGCGCTGGTCACCGATGCGCGCTTCAGCGGCGTGAGCACGGGCGCGTGCATTGGTCACGTCGGCCCGGAGGCACTGGCGGGCGGCCCGATCGGACGGGTGCAGGAGGGCGACCTGATCGAGATCGTCATTGACCGGGTAAACCTGCACGGCAGCGTCAACCTGGTGGGACATGACGGACGGCAGTATTCACCGGAAGAAGGCGCGCGCGTGCTGGATGCCCGTCCGCCCCACCCTGATCTCGCGCCCGACCCGGCGCTGCCCGATGACACTCGCCTGTGGGCCGCGTTGCAACAGGTCAGTGGCGGGACGTGGAGCGGGTGCGTGTACGATGTCGAGGCGATTGTGTCACGGTTACGGCAGTAAGAATATGACCAAATGACATTCACAGAAACAGATACAGCCTGGAAAGAGATCCGCTGCTCCCAATGCGGCGCGCCGATCAGGTATCGCACCGATTGGGAGCGCGTTCCTGATTTGTGCAGAAAGTGTCTCGACAAGAAACAAGCCGAATGGAAAGAAAAACGCTGCGCCAACTGCGGAACCACGATTCGTTACAACGTGAACTGGGACTACGTTCCCGATTTGTGCACGGATTGTTTCGAGAAGCAGAAGGCCGAATGGAAGGAGAAACGCTGCGCGAATTGCGGGGCGACCATCCGTTACAATGTCAAGTGGGAGCGCGTTCCCGATTTGTGTAAAAGCTGCCGCGATAAGAAAAAGGCCAAATGGAAAGAGAAACGTTGCGTCAGATGCGGGACGATTATCCGCTACAAGGTCAACTGGGATTATGTTCCCGATTTATGCACAAACTGCCGCAATAAGCAGAAGGGAAATCGGTTATATTCTTGACATAGATACTATTAATGGTATCATTATTATATGCCCAAGATTGAAGACATCGTCAGCGCTATGAGACGCAATCCCAAAGGTATCCGCTTTGGAGATCTTCAGCGAGTCTGCGACTTCTATTTTGGACAACCGCGCCAACAAAGCAGCAGTCACTGCATCTACAAAACACCGTGGCCAGGGGACCCACGAGTGAATATCCAAAATGATAAAGGCATGGCAAAAGCATATCAAGTGAGACAGGTTTTGAGGGCGATTGACAAATTGGAGATGCACAATGGAACTGAAAAATGATCGCTACACCTACCGCGTGACCTGGTCGGAAGAAGACCAGGAATACGTAGGCCTGTGCGCCGAATTCCCAGGTCTGAGTTGGCTGGCTGGATCACAAGAAGAGGCGCTCAAAGGTATCCGGCAGGTGGCGGCTGAAGTTGTAGAGGATATGCGGTTAAGCGGCGAGCCAATCCCTGAACCAATTGCCCTCAAATCGTTCAGCGGCAAGTTCCTGGTGCGCGTACCGCCGGACACTCACCGTCGCCTGGCGCTCGAAGCAGCGGAAGCCGGGGTAAGTTTGAATCGTCTTGCCAGCGCCAAGCTCAGTCAATAAATGTGCTTGTTTTCGCCCTTGATCAACAAATCATTCAGCGATATATAGTACGCGCTACCACCCGCTCAAAATTGCGATAGTAAATCTTCTCCAGCACCTCACGCGGCAAGCCCAGACCGTGATAGCGTTCCACATCATCGGAGGCATCCGGCACAACGAACGGCCCCGCCTGCTCCAAAAACGCGCGGATCAGCCAGGCCAGGTGCAGGATGAACTGCTTCCCAGATGCGCCGCGCCGCAACACCCGCGTGTCGAGATCGGTGCCGTAGATGATGCGCTCCTGATAGCGCAGGAAGAAGTCGCGCGCGGCGGCAGGGGCGCGGCTGAAGTCAGCGTACATATCCACGTGCGGCGTGAGGTCGAAACACACGCCAGGATGCGCGTCGAGGAAGCGGGCCGCACGCGGCAACTCCCGCGAGAGGAAGTAGAAGTGCGCGAGCGTGAGCTTCAAGCGCGGATGACGTTCGAGAATGTGATCCACCTCAGTGTAGAGGCTTTCTTTGGTAGGGTAACTGCCGTCGGAGTAATCCCACCCGCTCTTGCGCGCCCAGGCGGGACAACGTTCGGCATCCCAAAACTCGTCCGGGTCGGCCACGTGGAAGACAACCGGAAATTGCTCCTGCTCCAATGCAGCCCACAGCTCTGCGTACAACGGCCCATCGAGCGGGTAGGGCAACAGTTTCCGCACCTCTGGCTTGCCTTCGATCAGCTTGAGACCATCGAAGCCCTGCGCTTTGAGCGCCGCCACTTGCCGCGCCAGCATCTCAGGGGCGTGGGTGGGATCGGCCAACGCCGGGCCATACGCCAGCGCCCCGGAAAGGTAGACCCGCTTCGGGTAGCGTTCCTTGAAATGCAGGGCGGCGGCATTTTGGTTTGTCCCGTCGGGATTGGGCAAACAGACCAAATTGGCGCGCGCATAGCCGATCTGATCGAACAACGTCACAACCTCATCCAGGGACTCAGGATGTATAAAATGCACATGCCCATCCACAATCGGAAATTTCGCAAACCCAGAAAACTCCATCAACCGCTTCCTCCCCCGTCTACCGTCTACCGGCTACCGTCTACCGCCTACCCCTTCACCGACCCCAGCTTCACCCCCGCTGTGAAATACCGCTGCAAGAACGGATAAACCAGCAAAATCGGCACCATGGCGATGAAAATCTGGGCGGCGCGGGTGGTCCGGTTGCTGATCAACTGCAACAGGGCCAGGTCGCGCTCGGTGAGCATCCGAGGATCAGGATTGATGACGACCGTTTGTAGATAACTTTGCAGCGGATATTTATCCGGTGAATTCATCAGGATCAATCCATCGAACCACGCGTTCCAATGAGCCACCGCCACGAACAGCGTCAACGTCGCCAAAATGGGCAAAGAGAGCGGCAGGAGGACGCGGAACAGGATCGTCCAATGGCCGGCGCCATCCATTGCGGCGGCTTCCTCAAGCTCCTTGGGGATGCTCCTGAACGAGTTCGCCAGCAGGATCACGTTGAACACCGGTAGCGCGCCGGGAAGGATGAGCGCCCAGAAGTTGTCAATCAGCCCGGTTTGGCGGATGACCATGTACCAGGGGATCAAGCCGCCGGAGAACAGCACGGTGAGCAGGAAAAACCACGCGAAGAAGTCGCGCGCGCGGAACTCGGCCTTCGACCGCGAGAGCGGATAGGCCACCAGAATGGTCAGGAGCATGTTGACCGGCACGCCGACCAGCACACGCAGCAGGGAAACGCCGAACGACCTGATGAAGGCGGGATTTTCCAGCACGAACCGGTAGGCCTGCGTGGTAAACTCCACCGGCCATAAGGTCACACGTCCACTGGAAGCAGCCGGCGCAGACGAAAACGAAAGCGCCAGCGTATGCACAATCGGGAAGGCGCACAGCAGAGCCAGCAACGCCAGCACAGCCAGGTTGACCAGATTCTCGAAAAAAGGTAATTTGACGATCTTTTGGTTCATCGAAACACACCATCAAAGAATTACGAATTACAAGTGTAGATCAAATCCCCGTCTACTGTCTACCGTCTACCGTCTACTTCTTAAAAGATACGATAATCCGCCCATTTGGCCGCCAGCTTGTAAGCGATGCCGATGAGCAATAGCGACACGACCGACTTGAACAGCCCGACGGCCGTCGCCACTCCATACTGGAAGTTGACGATGCCGATGCGGTAGACTAGCGTATCAATGATGTCGCCGGTGCGGTACACCAGCGGGCTGTACAGGTTGAAAATTTGATCGAACCCCGCATTGAGAATGTTGCCCAGGCTCAACGTGGAAAGCATAATGATCGTGCCGGAGATGCCCGGCAGGGTGACGTGCCGGGTCTGCTGCCGCCGGCTCGCGCCGTCCATCACGGCGGCTTCGTAGAGCGTGGGATCAATGTCGGTCAGCGCCGCCAGGTAGACGATCGCGCCAAACCCAAATGACTTCCACACGTCGGTAGCGACCATCGTCCAGGGGAACACCTTGTCATTGCCCAGGAAAAAGATCGGCGGGATGCCCACCAGTCCCAGCAGATGATTCACCACGCCTCCTGACGGCGAGAGGATGTCAATGAAGATGCCGGCCAGGATCACCCAGGACAGAAAGTGCGGCAGATAGACGATCGTTTGCACTGTGCGCTTGAACGCCTGGCTGGTGACGTTGTTGAGCATCAGCGCGACCGTCACCGGCACGACCACGCCCGCCACCGCCTTCAGCCCGGCAATGCGGATCGTGTTCCAGAGCACTTGTAGGATGTTTGGCATCCGCAGGACAAAGGCGAAATTGTCCAACCCGACCCAGGGTGAGCCAAAAATTCCTTTGCCAGGCAGCACGCGCTGAAACGCCATCACGATCCCGACCATCGGCGCGTAAGCATACACCAGCGCCAGCACCACCGCCGGAGCCAGCATCACATACAGCGGGATTTCCCGCGAAAACTTCCTACGCGGCGCCATATCCCCAATCCCCAGTTACCAGTTACCAGTTACCAATCCCCGCTTAATGATTCCGCTCCGCCCACAAATTAACCTCGTTGACGATCTCCGTTCCGCCCAGCTTGTACCAATTCTCCACAAACTGGTCGAACGAGCCTATCGGTTCGCCCATAATAATCTTGGTGATGACCTCGTCTTCCATCGGCTGAAGCGTGGGCATTTTCTCCGCCATCGTGGCAGTGGGCACACCGTAGAAGCGGTTCAACTGCCCGCGATCGCGCATCACTTGCTCAAGGATGGTGGTGGCCCCGTTTGGGCCGTTGGTGGCGACTTCCACCCAGGCCTCCAAAGTGCCCTGCTCGAAATACGCCTGGATGATCCGGTAACGCCACTGGGTATCGAGGTCCAGCCCGGAAGGGTCTTTCTTGGCGAGCGCCTCGCGCAACTTCTTGCCGCCGTCAATCATCGCGTTGGGTTCCCAGAGCACGACCGGCGTGTATTTGTACAGCACCACGTCGGGATTTTCGATGTCGCCCAGGAATGTGCGGCGGATGTTGTCATCCTCCGTGCCCAGGATGTTGTCTGTCCAGAAATTGATCATGCGGATCAACGCTTCAGGGTGTTCGTACCCATTCCTGACCACGAGGAACGCGCCAATAGCCGAATAGTACTGGCTCTTGGCCGGGGTAGCGTCCACGGACGGGATCGGGAACGCGGTCCAAAAGGCGTGGGGATTGTTCGCCTGGCTCTGGTTCAGGGGATGATACGGATTCCACCACACGCCGAATTCCATGCCGCATTTACCCTGCGCGATCGTTTCTGTCACCTGATTGATATCCTTGACGCCGAACTCGCGGTCAAGCTGACCATCGGCGTACATTTTTTGCAAGGCCAGCAGCGCGTCGCGCATCTCCGGCTGCACCGAGCCGTAAACCAGGCTGCCGCCGCGCTCGTACCAGATGCCGGGATAGGCGTGATACCCGTTGAAGAAGCCTTGCAGATTGGCAATCGCACCCCACAAGGATTTAGTCACGCACAAGCCAATCGTATCCTGCGCGCCGTTGCCGTCCGGGTCTTCCTCGGTGAAACGCCGCGAGATCTCCAGCACATCGGCCATGCTGGCGGGCGCCTCAATGCCGAGTTTGTCCATCCAGTCCTGGCGGATCCACAGCAGCGAGGCCGAGGCGACGGCGGCATCGGTCAGCGGAATGCCCCACAGCCGGCCGTCTATCGTCGCGGCCTTGAGAGAAATCGGGTCCTGGGTCAACACATCGCGCGTCTTGGCCGATGCCTCCGCTTCGTACACATCCGTCAAATCGGCGAGCAGGCCGGCCTCATGAAAGAGGTGCAGTTGTTCCGGGCTAACCGCAAACATATCCGGGACATCGCCAGAATTGACCGACAGGCCAAGTTTCTGGCCGTACATCGAGCCATCAACCACCCACTTGTAGGTGAGTTTAATGCCAAGCAACTGTTCATAGGCCCGCGTCCAAATGTTGTTGTGGATGTCGTCCTCGCCCAGGAATTTGACCGTAGCGTTCACTGAGATCACGGACTGCATCTCAATTGACGGATCGTAGCGCTTGGGGATCGCCAGGGGCAATCCCATAAAAGCGTCCTCTGCCGTCACATCTGGCGGCGGTGTCGCCTTGCTCGCCGGCTTGCCGCAGGATACGAGCAGCATCACGATCAACAACAAACCCGCCACCTTATTCCATTGTGTTCTGCTGAAGTGTTTCATTGCAATACTCCTTCTACGACGGCTTCCGCATCTGACGACTGTGGGCGAGTCAAACGCGCGCTGATCAATGCCAGCCCCAGGAGACTCAATCCGGGCAAGATAAAGCGCAGTTTGAGCACTTGTGAGCTAACCTGCATCATCCGCCCAACGGCCGGGTCGCCAGGCTTAAGGAGGAAGGCCAGCACCGTCACATAGATGGGGAAGAAGGCCGTACCCAACACGACGAAGATAGACGCCAGCGACAGCCAGCGCCCTCCACGCGGCACGCGCCGTCCGCACGCCAACAGAATGAACAGAATCATCATCGGCAGAGCAAAGACGAGCGCCGTCACGGCTCCGGCGATAACACTGCCCGCGCTCATCGTGGGCAGACCGAGTACGGTGAACAGCAGGCGTTCAGCCCGGCCCGTCAACACGGGCGCGAAAGATGCCAGTGCGCCGATGGCAAAGGCGACGCGCACAATCCCGGAGGCGCGCACCGCGCACCAGACGAAGAGCGCGCAGAACAAGAGTCCGGCCATCAGACCGGCGGTTTGCTCGAACGCCATCAGCCGGGCGCGATAAACGCCTGCCGTCATCAACCCGCGCATAGCCTGGCTTGAAAACCAGCTTCCCACCAGGGCCGTCAGCAAGCCGTAGCCGGTCATCACCACCCCAAGCAGAATCAGAGGCAAATGAGACCGCTGTACCAAAGGTTGTTTACTCTTGTCATTCATAGCACCTCCCTCAAAAATCGGCAAATCTGCGCATCAGAAAGCCAAACATCAGCGCCATCGCTTCTTCCACTGCCGGCGTCGGCAGCCCATCCACCGGCTCAAAACCGTGCCCGGCGTGCTGTAGAATGACCAGCTCGGACGACGCGCCGGCCTTGCGCAGCGCGTCGTGCAAACGCTGCGCCTGTTCCACCGGCACAACCGCATCTTTATCGCCGTGGATAATCAGGAACGGCGGAGCATCGGCGGCCACATACGTTACAGGGCTGGCGCTGACAAAGTGTTCCGCGCCGAAGACATTGCCCTTCAACTCCTCCACCGCTTCAGGAAACCGGGCGGTTAAATCGGTGGGGCCGGACATTTCGACCACAGCCTGCACGCGGCTGGAGTGCTCCCGGTACGGACCGACATCCCAACCGGCGCGTTCATCGGCCAGGCCGGCCAGCGCCGCCAGGTGCCCGCCGGCGCTGTGACCGATGACGGCGATGCGCTCAGCAGCGAGGTTATAGTCGGCGGCGTGGGCGCGCAGGAAGCGGATGGCGCACTTCACATCCTCAATCATCGCCGGGAAGCGATAGGCCGGGTACATGCGGTAGTTGAGCGAGACGACCAGAAAGCCGCTCGCCGTGGGCATCACTGGCAGCGGCGCTTTGTCGCCCTCCGTCCATCCGCCGCCGTGGATAAAGATCACGCCGGGCCAGGGGCCGACGGAGGTGGGATAGTAGACGTCCATCTTGAGGGCGTAACCATCTGTCGTGCAATAGGTCACGTCCTGTTCCGTTGTGCCGAGTTTGGTCGTGTCAAAAGCCATCATCGTCCCCCTCTCAAAAATCCGCGTTTGCCTATTTCCGCCCCCCAGACGAGGGCAACGAGCAAGGCACCGCACCCCTGAGATATTTTTCAAACCATTCCCACACGCGCTCGAACATTGCCGGCGGTGTTTCGTGGCCGGTTTGCGGGTATTCAACCAATTCGAGCAACTCCGGACGGGTGTACCGCTCTTTGATCTGCTGGTAGACGCGCCGTACTTCTTCGATGGGCACAATCGGATCGGCCTGCCCGTACTGCATCAGCAAAGGGAAATCGGCAACGCCTTCCAGAAACGCCTCGGCCGCCGTTCGCTGCTCCACAACAGCGATCATCACTTCGGTAACGCCGAATTCAGGATAGTGCTGCATAATCTTGCGGATCGTGACCGGCCAAAACGGCGCCGCGCCCGCAACCTGCACCACAGCGGTCCGAATGTGCGGGGAACGACGCGGCAGGTAACGATAGATGACCACGCCGCCCAATGAGATGCCCAGGAGTCCAATGCGCGTGCCATCGGCGACACGATCCCCGGCATAAAAACTGACCAGCCTTTCGATATACTCCGCCGAACGCGCCAACACCTCATCCAGGCGTGGGGCGACTTGAGCGGGAATGAATTCGCCATCACAGGCTTCCCCGTGCAAATAAAGGTCAATGGAAACGGTGTAATAGCCGCGCTGCGCCAGTTGGTAACCTTGCGAGAAGCAATGCTCCTTTCTGCCGGAAAAGCCGTGCATGATGAGCACGAGGGGCAGTTTTTCGCTGGCCTCCGGGTTATAAAATTCCAGGACGGGAATATCCTCAATACGACGATGGTCAATCAGAATTTTCATGCGTCAGTGTCCTTTCGGCAATAACCGCAGTGCGACGCGCCAACGCGGAAATGCGGGTGTCGGGACAGTGGGCCAGAGCCGTACACAGCGTATCCTCCAGCGGCGCGCTCCACTGCACGGGGATGCGCGCGGCGGTATAGAGCGCGCCCATCACCGAACCAACGCTCGCGGCGTTGCTGCCTGCATCCATCCCACAGGCAACGGTCAGACCAAGCGTGCGGTCGAAATCACCATTCCCATATAACAGCGCCAAAATGACCCAGGCCGTGTTGTTGAGCGTATGGATAGGCGAATACGTGCCGTAGCGCAATAACAGTTGCTCGTAGGCTTGCTCCCAATCCGCGTCGTCGCGGCGCGCGTCCAACACCGTGTTGACCGCCTCCGCCAACCGGCAGTTTTGCGGAATCTCCGACAGGCCCACGCGGACAATCTCCTCTATGTCGTCCGTCACAAAAGCCCAGGCCAGCATCGCCGCCATCAACATCGCGCTGTAAACGCCGTTCTTGGTGTGCGAAAGCGCCGCGTCCTTGTAGGCGAGCATCGCCGCCAGCTCCGGCTTGCCCGGTGCGATGTAGCCGTAGACGTCAGCCCGCGTTCGCGCGCCGTCGTACTCGCGCTCCGGGTTCACGAAAGTCGCGGCCTCTTCGGGATGGACGTTCCACACCAGATTGCGATAGACAGCGCGCTCGGTCGTGTGGATATGAAAATAGGGAAGATGGGTCAGCCATGCGGTGGCAACGTCGGCAGTCGTGAACTCTGGCCCGTAGGTTTCCAGGATACGCAGCGCAAGCAGCGTGAAGTCGGTGTCGTCGTCGCAGGGCGCGCCGTGGATTTCGCCGCGAAAGCAGCCGGTCGCTTCGGGCTTGAGTTCGAAGCCCGGCGGCGGCGAGACCACGCGCGGGACATAATCCACGAGGGGATAGCTACCCGCCAGTTGTAGATACTGCGTGACTTTGCTTTTCGACCACCCCATTTGTAACGGCTTGCCCGCCACGCAGCCAGCGACTCGGCCCAACCACGCGCCATAAATCCGCTCGTACAGCGTATTCGAGGTGATAACCACCGGCGCGGCGCGTGGGCCATCGGGGCGGGCGCGGCGGATGTCGGCCAGCGCGTCAGGCTCGTCATAGCCAAAATTAGGTCGCAGCGGGGCGGATGCTAGCTCGGTGTACAGACGGTACAGCTTTTGCTTGGACAGCTTACCGAGTCCAACCAATTGCTCTCGATAGCCGTTGACCGCATACCCCTCTTCGTCGCGCTGTTGCAGCTCCAATTGCAGCACTTCCAGAATTTGCGGGACATCGTAGAAGGCCATCAATCCAGGCGGCGGGAGCATCTTCCCGGCGGCGCGGCGCAGGCGTTTACCGCCGGCTTGCGTCGCGTGACGGCGCGCCAGATTTTGCGCGTACTGGTCAGGCTGATAGGCCAGCTCCTCCACCACCTGCAAGATACGCGCGCGGGTGGATTCGGCCATGCGTCCCTTTCCGGAGAGCGCCTGCGAGACCGTGGCGACGGAGACGCCGACCTGATTGGCGATATCTTCCAAAGTTATTTTTGGTTTCCGATTCATGATAAATCGCTTATGCCAGGTCAAGAATGAGAGGAATTAATAGATTAAACGCTTAATCATTATTATGATAACGCCAAATCGGCGGTTTGTCAATAGGCAAATCAGGACTATCGCATATAATATCGGCAACACGTTACCAATCGGAGGCACACGATGAACCTGACAAGACACATAACGCCGCACGGCTCACGTTGGGCGCTCGATGGCGCATACTTACCTCCCAGCTTCGACCTGGGCTTGCTCCTCGAACTGCCCTGCGAGGCCATCGCGCCGTTTCTGGCGACATTGCCCACCGAGGGCAAAGCCACGGGCGACCTGCTCGCCCCCATCGAAGCGACGCAGGAAGTCTGGGCGGCCGGCGTGACTTACCTGCGCAGCCGCGACGCCCGCGAGGCCGAGTCCAAGACCGGCGACATTTACACGCGCGTCTACGTCGCGGAGCGCCCGGAATTGTTCTTCAAGGCGGCGGGCTGGCGCGTCGTCGGTCCTGGTGGCGCGATCCGCGTGCGCCCGGATAGCACGTGGGACGTGCCGGAGCCGGAACTCACGCTCGTGATCAACCGGCACGGTGAAATCGTCGGTTACTGCGCGGGGAACGACGTTTCGTCGCGCAGCATCGAGGGCGAAAATCCGCTCTATCTGCCACAGGCCAAAGTCTACAACGGCTCGTGCGCGCTGGGGCCGGGCATCCAGATCGCCGCCCCGGACGCGCTGCGCGACATTCCCATCCACATCGAGATCACCCGCCACGGCGAAACAATCTACGCCGGCGAGGCCAGCACCTCGCAGATGAAGCGCGCCTTCGAGGAACTGGCGGCGTATCTGTACCGCGAACTCGACTTCCCCCACGGCGCGTTCCTGATGACCGGCACCTGTCTCGTCCCGCCGGACAATTTCACGCTACAAAGCGGGGATGTGGTCACGATTGCGGTCGGGTCGTTGGTGCTAGAGAACCGCGTGCAATAGAACGACCGAAATACAGAAAGACAAGCAAATATGCTATACTGTAGGCAACACAGTAAGAAAGGGGGTGAACTATGACGCTTCAAACCATAAGCGTGAAAATTCCTGGCACATTGTATCGGCGTTTGCAAACCACGGCGGCGCTTACAAAGCAATCTCTGGATGAAATCGTCGCCCAAACGCTGCACGCCAATGTGCCGCCCTCATTGGATGATGCGCCGCCGGACATGCACACCGAGCTGTCCGCTTTGCTGACCGCCAGCACAGATGATGTGTGGGCCGTGGCGCACAGCGTTTTGGACGCACAACAATGGCGACGGCATCAGGATTTACTGTTTCGTAACGCAGAACAAACATTGACCGATGCGGAACGGGCGGAACTAGAACAGTTGCGGCGTGAAACTGACCGATACGTGCTGCGCAAATCGTTTGCTCTGGCTATTCTAAAATGGCGTGGGTACACATTGCCAGGCGAATCATAGTATGTCCAAACGCGCATATGTTCCCCCCCGTTTGCGAAAACAGCTTGTGGAACGCGCCAGACAGCGGTGCAGCTATTGCCGCAGCCCCGAAGCTGGAGGAGTTCCGATGGCAATTGATCACGTCATCCCTTTAGTTGCTGGTGGAACGACGGATATAAACAACTTGACGTTAGCCTGTTATCGCTGCAACGAATTTAAGGATGGGCGCACTACCGCAATTGATCCCCAAACCGGTGAACCGGTACCGTTGTTTAATCCTTGTTTGCAAGACTGGCATAAGCATTTCTGCTGGAGTGAAGATGGCCTGACGATCATAGGACAAACGGCCATTGGACGCGCTACGCTTGTCGCTCTGCGTTTGAATGATGAGTGGCTGATCCGCGCACGTCGCATCTGGCGTACTGCGGGCATCCATCCCCCACTGGAATAACACGCTCATAACGAGAACACGCCTTTTGAAGGAGGAACTATGGCACTACAACCAGTTTTGATCAACGGCGAATGGCGCGCGTCGGAGGCGGTGGGCGAATTCGAGGCCATCAACCCATCGACGAAGACGGCGCTGCCGGACACCTATCCTGTGTCGAGCGCGGCGGAGGTCGAAGAAGCGATCCGCGCCGGGTATGCGGCGGCGGTTGCGCTGCGGGCAATGTCGCCGGAGCAGATTGCGCGCTTCCTCGAAGTCTACGCGGACGCCATCGAAGCGCGGGCCGATGCGCTGGTCGAACTCGCCTATGCTGAGACCGCGCTGCCCAAATCGCCGCGCCTGCGCGACGTAGAACTGCCGCGCACGACGGATCAACTGCGGCAGGCCGCCGCCGTTGCCCGCGAGCGATCCTGGTGTCTGGCGACGATTGACACAAAGCGCAATATCCGCTCGATGTACGGGGCGCTCGGCGGGCCGGTCGTCGTCTTCGGGCCGAACAACTTCCCGTTTGCGTTCAACTCGGTGGCCGGCGGGGACTTCGTGGCGGCGATTGCGGCGGGCAATCCCGTCATCGCCAAGGCCAACACCGGGCATCCCGGCACGACGAAGCTCCTCACCGAGGGCGCGTTCGAGGCGATCCAGGCGACCGGTATGCCAAAGGCGCTAGTGCAACTGCTCTACCGTGTTCAGCCAGACGTCGGCTACCGGCTGGTGAGCCATCCGCTGGTCGGCGCGACCGGGTTCACGGGCAGTCGTAGCGCGGGCCTGCGCCTCAAGGAAGCGGCGGACAAGGCCGGCAAGCCGATCTACCTGGAGATGTCGAGCATCAACCCGATCTTCGTGCTCCCCGGCGCGTTGGAAGAGCGGCTCGACGCGGTCGCCGGAGAGTTGTATGCCTCGTGCTCGCTCGGCACAGGGCAGTTCTGCACCAAACCGGGCTTCGTCGTCCTGCTACAAAACGAGAGAAGCGAAGCCTTCTTTGAGAAGGTGAAGGAACACTTCCAGAACCCGCCCGGCGTGCTGCTCGGTGAGAGCGGTGTGTGGACAATTGCCGATGCGGTAGAAAAGCTGCAAGTGGCCGGGGCGGAACTCGTCACCGGCGGATACGAAGTCGAGGGGCCGAGCTATCGCTACGCGAACACGCTCCTGCGCGTCTCCGGCGACGACTTCCTGAAGAATCCCCATGCGCTGCAAATCGAGGCGTTTGGTGTCGTGTCGCTCGTCGTCTTTGCACGGGACATCGCGCAGATGTGCGAAATTGCCGAATCGCTCGAAGGCAACCTCACCGGCTGCCTCTACAGCCACACCGGCGGCGGCGACGACGCGCTCTACGACCAGGTCGCGCCGATCCTGCGTACTAAAGTCGGGCGGCTGCTCAACGATAAGATGCCCACCGGCGTCGCCGTCAGCCCGGCGATGAACCACGGCGGCCCCTACCCCGCGACGGGCCATCCTGGCTTCACCGCCGTCGGCGTGCCCGCGTCGATGTTGCGCTTCGGCGCGCTGCACAGCTACGACGCCGTCCGCCCGCACCGCCTCCCGCCGGAGTTGCAGGACAAGAATCCAACGGGGAGGATGTGGCGGCTGATCGACGGGGTGTGGACGCAGAAAGATATTGCATAATATTCGAGTGTAGAGCTTGCCGACCACGAATCTGGGAACCAATAAACGAATTCAGAACTCGGCTTGACCAAAGCTTTACGTTGAGCAGGCACCCATTCGCTTATTCGTTTTGAATTCGTGGTCGGCCTACGTGCCTGAATAAACATGACTATGCCGTTTAGCCGATGAACCTGCAAGTTCGCCAAATACGACCAAACGAACTACCGGAAGTGCTAAAGCTATACGAGCACCTGCACGCCGAAGACGAACCGCTGCCAGATGCGGCGACGGTCACGCAGGTGTGGAACGAACTGTGCGCCGATCCGAAGCTGCACTGCCTCATCGCTACGGTGGATGACACACCGGTCGCATCGTGCATCCTGGCGGTCATCCCCAACCTGACGCGAGGCGCGCGGCCTTACGGGTTGATCGAGAACGTCGTCACCCACGCAGGTTATCGTCGTCAGGGCATCGGCACGGCGCTGCTGCGTCACGCGCTGACGATAGCGTGGGAGCACAACTGCTACAAAGTAATGCTGCTCACCAGGCGCAAGGACGAGGGCGTGCTGCGTTTTTACGAAAAGGCTGGTTTCCGACAAGGTGTGAAGACGGGGTTCATCGCTTACCCACCTCAAAAGAAGTCAACGGATTGAACGGATGAAACGGATTTGAGGAGTTGCAATATGATTCTCGACGGACACATTCACATCGACAACGGCCCGGAAGACCGGGAGGATTTTGCGCGGCGGCTACGTGAGGCAGGCGTGGACGGCGGTATTCTGCTTTCGCCCGCGCCGGCATGTTTCGCAGGAGCAATCCACACAGCCTCGCCGCAGGAACGGCTGGAGAAGGCGCTGTTCTGGTGTGAAGCCGGGCCAAACCTGTATCCCTTCTACTGGATTGATCCGACGGAGACGGACGCGCTGGAGCAGGTTGATCTCGCGGTGGGAAAGGGCGTTGCCGGCTTTAAGGTGATCTGCTCCACCCACGATCCCGGCGACCCGCGCGCGCTGTGGACGTACCAGGCCATCGCCGAAGCCGGGCGGCCCATCCTCTTCCACTCTGGCATCCTGTGGGACGGCAAGCCGTCGTCGCCGCACAACCGGCCCGCCAACTTCGAGGCGCTGCTGGACGTGAAAGGCTTGCGGTTCGCGCTGGCGCACATCTCGTGGCCTTGGACCGACGAGTGCATTGCCGTCTACGGCAAGTTTCAGGCCGCCATACGCCACTGCGATGATCTTGATGTCGAAATGTTCATTGACACCACGCCCGGCACGCCGCCCATCTACCGCCGCGACGCGCTGACCCGGCTTTTCACCGTAGGCTACGACGTAAGCCGCAATGTCATGTTTGGCAGCGACAACCACGCCAACGCCTACAACACCGCCTACGCCCGCAGTTGGATTGAACGCGACCGCACGATTTTCGCGGAGATTGGCATAGAGGTGGCGACCATCAATAATGTCTTTGGCGAGAATGTAAAGCGATTTTTGAAAATCTGATTCACTTTTTCAGAACTTGATCCAGGAAGGCAAACACTTGATCCAGATTGGCTTGCGCGGTAAATTCGGAAGTGCCGTGCCCCGCGCCCTCCAGTAATACCAGCGTGACTTTGTCCTTGCCCAGGGCAGCAGTCAGCAAGTCCGCAAAATCAATGGACTGTTGCGTCGGCACATTGGCGTCGGCTGTGCCGTGTTGGATCAAAAAGCTGGGCGCAGTTTCTGGGGTCATGGTGTTGATGTAGGTTGCGGGATTGGCCTGCTGAGTCAACTCAGGATCCTTGGTGATCAGTTGGCCGATGTATTGACTCTCAGGCGATGTCTCGCTGCTGGTGGCGCCCATAGCCGGCGTGATCCCCGATGCGGCAAATTGGGCATCCATCTCCAGAAAATTGAGCGGCCCGAACCAATCCACGACCGCTTGCACGGCAGAAGAATAGTCGAGGTTTTCTTGATTGTCGCCATTCAGGGTCGTGACATTCCCGGTCGTTCCCACCATTGCTGCGAGGTTGCCACCGGCGCTATCCCCCCACACCGCAATTCGATTTGCATCCAAATTGTATTTTGACGCATTGGCTTTGATAAAACGAATCGCTGCTTTGCAGTCGCTGACCGCCGCGGGGAACGTCGCTTCGCCAGAAAGCCGGTAGTTGATACTGACGACCGCATAGCCGCGATTGACGCCTTCCAACATGGCCGCCACATCACCGCCGGTGGCGCTGCCCATCCTAAAGGCGCCGCCGTGAATGGCAACGATGACAGGAAACGGCCCTTCGCCCTCGTTGGGCAGATAGATGTTCAATGTCTGACTGCTGGACACGCTGCCGTAGGCGACATCGGTATACTGGGTTTTAATGCCCGATGTATCAACTGTGCTGTTACCAAGTCCCCCACCTCCAGGTCTACCTTGAACGTTGGCTGGGGCCGGTTTGGCCGTAGCCTCACCCGTTGGTTCTGTAACGGCCACCGGCGTTGACTTTTCAGGGGTCGCGTTGCTGCTTCCACAGGCGACCAGAGCCATACCCAAAACAAATAACAAAACGATTGACCAGATTTTCTTGTATTGCATTTCAATCTCCCTTGAATATTTTTTTACTTCGTCAGTATTTTGGTTACGACATCCACCAGCGCGCTGCCAACGAACATCCCAATCAGGCCGACGATGCCGGCAAAATCGTGCGGCACGGGCACGGGCAGTTTGAGCAGTTTGAATATCGCCCCAATGGTGACGCCGACCAACAAGGCAATCAGCATAACGGTCATTTGCGAGTGTTTCCTTTCGGGGTTTGCCTGGGCATTCATAGTCACATCGCGGGTCAGGCTTTAAGAACGCTATCCAGAAAATTCAGAACTTTCTTGACGTTTTGGGGCGTCTCAAAGGCCGGATCGGCATGACGCGCATTGAGCAGCAGTTCGTAAATCACTTGTTGGGGACCGAGCTGGGCGGCCAATTTGGCGGCGAAGTTGAGGGACTGCTGGTACGGCACGGTGTCATCGGCATTGCCGTGTTGGATGAAGAAAGGTGGCAGGCCGGGACGGATGTACGTCTCGGGATTGGCTATGCGCACGACTTCCGGGATTTGCGTGATCGGCTGCCCCAGAAGGAGTGATTCCGGCGACTCCGGCCCGCTGTGGGCGGATTCCGGCGTCTGCGCAAAGCCCGATGCCTCCAGTTGGGCGTCCATCTGCAGGAAGTTCGTCGGCGGGAACCATGCTACGACCGCCTGGACGTTCTCAGGCTGCTCCGGGTTGCCCAGCGCCGGGTCATCCAGTTCCGGGATGCCGGCCGAGACGCCGGCCATCAGGGCGAGGTAGCCGCCGGCCGAGCCGCCCCACACAGCAATCCGGGTAGGGTCGAAGAGGAAATTTTCAGCATTGGCGCGCACCCAGCGGATGGCGGCCTTCACATCCTGTACCAGCGCCGGGAAGCGCGCTTCGCTACTTAGACGGTAGTTAATGGAGACTACCGCATAATCGCGTTGCAAGCCTTCGAGCATCGGCATCAGTTGAATGTCGCGCTTGTCGCCGCCTTTGAAAGCCCCGCCGTGAATGGACATGATGACCGGGAAGGGGCCGTTACCGGAAGCCGGCCAGTAAAGATCAAGTTTTTGCGCTGGCGATACGGTGGCGTAAGCCACATCCAGCATTTTACGCTCGATATGCTCAATCCGCGCGGGCGGAATCCTAAAGAGTCCTTGCGGGTGTTTGTCGTTCATTTTTTGCCTCTCTTTCATAGATAGATGTAAATTTGAATCAAGCAGCCGGCACAGGTTTGTGCCCTTTGCCGCGCTGACTCTTCTGGTATTCGTCAAAGGTCACAGCGCCCAGCAGGATCAGCCCTTTGACGATGTACTGCGCATACGTGCCCAGTCCGGCCAACTGCATCCCGTTGCCCAGCACGGCCAGGATGAAAACGCCGGTTACGAGTCCCAGCATATTGCCTTCGCCGCCGATGAAGCTGATACCGCCGACAATGGCTGCGGTCAGGCAGGTGAATTCTGTGCCTGGGCCGAACATTGAGCTGGTGGTATTGGCCTTGGCAATCATCACCAGCGTGGCAAGGGCGACGAAGAACCCACAGATTGCATAGACGGAGATTTTTAACGCCGTGGTCTTGATCCCGGCCAGGCGGGCGGCTTCCTCGTTGCCTCCCAGAGCCAGCACATTCCAACCAAAGGAAGTCTTCGCGTACACGAAACCGGCAAACAGGACCACCAGCAGGGTCAGCCAGACATCGTAAGGCACATTTAAGAACTTGCCGGTGGTGATGAGCAGAAATTCGGCCGGGTAGTTTCTGAAGGTGTTGGCTTTGGAGACAATGTAGGAAATACCCTGGAACACGGTACTGGTGGCAATGGTGACGATCAGCGGAAAGACCCTGACTTTAGCGACAATCACTCCATTGAATAAGCCCAACAGGGTACCCAGCACGATGCCAATCAGGATGGAGAGCCAGACCGGTCGCTGGTAAATGACCATACTCATCGCCGTCACCACGCCCACTAGCGACATCTGATAGCCTACCGACAAGTCAATGCCCCCGCCAATCATCACGAAGGACATGCCAACGGCGGCGATGATAAAGTAGGTGTTCTGGGTGACGATGTTGGTCAGGTTGCGAAGCGTCAAAAAGTACGGGCTGGCAAACGCGAAGAGCGTCATCAAGACGACCAGGATCAACATCACCGTGTATTTTTGGAGTTCGCGCAAATCAATTTTTAGCATTGGATTCCTCTTCTTTCATTTTTAGTGATGGCCGGAAGCCAACTCAATCACATAACGTTGATCAAACTTCTCTTTGGGGACTTCGCCCATGAATTCCCCTTCACAGAGCACAATCAAGCGATCGGACATTCCCAACAATTCTTCCATATCGGAGGAAATCATCAGAATCGTTTTCCCCTGATTGACCAGGTCCACCATTAAATGGTAAATTTCCTGTTTCGCGCCGACGTCAATCCCCCGCGTTGGCTCGTCGAAGATCAAGATATTGGTATTGGCGGCCAGCGTTTTCGCAAGGACGACTTTCTGTTGATTGCCGCCGGAGAGATTTCTGACGCGCTGTTCCATAGACGGGGTACGGATGTTGAATTTTTCGATGTAGTAGCCGGCCGTCTTCTTTTGCGCCTGAGTGTTTACAATGCCCCACCGGGCAAGTTGCTTGAAGATAGATAACGTGATGTTAAAACGGACGCTGGCATTCAAAATGCAACCGTGATGCTTGCGATCCTCCGGGATGAGGCCGATGCCGTAGGCAATGGCCTGGGCCGGCGAGTGGATGTCCCGTTTTTCCCCGTCAATCCAGACTTCCCCGCTGTCTTTGGGCGCTACCCCATAAATGAGACTTGCCAGTTCGGTGCGGCCGGAACCGACCAGTCCGGCGATGCCCAGGATTTCACCTCGCTTCACTGCAAATGAAATGTCCGTGTCGCCCAGGCCGGAGAGATGCTTGACTTCCAGGATAACGTCCCCTGGCATCGCCTCGTGTTTGGGGTAATACTCTTTCAACTCGCGTCCGACCATCAGGTTGATCAAGGTTTGGCGTTGGGTCTCGCGCGTCACCAATGTGTCAATGTAACACCCATCCCGCATCACCGTTACCCGATCCGCAATGCGGAACAATTCCTCCAGCCGGTGCGAGATATAAATGATGGTGACGCCTTTTTCCTTCAGCTTCCTGATAATGGCAAACATGGTTTCCACTTCCGCCGCTGAGAGGGGCGCGCTGGGTTCATCCATAATCAGGATTTTGGCATTGCCGGAAATAGCCTTGGCGATTTCAACCAATTGCTTCTTGGCCGGGCTTAACTTCCGCACCTGTAGCGTGGGATCAAGCGCAACATTCATCTCCGCGAAGATCTGCGCGGCCCGGCGGTTCACGTCATCACGGCTTACCAGGAATCCGCGATTTTCACCGAGGAAGACGTTTTGCGCGACTGACAACGACTCTACCAGACTGAACTCCTGATAGATCACTGCCACGCCCAGGGACTTTGCCAGGGCGGGACTCATTTTGGTGTACTCCTGGTCACCTAAAACGATACTGCCCTGGTCAGGTTCAATAGCGCCTGAGATGACTTTGATCAACGTGGATTTCCCTGCTCCGTTTTCGCCGAGCAGAGCGTGAATTTCGCCGGCCACAAATGTCATAGAGACATCATTCAGCGCCACCACGCCAGGGTAAGTTTTGGTAATGTGTCTGACCGTTAAGATGGGTTCTTGCATAGCGACCTCTTCTATTTTGATTCCAGGGCGGGGCTGGGGACGCCTGGACATAATCCCCTGGCCCCGGCGCTCTATCCTGCATCGAGTCAAAACTTTGGGTTCGTAGTCATGGTTTTAGCTGTCCCAAAGACCGCTGAAGCCGTTACTGCGGATAGATTCTTACCGAGGCTTATTGTGGCGGCCCCGGCAACTTCAACGGCTGCGGCTCGGCGGTGGGAATGACAATCACCCCACTGCTCTCAACCGGCGTCGCCATCAACTGCCCATCCACGACTGTGACCAGTTCCAGGACATCCCAGATGATCTTATCCGACTGTGTCCCGTCTAACATCTTCCTGGCGTACTCTATCGTCCGGCCAATCAGATCGCCGCCAAAGCGCACGGTGCCCCGGAATACGCTCTTATCGGTGGCCGAATCCAAAATCGCCGGACCTTCTCCGCCGATCATCCCGACCCCGAAAACCGCAACCTTTTTGAGGTCAGGGATTACACTCAGGCCCGGCCCCTTGCCGTATTCGTCCACCAGTGCTTTGGACGCGCCCATCGCCCCATCCCCCGCGTAGGCAATCACGAGCTTGACCTCCGGGTTGGTGGTGAGAATGTTCTGCATCGCTGTCTGGCCCGCCTGGAACATCTCCGCCTGTTGCACTTGCACGATCTTGACCGCTGGGGCGTAGGTGGGGTTGGGAACCCGATCCGCGTCCGATTTCCCGGCCAGATAGACCCCGCTCGCGTCCGAGATGGCCGAGCCGGTCGCGTCAATGTAGGCGCCAGTTGCATCCTTCAGGTACGGCTCACTGATCATCTTGAGTCCGGCGGAACGCGCGACCGCTTCCTCGTTGAGGGTAGACTCAAACACCACTGTCTCCAGCGAACCGGGCGCGGCATCCGGGTACGTGACGTCTACCCATTGCTTCGCCATCAAAGCCGCGTATTCGCCGGCCAGGAATTGGTCCATTTTCATGACGGCGTCATAGGCGTTTTCGTCGCCTGGATCGCCGCCGGCAAACAGCACTTTCACCCCGGCCTGCCGCGCCGCGACCAGTTTGGGTACCAGGCTGGTGGGTTCCACGGCCATGACGAACATAAACTTCACTTTCATAGCGGTGAAGTTTTCCACCTGCGTGGCCTGGTTGACAGCATTGCCGTCGGCGCTGGCGATCTGAACGTCATATTGTTCGCCAAAGGCACCTTTGAAAGCATCTTGAAATCCCAGCATGAGCGGATTGTCCAGGGATGGCAAAACCACCGCAATGATTTCTTTCTGGGCCGGCGCAGTGGTAGCCGCCGTCGTGCTTGTTGCAGGGGTTGACGCCGCTGAACAGGCCGACATAAACGTGAGCAAGACGACCAACATGAGCATCGTTAGCTTCTTCATAATAACATTTCTCCTTCAGGTGAATTTTGATATAGAATAACAGGCGACTTTAAGTTTTCATCCAGGCGTGAAAACTGTAGTTTGCCAGATGCTTACAGTATAATCTATCCACCTGCCCAAAAGCAATTCAAATTATGCTATAATCTATTCCGAAACAGAATAGGTCGAGGTGATGAATGGAACTCAAACAGGTGGCATACTTCTTGAAAGTGGCGGAAATGGGGAACTTCTTAGCCGCCGCCGAGGAACTTTACATCTCACAATCGTCGCTATCCAAGCAAATCATCGCATTAGAGAAAGAACTTGATTGTGTCCTGTTTGACCGCAGCAGACGTAAAATCGCGCTGACGCCCGCCGGCGAAGCCTTCCTGGACTATGCGCGTCCGCTCTTCCAGACCTATCAGACCATGCTCTCCGGCATGGCCCAGTACAAAATCACACCGGCCTTAAATATCGTTGCTATTCCGGTGATTGCCCAATACGGCATCCCGGCGTACCTGGCGCGGTTCAAGCAGACCTTCCCCAGGGTCCAATACACGCTGGAAGAGCGTGAAGCCTCCGCTGTCTTGGCGGCCCTGGACAATCATCAGTGCGATTTGGCTTTTCTCCGCGACAACTACCTGGATAAAACGCGATACACCTGTCTTGAAATCGCGCGCGATCAATTCCTGGTCGTCCTTTCACGGCAACATCGGCTCGCTACGCGCTCTGTTCTCTCGCTTACCGAACTCGCCAATGAGAACTTTATCATGTTCGACAAAGGGACCATCGTTCATGAACTGGCCATGGATGCATGTCGTAACGCCGGTTTCGAGCCGTGCATTTTCTACGCCAGCCTGCGCGTGGAAAGCGTCCTCAGCCTGGTGGCCTCCAACGTGGGCATTGCGTTGATGATGGAAAAGGTCTATGCTTACCATCAGCATCCCCAGATCGTCGCCATTCCCCTGGCAGAAACCATTGAGAGCCGGCTGGTACTGGCCTGGTTGCAGGACACGGAACTTTCCCGCCCGGCCAGGGCGTTTGTGGAGTTTGTGGAAAATAATAGAAATCCTGCCTAAAAAACCTTCATCACCCCAAAATTTAAGGACTGCAATGACTTCATCTTCTTCCTTTCGTGAGACATTAGCCAGGCTGCGCGATAACACAGGCGTCGTCATCCCCATCTATTTGCCGCAGGGGACGGAGACCA
>DAOLUH010000030.1:0-72492 GCA_035420085.1 Anaerolineae bacterium
CACCTGTCTTGCTTCGCCCAACCCGTCATTCATACTTTGAAAGAACACTAGAAACGTCGCCGGACACAGTGGATGACATGCGCCCAACCACGTTGCCGGACCACATTCCTCAGACAGAATCCACCATCGTTTTTTGGGTGCATGATAACGGACCGGGAATCCCAGAGGCCGAACAGCGCCATCTGTTTGCGGAATTTGAGCGTTTGGAGCAGACGCGCCTGGAGGGGCACGGCCTGGGGTTATCCATCGTGCGGCGCATCATCGAAAAACTGCACGGCGTTGTCGGCGTGGAAAGCGCGGTGGGGAAAGGGAGCACTTTCTGGTTTACCTTGCCGACGACGGCAGAGACGCTACAAACCTGAGAACTCAGGACATAAGGGCGCGCTGAGCGCGCCCTTATGTCTCGCAGCGTTTCCCCCAATCGCGCAATTTCTGCCACTGTATTGTCATGCACCGCGCCGACGCGCACCATGCCGCCGCGGCCTTCCAGCTCCAACCGCTCGGTGACGGACAAGGCATAATAGTTGCCGTCCCACACGAAAATGCCCTGCCCGCCCAATCGGCCTCGGTTATGGATTATGCCGTCGCAGTCACTCCGGCAAGAAAGCCGCGCACGATGTCCATATAACGGCCCAACTGCTCATACCGCACACAATGACCGGCCCCGGCAATGGTGATGACGCGCAGTTGCGGCACAACCGACTGAAATACCGCCACGCTCTCGACACTGATCATCCCCCCGCGATCGGGGTCAGCAGCGATCAGCAGGGCCGGGCAGGTGATGCGCGGCAGCACGACCGGCCAATCTACAGCAATGGTCGGGTCAAAACTGCCGGCCTTGGGGCTGAGGCGAAGGTGGGCATCGGCCCACAGCCCTAGCACATCTTCCGACCAGGCGGGTGTGGCCGCGCGCTGCTCGGCGATCAACTGCTCACGCGATTTACTCTGAAGCCCGGTGATCCACTCCACCATCCGTGTATGTCGGTTCGGGTCGTGCGGCATGCGCATGGCCGCAAACCCCAACGGTGCGGCGTCTTCTAGCAAAATCGCGCCGGGTACATCGGGATAGAGGCCGGCCAGAGCCAGCGTGGTTCCGCCCCCCATCGAATGGCCGATCACCGCCGGTCGGTGCAGACCCAATGCAGCGATCACACCGCGCAAATCGCCGGCCATATCCACCATATTGTAGCCCTGCTCCGGCGCATCGGACTGCCCGTGGCCGCGAGCGTCCACCATGATCACATCATAGTCCGATTGCAGCACCTCGGCCACCGGCGTCCAGCACAGACCGTCATCAGAAAACCCATGCGCCAGCACAACCGGCGGCTTGGCCCCGCCCGTGCGCGTATAGTATAAACGCACACCATTCACCTGTACATCACCAGATTGCCACGCAGTCATCAACAAACTCCTTTCTCTGTGGTCATATATTAAGCCATCGCCCGCAGCACGTTGCCCAGGCGTCGAATCTCTTGCACCGTATTGTAATGCACCGCGCCGATACGCACCATCCCGCCGTGACCTTCCAGCCCCAACCGCTCGGTGACAGACAGGGCATAATAGTTGCCGTCCCACACAAAGATGCCCTGTTCGCCCAGGGTGGTGGCAATCTCAACCGGCGTTTTGCCCGGCCAGGTGAACGACATCGTCGGTACACGCTCGTGCAGGCGGTTGCGGTCGGTGAGGCCGTGGATGCGCAGGCCGGGGACGGTCTCCAGTTCGTCCAGGATGGCGCGGCTCAACACGTGATCGTACTCGCGCAGCACAGTCATCCCCGTTTTGAGGTGCAACCGCCGCCCCGACAAGCCCGCGAAGCGACCCGCGTATGGGCTGCCATACTGTTCGCCGATATGCGCCAGATAATTGACCGCAGCCAGCGTTCCGGCCATGCCTTCGTGGTTCTGCGTGCCGGTCTCGAATTTGCCGGGCGGCAAGGCCGGCGCGGGACGCACTTTGTAAGCGCGCAGGCGGTCGAGCAGGGCGTATTTGCCGTACAGGATGCCCTGGTGGGGGCCGAAAAACTTGTACGCGCTGCACGCCAGCAAATCGCAGTCCAACCCCTGCACGTCAATCGGGCCGTGCGGGGCGTACTGCACCGCGTCAATAAAAGCCAGCGCGCCAACCTCGTGCGCCCAGCGGACAACGGTTTGCACGTCATGCACCGTGCCGGTAGCGTTGGAAGCATAGCCCACGGCGACGATTTTGGTTTTCTCGTTGATCAACCCGCGCAGGGCGGCCATATCCAGTGTGTAATCCTCGATGTCGAAATCCGCCCAGCGCACCGTCGCGCCGGTATCCTCGGCGACGAGCAGCCAGGGCGAGATGTTGGCGTCGTGATCCATGCGCGTGACCACGATCTCATCGCCGGGACACAGGTTGCGGGCCAGGGCGCGGCTGATGCTGAAGGTCAGCGTGGTCATGTTCGGGCCGAAAACGATCTCGTCCGGCGAGGCGGCGTTGAGCAGATCGGCCATAGCCGCGTGCGCCTGGTGCAGAATTTCATCGGAGCGTTGGCTGGTGGCGAACGCGCCGCCGTGATTGGCATTGTGGTTGACCAGGTAATCCACCATTGCGTCAATCACGCACTGCGGCGCTTGCGTGCCGCCGGGGTTATCCAAAAAGACGACCGGCTGTCCATCGGGCATCGTCTGCGCCAGGGCCGGGAATTGCGGGCGGATGGCTTGCGGATCGAATGAATCAGACATTTTGTAGCTCCTTGCGATAGGGTTCGAGTTCGACTATTTTACCACTAAGGCGCGAATTTTCGGCGGCGAAGGGCATCAGGTGGCTTTGCACCGACACGGCTGCCGAGGTCAGCACCCGCTCCATTGCCGGTTTGGAAGTCAAGCACTCTAGCGCAGTTCGTGCGGGTGGCTGAGCGCGTAAGCGGTGTAATCTCGCCCGCGCCCGCCCGCGCCGATCCAAACTGCGGTCACTGGTTGGGTCATCGTTGTTTTCCTTATCGTAGCATTTTTGTCATGAAGTATAATAATTCGCATATCTGTGCTCTATTCATGGAGGTTACGATGAACCCTATCCTTCCGATGCAGTATTTTATCCCCGATGTCGAAGCGCGGCAGTGGTCAGATGGGCGGATGTACCTGTACGGTTCCAGCGACATTGGCGGCAATACCCTCTATTGCAGCCAGGAATACCGCGTTTTTTCCTCTGATGACATACTTCACTGGACCGATCACGGGGTCAGTTTTAGCTCGGCCGATGTCCACTCGAACCCGGCGGCGCAGCTTTATGCCCCGGATTGTCTTGCGCTCAACGGCCGATATTATTTGTGCTATTGTTGTTCCGATGGGAGCGAGGGGATCGCCGTCAGCGACAGCCCCTACGGGCCGTTCAAGGAGGCCTGGGGCGTGCAAGGCGCCGATGGGGATGGGATCGATCCGGCCATTTTGCTCGATGACGATGGGCAGGTCTATTACTTTTGGGGACAGCATCACCTGCGCGGAGCGCGGCTGACCCCCGATCTCAAAGCGATTGACCGGGCGACGCTACATACCCATCTCCTCATCGAAGACCGCGACGGCTTTCACGAGGGCGCTTCAATCCGCAAGCGCAACGGCCTCTATTACCTGGTCTACACCGACATCAGCCGGGGCAGGGCTACCTGCATGAGCTATGCCACCAGCCGTTCGCCACTGGGGCCTTTTGAAAAGCGCGGCGTGTTGATTGACAACACCGGCTGCGACCCGGAGACGTGGAACAATCACGGTTCAATTGCCAAATTTAACGGCCAATGGTACCTGTTTTATCATCGTTCATCGCAGGCCAGTCGGTTTAACCGTCGGGTGTGCGTCGAGCCGATTGAATTTGACGCCGAGGGAGGCATTGCGACGGTTGAAATGACCACGCAGGGCATTTCCGGCCCGTTGGACGCCACCCGCCCCATCGAAGCCTGGCGAGCCTGTTTGCTCTCCGGCCAGGTGCGCACCGAGTCTTTGCCGCCCGACGCCTGGTGTGACCATTGGCGCGAACACCTGACCGTCATCCACAACGGCGATTGGGCCGCCTACAAATACCTTGACTTTGGGCCTGGTGTCGCTTTGTTCCGCGCCCGCGTCGGCAGCCTGACCGCCGGCGGGCGGATTGAGGTGCACATTGACCAACCCGACGGCCCGCTGCTGGCCGTGTGTGAGGCGCCCCATACTGGCGGCTGGAACCGCTGGACGACGGTCAGCGCGCGGTTGCAAAGGCCGGTTGCGGACGTTCACGCCGTCTACCTGGCCTTTGGCGGACCGGGCGGGCGGTTGTTCAACCTGGAGCGGTTCGAGTTTGCCCGCGATGTTTAGTTGGAGATTGCCTGGTGAACGAATGAGACGTGTGACGATATATTTGCTATGCGTTGATCAAACAGGCGGCTTTGCCGCCCAAGAGATGGGGCGTTATCTGGCTTCATGGATGACGTAAAGGCGACGGTCGAGGCGGCGACAGGCTATGCACCCGACGCGGCCGGCCACCTTTCATCGAGGCGTTCAAGCCGGTCATCAAACACAATCTGGGGGATGGCGACCCCTGTCACGCCCGCTCGTGGCTGCACCTGGCCTGTCACGCCGAGATCGCCAGAGGGCTGGCGCTGGCCTGCAAGGCGCGCGCTGAAGGGGACATGATCGCCGCCCTGGCGCAGCGGTACAAGGACGAGCTACATCCGGTGCTGGATGTGTTCGAGTTTATTGGGACGCTCGGACGACAGTGGTGAGCAGTTCTGCTGTCGCTTTGCTCCTTGTGGTTATTTCGGCTCGTGAATTTTGGCTGGGTTGTATCCCAACCTGTTGCGACCCTTCAATACCATGATCTGGTCCGGACGACCGGGACCCCACTGGCTTGGCACGTTGACAGGACTATACGTGCCGTTGAGGAGTTGGTAGCAGAGGTCAATCGCGTTAGGCAGGCAATCGTCTCCAAGCGGCGCGCCGAGCGGACGATAGTCGTGATGCCCATTGTAGATGGCATCATAGCGGTCGCCCATGTCCCGCATCCGCTCCAGATACTTCACAGCGACTTCAATGCTTATGCTGCCGAGGAATAGATTGTAATTCAAGGCGTCGCCACAGAACAGGGTGCGGGTGTTCTCGTCAAGGAAGATCATTTCACCCGGCGAGTGACCAAAACACTCATACGCAGTCACGACACGCCCACCCAGATCAAATTGCTGTCCATCGTACAAATGGCGAATCACAGGCAGCGGTTCGTCTGGCCCCGGCTCGCGCAGATCCACCGTCAGGTCATACGGATAGATGCCCTTCTGCCGCAAGGCAATCCGCTGCGCGTCATCTCGGCGACGCTCGAGATCCCCTGGAATGGGTTGATGGGCGTCGTTGGGGTGGATCCAGATTTCATCGAACTGTCGTGCGTTGCCGGTATGATCCAGATGACCGTGCGTGATCACGACCACCAGCGGCTTGTCGGTGATTTTTCTGACTGCGCGCCTGAGATCGCCAATGCCCATACCAGCGTCAATCAACATGGCTTTTTCCTGACCGATGAGCAGGAACATACTGGCGCAATCAAACTCGTCAATTTCCCACGAGTCCTTTTTGAACTGCACCATTGGGTAGAGGTCTGTCAGCATTTTGTTCTCCTTTGCAGCATAATGTTCGGACGCCGTATACACGGGTGTACGGAGAAGAGTTCCTCTTCTCCATACACAAGTTTACACTTTTTTCGTATCGTGAAAACTGGGTGGTGACATTTCCAGTCGTTCCCACCATCGCCGCGAGGTTGCCGTCTGCGGCTATCCCCCCACACCGCGATTTTATCCACATGATGCAACCCGGTTTATGATGAGATTTTGACATGGTATAATGCGGTCATCCTGAAAGCCAGGCGGCGATACCGGATGACCGCAATGCTTTTGCAAACCAAACTCTATCGGCCCACGCCGCGCCCGGATTTGATCCCCCGCGTGCGCCTGTGTGAACGCCTGTACGCGGGTCTGTGGACGGGCGACACTTTTGGGCGCAAGCTCACGCTCATCGCCGCGCCCGCTGGCTTTGGCAAAACCACGTTGATTTTGGATTTCGGATTGTGGATTTTGGATGTGTCGCGTCCAAAATCAAAAATCGAAAATCTAAAATCCGCCTGGCTGTCCCTCGATGAAGCTGACAACGATCCCGCGCGTTTCCTGCGCTACGTCATCGCCGCGCTGCAGAGCGCGCTCCCGGAAGTGGGCCGCGAGGCCGTGGCGCTCCTGGAATCCGGCGCGCCGCCGGCGCTGGAAGAGGCGCTCACCAGTCTCATCAATGCGATTGCCGCTGCGGCCTGCCCCGTCATCCTGACGCTGGACGATTATCACGTTATCCACCACGCCGGCATCGAGCCGCTCGTGACTTTTCTGCTCGACCACCAGCCGCCCAATTTGCACCTCATCATTGCCAGCCGAAGCGATCCGGCGTTGCCCCTCGCGCGGTTGCGGGCGCGCGGCCAACTGCTCGAAGTGCGCGCCCGCGACTTGCGCTTTACCGAAGCCGAAGCTGCCGCTTTTTTCACGCAGACGATGGGGCTGACGCTGCGCTCGGAGTGGGTCGCCGCCCTGGAACAGCGCACCGAAGGGTGGATCGCCGGTCTGCAACTCGCGGCGCTTTCGATGCAGGGGCGCGATGACGCCCAGACGTTCATTCAAGACTTCACGGGCAGCCAGCACTTTGTCCTGGAATATCTGGTGGACGAAGTGTTGCGGCGCCAACCCGAGGCGTTGCAACGGTTCTTGCTCGAAACGTCCATACTCCAACGGATGTGCGCGCCGTTGTGCGATGCGGTCACAGCTTCCGCCGCCAGTGAGGAGGCGCTGGCGGATCTGCAACGCCGTAATTTGTTCGTTATACCGTTGGATAACGAGCACTATTGGTTTCGCTATCATCACCTGTTTGCTGAATTTCTCAAAAGTCACCTGAAACGCACGCGCGCCGACGCCTTGCCCGCGCTGCATCGCCGCGCTGCGGAATGGTTCCAGGCGCATCAGTACCCGGAAGAGGCCCTGTATCACGCTTTTGCCATTCCCGATTACGCTTACGTCAGCCGGCTGGTGGTGGATAACTGGCGGCGCGTCTATCACACCGGCCGCCTGGATACTGCCGTGCAATGGCTCGAATCGCTGCCCGGCGATTTGCTGCATCAATCACCCGCGTTAGGTGTGGCGTATTGCTGGACGCTGTTCATCCGCGGGGATTATGAGCGCATCGCTTTCTACCTCGACGACATCACCCAAGCCTTTGACCGCATGGTGGCGGTGGGCGAGTTGCCCATCGGACACCCGGAGTACAACATCATTTTGCATCAAGTGGTTTTGTTGCGCGCCATTGTGCTGCGGCATCGCGGCGATGTCGCCGGCGCCATTCAGGAGGTCGAACACCTTTTGCCAACGGTGGCTGAGCTGCGGCAAACGTTAGGCCAGGTGGTTGTGGATATGGGGTACACGGCGTGCTATTCGCAGATGGGCTACAACTATGTGGCGGCGAACGATTTTGAGCGGGCGGATGAGTATCTGAGCCGCGTCAGTTCCCACGCCCGCGCCTGCGGCAACTTCTTCTCCCTGGCGCATGCGACGATGGAATGGGCGCGCATCCATCTGGTTCAAGGGCACGTGGAGCGGGCCGAGGAAATCTGTCGCCGTGAGCTGGCGCTGGCAGAACAACCAGAGTATGCGAACTATCCAGCCTTTTGTTTGATTCAGCTCGCGCTGGCCGATGTATTGCGCGTCAAGCAAGCATGGGACGAGGCCGAAAGCCTGCTCCGCCAAGGATTGGACACCGCCAGAAGAAGCGGTCACGCCTACTACCTGGCGCAGGGGTATCTGATTGCGGCGCGTTTGCATCACGCGCAGGGCAAATCAGCCCAGGCGCATGAGGACGTTCGCCAGGCGGAACAGATTGCCGCCGCGATTCACAACCGTTTCCTGGATGACGCTATCGCGCAGACCAGGCAAACGTTGGCAAGCCACGCAGCCCCCGCGCAACCGCTGATTGAGCCGCTGAGCGAGCGCGAACTCGACGTGCTGCGGTTGATCTGCGCGGGCAAGTCCAATCAGGAAATCGCCGACGAACTCTTCATTGCGCTCGACACGGTCAAGCGTCACGCCAATAATCTCTACGGCAAGCTGGGCGTCAGCCGTCGCGCGCAGGCCATCATCGAAGCTCGCAAGTTGGGGTTGATTTAAGCGTTCAACTCTCAGCTTTCAGCTCTCAGCAGGGAAATCGCCTAACACTTTGGTGTCAGGCGATTTTTTGTTCCGAAATCCCACTTTTGGGTGTTAACAGGCGAGGTTATTTGCTGTATAGTGATGATATGAAAACACAAAGCGACGCCTTAATTTACGAAATCCGGTTCAAAGGGCATCTGGGCCAAAACACATTGGTCTGGTTTGAAGACTTTACGGTGGAGTACAGTTCCGAGGGGGAAACGATTCTGCGCGGGCCGATTGTGGATCAGGCCGCATTGCGCGGCATCCTCACGCGAATCTTTGACCTGGGCCTGAGCCTGACGTTGTTTCGGCAGTTGAGCAAAGAACCGGGTTGAAGTTGCACAGGTTGAATTCCTGGAGGAAATTGCTATGAACAAGACATCATCTGTCCCAACCCTGAGCCGCCGTGACTTCTTGAAGCTTACGGCTGCCGCGGGCGCGCTGGTCGTCGGCGGGCATCTGCTGGATACCTACGCGCCGTGGCTCAACACCGAGGAGCAAGCCGCCCTTGCCAGACAGCCTTATACACCAGAGGACACGATGCCGCAACACATGCGAGAAATGGTCCGCTACGCCACCCTGGCCGCCAATGGACACAACACGCAGCCCTGGAAGTTCGCCCTGCGCCAGGACGCCATCGAAATCCACCCCGACACCAGCCGCCATTTGCCGGTAGTGGACCCGGAGAACCGCGAGTTGTGGATTAGCCTGGGCTGCGCGTTGGAAAACCTGCTCCTGGCGGCGCGGGCGGTCGGCTATGCGCCCACCGTCGCCTACCCGGATGCGGACGAAATCATCCGCGTGCAGCTTGCGCCTGATGCGCCCCAGGCCAGCCCGCTGTTCGACGCCATTCCCGTGCGCCAGACGACGCGCTCGGTCTACGATGGCCGCTCTGTACCGGCTGCCGACCTGGACACGCTGCAATCCCTGCCGTTAGAGCCGGGCGTCTCACTGCGCTTCCTCACCGCCCCGGCGGAAATGGAAACTGCGCTAGAGTACGTCAATGCGGGCAATCTCCAGCAGTATGCCGACCGCGCCTTTGTGGATGAACTCATCGCCTGGCTGCGCTTCAACAAGAAGGAGGCGATGGCGACCCTGGATGGCCTGTACTCCCGCTGTTCCGGCAACCCGACCGTGCCGCGTTGGCTAGGGCGGATGTTCGTCGAAAGTACGAAACCGCAGCAGCAAGCCGACGCGGACGCGGAAAAGTTGCGCAGCTCGGCAGGGGCGGTCGTCGCTACCGATGCGGACGACAAGGCGGCGTGGGTGCGCGCGGGCCAGGTCTACGAGCGTTTAGCGTTGCAGATGACGGCGCTGGACCTCAAGTCGGCGCTGCTGAATCAGCCCATTGAGGTGACGGAACTGCGCCCCCAATTCCAGACCGCCATCGGCCTCAATGCCGCGCCGCAACTGCTGGTACGCTTTGGCTATGCTGACGCCTTGCCCCGGTCTTTGCGCCGACCGGTTGAAAACGTGTTGATATAGGAGGAAATACTGATGTCCATAAAATTCTCTCGTCGTGATTTTCTCAAAGTGACCGGATTGGCCGTGGGCGGCGCTGCCCTGACCTGTTCCGGCTTGGGCTATGCCGCCACCCGGTCTCCGAAAATCTATACGCTTGACCTTGTTTATGGAAAGGAACATTCAATGCAAAACGCTGTACTCGTAACCCACGCCACCCGAGCCGGTTCAACTGCCGAAATTGCGGCGGTCATTGGCGAAACTCTCGCCGAACGCGGCTTCCACGTGGATGTCAAATCAATTAAATCGCAACCGTCGCTTGATGGCTATACCGCTGTGATTTTGGGTAGCGCCATCCGCATGGGCAATTGGCTGCCGGAGATGGTGAAATTCATCCAGGCCAACCAGGCGGCACTCGCGGCCATGCCCACCGCGCTGTTCACCGTCCACATGCTCAACACCGGCGAAGACGCCGACAGTCGCGCCGCACGCGAGGCGTACACCGCATCTGTCCGCGCGCTGCTGCCGGACGCGGAAAATGTCTTCTTCACCGGGCTGATGGACTTTTCGCGGCTCTCCCCGCTCGACCGTTTCATTTCCGGGATGGTCAAGGCGGTGGAAGCCGACCACCGCGATTGGGACGCTATCCGGCGCTGGGCTGAGGCCGTTTTGATAAATTAGGGCGCAATGCTAACACCATAGTGTATAAGGAGAACAACCGATGAATAACTCGAATCCACCATCAACAACAAATCGTCGCAAGCAGATGGCGAACAGAATGGGAACGGGCCTGGTCCTGGGCGTAGCTCTTGGCGCAGCAATAGGCAATGTTGCGCTTGGCCTTGCCATTGGCATTCTCATCGGCGGGGCGGGGGCGCTTTGGCGGACGAAGAGAAATTGTCAATGACGTTCTTGAAGAAAAACAGGAGCATTGAAATGAATTCAGCACTCAAATGGCTCATCCCCGCGATTTTTGTCCTGACACTGATTGCCACGTTGTCTGGCCTGTGGCCGGCCGAGGGTGCGTCCTACCCGCTGACGACCTTTCGCGGCGAGGACGTGACCATCAACGCGCGCGGGCTGTATTACTGGGATACGGTCAGTTCCGCCGCCCAAATGCAAGCCAACGACCTGATTGCGCTGGTGCTCGGCCTGCCCTTGCTGGCAGTTTCCTTCTGGCTAACGTTGCGCGGCTCCCTGCGCGGACGGCTACTGCTGGCGGGCACGCTCGGCTTTATCCTCTACACCTACATCACGATGGCGTTTGGCGCGCAGTACAACGCCCTGTTCCTGGTCTACGTCGCCCTGTTCAGCCTGAGCCTGTTCGCCTTCGTGCTGGTGATGATGTCCTTTGACCTGGCGAGCTTGCCCGCCCATTTCTCCGATAACTTGGCGCGCGGTTGGATTGCGGGGCTGCTCTTTTTCGCCGCCGCCTTTCTCTCGCTGGCCTGGCTGGGGCGTATCCTGCCCACGCTTGCCTGGGACTCCCTCTCCCTGTGGGAGAGGGGCGGGGTGAGGGGAATTCCCGCGCTGGAAAACACCACCAGCATGTTCATCCAGGTGATGGACTTGGGCCTCGTCGTGCCGGTCTGTCTGCTGTCCGGCATCCTGCTTTTGCGCCGCCAGCCCTGGGGTTACCTGCTGGCCTCGGTGGGATTGACCAAATTCCTGACTCTCGGTGTCGCCGTCAGCCTGATGGGGCTGAACATGGCGCGGGTGGGCGCGCCGGTCAGCCCGGTCGAGTTGCTCATCTTCCCCGGCATGGCATTGGCCGGCGTGGTGATGACGGGCATCTTGCTCAAACACGTCAAGGGGTAATCCGTTTCGTCCGTTGAATCCGTTGACATTTTGGAGGAGACGCACGATGCAACCAAAAATCTGGCAATCCAAAACGCTCATCCTGCTCATCGCAGGCATCCTGGCCATCTTTGTCGGGCGCACATTGTTGGTCAAAGGCTACAATGCGCCGCTGCTCTCCGACATCTTGATGGGCCTGATCGCGCTCGGCTCGCTCGGCGTCTGTGTGACCGGCTTCCGGCATCTGCGGCCCGGCGACTGGCTCGCCGCCGCCGCTCTGGGCGCGCTGGTCGGCGTGGAGATGCGCTTTGCCACGCTCTTCTCGCCATACCCCTTCTTCGGCGTCATGCGCGACAACACCGGACAGGCGTTCGTGCGCGGGTCGCTCACGTTCATTGCGACGCTGGGTGGACTGGTCATCATGCGCCAGGGCGGGCCGGTGCAACTCGCGGCGGCAAACGGAGACTGGCGCAAGTCCGCGCACGACGCACTCTTTGGGCTGGCGGTGGGCTTGCCGCTGGCGGCGCTCAATGTCGTGGCGTTGCAGATGACCGCGGGGCACGGCATCCTCTGGCAGAACCCTTTCGCGGCGCTGCTGGACGCACTGCAACCCGGCGTTGTTGAAGAAGTCATCTATCGCTTTGGCGCGTGGGGCTTGCTCTGGCTGATGCTGCGCCGCTCACTCCCACAGCAAGCCGCGTCGGTGGCGGGCCTGCTCGCACTGTTGGTCCACAACTATGCGCACTTGGACGCGCTCCTGGCCGAGGCGCCGCTGGTCGCTCTGGGGATGGGACTGGTTATGGGTATCGTCTGGGGCCTGCCGCCATTTTTCCTGGCACGGCGGCGCAGCCTCGAAGCGGCGATGGCCTTCCATTGGATTCAGGATGCGGCGCGCTTTCTAGTGGGATTTTGAGGTGTTTATCAACGCGGACAAGAATTTGCCAACGGATTTGAACGGATTTTTTTTCCTTCTAATCAACATGGTATAATGCGCTCATCCTGAACATCAATTGAACGGACATTTTTCCGTTGAATCCGTTCAATCCGTTGAGGCTATTGGCAAGGAGCATGAACATGAATTTTGAGCTGATTATGCAATTACAACAAAAACCCGACCCCTTCACCCCCGGCGAACCGCTTTTCTGGGATGACCCGCATATTTCGGCGCAGATGTTGAAATGGCATCTCGACCCGGACAATGACGTTGCCAGCCGCCGCCCGGAAACCATTCAGCGCACGGTGGATTGGCTGGTCGCCGCGCTGGGGCTTCAGGCAGGGGACAGCGTGCTCGACATGGGCTGCGGCCCCGGCCTCTATACATCGCGCCTGGCCGAGAAGGGCCTGCGGGTGACGGGCGTGGATTATTCCCGGCGCTCGATTGCCTATGCCACGCAATACGCCAGCGAGCACCATCTCGACATTTCCTACCGCTACCAGAACTATCTGACGCTGGGAGATGAGAGCCAATACGAAGCTATCTTGCTGATTTACGGCGATTTTTGTCCGCTGTCGCCAGAGCAGCGCGCGAAACTGCTCGGCAACGTGCAGCGCGCCCTCAAACCCGGCGGATATTTTGTCCTCGATGTCTCCACGCCCATCCTTCGCCAAAAGCATGGCAATAAAAACGGGTGGTACGCCGTGGAAACCGGTTTCTGGAAGCCGGGTCCGCATCTGGTGTTGGAGGAAGGCTTCGCTTACCCGGAGCAGTCCATCTTTCTGGACCAATACATCGTGATCGAGGCAAGCGGCCAAATCTCGGTCTACCGGAATTGGTTCCAGGATTTTTCGCGCGAAACCATCACCACCGAACTGGAGCAGGCCGGTTTTGTCGTGCAAAATGTCTGGAATGACCTGCTTGGAACGCCTTTTACCGAGGATACAGAGTGGATAGGGCTTGTCGCGCAGAAACCGGACCGTATAGAGCTGCCAAGTGAGTCATTTTGTCATCCCCCAAAGAAAGGTTGCGTATGAAAAACAATCGAGTCCTTTATGAAACCATCTTTGTTACCGCCATCACCCTATTGGGAATGTTGCTCATCCCTGCTGCCAAAACGGTCTTTGCGCTCTTGCCGGTGGCGTATCTGTTGATTGAGCGTCACCTGCGGAAGCGCGCCTGGGGCGAACTGGGCTTCAACCTCCGCACCTTTTGGCCCGATTTACGCGCCAACTGGATTTTGTTCATCCTGTTGGCCTTTGTCATCCAACCCCTGGTCATGCTGTGGGCAAAAGCCTTTTTCCCCGCTTTCCTGGCGCATGTCCAGGCGCGTCTGCCGTTTGAGAGCGGCATATCGTGGGGGCTGCTCCTGCCCATGCTGGCGATTTCGCTGACTGGCGAGGAAATGACCTACCGGACATTGATTCAGGGCAGACTTACACCGTTTATCGGCATCCCGGCAGCAGTGGGAGTGGCTTCACTGCTGTTTGGATTGGCGCACTTTGCTCCAGGGCCAGGGCTAATCGTCTTGATGGATGTAGGATTGATTATCTTCGATTCCATCCTGTATGGCGCAATGTTCGCTCGCCGCAACAACCTGTGGGTTGTCTGGCTGGCGCATCTGCTGGGCGATATTTCCGGTCTGCTGGTATTAGCGTTGGCCTGATTAAAAGAAAACGCATAGTAGTTACTGTCTTAAAGATTCGCCCCCCTGCGGGCTGACATTACAAGCCACTGCCCATTGCGGTTGAATTGCCGAACTGACCGCCACAGGTAGTGTGGCAAATCTGGCGACCAAAAGTGGCGAATACTTTGTGACACTAACCATTTTGCCAATTTTAAGGAGGAAATCATGTCTGAGAAAGAGAATATCTTGCAAATTATGGAGAGAGTACCGCTATTTCAAAAACTGGAGCCGCGCCAACTCAAGCACATCGCGAGCCAGTTTGCCGACCGCGCGTTCGAGGCCGGTCAAGAGATCGTCAAACAAGGGCAAGGCGGCATGGGGTTGTTCATCGTCGTGTCGGGACACGCGCAGGCCGTCCGCGAGCGCGTGGATGGCGACAGGGTCATCGTCAACGAGTTTGGGCCGGGCGACTTCTTCGGCGAGATGTCCTTGCTGGATGAAGGGCCGCGCACCGCTTCGGTGATTGCTACGGAACCAACGCGCTGTCTGGTGCTCGTCGCCTGGGATTTCCATAGTGTTCTCAAAAATGACCCTGATGTTGCTCTTCTGGTATTACAGTCCGTCGCGCAGCGTTTCCGGCAAGTATTGGATGCCGTCTTATAGTTTTTCAGGTGGGATGCACTTTTGCGCCTGAAATGACAGCAGGCAGGGCGAAAATCGCCGTTTGGGGCTTGATCTAAGTGGTGATTTGTAGGGGCGAGCCAAAAACTCGCCCCTACATGCTGCTTCACGCTATCGCCGTCCAATAAGCGCAATTGGCTGTTACTTTTTTCACTTCTCCCCGACAAACATCACGGAACGAATAAAACACAAGAGACATCGTTTCGCATAAAGGGTATATGGAGGAGTGAAACAATGGAAATCAAAGTTCGAGAAAATTTGCAGCCGGTCTTTAGTTCGCTCACATGGGTTTTATTGATCGCCATCATCGTCTTTGTCATGACATGGATAGCCCTGTTAGGATTCCGGCTCGTGGAGATGTTGGCGCCACAGGCAGTATCGGCGCAGATAGAAGTCGAGTCGCCTGTAGCTACCGTGATCACAGTCAGCGCAACACTGCCGGCGACCATAACGGTAGAGCCGGAATCAACGCCGGTACCACCGGCGCCAACACCGGTCCAGCCGCGACTGACCGCTGGCCCCAGCGCCGTCAATGTCCGGCGCGGCCCCGGCCTGGCTTACGAGAAAATCGGCCTCCTGCCCGCGGGGACGCAAACCACGGTCACGGGTCGGAGTGGCGCGTGGTGGCAGATTGATTACCAGAGTCAAGCCGGGTTCGTCTTCGGCGAAATCGTCATCGCCTACGACGCCGATGGCGTACCGGAGGTCGAAGCGCCGGCGCTGCCCGAACCCATGCCCACCGTCGCGGCGACGCCATTGCCTGAGCCGGCGCCGGTCTGGGCGATTGACGAAGCACGCTGGATTGACGTTGAGCTTTCGACACAGACGCTCACCGCCTATGAAGGGACAACGCCGGTCAAGCAATACCTGGTCTCCACCGGACTGCCGCAGACGCCGACGCCGGTGGGCCAGTATCGCATCTGGATCAAACTCAAGACCGACGATATGGCCGGGCCTGGCTACTACATCGAGAATGTGCCGTGGGTGATGTACTTCTACCAGGGATACGGCTTGCACGGCGTCACCTGGCACGGGAACTTCGGCCACCCGATGAGCCACGGCTGCGTGAACCAACCCACCGAGATGGCGGAATGGCTCTTCGACTTCGCCAGCGTGGGCACGTTGGTCAACATCCGTGAATAACCACGGGATGAACCATCCGCAACGAGGACGCCCGGCATCGCGCCGGGCGTTCTTTTTTGTGCGACATCGGGCAACTGTGCCTCGACGCAGAAGTTCGTAAAACCTAACTTTTGATAGGTGACAATCCAACTATTTGCCGGTAAAATCAAGCATAGTTTTGAATTCATATAACGATAAAGAGTGCCTGCATGACAGAAAAATCTATCATCATTACGGGTGCTAAACTCATTCTCATCGAAGGCATCCCCGGCTCCGGCAAGACGAGCGCCGCGCGTTTCGTCTGCGATTGGCTGACACAGCACGGCCAGCGCCCGCGCCTGTTCCTCGAAGGCGATTGGCAGCATCCGGCGGATTTCGAGTCGGTGGCATGTCTGGACGACGCCGAATACGCCGGCCTGCGCGCGCAGTTTCCCGCGCAGGCCGATTTCCTCGCGCAGCACGCCCGGCAGGAGAACGGGGAGTGGTTCTTCAGTTATCGCCAGATGCAGCACGAACACAGCGAGCAGCCGGATGCCCTCTTCGAGAGTCTGGCGCGCTTCGAAATCTACAACCTGCCCGCCGAAAAACACCAACGTCTGATGCGGCAAAACTGGCGCAAATTTACTGCGGAGGCGCTCGCACAGGATGTCGTCTACGTGTTCGAGTGCTGTTTCCTGCAAAACCCGATCACCACCCTGCTGGCATATCACAACCTCCCTGTGAAAGCCGTCCGGCAGCACGTTCTGGCGCTGGCGGACATCGTCAGCCCGCTCACGCCGAAGCTGGTCTACCTCGCCCGGCAGGATGTCGCCGCGACACTCGCAGCGGTGCGCCGCGAACGCCCGCCAGAGTGGGCCGATTTCGTCACCTGGTATCTGACGGGGCAAGACTACGGCAAAGCGCACAACTTGAGCGGCTTCGACGGCGTCAGCGCCTTTTACGCGATGCGCCAGGCGCTCGAACTCGAGCTATTGAAGACCTTGCCGCTTGCCTCGGCGGTGATCGCCGATGATGGCGATTGGGATACACGCTATGAAATCCTAGCATCTTTTTTGGAACAAACTTGAGAGGAGACGGCGGTGCTAATGCACATCATCCAAGCAGAAAATCTGTCAACGGATTGAACGGATTTTAACGGATTTTTTCTTTTCGATCCGTTTCATCCGTTGAATCCGTTGACATTTTCGAAGGAGGTTTACGCTAATGTCGAAAGAAACTCGAAATCTAACGCTATTCTTTGTCGCAACGTTTATCTGGACGTGGGCGTTTTACATCCCTCTTGCGCTCAGCGGCAACAACCCTTACCAGATGCCGTGGATGCTCCTCCTCATCCTGGGCGGTGCGGGGCCTTCGATTGTAGGCGTTGTGATGGTTTTCCTGACTTACGACAGAGAGCAACGCCGGGATTATTGGCGGCGGTGCTTTTCACCCAGACGCATCGGCCCGCTGTGGTGGGGGATGATTCTCCTGCTCTTTCCGGCGCTGTTTGTCGTGTACGTTATCCTGGACGTGGCGATGGGCGGCACACTACCGGGGATGGAACAGCTCCACAGCTTGATAGCAAACCCGCTGATGTGGCCGCTCGCGGCATTCCTGAGCTTTATGTCCGGTCCCTGGTCGGAAGAATTTGGCTGGCGCGGTTACGCACTGGAACCAGTGATGAAGCGCTGGGGAATCATTCGCGGCACGGCTGTGTTAGAGGTCTTGTAGGGGGTATGGCACCTGCCATTGTTCTGGATGCCGGCCACCTGGCATGGGCAGATGGGCTTCAAGCTAGCCGGGTTCTGGACGTTCATCGCGTTCAATGTAGGACTGTCGTTGCTGATCACATGGGTATATCTCAACACACAGGGCAGTATCCTGGTAGGGATGTTAATGCACTTTACGTCAAATTTCACCAGCCAACTCGCGGCGCCGTCATCGGACCGGGTAGAGGTTTTGCGTGCCCTTCTGCTGTTGGTACTTGGTTTGCTGGGATGTATTCACGCTGCTCACCGGCTCACTTTTGAGCATTGGAAAAAGGAGTGATCCCACGGACAACCCGCCGACGTCACGCCCGCAGACCTGCGCGCGATGGCCGCCTTCGTCCAGGCCAACCGCACACTGACCACGCCTTTCGACATCGTGATGCAGGGCAAAACCGACGGCGCAGATCGCGCGCGCCAACAGGATCAACTGTCGCCATGGCAGGAAGCCGGCGCGACGTGGTGGATCGAAGGCTTGTGGGGCGAGCCGGAAGAGGCTGTGGTCGCGCGCATCCGTCAAGGCCCGCCGCAGGCGGCGTAGCGGTCAAGGAAGACTTCGGCTGCGCCGCCAGTTGCGCGCGTTCGACGGCCACAGCTGCCTGGCCGGCAAATGTCTCCACCAAGTGTACCTGGTCGGGACTGAGGCAAAGGAGCAAGAAACCGGAGAAAAGGGTCAAGAAAGTGTCAAAGGCAAATGATGTTACGTCTAACTCAATCAGCCTTTTCCTGCAACACCCGTGCCAGCAAATGAGACAGTTGCGACATATCCGGGGGCTTGAGCAGCCATCCGGTCAGCCCCTCCGCCTGCAAACGCTGAAGTTCTTGTTCCATCGGGTGACCACTCAACATAATCACGGGTAATGTGAGATTGCGCCGTCGCATGGCGTGGAACAATGCTTGCCCGCCCATTCCCGGCATCACCAGATCACTGATGACCAGCGCTATCTCACCTGCACGCTGTTGCAAGATGTCCAATGCTTCTTGTCCATTTGCTGCCTCGAGGACCTGATAATCAAGCGCTCTCAAGGTATCGACGAAAACTTTCCGCAAAGTTGCGTCATCTTCGACCACCAAGAGGGTCTCTCCCCCTCCTGGAACAACAGTTTGTGCTTCCAATACAGGCATCGCTGGCTGACGAGTCAGCAAAGGGGGCAGGTAGATGAAAAATGTGGTCCCTTTTCCTACCTTCGTGCTGACATCAATGTGCCCCTCGTGCGCCCCCACAATGCCGTACACCTGCGACAATCCCAGTCCAGTCCCTTGTCCGGGCGCTTTGGTGGTGAAGAATGGCTCGAAAATACGCGGGAGCACCTCGGCAGGAATGCCGCTGCCTGTATCTGTCACCGCCAGGCGCACCCACTCCCCACCCGGTATCTCGTCCGAAGTCACACACCTGATTTTGTCTGTGATGAGCGGTCTGGACAAGGCAAAACACAGTTTTCCACCCTTCGGCATCGCATCTCGCGCATTGACCGCCAGGTTCATCAAGACCTGCTGCATCCGTGTCAGGTCGGCATTGACGATGTATTCGGCCGGCTCGTAATCCAGGCTGATCTCTATATTCTCCGGCAAGGTGCGTTCCAACAGCTTGCACTGTTCTTTCAAAAGGGGCAAGAGATCGAGAGGCTGCCGTTCCAGCACCGATCTCCGGCTGAAATCGAGAATCTGCTGAATCAACTGGGTCGCGTGCCGGGCTTGCTGATTGATAATGGCCATGCGCTCTTGAACCAGGGCCGGCAAATTCTCGACCTGCGCCGTCATCTGAGCGTAAAGGACGATGATGGCCATGATGTTGTTGAAATCATGGGCAATCCCGGCGGCCAATTGGCCCACGGCAGCCATACGCTCTTGTTGCTGCAGTTGCTCGCGCACTTCGCGCGCCTGAGTCACATCGTTGATGACTAACACCCAGTGTTCCGGTTCAAGGGCGTTATCCATCGGCCTGGCGATGACCTCAAAAATACGCTGATCAGCCCTGACTTCGTGCCATAACCCCCTAGTAGATGGCGAAGTGAGTAATTCAGCCAACGAACGGTTGCCCAGGTGAGTCAGGACGTCGCCTACTTTCACGCCAGCTAATGTGGCCAAATCTTTCTCGGCCACCGGATTGGCCTGCACAATACGGCGCTCCCCATCCAGCAACAGCACACCCTCTGGAACAGTGGCAAGGATCTGACGCAGTTCCCGCGCCTGCTCACTGACTTGAGCCGCCAAACGTTCGCGTTCTGTCTCGACCCACTTGCGTTTGAGGAGATGCCCCAGTGTTGTGGCATAGAGTCGTAAAATCTCGAGCTGTTGCTCCGTGATCGGTTGATGGCTGATGAGATTATCAGTATACATGAGGCCGATGACTTGATCACCATCCCAAAGCGCGCCTGCAACAAGTGTTCCTTCACCCAACTCCTGGCCCTGATGCACCAATGGTGTGTGCTCGCTATAAGCCACAGGGTGCTTTTGCGAGTAAACCTCCCAGCCCAAGCCTTCGTGCTTGAATTCAGCTCGCAGGTTCCGTTCGTCCCGTAGTTTGCCTTGTTCATCTACCCCAAACGAGCCGCGCAGGAAACCACGATCCTCGTCAATAAACCAGATACCGACCCGATCGAATCCCAGGCGGGCGCGCGCCAACTCGACCGCCCGCTGGCACAAGTCATCGGAAGATTCGGCCTTGGAGAGTTGAATGGTCACTTGCTGAAGCGCCGCCAACTGTGCAGAAAATTGCAGTGCCGCCTCACGATTTTGTCGCAACGCATCCTCCACTCGCTTGCGCTCGGTGATGTCTTGTTGCAGTTGGGTATTGGCGGCGGCCAGTTCAGCCGTGCGTTGTTGCACCCGCATCTCCAGTTCATCATGGGCTAGTTGCAGTTGTTCATACAGTCGGGCATTCTCAATGGCAATAGCTGCCTGGCTTGCCAACATATTAAGGACATGGATATGCTCCTCGTTGAAGGCATGGCGATTGGTCTTGCTGTGTATATCCAGCGTTCCGATAATCTTTCCTCCCACCACTAGAGGCACGCTGGCGCAGGCCAGCAAACCTTCATTCGCGGCGGAAGGGTTGTAGAAACGCGAATCATTGGGCAAATCATTGGCAATTATCGGCTGGCCCGTTTGCGCAACCCGTCCGGCAATGCTTTCACCAATCCGATCACGAGTTCCTTTTACCACTGTATCGCTCAATCCAAAGGCGCCTCGGATTGTCAACGTCTCCCCAGCTTCGTCCAGCAGCAATATCACCCCTGTGTCTGCGCCCAACAACTCGGCCGTGCTGCGCGTGATCGCATCAAGTACCACTTTCAACTGCAACGGCGCCGTGATAACCTGGCCTACCCGGTAGAGGGCGGTGAGCTGCTCATTCGCTCTCCTTAACTCTGCGGTGCGCTGATTAACGCGCCCTTCCATCTCATCGTGTGCCCGACGCAGCGCCTCCTCCGCCCGTTTGCGCTCGGTGATGTCGCGGCCCAATCCCACCAGACCGATGATATTGCCGGCTCCATCACGCAACGGGAGCTTGGTCCGCAGATACCAGCGTGGCGGACCGGGTTTGTGTGGCGGGGTATGTTCGTCGTTGAGCAGGGGGATGCCCGTGCGCATGATCGTCTCTTCCTCGTCAGCAAATTGCTTCGCCAGATATGGCGGCAGGAAATCCTCGTCCCGCTTTCCAATGATTTCGTCTGCGCTTTGTACGCCTACGGAACGCATGACCCACTCATTGACCAGCAGGAACCGCCGTTCGCGGTCTTTGACGTAGACTTCCTCGGGCAGGTTGTCCACCAGGGTGCGCAATAACTCGCGCTCTTGTGACAAGATCATCTCTGCCTGCTTGCGCGCGGTGATGTCTCTGACGACCGCCAGTATGCCGGTTGGGTTGGAATGGGCGTCTCGTAGAATGGAAGTGGTAAGCTCAACCCAGATCGTCGTCCCATTTTTACAATACACTTCAAGTTCCAACAAAACAGTTCTGGCTGGACCGGCTGTTTCGTCTGCCCCCAACACCACTTGCTCGACCGACAACTCGTTTATAGTCTGCAGAGATGCAGGGGTCAGGATTTGATCCAGTGATTGGGCCATTGTCTCTTCAGCCGTATAGCCGCGCAACCTGAACACCGATGGACTCACATAGACCGGCTTGAGGTCAAAATCAAAGACGGTAATGGTGTCCGCGGTGTTTTCGGCAATGAGGCGGTAACGTGCCTCGCTATCTTGCAATTGTTGATAAGCCAGTAAGGTACTCAGGCTATCTTCCAGCCGCCGGCCAATCTCCTGAAAAAGTCGCTCCTCCTCCGGCGTCCAGACCCGGGGATAAGAACACTGTTGCAGCATGAACTCCCAGGGTTTGCCCACCTTAGGCTGCAAGGCCATGCCCATCAATGACTGAAAATTGAAACGTTCCGCCACTTCCGCCGGCAAGGGGTATGCAGAGCCTGGACCAAATGTCACCGGCCCATCCGTCGCTAACATCGTGCGTTGCTTCCGAGCGACACCGGCATCCATAGGTATCTCACCGGCCAGGAGATGGGCGCCGGGATATTCCGGCCGCGTCCGCTCCATAGGCACATGCCACGTAGCCGCCTCGGGATCGCAGGGATAGACCAGCCCTGCCCGATCGCAATCGAAGATCGTTAAGACCACATCCAGGACATCGCTCATCATCTGTTCGAGATCCGTCGTGCCTTGTATGGCCCGATTGATTCGATCCATACATTCGAAAAAGCGCAGATGGGCCAGGCGTTCCTGTTCGGCTTGTTTGATTTCATGGATGTCGCGCCCGATGGCCATGACAGAAGCCACCTGGCCGTCCGGACCAAACTCCGGCACAAAGCGCATATGGCCCCAGTGCATCTCGCCCTGGGCCGTGCGGAACGGCATCTCAATGGCGCACTCGGCAGCGGTCTCGAGCACCTTCCGCAACTGATCAATGTAGATTTGTGGGGCATAGACCGGTGACTCATCAGCCGGCGTCTTGTCCAGCACATCTTCCGCCGGTTTTCCGAACAGCTTCTGAATGGCCGGGTTGACGTAAACGCGACGATATTCCCGGTCGTAACGGGCGATAAAGTCGGGCGAGTTCTCCACAAGGGCGCGGAAGAGCTGTTCGCTGGCCTGGATTTGCATTTCTGCCTTTTTGCGTTCGGTGATGTCCAGAAAGGCCCCAACGATGCCCGCTACCTGATCGTTTTCATCGCGGAAGACATCCTTGGCATAGATGACCGGGCGATTTGCGCCGTCCTTGTCCCGCACCATGAATTCATAAACCTGCCGGACAGGATGCCCCATCAACTCCAGGTCTTTGCTGTGGTAGACCTGAGCATGTTCGCTGGGCCAGAGTTCGTAAACGGTTTTGCCTGTCATCTCCGCCGCTGTGACACCCATCACCTCGGTGAAAGCGCGATTGCACCCCAGATACCGACCTTCTCTATCTTTGTAGAACACAGGCGTGGGTATCGCTGAAAGCAACGCCTCGGTAAATCTTGCCGACTGTTCCAAACGTGAATGGGCCTCGATGAGCGCCTCTTCGGCCCGCTTACGTTCAGCGCGCGTGCGCAACGTATTGATGCCGAAAGCCAGATCACCGGCCAGTTCTGCCAAAAGCTGAATTTCGTCGGAGGTAAAGGCGTTGGGGTTCGAAGCATAGATATTGAAAATACCAAAGGTGCGAGCGTTTTCATCCTTGAGCGGTAACGTGATGCTGGAGCGATAGCCACGTTGCAAGGCGCTTTCCCGCCACGGAGCCATGCGCGGGTCGGTCGTGAAATCCTGGGTATAGGTGATTTCGCCAGTCCGGATGGCCATTCCGGCAGGGCCGCGCCCTCGTTCCGTGCCAGACCAGGTCAGCCTGGCCTGTTCGAGATACCCGCCCTCGACCCCCGCCCAGGCGACAGGGCGTATGGTCCTGACCTCATCGTTTTCGGCATACCCCACCCAGGCCATGCGATACCCGGCCTCATCGCACACAATGCGGCAGATTTCATTGAGCAGGGTCTGTTCGTCAACGGCTCGTAAGAGGACCTGATTACAGTTGCTAATAGCGCGTAATTCGCGGTTTGACCGGTGCAACGCTTCCTCGGCCAGCTTGCGTTCGGTCATGTCCTGGGCCAACACAGCAACACCGATGATCATTCCCGCTTCATCCTTAATGGGGCTGTGTGAGACTCGAAAATAGCGGCGCGACCGGAGTTCCTCTCCCGAATATGCCTCCTCCACAAGCGGCTCTCCGGCCAAGGCCCGATCAAGGTTGCCCTGGGCGGTCTCTCGATCTTCCTGCACGGTCATATAATCCAACAAACTATGACCGATTTCAATCTCCGCGCCATAGAGCGCCTTCATAATGGCGGCATGACCTTGATTGAAACTGGTGTACCGGTATTGTCGGTCCACCGAAAAGATCAACGCATTGGCGCTATCAATGATGCCGCGTAAGGTGGAGTACTGCGCTTTCAGGGCGGCCTCTGCCCGTTTGAGGTCAGTGACGTCTGTGGCGATGTGAATAACTTTGTCGAGTTTCCCCTGCGCATCGAACACCGGCGTACAGGAGGTGAAAAAGACACCATGCAGTGCTTTTGTTTCTGCGGCTTCCAGATGCCCTGAGTAAAGCATCTGCGCCATTGGACACCCCGTGGGCACATGAGAGGTCCCATGAAAAACCTCGTAGCAATGCTTGCCCACCAGGTCCTCAGCGGCCATGCCCGTGGCCTCCGCCGCGGCCCGATTGGCCGCCATCACCACATATTGAGGACTGAGGATCAACGTAGGATGGCCAATGGCTTGGAAAATCGCCTCCCATTCCTGGGAGGCACGGCGCAGCGCCTCCTCCATCCGCTTAAGTTCGATTTCTGCCGCTTCCAGTTCGGCAACCCGACGACGCAAACGGGTGAGTTCCTCAATCTGTTGAGCCTGCGTTTGATCCCCATCTTCCATCTCAGTCCTCCTATCGCTACGTCCCAGACACTTGCATAACGAGCAACAATTGAAGCCTCAGTCAGTCTCTCCATCCAATGGCCGCCGATATTTTTAAGGTCGCTACTATCAAGTTTACCGCAGTACCGGGGTTTTGTCTATACGAGTGCATTTCAGGACGGAGGCGACTTTTACCGCAGTCACTATGCTCTACAGAGCACCATGAACGATGAAGATGGCGCGTAGTGACGACTTCAGTCGTTGACTGCACAAGCGACTAAGGTCGCTACGACGAACATGTTTCTATTGTCAGACCAGAGCGTGCAGAGTCCGCAGCGTCACCCAAAATTTCTCTGCACGCTCGGTGAACTCTGCGGTTCAATCAAAGGCTTATCTGGCTTTTGCCCCCAAGTTGAAATACACGTGTCTGATAAGCCCTGGGGCATGAGCGTAGCGTTCGTGAAGCGGAGATCATTCAGGGTCGGGCGGCGCTGTTGCGCCGCTCGACCCACAGCATCAAGCGTTGCCGGCGTCCGGCTCAAAGCTGTAGCCGCGGCCACGGAAGGTGTGGATGAAATGCGGCTGCGTGGGGTCGGCTTCGAGCTTGCGCCGCAGCCGGTGCAACGGGGCGCGCACGAGGTCGCGCGCTTCAAGGGGACTCACGGCCACGCCCTGCAGGTGCGCGCCAAGCTCCTGAGCCGAGACGACGCGCCCTGGATGGCGCATCAGGTAGGCGAGGATGTTCAACTCGGTGGGGGTGAGGGCGATGGCATGGTCGGCAATGATCGCCAGGCCCTTGTGGACGTCCACCGTGAGGCCGGGCGCTTGCAAAAACCGCCCGGCGGGCGCGGCAGGCGCCGGTTCAGCCCCCACCGGCGCAGCATCGGCGGGCGCGTTTTTGAGCGTCGCCAGCGCGCGTTCCAACAGCGCGACCGGGTCGTCGGGAGAGACGTGCTGCTGCCGCCAGGCCAGGCCGTTTTCCACCACACGCAGAATCTCACGCAAGGAGCTGGGCTTGAAGAGATAATCGTAGGCCCAGTGGCGCAGCGCGACGATGGCCGATTCCAGGGTGGCGTAGCCAGTAAGGATGATGAAGACGGTGTCCGGCGCGTGCGGGCGGGCCTCTGCCAGCACCGCCGTGCCGGACATGCCCGGCATGTTCAGGTCGAGCAACACCAGATCAAACGGTTCGGCGCGAATTTTCTGCAGCGCCTCGGTCCCCGAAGTCGCTTCCGCCGGCCGGTAGCCCACCCGTTTGAACAAGTCCAGCAAGGTGCGGCGGATGCCCGGCTCGTCGTCGGCGATCAAGATCCGCGCGCCGGCAAAAGCGGTCGTGAAGGGCGCCGCGGCGTCGCTCATGGGCGCGCCTCAACGGGGTGCAGCCACACGGTAAAGGTAGCGCCCTGTCCCAACTGGCTGCGCACGGTGATGTCGCCATCGTATTGGCGGATCAAGTCGTAACTCACGCTCAAGCCCATCCCGGCCCCTTTGTCTTTGGTGGTGAAAAACGGCTCGAACATGCGCGCCATGTGCTCGGGGGCCATCCCCGGCCCAGTGTCGGTAAAGCTGATGGTCACGCGCCCATCGTCGGCCAGGCGACATGCCACGCGCAGCAGGCCGCTTTCCCCCATCGCATCCACGGCGTTGAGCACCAGGTTCATAAAGACCTGCGCCAGTTCGCCATCGTCCACCAGCACCGCCGGCAAATCCGGGGGAATGTCGCGCTCGACGCGGATGTTGCGGTGTTGCAGGTGCTTGTTGGCCAGGCCGAGCACGCGATTCACGACCCCATCAACCTGGGTGGGACGCGGCGCGCGCTTGGGCTTGCGCGCAAATTCGAGGATGCGCGTGACCAGGCTGATGAGCCGCTGCACCTCTTCGTCGGCCATCTGGATATACTCGCGTTGCTGTTCAGGTTCCACCGGAAACAGCAGCATCATCTCCAGGCTGCTATGGATGGTTTGCAGGGGGTTGTTGATCTCGTGCGCCAGGGCGGCGGCCAACCGGCCCGTGGCCGCCAGCTTCTCGCTGTGGACGAGTTGCTCGGAGGTCTGCTCCACCAGGCGGCGCTGCTCGCGCTCGGCCGCATAGAGCCGGGCATTCTTGAGCGCGATCCCCAACTGCGCGGCGATGGATTCATACAGATGCAGGGTGTTCTCGTCAAAGGCGTTGGGCTGGCGGTGTTCCACATTGAGCACCCCCACGATCTGGTTATCCACGTACACCGGCACCGCCAGTTCCGAACACAACTCGCCGGCGCCCGGAAATTTGTAATAGTTCGGGATCGCGTAGGTGTCGCGGATCAACGCGGGTTGGCCGGTCAGGTACACCTGCCCAGTCACGCTATGGTGGATGGGAACGCGCAAATCATCTGGCCCCGTCACCGTGACGCCGATGATAGAGGGGTGGATGAGCATCACATCCCCTTGGGGATCGGGGAACGCGAGGCTCAAGCCGTGCGGCTGCAACGCCTGGTGGATGGTCTGGAGCACATGCGTCACAATCCGGTCGAAATCCAACGAGGAAGCCGCGGCCAGGATCACTTCCTGCAACAGGCGAGTTTCGGTCAGATGGCGCGTGACTTCCTCATACAGCCGGGCGTTCTCGATGGCAGCCGCCGCCGAACCGGCCAGCGTGTCGAGCAGATTCAAGTCGTTTTCATCAAACAACTTGTCGCCCCAGTTAATGGCCTCGACGACGCCGATGACTTTGTCTTTGACGATGAGCGGCACCGCCAGCAGCGAGCGTGTCTTCAAGCCGGTCAGGGCGTCAATATGGTCGTAGAAACGCGGGTCCTGCTGGGCGTCGCTGATGAGCACCGCGCGCCCGGCGTGCAGCGCCTCGCCGGCAATGCCGGCCGTCGCCGGCATCCGTGTACCGACCAGCCGCGCCGAATTCGGGCCGACAGCGGCGGCAAATGTCAACTGCTCCTGGGCGGGATCGCACAACAGCACCGAGGCGGCTTCCGCTTCGAGCAACTGACACGTTTCGTGCATCATCTGCTCCAAAACCTCTTGCAGGCTCAGCGTGGAGGTAAGCGCCTGGGTGGTTTTGTTGAGCGCGCGCAACTCGCGGTTATGGCGGGTGAGTTCCTCTTCGGCCTGCTTGCGCGCGGTGATGTCTTGCACAATGGCGACAATCTGCGCGATTTCGCCGGCCGGCGTGTGGATGGCAAACACAGTGATGGCGCTGACCAGTGTTGCGGTTTTGGCGGCCTGGTATTCCGGCTCAATTTTTGCCAGATCCAGCGTCACCTCAAAGGGCGCCATCGGTTCACCCTGCAGCGCGCGCGCCACGACCGCCGGCAAACCCGGCGTATTAGCCACAAAGGAACTCTGCAACAAGTTGAATTTACCCACGATGAGTTCCGCGGAGGGGATGCCAAACATCTCCAGATACGCCTGATTGACGATGGAGGCCACGCCATCCGGCGTAAAGACCGCGATGGGATAGGGCATAAAGTGGATGATCTGGCTCAAACGCGCTTCACTGGCGGCCAGGCGGCGTTCCAGATCGTGTTTGTACAACGACGTCTCGATGGTGGAACGCAACGTCTCAATCTCGAAGGGCTTGATCAGGTAGCCGTAGGGCGCAGTCTGCTTGGCGCGTTGCAGCGTCTCGGCGTCGCCGTAGGCGGTCAGGTAAATGATGGGAATATCAAACCGCGCGCGCACCTGGATGGCGGCGGCGATGCCATCCATCTTGCCCTTCAGGCGAATATCCATCAGGATCAAATCGGGCTTGCTGCGGGCCACGGACTCCACCACCGCTTCGCCGTAGATCTCGTGTCCCGCGATCTCGTAACCGCTGCGCTCCAGGTTCATCTTGAGCACTTCAGCCACAATGACTTCATCTTCAACTACAAAAATACGCGCTTTGGCCATGTTTATGTCCCCTCATGCCAGGCAAATGTGATCGCAATACACGTGCCTTCGTTCTGCTCAATGCTCACTTCGCCGTCAATCTGGCGCGCCAGCATGTGGATCAGGCGCAACCCTAACCGGGGCGAGGTTTCCCAGGCCATATCGGCGGGCAACCCCACGCCGTTATCGGCGACTGCGAGCCGCGCGCGGCCATCCACGCGCTCCAGCGCCACCCGCAGGGTAGGCGGCGCGCTGTCAGGCGATTGCCACCCCGGCGGGAAGGCGTATTTCAGCGCGTTGGAGATCAACTCGTTGACGATGAGCGCGCAAGGAATGGCAAGATCAATGTCAAGAGTCAAGTCGGCGATGGCCTGCTCCACCACGATCCCACGCACCAGCGCGTCGTACGTCTGGGTGAGATAACGGATGAGGGAGTGGAAGTAGAGCTGCGCGCCCACCTGCGATTCACCGGGGGTCTGGTAAAGCCGCTCGTGAATCAGGGCAATCGCCTTGATGCGGTTCTGACTTTCGCGCAACATACTCTGCGTGCCGGCATCCTCAACCCCGCTGAATTGCAGGTCCAAGAGGCCCAAGATCACCTGCAGGTTGTTCTTGATGCGATGGTGAATTTCGCTGAGCATCAACGTCTTCTCATCCAGGGCGGTTTGGAGCTGTTCCTGGTAGTCCTTCAGCGCAGTAATATCGCGGCCTACGCCCACCAAACCGATAATCTCACCTTCGGGATCGTGCAAAGGGGAAAGGGTGGTTTGGAAGTGCTGCTGGTTCACTTCCCATTCGTAGGTCACGCTGGCCCTGGTCTCTAGCGCCTGGCGGTTCGCCGCTTCGTGAACCCGCGCCGCCTCCGGGCCGAAGACTTCACGGGCCGTGCGGCCCAGGAAAGCTTCCGCCGTCATTCCCAGGCGCTCCAGCCACCGCCCATAAAGGGCCGTGTGGCGTTGCTCCATATCCAGGGAGAAGATTACGTCGTCCATCGAATCAACAAACGAGCGCAGCCACGCCTCACTCTCCTGGAGCGCGCGCTCGGCCTGGCGGCGCGCCGTGATGTCTTCGCCCACGGAAGCCACACCGATGATGTCGTTGCCGGGACCGCGCACCACCATATTGTTCCAGGCGATAAGGCGCCGCGCGCCGCGCGCCGTGAGCACCTCGTTCTCGTAGTGCGACGGGAAAGCGCCGGTCGCAAAGTTCGCCGCAAAGACAGTGCGCATCGTGGCGCGCACTTCAGGCGGAACAAAGGTCTCGAACCAGTCACAGCCGAGGACCGTGTCACGTTCCATACCCACCAATTCCAATCCGAAGTCGTTGCAGAAGGTCACGCGCCCTTCCAGATCTAACATCACCGCGAACAGGCGCACATTCTCCAACATCTCGCGGTACTTGCGTTCACTGGCTTCGAGGGCCGCCTGGGAGCGTTTGCGCTCCTCAAGTTCCTGGTGCGCCTGGGTATAGAGCCGGGCATTTTCCAGCGCGATGGCGGCGGCGCGGCTTAACGGCAGCAAGCGTTCGACATCCTGAAGGCTAAAGGCGCCCACCTGATCGCTATCCAGCCGCAGGACGCCCAAAACGCGCTCCCCTAACCGCAGCGGCAATGAAATGTGGGCGCGGACCCAGTCGGTCGCCGGATGACGCCGCCAACGCGGATCGCTATGGGCGTCCACCGTCATATAGGGTTTGCCGGTGGCGACGATCTCGGCATTGATCGGGAAGTCAGACAGCGGTTGGATCATCCCGGCGAGTTCCTGTTCCTCATCGCGGCCCTGTGCAGCGAAAATTTCGGCATAGCCGCGCCAGCCCACAATGCGCAGCGCTTCATGCTCGACCAGGGCAATATTGGATGCCGTCGCCGGCACCAGGCGTTGCGCCTGGTGCAGAATCTCCAGCAGCACGTCGGAAATGTCCAGCGCCGAGGCCAGCGCCAGCGTCACGTCGCGCAGGGTTTCGGCGCGCAGGCGTTGTTCGTGTTCGGCTTCCAGCAAGGCCGCGCGTTCCAGTTCTTGCTGGCGACGCTCGGTCACATCCTGAACCAGGGTAGCGAACTGGCCAGGGCGCGGGCTGTAGGCCCAGACTGCAAAGTAGCGTCCTAACGCCGACACGTAGTCTTCCACGTGCATGGGTTCGCCGGTGAGCGCCACTTTTCCGTAATCGGCGATCCAATGCCGATCAATATCAGGTAACACTTGCGACAGCGTTTTGCCAAGACACTGTTCGCGCGCAAGGCCGGTGATTTGTTCGTAGGCCGGGTTAACTTGCAGGAAGCGATAGTCGCACGGGATACCCTGCGCGTCGGTGATAATGTCGTGCAGCGCGAAACCTTCGGCCATCTGCTCAAACAACGTGCGGTAACTTTGTTCGCTCTCGCGCAGCGCTTCCTCGGCTTGCTTCTGCTCGGTGACATCCTCCACTGTGGCAATCATACCGTTGAACGCGCCGCGCTCGTCCAGCATGGGGGTCGCGTTGATCCGTACCAGCACGCGCCGTCCGTCCGGCCACTCGATGGCGTGGCGCACGTCGTTGACCGGGCGCAGTGTCTGCTGCATCTGCTTGAACGGCAACAGGTCGTCGGGGAACGGCCCACCGTCGTAAGCCGTGATGCGCCATGCCGGATCGTTGTAGGTGCGTTGGTGGATTTCATCGCGGCTCAACCCGAGCACCTGTTCGGCCTGCGGGTTGGCGAACACGATCTGTCCCTCACGGTTGACCATCGTAATCCCGGCCGGACTGGTCTGCATAATGCGGTTGACCAGGTCGCGCTCAGCGCGCAACGCCTCTTCCGCTTGTTTCTGCTCAGTGATGTCGCGTCCGATCCCCACCAGCCCGACCACCTGGCCGGCGGCGCCATAGAGCGGCACTTTGGAGGTGAGCTGCCAGAATGTTTTGCCGTTGCGGTTGGTCAGCAGTTCCTCACGATCGCGCACTGGCGTCCCGGTGCGCAACACGGCCTGATCGTCAGCCGTGAAGTGCTCGGCAACGTCTGGCGGGAACAGTTCCAGGTCGGTTTTACCGAGCACGTCCGCTTCGGGCAGCCCGATGTTGTCCAGGTCGGCGCGGTTGGCGAGCGTCTTGCGCCCCTGCGCGTCTTTGGCATAGACGGCCACAGGCAGGTTGTCAATCACCGTGCGCAAAAGACGGCGTTCTTGCGCTAACGCCTCTTCTGTGCGTATATGTTCGTCAATGAGATTTTCACGCTTCAGCCGGTTTGCCATCAACCCACCGAGCAACGTCGTCGCCAACGGATAAATCGCCAGCACCGGCGCGCTGATGTTACGCAAGGTATGCAGCGCCGTCGCCCAGGGCAAGGAGAACATCAGTCCCAACATTACCACATGGGTGACCAGGCCGAACAGGTAAAGTTCAGGCAGCTTGATTTCATCCAGCGTCCCGCGCCGCACCCGCCGCCAGATCAGGCCCAGGCTGCCGGTGACCAGGACGGTCAGCACGCCGGGGCACACGCCGGGGCCGCCTTGATACAGCCGCAGCGTTGCGGTGATCGCCATAGCGATGAGGGTGGGCACAACGCCGAAGAACAATCCCGTCATGCTGAGCAGGACCGACCGGGTGTCAAACACCAGGCCGGGAAGCAAAACCCACGGCGTCTTCATCACGACGATGCCGATCACGCCAATGATCAGCCCCACCAGCACGCGATACCGCGCCAACACGTCTTGACCGGTACGCCAGCGCAGGGCAAACACGTCAAAGACGAGCACCAGCGACAGCAACAGGGCTGCATTCTGTACTAATCGCAGAAACGATAATGTATTCATACGCTATTTCTGTCTGCACGGGTGATTTTTTGGCATGTCTTAAACGCATTATACGCTGGATTTGCCGAAATCATATTCACCCTCCGTTACATTTTGGTGACGGCTGCGTAGTGACGACACTACCGTCAGGCGCGCAGCGCCTGCACGCGGTAAATGTTCATCTCGCCCTTGCCTTTGACAGGGATCAGACCCAGAGATTCGGCGGCAATCTGCCCCCTCACCCAGGCCCAGGCATCCTCGCTGAGATTGACCGCTTCCACCGCGCCGTGGCTCTGGATGCGTTCGGCGGTGTTGACGGTGTTGCCCCAGATGTCGAAGAGGTACTGGCGGTGGCCCACTACCCCCGCCATCACCGGGCCGATGTGGATACCGATACGCACTTGCCAGCCGGAAGGCAAGTGACGAGCGGCAGGGATCATCTCCAGACCGCAGCGGATGCAGTTGAGCACGGGATTGTTGAGCGGCTGCAACAGCCCGGCCGTCGCCAGAAAGGCGTCGCCCAGGGTTTTGATCTTCTGTAAGCCGTAGCGCAGCGCCAGATTCTCGTAGGTTTCGATCAGGGCTTGCAGGTTGGCGAGGATGTCTTCGGGGGTGTGGGTTTCGCAGTAGGGGGTGAAGTTGGCGATGTCGGCGAACAAAACGGCGACGTTGGCGAACTGGCGCGGTTTGACGGTGCCGGTGTTCTTCAGCTCGGCGACAATCTGCTCCGGCAGGATGACGTGCAGCAGTTCGTCGAAGCGCCGGCGCTCGGCCTCGATGCGCTGTAGATACTCGACTTCTTGATCGCGCAGGCGTTTCTTTTCCAGGCAGGCGGCGACACGCGCATTGAGCAAGACCGCGTTGACCGGCTTGGGCAGGTAGTCCTCCGCCCCCAACTCGATGCACATGGCGATTTTGTCAATGTCATCCAGGGCCGAGACCATCACGACGGGAATGTGTTGCAGGGTGGGTTCGGCCTTGAGCATCCGCAAGACTTCGTCGCCGTTGAGTTCCGGCATCTCCATGTCGAGGATGATGAGATCGGGGCGCACCTGGCGGGCCATCGCCAGGCCCTGGCGGCCATCCAAGGCCCAGATGACGTTGTGCCCGGTTTCGCCTAGCAAAGCTTCGAGGAGCAGGGCTTGCGTGGGGCTGTCTTCCACAACCAGGATCATCTGCTCCGCTGTCCCCGGAGGCGGCGCATGGTGAGCCGTCTCTCCGAGCAGATTGTGCCCTAAGGCCATATCGTTCATGGACAATCCTTTGGTCTGTCTACAGCCATTCCCAATCGTCATCCGGCGGCGTCAACAGCACCGGCGCGCCGGTAATGACGCCCATCTGGCTCAACGTGCCCACCAGCACCGAATCGGCAAAAGTGTCTTTGGGGATATATTCCAGCGCGCCGAGTTGTAGCCCGTGCACGATGGCGGTATGCTCGTCGTATTGCGTGAGCATAATCACCGGCAGGGATGCCGTCTCCGGCCATTGCTTCAATGTCTGGCAGACCTGGAAACCATCCATATCCGGCAACTGGATATCGAGGACGATGGCCGCGGGTTGCAACGTGCGCGCCAGGGATAATCCTTCGGCCCCCGTGTAAGCCAGGGTGACCTCCAGGCCGTTGGCCTCCAACAACACGCGCAACGCGAGCGCCTGGGTGGGACTATCTTCAATCACGAGGACGGGGGTGCTCATGGCGCTTTCACCGCTTCCAGCTTTTCCAACGTCACCTGGACATTGTTGGCCGGCAGCGCGTCTACAGTGAGATGATCCACCATCCACTGCACATCGTGCAGCGCAGCGGGGGGAATGTGTACTTCCTTGCCGTCGGTAGTGGTGCAGGTGACGCGGACGCCCAGGTGTTCGGGGTTCTGAATGCCCTCAATGGCGATCTGCCCGATGCGCAACATACCCAGGCTCATCGCGTTCGCCATTGAAGAGGTCGCCAGCGAGATGCGCGCCTGGCTGGTGACGTCCATGCCGATGGCGCGGGCCAGCTCACGGGTCTTCTGGCGCGCGTTGATGACGTCGCGGTAGTCGCGGATAATGACGGTGGTTTTGAGCCGGCCGCTTTCGCCCAGGTTGCGGCGCACCAGATCCACAAAGTCCTGGATATTGAAGGGCTTGAGCAAGTACTCGGTCTCCAGGCGTTCAACTTGCGTTTCCAGTTCCGGCGTCCCGTAGGCGGTGATGAGGATGGTGCGCGCCAGAAGCTTCTGGCGATAGATGTAGCGCAGCAAGTCCATACCGTCTGTGCCGGGCATCTTGAGGTCGGTGATGACGACGTCAAAGTGTTCACCTTGCCCCAAACATTGCAGCGCCTCGTCGCCAGAGGTACACACTCTTACTTCGCACTCATTGCCCAGAGCGCGCGTCAGCGCGTCGCCCAACGTCCGCACCAGGCGTAGTTCATCATCCACAATGAGAACCCGTTTTTTGCCCATACCTCACCTCATATTTTTTGCCACAGCCACGTGGCTGAACGTTTGCAACCGTTGCGCGATTTGCGGCGGCGCGAGGATTTCGTTGGCCGCTTTGCGCACGATGACTTCGTGCGGCATACTGGAGACCACGCACGTTTTTTCATCCTGTGCGATGACCCAGCCGCCATGCCGCCGCAGCTTTTCCAGCCCTTCCGCGCCATCGTCGCCCATGCCGGTCAACTGCACACCGACGGCGCGCGGGCCATACACATTGGACAGCGAGTTGAACAGATAATTGATGGAAGGACGCAAACCGCGATACGGCGGGTCTTTGCACAACTCAACGATGCCCCACGCATTGATCTGCAAATGACAATCATCGGGAGCCATCAGCACTGTGCCCGGCTGCGGCGTGTCTCCGTGCCCGGCGAGGCTGACCCGCAGCGCGGTTTGCGTGTTCAACCACTCGGCCAATCCCGGTCCGAAGCCTTTGGTGATGTGCTGCACGATCAGAATGGGCAGGGCGAAGTCCGCCGGCAGCGCCCCCAGGATGGTTGCCAGCGCAGCCGGGCCGCCGGTCGAAGAGCCGATCCCGATGATGTGCGCGCGCGGGCGCTGCGCCGTCTGGTCTGGCGGCGCGGGCGGGAGCGGCGACGTTTTGGGGGCGACGGCTGGCACGTCCGGCGATGGGGTTTTGCGCGCGTCGGGGTCCCAACGCCGCACCACGGCCACTTTCGCCATCAACCGCATGGTTTGCAGCACCGTCTCCCACGCCGCATCGTCGCCTACGGGCGGTTTGTTGACGACGGCCAGCGCGCCCAGGCGCATCGCCTCGAAGGTGAGATTAACGTCGGAGTACATCAGCGTGCTGGTGAGCAGTACGATAGGCGTGGGAACTTCGCGCATTATGGCGCGGGTCGCTTCCAGGCCATCCATCTCCGGCATGATGATGTCCATAGCGATGATGTCCGGGTGGATACGACGCGCCAGGCGCACCGCATCTTCTCCGGTCTCGCCGACGCCGACGACTTGCAGGCCGCCGGCGCTTTCCAGCATAGCGACCAGCAGTTCGCGCGCTGTGCGCGAATCGTCAATCACCAGGACGCGGATGGGGTGCGATACGTTATCCGGCGACATGGGCGGACTCCACAAGCGGTTCAGCGACCTGCTCTACGTCCAGCGCGGACTGTACCTGTCCCAGGCTTTCCAGGACGATACGATAAGCGTAGTCATCTTTGACGATGAAATCCAACGCCCCTGATTCCAGAATTTCCATCAGCGCCTCCGGCTCATCGTGGCTGGTGAGGATCAACACCGGGATAGACGCAGTATTAGGATTCGCTTTCAGCGCCCGGCACACCTCAAAGCCGCTCATCCCTGGCATTTCCAGGTCCAGGATGATGGCGTCGGGCTGCTGCGCATCGGCCAGCGCCAATCCCTGACGGCCATCGGTAGCGCATAAGACTGTCAGCCTGGCGTCTTCCAACACATTTTTCAGCGCCAGCGCCTGCACCAAACTATCCTCTATAATCAAGACTGTATTCATCTGCGCCTCCTGTATGCGAATGGGCGAATCGGCAAATCAGCAAATCAGCGAATTAAAGAATGAGCGAATCGGCGATTTACTCCTAACGCCTCCCCCCCACTCCCTACTCCTTACTTCCTACTCCCCACTCCCTCTCAAATCAATTGTTCAATCGTTTCCAGCAGGTTATTCTGGTCAAAGTTGCCCTTGACGATGTAGGCGTCGGCCCCGGCTTCAATGCCGCGCGCTTTGTCGGCGGCGGAAGCCAGCGATGTGACCAGGATGACCGGGATTTCCGCGGTGCGTGGATTGGTCTTCAACTGTTGGGTCAGCCCGATACCGTCCAGACGCGGCATGGCGATATCGGAAATCACCAGGTCGGGCAGCGCGATGTCGGCGTCAATGGCGTTGAGGGCCTCCAGGCCATCGGTCGCCACCAGCACGTGATACCCGGCTGCTTCCAGGATGTTCCTCTCCAAGGTGCGCGTGGTGATGGAGTCATCCACGATAAAGATGTGCTTTTGTGGCGTGGAAGCGGCAGCGGCGGCTTCGCCTTCGACCGGCGTAATCTGCACAGTCGCGGCCCCGCGGCCTTCGTTGCGCAAGGCCAACTTGATCAAATCCCCCACATTGAGCACCAACAGCACCGCGCCATCGCCGGTGATAGTGGCGCCGGCAATGCCGCCGAGGCGCTGCACCTGGCGGCCCAAGCCCTTGATGACCACTTCCTGCTCACCGCGCAGGCCATCCACAACAAAAGCCATTCGCCGCTGCGCGGAAGCGAGCAAAAGCACGGTCAGGCGCTCTTCAATCGGGCGGGATGCCCGCTCAACGGCGAGGCGAGGAAGGCCGAGCACGTCGCTGAGATGCACCACGCTGAAGGCAGATCCGTTATAACGCAGCATCTCACGCCCGCCCACGCGATAGATGTCGCGCGGCGCGACGTCCAGGATGCGCTCGATGGCGTTCAAGGGGATAGCGTAGGTCTGGGTGGAGACCTGCACCACGAGCGCGCGGGAACTGGTCAACGCCAGCGGCAGGGTGAGGGTGAACGTCGCGCCGCTGCCGTGGTTGGAAGTGATGTGGATACGCCCGTGTAAATCTTCCACATTGCGGCGGACCACGTCCAATCCCACGCCGCGCCCCGATACGTCGGTCACGATGGGACTGGTGGAGATGCCCAGGCCGAAGATGGCTTCAGTCAGCTCCGCCTCAGTCATCGTGTGCGCCTCAGCGCCGGTGCGCCGCGCAAGCACGCGCCGGATCGCCTCGAAATCCAGGCCCTTGCCATCGTCGCTGACGGTGATGACCACGTTTTTCTCCACTTGCTCGGCCTTGAGCGTGATCGTCCCGGTTTGCGGTTTGCCCAGGCTGATGCGCTTGTGCGGCGTTTCCAGCCCGTGGTCAATGGCGTTGCGCAGCAAGTGAATGAGCGGGTCCTTGATCTGTTCCAGCACGCGCTTATCCAACTCCACATCCCCGCCGATGATATTCAGGGTCGCTTCTTTGCCCGCCGAGTGCGCCAGGTCGCGCACCATCCGCCCGAAGGTGGCGGTGATGGTGCTGAGCGGCAGCATCCGCGCGCGCTTGATCTCGTCTTCCAGCGCATCAATGGCGAGGGAGAGTTGCATCGTGTCGTTCGAGTATTCGCGCCCCATGTCGTTGATTAGCGCCACCATCTCGCGCAGGTGTTCCTGGCTCGCGGCGAGATAGGTGAGCATACGGAGGGTGTCGCGGCCAGTGTGGTCGTCGGCAGTATAGCGGAACGTGCGACGGCTCATGCGCCCGTAGGTTTCGCGCACGGCCAGCCACTCTTTCTGCCAATCGCTCATCGCTTCTTGCGCGCGCTGAACTTGCGCCAGCCGCTGTTCGGCGCGGATGCGGGTGATGTGCAACTCGCTCAGTTGAGCCATCAGCGCGTCGAGTTTGGCCGCGTCAATGCGAATGGTTTCGACGCTGGCGGCGCGCTCGGAGCGCGGCATGGGCGCTTCTCCCACCGGCTGCGGGAGATCTTCAGGCGCTGGCGAAGGGGGAGCGGCTGTATCCGGCGCAGGCGAAGATGCAGCAGTGATCACCGGCGCGGCTACGGTCACAGGCACAGGCGGGGCCAGCAAGGGTTCCGGCGCAGGCGCCGCTGGCTTTGGACTGCGGAATGGCTCCAACGCGGCCACAGCTTGTGTCGCCTGAGGCGGCGGTGCCGAGGCTCCGGCTTCGTAAGCCTTTTCGGCATCCTGGATCGCGTCCAAAACCCCATAGCAAGCCGTGAAGAGCGTGGGCGTCAGCTCGATGGTTTGGCGATTCACGCCGTCGAGAACGTCTTCCAGCGCGTGCGCCATCTGCGCCACCCCATTGACGCCCACGGCGCGGGCGGCGCCCTTCAGGCTATGCGCGGCGCGGAAGATCGCCCGCAGCGTCTCGGGTTTCTGCGTACTGTCCAGCCGGTTCTGCTCCAGGGCCAACAGCCCATCGGTCATCGTCTGGATGTGCTCGGCCAGTTCGGCGCGAAAACTGGCGATTAACTGTTTGCGAACTTGTTCACTGATCGCCATAGAGTGTCCCCCTTGAAAGTGGTAATTAGGGATTGGTAACTGGTAATTAGGGAAGGAGTATGGATTATGAAGTTGTCAAATCCAAGTTCCTGATCCCCAATCCCCAATCCCTAATTACCGATTACCAGTCATTAATTGATGCGATACTGCCTGACGGTCTGCATAAGGGTGGCAGCCAGGGCGTTGAGGTCCTGGGCGGCGCGCTCGGCCTGGCGGGTGCTGGCGAGGCTCTGCACGGTGGCCTGGTTGATGTTTTGCATCGCCATTGCCACCTGCTCCACACCAGCGACCTGTTGGCGCGATCCCGCGAGCACTTGCGTCGCCGCCTGCGCCGATTCGCTGATCACCTGGTACATCTGGTTGATCGCCGCTTGCGCCTGCGCCGCTAACTGCACGCCTTCGTCCACGCCCTTCGTCCCTTCCTCGGTCGCCATCACCGTCGCATTCGTCGCCTTCTGGATTTCGGAGAGGATCGTCTTCACCTGCGCCGTCGCCTGCCGCGACTGCTCGGCCAGCGTGCGCACTTCCATCGCCACCACCGCGAAGCCTTTCCCGTACTCCCCCGCCCGCGCCGCCTCAATCGAGGCGTTCAGCGCCAGCATATTCGACTGCGCCGCGATCTCGTTCACCGTGGCGATGATCTCCCCGATCTGCTGGGTCTGCTCCGACAGCGCCAGGATGTTCTCGGCGATGCCTTCGACCCGTTCCTTGATGCGGTTCATCCCTTCGATGGTCTCATGCACCGACTGCTGCCCGCCGCGTGAGACTTCCACCGTGCGCTGCGCCGCGTTCGCCACTTCCTGCGCCCGTACTGCCGACTGCTCCGCGATGGTTTTCACCTCATCCACTGTCGTCGTTGTCTGCGTGATCGCCGCCGACTGCTCGCTGGCGCCTGAGGCTTGTTGGGTGGTGGCGGAGAGGATTTCGGCGGCGGCGGCGCTCAAGTTGCTGGCAGCCTCGTTGAAGCTGGTCAGCGTCCCGCGCAAGCGTGTGCTGAGGATGTTCAGGTTATTCTTCAGCAGGTTGAAGTCGCCGTTCAACTCCTCGGTGATCGGTGTGGGGATGACATTCTGCGCGATTTGTTCCACGTACTCCGCTGCTATCTTCAGCGGCCCCACTACCGCGTCCATCGTCGCGTTGATGCCTTCGATAATGGTGCGGAAGTCGCCCTGGTGGCGTGTCGCGTCCGCGCGGGTGGAAAGACGCCCGGCAATGGCGGCCTGGGTGAGCATATTGGTGTCGTCAATGAGGGCATTGATCGCCGCAATGCAGATGTTGAGGTTGTTCTTGATCTCGTTGAAGTCGCCGCGATACGCCTCGGTGATCGGCGCCGGAATATCGCCGCGCGCGATACGTTCCATGTATTCGCCGGCCATGTTCAACGGGCCTACCACCGCGTCTAGTGTGGCGTTGACGCCTTCCATAATCTCGCGGTACGCGCCGGTGTGCCGTCCCACGTCCGCCCGCGTCGCCAGGCGTCCTTCCACGGCGGCTCTGGTCAGCGCCGACGCATCCTCAATCAGCGCGTTGATGCTCGTCTTCATCGTCGCCATGGACGCGCCCAGCACGTCTACTTCGGAGACGATCGGCACGTCCACTGCCAGGTTGCCGGCCGCGATCTGTTCTGCCAGCGCCGCCTTTGCCTGCAATCTGCTCGACATCTCCCGCAGCGCGTCCGCCAGTTGCCCGATCTCGTCGGCCTGTCGCACGTCAATCTGCTGGCGCAAATCCCCGCGCGCGACGGCGAGGGCCACGTTAGTGATCTTCTTGATGGGGCGCGCAAGCTGACCGGATGCTACCCACAATAAGGCCAGACTCAAGACCACCAGCGCGACGCCGATGCCGACCATTTGTTGGGTCAGACGTTGTGCTTCTGCTGTGATCGTCTTGAGCGGCACGAGGATGCTCACCGCCCAGGGCATTTGTGTCTTCCCGATTTGAATGGGAACAAAAACCTCCAAACGGTCTACCTGGTATTCGTGGATTATCTCGCCCTGTTGCAATCGCGGCAACTCGTCGGCGAAATCAGGGTGAACTTCGAGTGCTGGTTTACCGATTAGCTCCGGGTGACCGGTAACACCCCCTAACGTTCCATTGAAGGTAATGATCTGAAATTCACCCGCGCCATCGTAGATGTTCACCGAGTCGGCCAAAGATTGCAAAAAATTAAGGCGGAAGTCCACACCGACAACACCGCGGAAGCGATCATTGACTATCACCGGCACGACGAGTGAGGTCATCAACACGTCCTCGCCTTGTATCTCGTAGGTATATGGGTCCATCACAACTTCGTTTTTCGTGCGTTTGGGATTGAGATACCAGTCGCCGATGCCTTGGACTTCGTAGTCCCTTATCGCTTCGCCGTGGATTTGACCTTGCTCATCGCGTACCCAGTAGGGGATAAAGCGTCCGGTCGCATCGTGCAGATCGGTATTGGCATATTCCGCATCTCGGCCATCGAAGGCGTCGGGTTCCCACAAGGTATATGTGCCTAGAAAATCCGGGTTATCGGCCAGGACTTGTCGCAGCATCGCATTGACATCATCACGGCTTAAATTAACGTCGCCTTTTGCGGCTACCGTGAACGCCTGCGCCAGTGTGCGCGCCGCGTCGAGTCCGACTTCAATGCGCGCCTTGACGTCTCCGGCGTGAGATTCGGCCAGGGCAATGGCTTGCTCCTCGGCAGCAGCGGTAGCTGTAGCGTTAAGCGACACAGCCGCGTAGGTGATGATGATCCCCGCCGCCAGGAAAAGGCACAGCCCTGCCCACAAAGCGATTTTGAGTTGAATTGATTTCAGTTTCATCGTTCCTCCTGAATGGTAATCAGTGATTGGTAATCGGTTTATTTCTGGTTACTGGTTACTGGTTACTGGTTACTCGTTAGTCGCTAATTGATGCGATATTGCTTGACGGTTTGCATGAGCGCGGCGGCGAGGGCGTTGAGGTCTTGGGCGGCGCGCTCGGCCTGGCGGGTGCTGGCGAGGCTCTGCACGGTAGCCTGGTTGATGTTCTGCATCGCCAGCGCCACCTGCTCCACACCGGCGACCTGTTGGCGCGATCCCGCGAGCACTTGCGTCGCCGCCTGCGCCGATTCGTTGATCACCTGGTACATCTGGTTGATCGCCGCTTGCGCCTGCGCCGCCAACTGCACGCCTTCGTCCACGCCCTTCGTCCCTTCCTCGGTCGCCATCACCGTCGCATTCGTCGCCTTCTGGATTTCGGAGAGGATCGTCTTCACCTGCGCCGTCGCCTGCCGCGACTGCTCGGCCAGCGTGCGCACTTCCATCGCCACCACCGCGAAGCCTTTCCCGTACTCCCCCGCCCGCGCCGCCTCAATCGAGGCGTTCAGCGCCAGCATATTCGACTGCGCCGCGATCTCGTTCACCGTGGCGATGATCTCCCCGATCTGCTGGGTCTGCTCCGACAGCGCCAGGATGTTCTCGGCGATGCCTTCGACCCGTTCCTTGATGCGGTTCATCCCTTCGATGGTCTCATGCACCGACTGCTGCCCGCCGCGTGAGACTTCCACCGTGCGCTGCGCCGCGTTCGCCACTTCCTGCGCCCGTACTGCCGACTGCTCCGCGATGGTCTTCACCTCATCCACGGTCGTCGTTGTCTGCGTGATCGCCGCCGACTGCTCGCTGGCGCCGGAGGCCTGTTGGGTGGTAGAGGAGAGGATCTCGGCGGCGGCGGCGCTGAGGTTGGCGGCAGCATCATTGACGCTGGCGAGCATGTCGCGCAGACGCGCGCTGAGGGTGTTGAGGTTGTTCTTGAGTAGATTGAAATCGCCCTTGAAGTCGGCGGTGATGGGAGCGGGGATCTCGCCCTGGGCGATGCGTTCGACGTAGAGGGCGGCGATGTTGAGCGGGCCGGTGACGCCATCGAGGGTGGCGTTCATGCCTTCGATGATGGCGCGGAAGTCACCCTGGTGGCGGAAGGTGTCGGCGCGGGTAGCGAGGCGGCCTGCAATCCCGGCCTGACTGAGCATATTGGTGTCATCAATGAGGGTGTTGATGGCAGCGATACAGATGTTGAGGTTGTTCTTGATCTCGTTGAAGTCGCCACGATACTCATCGGTGATGGGGTCGGGGATGTTGCCCTGGGCGATGCGCTCGATGTATTCGGCAGCCATGTTCAGCGGGGCAATCACCGCATCGAGAGTGGCGTTAATGCCTTCGACGACCTCGCGGTACGCGCCCTGGAAGGCGCTTGTGTCTCCGCGGGTGGCCAGACGGCCTTCCACGGCGGTCCGGGTGAGGGTGTTGGTCTCAGTAATCAAGCCTAGCAGCGCGGTTTGCATCTGTTGCAAGGCTGGGCCAATTTCATCCTGTGCATCACGCACTTTGACGGTGAACCCCAGATCACCCACGGCCACTTTTTGCATCGCGCCTATCATGTCCGTTTGCAGTGTCTCGGCAAACTCGTCCATCGTCCGCGCCATAACGCCGATTTCGTCCCGGCGCTCCAGATGCAGACGCTCGCCCAAATGCCCGCGGCTCATTTCCTGGAGCATATAGACGACCTTTTCCATCGGCCGGGTGATGTTGCGTGAGAGGAAGACACCGAAACCAATAGCGGCGACAATAGCAATCGCTATGGTCACGTTGATGGTCATCCGTGCAGTGGCAGCCTGGGTGTCGGCAGCCCGATCGGCAGCCAGAGCCGCTTGATGATTTGCGTTCATCAATTCATTCAGGATTGCTGCGGAAGCTTCGAAGTTCTCACGGGCAACGACAGAGAATCCCCAGGCTTCGCTATCCAATCGGTCAACTTCAGGATCGCCAAAATTTTTGCCGGCATCTATCAAACGGTCACGTTCCTTGAGGAGTTGTATCGCTTTCTCATGATTGGCTTTCCATTGATTCCACGCTGGCGTAAATTTTTGCCAAAGCCGTTCTTCTTCAACGCTTCTTTCTCGTCCTTCATAAGAAGCCCAATTGGCGTTGATCGTCTGCCAGGCATTTTCAATCACATCGTATTGTTGCTGTCGTACCGTTCGATCTGAGATCAGGTCATTGAGAAAGAGACCTCGCTCACTCGCCAGCACGGAGCCTTGTGCCTGGCCGAGAGCACCCAACTCTATGACTCCTGGCATTTGTTCTTCAACAATATGGTTGTAAGTCTCGGAGACGTTGACAAGGGTGAAATAGCCGATTGCTCCTACCACACCGGCAATCACGGCCACAAGGACAAAAGCGCCGATCATTTTGAGGGATAACTTGATATTGTTCATAACTCGACCTCCCTAGAATCTAAGATGGTTACAGGGCACAGGATATGGGTTGTGTGAGGGCAGGATCGTTGTTGTTCTTTTGAAATATTTGTCCTGCCCCGCTGACGCGCCGGAACAGCGGCTCGATTTCGGGCGGGAGCTTTTGCGTTTGTTCGGTAACCAGATAGCCGTCGGGCATCAGTGCGTCGTGAAACATCCGCAACACGGCGACACGCTGCTCCGGTGTGAAATGCAGCAATACATTTTTGCACACGATCAGCCCGACTTCTGTGCGAATAGGTTGCAACGTGAGCAAGTCGTGGCGCTGATAGCGCACCGCGCCGCGAATTTCGTCGCGCACGCGCATGTGGCCAGGTTCGCCGGACGGCTCGAAGTAGCGCGTCAGAATATCCGCCGGGACGCGGCCCACTTCCGTGTCGGTGTAGACACCCCGCGCGATGACGTCGCCAAAATGCTGGCTTTCGTCAATGTCGGTGGCGTAGATGCGCACATTGCGGAACAGGAAATGCCCCATGTGCTCGCGGAAGGTGATGGCGAGGGAGTACGGCTCCGGGCCATACGCGCAACCGGCGTCCCACACGTTGATGTACCGGCGCGTCGTCAGATCGGGCAGCGCGTGCTGCGCGATGAGATCCAACACCGCCTGGTCGCGGAAGAAGTACGTGAAGGCCATCGCGCTTACACCAGCTCCTCATGAATGATAAGCTGCGGGTCGCGCAGCAGTTGCAGCAGGTCAAGGATGATCAGGAAGGGGGGAAGGTCGGCATCCTCGTCGCTCTGCACCATGCCGCGCACGACAGCAACGGGGATGTTGAGGGTTTCGCCAGCTTCCCGGATGCGATTCACCGGCAGCGCGACCACGCTGAGCACGTCATCCACCTTGAGCGCCAGTTCCAATGCTTCGGATTGCACCACGACCAGATAGGCGCCCGCGCCATTGGAGGCTGCGGGCAAGCCCAAAAAGCCCGCCAAATCCAGCACCGGATAGATGCGCCCGCGCACGTTGACCACCCCCGCCATCCACCCTGGCGCGCGCGGCACCGGGGTAATCCGTTCCAATGGGCGCGCGTCGAACACGTATTGAGCTTCCAGCCCGTAAACTTCTTGGCCCAAACGGACGAGGACGACCGGCAAACGCTCCCCACCGTCGTCCACAGCCTCCTGTTCGGCCAACATGGCAGCTCTACGCGCCCAGGTCTGCTCCAACACCTCTGTGGTGATCTCATCATTCATCCATTGAATGTCCATTCTTCCTACTCCCTACTCCCTACTTCGTGCTCCTTCACCCACTGTTGTTGCTGGCGGGTGATGGCGTCGCGCAGGCGCTTCACCGTGACGCCGCCGGAACGCGCCACGACTGCATCATCAGGCTGCGCTTCCAACAGACGACGGGCATTGTCCAGGGATTTGAGCGCCGCCAGCGCCTGTCCATTTTGATAGTGTAGCCGCGCCAGGCTGAAGTGACCGAGCACGTCGTTACGGTCAATATAGACCACTTTTTTGAGCGCCTCAATAGCTTCCGGCAATTTAGCCTGGTGCTGCAATACCAGGGCCAGAATGTAATAAGCTTCCAATGCCAGTTTATTGCGCCGCAGCGCCTCACGGCACCAGGATGCAGCAGCCTCCAAATCACCCAGATTCGCGCTGGCCTGCCCCAACAAAATGTAGACTTCAAAACTGACCGGCGGCGATTGCGTCAAAGCCAACAGCAGGTCGCGCGCTTCCTCCGAACGCCCGTATTCCACCAACTGGCGCGCCTGATCCAGCGGCGGAACGTCGGTGGTAGGCGGTTGGGGACGCGGCGGCGCTAGTGGCGATGGCGGCGTGGGCATCGCCGGAGGCGGCGGCGTCACAACTTCGATATGCGGGGGCCAAAACCACTCTGCCGGCTGCGGTGAAGTCTGCATATCCCGTTGATAGAGCACGGTATTGGGGAAATTGCGCGTCTGGAAGCGGCGGTAGACGTTCAACGACAGTTCCGAGTGCCCGACGACCAACCAGCCGCCATCTGTCAACGTGTCGTAAAAGCGATCCACCACATCCAACGTTGCAAATTCGCTGAAGTAGATCGTCACGTTGCGGCACAGGATCAGATCCATGAACATCGTGTTGGTCGCATACGAAGGATACTCATTTCCAGCCAGGTTGAGTCGGCTGAATGTGACCATGCGACGGACTTCGGGATACAATTCCCAGCGCGCGCCGACGCGGCGGAAATAGCGCGAGCGCAGGTCTTTGGCCCGCGCCTCACGGAACGCCCAGTCGCCGAACAAGCCCTGCCGCGCCCGGTCGAGGGCCGCCGTGTTGACGTCCGTGGCAAGGATGGTGATGGACCATTCGTCCACGTCGGGCAGCATGTCACGCAGCAACATAGCGATGGAATAGGGTTCCTCGCCGCTGGAACAACCGGCGCTCCAGATGCGCAGCGTGCGCAACATCCGCCGCCGTTCAATGAGCTGTGGCAAAACGGTGGTGGAGAGCGCATCAAACTGGGCAGCGTCGCGGAAAAAGTATGTCTCGTTGATGGTGACGGCGTTGACCAGGCGCTCCATCTCCAGACCGCCATCGGTCTGCTCCACCAACAGCGTGTAGTATTCGTTGAGGTCGGCGGTCGGCGAGGCCGCGAATGCGCGTAAAATGGCCGACTCTAACTCAGGGCGACGGCGGTCGGAGAAGAACAAACCGTAGCGGTCCAACAACAATTTGCTGAACCGCAAGTAATCCCCGTAGCCCAGGGTAGCATGGTGCAGTGTTTTCTTCTCCACAGATGCGCTCCACTAAAGGGTTGCCATTTCTCCAGCAGTAGCGTCGGCAGCTTGAATGAGTGCCTGCTCCTGCGCGGCGCTGAAAAGACGCTCGTGATCGAGCAGCAAAGTCATACAGCCATCGTGATAGGCCACACCCTGCAACAATCGCGCGACTTCCAATCCAGAAGGCAGAAAGGCGGATGGAGGCGCCGGAGGCTCGCGCAAGGTAACGACTTCCAGAACCTCGTCCACAATCAGCCCGACGACACGCTCGCCGGGCAAGCGCAGCAGAATGATTGGCGTGTGCAATCCCCAGGATTGTTTTTCCAGCCCCACGTAATAGCGCAGGCTGACCACCGGAACCATCGTCCCCCGCACGTTGATGATGCCCTCAATGCCGCCATTCATCTGCGGCAGCGGGAGAATGGAGACCATTTCGATCAACTGCACAATCGGTTCGATGGGGATAGCGTAGGTTTGGCGTCCCAGCCGAAAGGTGAGCACTGTGCGCATCGCGTCATGTGCAACATCAGGTTCGGATATCGGCATCACGGTCATAGGTTCCCCCTTTCTTTCGATTGCCATCGGCGCAAAAATGTCGTCAGTTGTCAACGTCATTCATGCATGGAACAGAACTCGAACAACTCTACAGTAACACAAAGCATGGGGCAGAACGTTCCACTATCGTCCCAAAAATATCACAATTTGTTCCCAGGCTTGAGAAAAGGGGTTCAAAACTTATCCAGGCAGGCAATAAAAAACCAGGTTCCCTACTATCATAAGGAACCTGGTTTCCAGACACTCAGCATCCGGCCGTGACTGTTCAGTTGCGCTCGGCGTCGAACATCGCGTAGTGTCGGTCGCTGAGACGCTGGTCGCTGCTGTTGGCCGGCGGGTTGATCGACTCAAGGTAATTCTTGAGGTTCTGCTTGGCTTGCCGGATCGTCTCCTTCACCGCCTCTATCGGGGTGATCGGCACCTCCTGCGGGACGTAGTCGAGGCCCGTCTCAACGGCGTCAAGTGTGTCGTACGGGTCGGGCGAACGCAAGTCCTCACTTACCTTTTGGACATCGTCGCGGAATTTCTCCGCCTTCGTCAGCTTGTTATAGCCATCCTTGAGCCACTTGAGCGGTTTGGGCAACGACCAATTGGGCGCTTTCTTGAGGTTGTCCAGGCCATCGCGTATCTTTTCGTCCCAGGGTTTGTCTGGATTACACGGCGAGGGCGCGCTTTCCTCCTCGGTGCCGGTGGGATCGATCGCGTTGACCGGGTCGTTGCTCACGTAGGCGTACAGGTTGCTGTCGCCACCCGCGAAACCGAAGGGGTCTTTGTTCGTCCAACGTCCGGCTATGGGATCGTAGTCGCGCAGGCCGAAACGCACCAGCCCTGTGTCACGGTCGTACAGTCCGCCCGCAAAACCAAACGGTTGGAAGCCGGGATTGGAATCTTGCAGCACCTTGCCCCAGGCGTCATAGTCCAGGCGTTGCGCGATCTGCCCGGTGGCGACATTCACCACTAGCCGTGGGCTGCCGAGTTGGTCGGCGATGATGCGGTAGGTCTGACCGCCTTTGAGCAGATACGCCGGGACGTTCGAACGGCTGCCGTAGACAAAGCGACTCACCACGGCGCCGCTACCATCCAACTCGGCAATCGGGCGGAAGCTGCCCTCGTAGAGGAACCCCTGCACCAAGACGCCGTTGACGCGCTTGCCCACACGCCGGTTCAGCGCATCCACCAGGTAGGTAATCTGCGTGCCATCCGGCAGCGTCACCGCCAGCAAGTTACCGGCAGCGTCGTATTGGTAAGTCGTTGTGGCGCTGCCGGTCGTCTGGGAAGCCAGTTCGCCGGCGGCGGTGTAGGCGTAACTCGTCTGCCCGAACTGCACGAGCCGGTCTTGCGCATCGTAGGTGGCGCTCACGCTGTCTGCGCTCAGACGGTTGCCGTTGGCGTCGTAGACATAATCGCCAATCAGCGTACCATCCTTGCGGACTTGCCTGAGCCGCCCGGCGACATCGTAGGTATAGTCGAAAGTGCTGGTCACGCCGCCAATGATCTCGACCTTGCGGGTGATGCGTCCACGCACGTCCCGCTCGAAATCGGTGCGGTATAACGGCGCTCCGTTGTAGGCGGCCGTGTAACTGATTGCTTCAGCATACGTATTGTAGGCCCACGCGTCACTCACGCTGCCCAGTTGGCTGCCCGTCACCAGGCCGTTGCTCGCGTTCCGGCTGATCAGCAAATCGCCGCTTTGCCGCAACAGATCGTCGTTGTCGTAGCGCAGGGTGACCGAATATGCGCCGTTGACCCTGATCGAGCCAACGAGCCAATCAAGCGTATAGGCGAACTCCACTGTGCCCGCTACCGGCCCGCTCTGCATGCGGCGGACGACCAGCGGGCCATCATAGTCATACGTGAGGGTGATGCCGCTCGGATCACTCAAGGATTGGATGCGGCCGGCCGAGTCGTACGTCAAGGCGCGCTCGCCGCGCGGCAGCGTTACGCCGTCAAGGTGAAAACCGTTGTCGATGTAGGTCAGGCCAAGCGTCCCCCCATCCGGTCGGGTGAAGGTGGTCAGATTGTGATCCGCGTCGTAAGCCCATTGGGCGTTGCCGCCGCCGGTCACTGCCGGGGGCGTATAGCTGAGCGGCAGGTCAACCGCATTGTAGCTAAAGCTGTGCGCCGACTTGCCGGGCGGGGTCAGGCCGGTGAGATTGCCGCCGGCGTCGTAGGCGAAGGTGAACGCCCGCCCGCCGGGCAGGGTTGCTGAGATCACACGCCCTGCCGGATCGTGGCTCAGATACGCCACCGACCCATCCGGCGCGGTGTGGCTTGTCAGCCAGTTCGCGGCGCTGTAGCCGAATTGCTGGGCGCGGGCGGCCTGCGCCAACTGCGTCAGGCGACCACGGGCGTCATAAGTGAGGGTGATCGGGGCCAACGCGCCGCTGGCGTCGGTATTGGTGCTGACGAGTCGTCCCGCCGCATCCAGCACGGAACGGTAATGACGGCCCTCAGGTGACACAATCTCCATAGTGCGCGCGCTCGAGGAAAACGTGTACTGCCACGTCTTGCCGTTGACAGTCACCCGTTCCTGCAATCCCGTCATGCTGAACGGGTTGGCAGGCTGAGTCAGCGTCGCAGTGCGTGCGGCGGTCGCGGCATAGGACAGGCCGTCGGGCGTCGTCACCGCGACCGAAGCCGCCAGCGGCACACTCATCCCCCACCGCGGATCTGCGGTGTAGGTGATGCGCTGCGTGGTGCCATCCGGCGCCGTGAGCGTCCACACGCTGCCCTCGCTGTTCAACAGGCGCGTCGTCGTGCCATCGGGCGCGGTGACGCTGCGCAGGCGGTCGCTGTTCGTCAGCACCTCAGTCGCATAGAGCGTGGTGCGGTTCAGTCCCGTTGTGACAGTTACCACGGTGCGGCCTGGTTCCTCCAGCCGAGCCAGTGTCTTGATCCCGCCGGCCGGGTCTTCATCGCGGATCAAGCGGCCATCGCCATCGTAGGTCAGGTGGTGAACGCCGCCGCGGGCGTCGGTCAACGTCTCCAGCAGACCGTCGGCCTTGTAAGTCAGGCCGGTTGTCTCATTGGCGGGATTTGTGACGGCGCTGAGATAGCCGCCTGCGTTGAGCGCCAGCGTGGTCCGTTGCCCGCCGGGCGCGACAATGGCGGTGGGTTTGCCGTCTGCGGCGCGCTCGATCTGGGTGATGTTGCCGTCGTAATCGGTGACGGACGTAAGGCGTCCGGCGGCGTCGTAGCCAAAGCGGTAGAGCGTCGCCCCGGTCAAAGCGTTGAGCGTGCGCAGGTGACGTCCGAGGCTGGAAAATTCGTACACTTCGCTGCCATTTGACGCCGGAATCAGGATTGTCTGGCCCAGCGCGTTTTCTGGCAGCACCGGCGGCCCGATGCGCTCGATGCGGCCCCGCGTGGGATTGAGCAGCAGCGTGCCGTCGGGCGCGATGACGAGACTGTTGTTGGAGATGAAATTGCTGATGCACGCCTGCCGGGCGCTGAGGCCATTGTTGCTCTGCGGGCCTGTGCAGTCACGTCCGGCGTAAGTCGTGATGATACCATCCGGCATGATGCGCCGGACACGATCGTAGGAACCGAAACGCGTGCGCACATACAGGACGCCGTTCTCGTCAACGGCGACGCTCTGCGGATAGCTCAGACTGGCCGCCAGCGCCGTTCCGCCATCACCGGCATTGCCCGAGGCCCCGCTCCCCGCGACGCGCCGCAGCACGCCATCGGGGGTGATGCGGCTCAGGGTGTTGCTGCCCGGATGCGTCACGTAGAGGCTGCCGTCCGGTCCAAACGTCATACCACCTGGAGCAGGCAGCGCGCCCCAGTTCAGGGCAGGGATGCCGATCAGATCGGCGTTGGCGGTGAAGTCGCCGCCGGCGCCGGCGATTGTGGTGATGATGCCGTTCGTGATCTTGCGGATGCGATTATAGTTGCCGCCAGAATAGCGATACAGCGGCGTTTCGGCGATGTACAGGCTGCCGTCAGGGCCAACGAGGATGTCTTCTGGCTTGTTGAGCCGGGCGGCGATCGCCGGGCCACCATCGCCGTTGGCGCCGTTGGAGTCGGTGTAGTAGACGCCGGCAATCGTCTGGATGATCCCATCGGGCGTCACGCGGCGGACAAAGCCAACGTTGAAATTGTCGTAGGTGCCGGCGATATAGAGCGAGCCATCCGGCCCAACCGCCAACCCGTTGACCGCCCAGCCCAACGTCGCCGCGGTCGCCGGACCGCCGTCGCCCGTGGGCATGCCCTGCGAGCCATTGCCGGCGTAAATTTCCAACGGTTGTCCGGGCCGCACCCGGACGATGTGTCTCTCGAATCCATCGTAGAAGAAGATCGTGCCATCGGGCGCGATGGTGAAATCGCCCATGTAATTGATCTGGGGATCGTCAACCACCGTCGAGACGATCGGACCGATATCGCTATTGCGCAGGTCCGTGCCATCGCCCAGGTGCAGCGTGCCGTCATTGGGGTCGTAGGCGTGGTGGACGTCCAACGTCCAGCCACCCAATCCCACACCGGCAGCCGCGTCCCAATAGCCCAGCGGACGGGCGTAATTTCGAATGAGGTTGATGCCGCAGAAGTAGAAAGCGACCTCCGCCGCGGGCGGATAATCCAGGTACTCGCAATACTCGCGCCCGCTGGTGATGAACAGTTCGTCACCAAACTGGCCGAAGCTCTGCTCGAATTCACTGCGGGCGGTGTAGTACGTGTAATCGTAGACGTACCGAAGTTCGATGTGCGCCATCGGCCGCCCGTTGGTGGCGCGGTTGTAGCCATCCTGACCGTTCCAGACCAGACGATAGGTGAGGTTAGGGGCAATGGCCTCGATCGTGCCCGTGTACATCCCCGGAACACCGAAGGGGTTCCCCACCCCATAGCGCGACCAACGTTTGACGATCAACTGCCCGGCAACCTCGGCATACAAAGAGATCGTCTTGACGGTCGTAGGCGGCTCGCCCACCGTGATCGGAATGTCGAAGTAATTGCTGACCTTCCACCCCGGCACACGCCGGGTGGTGTAGTTGAGGGTAAACGGCGTGCCGATCACCGGCAGGAACTCGCCCAGGCTTTGCGCATCGCAATCGATGATCGAGCCAGACTCAGAGCAGGGATTGGGCTGATCGTCCACATCATCGGGACCCGGCGGTTCCTGGGCGTCGGGAGGTGGACCAAAGGGCCAGTTGAAATCCCATGGCGAAAAGTGTGGCAATTCCACGCGCCACAGTTCCTGACCGGCGCTGTACAGGCCGGCCAACTGCTGCCGTTCCGCATCGGTGACGCCAAGATCGGCAAGCGCCTGCCCCGTGTCGGCAACGCCGTCGCCGGTCACATCGAGATCGGCCATCCCGGCGTTGATGCTGAGAATTTTGATGACCCGGCCGTTTTTGGACGGAATCCACTCGCCCTTGTCGCGGTCGTAGTAAGCGGCGGGCACGGCGCTGCCCACCGGCGCGGTGATCAGGTTTTCGGTGTAGTTGATCACGGGCTTGTCGAACGTGACGTTACTCTGACCGGCCTCGTCAACGCTGAACTCCACGGCATAGGTGTAGCCGGAATTGGGCGGCAAATCCCCCGGCATCGCCGCCGCGCCCGCCGTGCCGACCGTGTATTCGGTGGCGCGGACGGTCAGTTGGGCCGCCGCGTGTAGTGCGCCTTGAGCGGAGACCACGGACGTGAACGCCCCCTGGGGAAACAGCAAGGTCGCTTGCCGCGCGCCGCTGGTATCGCTCACCACACTGCCGCGCGCCACCTGGAAATCCGCCGTCGAGGTGGGGTCAATGGCGGTGGCCTGCGCATCCGGCTGGATCAGCACTACCGGCTCGACCGTCTCGAATTGCCGCCGCTGGGTGACGACACGACGCTGCACGGGCAGGTAGCCCGCTTTCTGGAATTCGACGATGACCGTCTCACCGCCGTTTAGGACAAAGTCGAACAGGCCATCGGCGCGGCTCAGCGTCTGCCCGAACTCGGGGCGGTCTTTGATCGAGATGCTGGCGCCAGGCAGCGGTTCGCGGTCGCGGGTGAGCACGTTCCCGCGCAGCACGGCGACACAGCGCGGGTTGATGACGTCAGGAGCGACGCCCGTTTGAACCGGATTACTGCCGGTGTAGAGAAAGCGCGTGGCTTCGTAGAGGTCATAGCTCACACTGCGATCCAGCGGCGGCGCCACATCTTGCGGAGAGCCAGGCAGTTGTGACGCAAACGCCGCCTGGGATTGCGCGACAGATTGCACTCCCGATGCACCGCGTATGACCAGCGGCAAAAAGATGCGTGTGATCGAATCCTGGCATGACGCAATGGAGAAAGAGACAGTCCAGGTGTCAGCCAAAGCCCCGGACATATCGGCCGGCGGCACCGTTTCGTTCGCCAGTATTACCTGGCGCGGCTGTGGGGATGTGACGTCCTGCCGAGGCGCTGCTTCGACCAGCGCGCCGCCTGTGTTGACCAATAAGCTGACAGCGACGATAATCTGAAACAGAGATAATCTACGTGACATATTAACCTGCTCCTTCCGTGTCTCTCAGGCACATTAAACAGAAACCCGTGCGAGTTCACTTCCAATCGGCGGCTGTTATGCCGACTTTCCGTAGGACAGGTGGGGGTTGGCGTTTTAGTATATATATATGATTATTATACTACATATTTTCATAAATCAAGCATGGAAATTTATGGTATGCGCCATAAAATCAACATGAAACAAACCGGCCATTTTCACGTATCATAAACAGACGGCGAGAGAACTTGACCGGCTAAAAGTCATGATCACGAAAATAAAGGAGAAACCGATGTCAGACTCGATCCTCGTTACGTATGCCACCCGTTATGGTTCGACCCAGGAAGTCGCCGAGAAAATTGCCGCGACACTGCGGGAGGGCGGGATAAAGGTCGATTTGAAACCCGCGCGGCAGGTGCAAACATTGACCGGCTACAGTGCGGTCGTGTTGGGCGCGCCGCTCTACATCGGAAACTGGCTCAAGGACGCACAACGCTTCCTGACGCAGCAACAAGCCGCGCTGGAGAAACTGCCTGTCGCTATCTTCACGCTCGGTCCTACACGCGCCGACGAAGATTGGACGGAAGTACGCGCTTCGCTCGATGTTCAACTGGGCAAATATCCCTGGCTCAAGCCGGTGGCGGTGGAACTGTTCGGCGGCAAGTACGATCCGGCCAAACTGAAGTTCCCGGCCACTTTGCTGACTATGCTGCCCGCCAGCCCACTCTACAAAGCGCCGGCCAGCGACGCCCGTGATTGGGATGCTATCCACGCCTGGGCGAGTGGCCTGGTCGGAAAGCTGTAGCTTATGAACGTCGAGATCATCTATTTCTCCGGTACAGGGAATTCGCTGGCGGTGGCGCGGGAGATTGCCAGAAAACTCGGCGGAACGCTGCACGCTGTCCCGGCGCTGATGGAGCAGAAGCGCATTGTCCCGCAAGGCGATGTGCTGGGCCTGGTATTTCCCGTTTACAACAAGGGCCTTCCGCTGATCATCAAGCGCTGCGTCGACAAAATGGCGGGGCTGGAAAACCGGTTTCTGTTTGCCGTCTGCACGTATGGCGACACGATAGGTATGGCTATCCCGCATCTGGCGAAGCTCATTCAGGAGCGCGGGGGACGCCTGGCCGCCGGATTTGGCGTACACATGCCCTACAATTACCTTACGCCTGCCTTGAAGCTCAAAGGCTTCTTCAGCGCGTTCACGCTGCGGGAAATCCCCATGGAAAAACAACAGGCTTTGCTGACGGCTGCACCACAGCGCATTGACGACATTGTCGCGTATGTGCGCGCCGGGAAGTCTGGGGATTTTGAAACCACGTCCGACTTTATGACGCGCCTGGCGGATCGCTTCAATCTAAATGAGACGTTCGGAAAATCGACGTGGCTGAAGATTGCGGGCGTGAATGAGCCGACGACGCTGTCATTTTTGGAAAGCCGGCAGTTGATGGATCGGGCTTTTTACGCTGACGAACATTGTGTCGGCTGTGGCATCTGCGCCCGGATTTGCCCGGTTCGCAACATCCGCATGGTGGACAGCAAACCGCAATGGCAGCAACATTGCGAGCAGTGCTTCGCCTGCCTGCAGTGGTGTCCGCAAGCGGCCATCCAGTTTGGGAACAACACCGCGGGTAAAAAACGGTATCACCATCCCGACGTGAAGCTAAAGGACATGGTGTGGGCACCGTGAAAAGGTCTGTGTGGAGAAGAGTGCATGACACCGTAGGGACATAACCGGCAGGTTGTGGACGGAATGGGCATCGGCCATTTGCACTGTTCCACATATGCTGCTATCATCTAGCACAAAAGTGCCGGAAAACCCATTACACATAGACCTGTCCATGAATGTCAGTACCGCAGCCATCGCCGTCCGCCCCGTCGCCACACGACGGGAGAAGCGCATTTTCCTGCACTTCCCCTGGGGCATCTACCGGCATGATCCCTTATGGGTTCCGCCGATTCTCACCGAACGCGCCGACCGCCTGAACCCCAAGAAAAACAAGTTGTTCCACACCGGCAAGATCGCCACGTTCATCGCCTGGGAAGGGTCCAGGCCGGTGGGGACGATTGCGACGGCGATTGATCCCGCCGTCAACGCCAATCAGCATGAACAGGCCGCCGTGTTCGGCTTCTTCGAATGTGTCGAGAACTACCGTGTCGCGCAGGCTCTGCTGGATCACGCCGCGATGTGGGCGCGCGCGCACGGGATGCGCATCCTGCGCGGTCCGCAATCTTTCGGCCCCAATGACGAACCAGGGGTGCTGATCGAAGGCCGCGAAACCCCACGCGGTCTGTTGATGAGCTGGTCGCCGCCCTACTACCAGACTTTCATCGAACGCTATGGCGTTCAGAGATACCAGGATTCGCTCGCCTACCGGGCCTACCTGGCGAATTACGTGGGCGAGGACGGCGCTTTCCACTCCCCACACAACATTGATCAAATAGCCGAATATGTGCAAAACCGTTACAATGGACGGTGCCGTGTTCGTCTGGGGAACCTGCAAGACCTGGACGGCGAGTTAGAAGTGGCGCGCGACATCTATAATCGCAGCCTGGCAACGTTGCCTGTGTTCACACCGGAGAGACGGGAAGAGTGGCGGCGGATGGCGCTCACTATACGCCCCCTCCTGGACCCGGAATTTGCGCCGTTTGTCGAAGTCGATGGCGTGGCGGTGGCGTTCGGGCTGGCACTGCCAGACATCAATCAGGCGCTGCTGCACTGTAACGGCCTGCGCGCGCCCTGGGATTATCTCAAATTGTGGTGGTACAGCCGCCATCTTCCCGGCATCAGCTTCAAGATTATGGCGCTGCTGCCCGAATACCGGGAACAAGGGTTGGACGCCCTGATTTATAGCCACATCGCCCATACCAGTTTCCGTAAAGGCTATCAATGGATCGACATGTCTTTAACCGGCGACGACAACCCGATGACCAACAAACTGGCGCAGCGCATCGGCGCCGTCATCGATAAACGCTATCGCGTCTACGAATTGGCGCTCGAATAGGCGAATCAGCGAATCGGCGAATCTTCCATCAAAGGAATGGCGCATGACGACAACGGGCAATACCGAAAAACTCACGTTCTGGCAAAAGGCTGCTTATGGCATCGGCGAGTTTGGGAGCGCCGTAGGGCCAGGCACGATCATCCCCTTTTGGTACAGCATCTTCCTCACGGATATCGTGCGTCTGGACTTGAAGCTGGTGAGCCTGTTCTGGGTGATCGTTACGCTGTGGGACGCTGTGAACGATCCACTGTTCGGCTTCCTTTCGGATCACACGCGCAGTCGTTGGGGGCGACGGCGGCCCTACCTGCTGTTCGGCGCGGTCCCTTTCGGTGTATTCTTCGCGCTGCTGTGGGTCATCCCCGCAACGCAGAATCAATGGGTGCTCTTTGCCTATTACACGCTTATGTACATTCTCTACGAAGGGGCGGCGACGGCCATCGGCTGCCCCTACAACGCGATCATGCCGGAGCTGACCCTGGATCCCGACGAGCGCACGTCGTTGGTCACATATCGCATGGCGGTCTCGATTGGTGCGGGACTGGCAGCGCCGCTGCTGCTGGGACTGGTGATCTTCCCGATGTTCCCCGCGCGTTCGGCGCAGGCGTACCAGACCATCGGCGTCATCAGCGGCCTTTCGTTCATCCCGACGATACTGATCACGTTTTTCGGCACCCGCGAGCGCGCCGAATTCCAGGCCGAGAAACCGCTCCCCCTGCGCGCGGCGATGCGCTTTGTGGCGCGCAACCACGTCTTCGGGTACGCGCTCGCCCTGCGCATCCTCAGTTGGATGCCCGTGGTGATCGTGCAGGCGGTGTTCGCTTACTACCTCATCTACTGGACCGGGATGACCGAGGATGAGACCTCCATTTTGCAAGGCGTCATCCTGGCCGTGGCACTGCTCTTTTTGCCCGGGATCGATTGGCTAGCAAAACGTATGGAGAAGAAAAACGCCTACATCGTGACGACAGTGACCTGGATGCTGGTGATGCTCGCGCTGCTGCCGGTGCCGCAGGGGGCGAAAGTCCCCGTCTACATCATCGCGGCGCTGGCGGGACTGGGCGTCTCAGCGGCGCACATCATCCCCAACGCGATCACCCCCGACGTGATGGAGGTGGACGAGCTGATGAGCGGGCGGCGTCAGGAAGGCGCGTATACCGGCATCACGGTCTTCATCGACAAGCTGGCGCGCATGGTGATCCTCGCCTTACTGCCTGTCGTGTTGAGTTGGGCGAAGTACGTGCAGCCCACCGACGCTGTCCCCTACCCGGCGCAACCAGCGTCGGCGCTGACGGCGCTGCGCATCTTCGTCTCGGCCGTGCCCGCCGTGGTGTTGGGCATCTCCATCGTCGTCGCCTACTTCTACCCCATCACCCGCGCCAAGTACGCCGAAATCCAGCGACAACTCGCCGAGCAGCGGGCGGGTAGAAGTCAACGGATTTAATAGATGCGACGGATTTTTAAACTTTCAACGTGCAACCTGTAACGTGCAACTGATCTAAAAGGAGGATGATTATGGCATTGATCTTTGTAGATACGGCAAATCTCGATGAAATCCGCGAGGCGGCGGCGTGGGGGGTGCTGGACGGCGTCACCACCAATCCCACGTTGATGTTCAAGGCGGGGACCGCCAATCGTAAGGAGCAGACGCTCAAGATCGTGGACATCGTCCAGGGGTCGGTCAGCGCCGAGGTGATCAGCACCGACGCGCCCGGCATGATCGAGGAGGCGCGGGAAATCCTCTCCTGGTCGGACCACGTCTACGTGAAAATCCCTACCATCCCGGAGGGCCTCAAAGCGATGCGTGAAATTTCCCGTTGGCCCAACGGGCGCATCAACGCGACGCTCATCTTTTCCGCCAACCAGGCGTTCCTGGCGGCGAAGGCCGGCGCAAGTTACGCCTCGATTTTCCTGGGGCGGTTGGACGACGCCGGGCTGGACGGCATGGAGGTGGTGCGGCAGACACGCCAGATCTTCGACAACTACGGCTTCGGCTGCGCGGTGCTGGCGGCGAGCATCCGCAACACAGTCCACGTCACGCAGGCACTGCTCGCGGGGGCGGACATCCTCACTATGCCCTTCCCCGTCCTCAAGACAATGATGCACAGCCCCTTCACCGACATCGGGTTGCAGCGCTTCCTGGACGACTGGGCCAAGATCGCGGCGAAGTAAAACGTGATACGTGATGCGTGATACGTGATACGTGAGGCGTGAGGCGTGAGAATTGTCCCCTCACGTATCACGCCTCTCATTTCTCATTTCTCGTTTCTCATCTCTCGTTTCTCATTCCGTGGTATAATGACCGGAGTCAATTATGACCAGGGTCAATTATGACGGACAAACCAAACCATACTTCATCCCGTTGGGAACAACGCAAAGAGCGCACGCATCGGCGGCTGTTGGAAGAAGCCGAGCGCCTCTTCCGCAGCCAGGGCTTCGACGCCGTCACCGTTGAGGAGATCGCTGCCGCGGCGGACGTTGCCAAGGGGACGTTTTTCAACTACTTCGAGAGCAAGGAGACCCTGCTCGGCGAACTGCTGTACAGCCGCATCCAATCGCTGCTCGCCGCCCCTCCCGCGCCGGAAGCGCCAGCCGACGAACGCATCCGGCTATTGTTCGAGACGCTCCGTGAGGAATTGACGCCCTATCGCCACCTGGCTCAACGGATGTTCGCGCACGCGATGAAACATCCCAAGCCCGACTATCTCTCGCCTAATCAGCCCACAGCAGCATTGGCGCTGGCGGGCTTGATCCGCGAAGGACAGGCGCAGGGCATTTTCCGCCCCGACATCAACGCCGAGTTGGCCGGCGCTTTGCTGATCATGTACTTCTTCCGCCTGTGCGTCCTGGAGATCGTCACTGCCGAAACGGAACCCGCGAATACCACTATGCCATGTGGACTCGACTTGATTCACGAAGGGCTGGATTTGCTGTACAGAGGGATGCTGGTGTCATCCCATTAGTCCCCGTCTACCGTCTACCTTCTACCTCAATACCGCCGCAGCACCAGCGGCATGTACACATTGTACAGCCGTTCCACGATGCGGACACTCACCGGCACGACAAACGGACTTTCGGGCACTGCCGCTTCCGATGCCGTGACGGTGACCGTACCGGTATACAGTCCCACCGGCAGCCCGCGCGGATCGACGAAGACCCGGAACGCGCCAGGGATGAAGGTCGTGCCTGTTTGTGTAGAACTGGTGGGGATGACGGTCATTGTCAACGTGTCGCTCGCCTTGGCTACCGTCCAATCGAACTCGAAATCACCGGTGTTCTCCACCACCACGGTTGCCGAGACCGGACGGGTGTCGGTCACCGCCATCATCCAACTCAGGCTGGCGGGACGGACGTCCATCCCCCACGCGCTCCATATCTCCAACGTTAGCGGCACTGCGATCACAGGCGGCGTGACCAGCGCATCCGCCGAGGTAACGGTGATGACGCCGGTATACGTCCCGGTCAGCAGTTCCCGCGCGTCCACAGTGACCTGGAACGGCTCGCCCGATACACCCAGTGTGGGCGTGATCGTGAACGGCAATCCTACCGTCGTGGTGACCACATTCCAGGCGAAAGGCACAGCCGTGCTCGACACCGTGACCGTCTCGGTGAAAATCGCACGCTCGCGCAAACGTACCGACCAGTTGAATGCTGCTGGCTCGACGACCATCCCCGACGCAACCCAGGAGCGCGGGCGCTTTTCCATCGTCTGTAAAGCAGTGTAAGACAGGCGGGGCGAAGTGTCCTTGCGCAGGACGGAGAACCAGTTCAAGGGATCGCACGGGGCATACCAGCTTGTCACACTGAAATCCAGGTTGGAGACAATCATCACGCCCATCCACGGCCAGTTGGCGTCGGCGTAGGCGAACGCGCGCTGCAGGTAGTCGGCCTGCTGCTCTGCCGAGACCTTCTGCCACAGAAAGCCGATGTCGTTCCAATAGCTGAGGCATTCCGGGTGGCCTTCCGCAGTCGCGTCCAGCAGCCAGCCGAACTCCGTGCCCCACACTTGTTTATCCCCGTCGCCGTGGGCGACCATCACAGCGTAGATGTCCTCCGCGCGGCGGAAGTTGAGGATGTTCCAGCCGTACTCCTTATCCTCTGGCGCGCCGCCGAAACCGTAATTGTGGATGCTGATGGCGTCAAAATGCCCGGCTAACCCGCTGACGTACATCGCTTCGAGGAAAGTCACGTCATTGATCGAGTGTACGCCATCCCCGCCGGTGGGCGCAAGACTCCCCGCGACGATGGGGATGGTGGGGTCGCCAGCCTTCGCGCCCAGATAAGCGCGTTTGACCATCTCCGTGTACCGCGCGGGATCAAGCGGCTGGCCGGTCCACTGGAAATCGAGATTCGGCTCGTTCCAGATTTCCAGGGCCACGCGATAAGGTATTTTACAAGCCGCGCGTTTTTGGGCGATGCGCGCCGCGAGGGCCTGGAAAAGCGCCTGCCAGCCTGCCAGCTCGCTGTCCTGGATCGGCGTCCAGTTGACGTCATCGCGCTCGACGCGCAAGAGCATATTCAGTCCATTCGTACATGCCCAGCCCAACTGTGTATCCACACCGGTCCAGTTGTACGCGCCATTGTGGTTAGGATCAATGTCATCCCAATAAGCGAAGTACTTAAACCAATCGAAGCCCGCCTCCTTCACCTTCGCCAGGCTGCCTGGCGGATAGGCCAGCATCATTCCATAACCAATGTGCGGCGGAGGCAGCGCCTCACCAGCACCCACCGGTCGCACGGAAACGCCGGCCAACAGCAGCGCAACGATAACCATCATTCGCCAGATCCTCTTCATCATCTCCCCACCCCTCCTGAAAATCCCTGAAGCGTTGTTGCCATCATTCGCCCATTCGTTCGGGTCGCGGAATTAACAGCGCGGATTGATATTCATCGTTGTGCGTTTTCAGGATCGTTTCCGCCTCGTCTGGCGTACAGCCGAGCAGCAGCTTGAGTTCCGCGTCGCGCTTCAGCGCATCCACCGTACAGACGATGGCGGTGACGCGCCGCTCCGGCAAGCTGCCCACCCACACATCCACACCGCCGCCATCAACGGTCTGCGTGCCATCAAGGTAGCCATAATCCAGAGGATAGATGAACTCCGGATAACGCGGGTGCGCCGTCCCCTTCGGGCGGTCAACGACGATCCGATTTTCCGCAACCCAATCATCCAAACGCATCCAGAACTCACGCTGCATACTCTCTCCTCGTGTTCGTAGAACGAATTGACAATTCGTTCTACAAATCGCCGCGCCGCACCCACGCTACGACGCGCGCTGTCACTTCCGCCATATTCCGTCGCGGGACGTAGCCAAAATCGCGCCGGGCGGCGGAGATGTCGTAGTAGTGGCTCTGCGCCAGTTCACTGGCGATGAAGCGCGTGAGACGCGGCTCGCCAGGACGATGTAAGGCGCTGTGGAGCTTCTCCAACACGGCGCCGGCCGCACGCGCTGTCTTCAGCGAAAGGCGCAGACGCGGTTCGGGCAGGTCGAGCGCGCGCAGCAGGGCGCGAATCCACGTCCAGAGATTCACCGGCTCGCCCTGGCTGATGAAGTACACGCGCCCGTGGCCCGGCGGCCCATCCAGCGGGGAACCGGGCGTCAGCGCGTCGGCGGCGAGGAGGTGAGCGCGCGCGGCATCTTCAACGTCGGTGAGATCAACCTTGTTCGTCCCATCGCCCACCTGGGGCAACAGGCCAGTTTTGGCGCGGGCCAGCAGGCCGGGCAGCAGGTGATTGTCGCGCGGCCCGATGATGAGGTGCGGGCGCAGCGAAACCGTCAGCAGGTCTGGGCCGTGCGCCGCCGTCACCGCTTGCTCGGCGATGGCTTTGGTGTGCGGATAGGGGCTTTCGTAGCGAGCAGGATAGGGATACGATTCGTCCACGCCCTCGTGCGGCGCGCCGTCGAAGATGACGCTCGGCGAGCTAGTATAGATCAGCTTGGGCACACCGTTGGCGGTGCACGCAGCGATCACGTTTTGCGTCCCGACGACGTTCACGCCGTAGAAGTCGTCCCACGGCCCCCACATCCCGGCTCTGGCGGCCACGTGGAAGACGACGTCCATGCCCGCACACGCGCGTTTCACGGCTTGGGCGTCCTGCAAATCCCCACGCACCACCCGAACGCCGAGCGCCTCCAGCTCGGGATACGCCCCGCGCGCAAACACCGTCACCGCATCGCCGCGCGCCAACAACTGCTCGACGATGTAGCGTCCCAGAAAACCTCCGCCGCCAGTCACAAGATTTCGCAGACCGGCTACTGGATGCTGGATGCTAGATGCTGGATGCTGGATGCTGGATGCTGGATGCTCGTTACCCATAACCGATTACTCGTTACTGATTACTCGTTACTCGTTACTGATTACTCGTTACCCTTGCCCTTGTCGGTGAGGTAACGGCGCAGGAAAAGGACGGAGATGGCGACACTCAGGAGTACACTGAGGGCGCGGAACAAATCGCCGATGCGGACGCTCGGCGGCAAACCTTCCGGTTTTGAGGAAGGGCAGATCGTCATATCCGCCCCATGCAAGGCTTCACGGTGATGGTGGGCAGCCCACACAGCCAACTTCTCACGCTGGATTTTGGCGTTGTGGCGCACGTCCGTCGGGAAAACATCAGGATAGAATAACACATCCTGAATCGCGCGCGTGTGCTCATATTCCACGCCCAACGCCAGCAGTTCCAACGTGAATTTCTGCTTTTCCAACAGCGAGGCAGGCATACATCCGGCGCGTGGTTCGACCACGAGGACAGGACGTTGCCGCCCCCGTGGGCCGATACCGACCAGGGCGGTGCGGTTGACGTCCGGGTGATGGTTGAAAATTGTCTCACACGGCACGGGAAAGAGTACCTCGTCGCGCGTCATGACCCGGTGGGCCTTGCGCCCGCAGAACCACAGCCGTCCCTGCGCGTCGAAGTAGCCGACGTCACCCATGCGATGCCAAATTCCACCGTCCGGGTCCTGGATTTTCGCCAACGCCGTCTGCTCAGGCCGATTAAGATACGTGCGCGTGACGACCGGCCCTTTGACCACAATCTCGCCGACCTCGCCCGGCGGCAGCGTTAGTCTATCCTCCCACACGGGAATCGCGGCATCGGTGATGCGAATCACGCGCACATCAATCCCCGGCAGCGGGCGGCCCACGCACATCCCCTGGCCCTGGTCGCTGAGCGCAGCGGTCTCCGCCACGATCTCGCGCCCGCTCATAAAGGTGAGCGGCATCGCCTCCGTCGCGCCGAAAGGCGTGTTCACGTCTGCGTCGGGCGCGAGGATGCGCGTGAGCATCGTTTCGATCAACGCAGGCGGCACGGGGGCGCTCGCCATCAACACGCGCTTGAGCGAGGGCAGGCGAATGTCGTGTTCCACACAATACGGCGCGACGCGCTTCCAGATCGTCGGTGAGCCGAAGGCGTTGGTCACGCCGTAAGTCTGGATCGCCTCCACGACGTGCGCCGGGTTGATCGCGGCGGATTTCGTGGGGTCCATATCGGGGATGACGGTGGTGACGCCCAGCGCCGGGTTGAACAGCGCGAAGATGTAGAGCAGCGCCAGGTCCACTTCGCCGGGCTGGATGCCGACAGCGTCGCGCAGCAGGGCGATCTGCGCCTGGAACATCCCGTGCAGGTAAACGACGCCTTTGGGGATGCCGGTGCTGCCCGATGTGAAGGCCACCGCCGCCTCGCTCTCGGTCGTCGTCGGCGCGGTGGGGAAGGGATCGGTGCGCGGCGAGCGCAGCCGTTCGAGCGTTATGTCGGCCAGCGCGCGGTTGACGGCGGAGCCGCCCACCACAGCGCTGCGCCGGACGGTCGCAAACGGCTTGGGGAAGAGCCGCCGCAGTGCGTGGACAATCGGAACGCCGATCAACACCGTCGGTTCGGCTTCGGCGATGCATTGCAGTAGCGCTTTGCGTCCCATACCGGGATCAATGAGCACGGGAACCGCGCCCAGACGCAGCAACGCGAAGACCACAGCAATCAATTCGACGCCGGGACGCACCATCAAGAGCACCCGGTCGCCCATACCGACGCCGAACTGCGCCAGGCCGTGCGCGTAATGGTCACACTCGGCGTTGAGCTGGGCGAAGCTCAATTGCACCGTCTTCGCACGCCCGCCGGCATCCCGCCCGGCAGGAAAGATAATGCCCGGCTGGTACGGATTGCGCACCGCCATCTCTGCCAGCGCGGCAGCGACGTTGTAGTGTTCAGGTGTTTGCATAAGAATCTCCTTGGGGGGTAGACGGTAGACGGTAGACAGTAGACGGGGAAGGAGGGAGAGAGGGGCGGGGGGGCTACTGTCGTTGGTTGACGGATTGGATAAGACGGAAGAGCATACGGCTGATGGCTTCGGCATTCTCCAGAAGTTCCTGGTTGTTGTCGAGATAGCCGAGGTCTTTTGCCAGAATGAAGTAGTATTTGACCTCTTCCAACGATGTTTCGGCAATGTTGTAAAACCTGATCTTGTCCCCTTTTCCTAACCGTTTGAACCCTTCCGCGATATTGGCCGGCACAGAGACCGCCGCTCGTTGTAATTGTGAAGTCAGACCATAACGTTCTTCGCTCGGAAATGCCCGGCAGATACGGTAGACGTCCAAAACCAACCGGTGCGCGTGCTGCCACACCTCCAAATCCTGAAACCTCTCCGCCTTCCCCATACCCCTTCTCCTTTCTCCCCGCCCTGTCTACCGTCTACTGTCTACCTTCTACTGTCTACCGTCTACTGTCTACCGTCTACCAAAAACCCTTTCATCAACGGCAGAATACGCTCGTGCGCGTCTTCGACAACGTAGTGCCCGGCGCGGTCCAGGATGTGGACATCGGCGTAGGGGAAGCGGGCGCGCCAGCCGGCAAGGAAATCTTTGACGGTGAAGACGAAGTCCTGCGCGCCCCACAGGATGAGCATCGGGTGATTGCGGAACAGGTGGAGTTTTGCGTCAATGGCATTGATGGTGGCGCGGGTGGGATGGGTGTCATTTATGGGGATATCCTGCACGAAGCGGTAGACGGCGATGCGGTTCCGCCACGAGTTGTACGGCGCGAGATAGCCCGCGCGCACGTCCGGCGTCATCCGCTTGTGGTTGACCATCGCCAGGTAAACTGCCATACCGGCAAAGGCGTTCAACCCACGCAGCAGTGTCTCCCCGACAACGGGACTGCGGGCCAGTTTAAGCACCCAGGGCACAGCCGGCATGTAGAACGCAGACGTGTTGAAGATCACGAAGCGCGCCACATTTTCCGGGTGGCGTGTGGCGTAGCCCATGCCAATCGCGCCGCCCCAATCGTGCAAGACCAGTGTGATGTCGCGCAACTCCAACTGGACGATGAGCGTTTCCAGGTTGCGGATGTGCTGTTCGAGCGTGTACGGGTAGTCCTGCGGCTTCTCGGAAAACCCGCACCCCACGTGATCCGGGACGATGACGCGATGCGTTTGCGCAATCTCCGGGATGAGCGTGCGGTAGTAGAACGACCACGTCGGATTGCCATGCACCATCACCACGGGCGGCGCATCGCGCGGCCCCTCATCGAGATAATGCATCTTCACCCCGCCCACATCCGCCCACTGCGCCGCAAACGGATACAGCGATTGAAAATTGGCTGATTGGAGATTGGGTGATTGTGAACTGTCGCTCATTCTTGATTCGCTGATTCTTGATTCGCTGATTCTCTGTACCTTGCTTCCTGCATCCTGCCTCTTGCTGCTACCACTGAATCCCCAACACGATGCTGTTGATCCCGCTGCCCACGCCGAAGAGCACGACCTTGTCGCCCTCAACAACGACGCCGTTATCCACGCCAATCGCCATCGAAATCGGCGCGGCGACCGAGGCGGTGTTCCCCAAGTAGTGCAGCGTGGGATGGTCAATATCCAGAGGAACGCCGAGCGCCTTCAGCCCGATCTTGCGTTGCGGTTCGCTGACCTGGTGGGTGAACATCTTCTTGACCGCGCCGTTCCGCCAACCGGTCTCTTCCTGGAAAGCGCGCCAGGCCTGGACGACGACTTTTGTGCCTTCGCTCAGCAGCAAGCTGGAATTGGTGCGCATCCACGTGCGCTGCGCGACGCATAGTTGGTTGTGTTCGGTGTTGCTGTAGGCCGCCCCGCCGAGTATCTGTTTGCCGGTCTTAGACTTCGACTTGCTTCGTAGGATCATCGCCACCGACGCCGCGCCAAGCGTGAACGAGGCCATATTATCGCGGATGGTGTCTTTGGAGGGCGGGGTATTGAGCATATAGTCAATGGTTGCCAACTGGCCCTCTTTCGGATCCTCGGCGGCGACCACGATGCCGGTATCAATCTGTCCCAGTTCGATCATATTGGCAATCGTCATCATCCCATTCAGAAAACCCAGACACGCATTGACGATGTCAAAGCTCATCGCCGCGTCATTCAGTCCCACTTTATGGTGTACGATAGTCGCCGTCGCCGGTTCGATGTAGTCACGGCAGACAGAGGCGTTGATCAGACATTGGATTTCGCGGCGATCAATGCCGGCGTTGGCAATCGCGCGCTCGGCGGCCATCGCTGAAGCGTCCGAAACCAGAATGCCGTCATCCCACCAGCGGCGCTCCTTGATGCCGGTGAGCCGTTCGAGATACCCAAACGGAATGTGCAGCGCCTTGTAGACGGGCGCGATTTGTTGCTCTAGCCAGGCGCTGGTCACGACGTGGTTAGGGACAACGTATCCCATACCTTCGATACAAACGTTCTGATATAACATGTGACTCCTCTTTGGTGCTGTACGGTGTATTCACAAACTCGATGCATTGTACTACAAAAGCGGCTGGGGGGGAATGATTATAAACTTCTTCCGACCGCATACCCCGCCTTCGTCGCCGCGAAGACGTTGCCCGGCGCGAATGCGTCGCCGATGTTGTGCAGTTCCGGCGCAGCATGCAGGGAAACACAGGCTTCGTACAGCGCGTCGTCGGGTGCAAAGCCCGTTGCCAGCACGACCAGGTCCGCCGGAAGAAGGATGTCCTGGATTTCCTCCTGGATGGGGCGCGCCAGCGGGTTCTTGACGTTCTCCGGCAGCACGACCTGCCACGTCACGTAAGGGTCCGGCGCGGTCGGCGAAACGTTGTGCATGACGTTCACATTGCCCGGCCCGATGCGGCGTACCTGGGCGCAATTCATCAGCTTGACGCCCTTGCGTTCCAGGTAGTGGATGAGATAGCCCCGGTTGGCGGTGCAGGCGTCCTTCATAAAATACGGCAGCATCTCCACTACTGTCACCTGCTTGCCCAGTTCGTAGGCCAGGAAGAAAGCGGCCTCGCAGCCCACTTCCCCGCCGCCGATCACGACCACCTGTTCGGCCTCGGCGGCTTTGTCCGGGTGATTGAACAACTCCACCGCGTGAATGACGTTCGGCAGATTGATGCCCTCGATGTGCGGCGTGATGGGTTTCCCGCCCGTGCAGGTGACGATCACATCGAAGCCTTCCGCCTTGAGCGCCTCTGCCGTCACCTCGACACTGAGGCGTGTGGTAAGGGCGTGTCGTTCAGCCGTTTGCGCGAGCGTCGTCTCCAGATAGGCGACGTAGTTGGCGATGTCGAACTTGATGCGCGCGACTGAGCCGGGCCGCAGCATCCCGCCCGCGCGCGCGGCCTTGTCGAAGAGCGTGACCGTGTGCCCACGCTCGGCGGCGGTGCAGGCACAGACGATGCCGGCCGGTCCAGCGCCCACCACGGCGATTTTCTTGGATATGGCGGCGGGTGAGAGGATTTCGTCGTAAACGTCTTCCAATCCCGTGCGCGGGTTGACGCTGCACTGCGGATGTCCGCCCTTGATGAATTCGTTGAGGCACCCTTCCTGATCGCCGATGCAGGGACGAATCTCCGCGACGCGCCCGGCGTAGACCTTGCGCGGCCAATCGGGGTCGGCCAGGAGCGGGCGCGCAAGCATGACCATATCGCACAATCCCTCGCGCAGCGCGCGCTCCGCCAGGTCGGGATAGCCGAGCTTGCCCACGGCGACGATGGGGACATCCAGACCGGTGTTGGCCTTGACCTCGTGTTCGGCAAAGTGCTGCTTCACGAGGTGTGCCACGGGCAGATAACAGCCCGGCGGCATCGGACCGGGCGGATGCGGCAGCCACCAGTTCTCGTAGCAGCCCAGATCCACGTCGAACATATCCACGCCCGCCGCGACCAGATGGCGCATATAGTCCAGTGTCATGGCCACTGTGCGCTCGTTTTGGAAGCGTTTGAGCGGATGCACGGTTGCCATCCGCGCGCCGTAAGTGGCCTGCAACGCCAGCGACAGGTCGATGCGGTACATGATCGGGTAGTCCGGCCCGCAGCGCGCGCGAACTTCTTGCACGCTTTCGATGCCGAACGCCTGCCAATCGGCGAACTTGCCCATAGTGCGATGGTTGAAAGCCGGGTTGGTCATCTGTTCCAACAGATAGCCCTCGTGCCCGTGGAGATAGACGCCGTCGATGGTCAACGCCTTGGCGTCGGCGGCGGCCTGCCCGGTGGCGGCGATGAGACGGCGGCACTCGCCGTCGGTCAATGGGCGGCAGGGGATCGCCGGCATATAAAAGCTCGGATTCCACGAGGCGGAGACCGGCATTTTCAGCTTTTTCAGCAGACACTCCGGCGAGCCGACGCGCCCCAGCCCCGACGTAAGCTGGATGAAGAAGCGCGCGCCGTGGGCGTGGACGGCTTCGGCGAGACTGCGCCAGCCCGCGTAGACCGTGCGCGACCGGTCGATGCGCGGGAGCACACTCAACTGCCCCGGCTCGGTGATGGAGGGATCGAGGTCAGCGTTCACCGGCACCAGCCCGGAGGTGATGAGGCCCACGCCGCCCTTCGCCCGTGCCGCGAAGTAGGCGATCATCTTCGCGCTGGGCCGCCCGGTCTCGTCGGCCATACACACGTTGCCCATCGGCCCCATGACGATGCGGTTCTTGAGCTTCAGCCGGTTCACCTGGATTGGGCTGAAGAGCGCCGTGTAAGGGTAAAGTTCGGCGGTCATCCGCCCGTCGCGCGTTTGGCTCTCATCCTCAAACCAGTCACCGAACCCCTCGATAAGGGACTGTAAAAATGTATCGTCGTCCATAGTGTCTCCGTATTCGAATGGCAAATGGCAAATGGCAAATCAGCGAATGAAAGAATCAGCGAATGAAAGAATCAGCGAATCACGAATCAGTGAATAACCGATTACTGATTACCAGTCCCTGATTACCAATCCCCGATTACCAATTACCTGCTCATCAGTTGCTCCGCCAATGCGACCAAATCCGCTGCGCGCCAGAGATGGCCGCTGCGCAAGGGAAATTCGCCGTGGAGGGCGGCTTGCCAGCGCTGCGGGATGGCATCCAGGCCGTAGGCCGCGCCGGCCAATGCGCCAACGACTGCGCCCGCCGTGTCTGCGTCGTTGCCGAGATTGACAACGTTGACGACGGCCTCCTCGAAAGTATGCGTGGTCAGCAAGCCCCAGACGACACTTTCCAACGTGTGGCGCACCCAGCCGCTGCTCGGCAGATCACGGCGGTCTTTGCCGGGTGCGGACTCAATAACAGTGCGCAAGGGGGTGGGGACATCCGCATCGTCCAACGCGCGCGCGACAGCGGCTTCCGGTGCAAGACCGTGCAACAAATGGTAGATGGCGGCGTTGACAAAGGCACAGCCCGCGTTGCACTCCGGGTGGGGATGCGTGACCCGGCTTTGGAGCACGCTGTCTTGGAGCAGGCGCTCCAGGTCATCCCACCATGCCAGCGCGACCGGCCAGCAGCGCATCACCGAACCGTTGCCGGCCGAGCCGGAATTGCGCGCTTGCACGGCGGCGACGGCGCTTTCCCACGGTTCGCCATCCGCGAAACGCCACAACACCGACGCTGTATGAATCCCCACGTCGGGCGGGTGGCTTTCGATCCACGCCACAAAACGCTGCGCCAGGTCTTCCGGGTCAAGTGGACGATGGGCCAGCAGACTCTCCGCTAACGCCAGCGCCATTTCGGTGTCGTCGGTGAAGCTCCCGGCGGGGATGCGACCTGGCAGCATTTCGCGCACCAGGCGGTCCACCGGCCGCGCCGGGCCGAATTCCAGCGGCATGCCGAGTGCGTCGCCTATTGCTGCGCCTACGGCCACGCCTGCGATATGATTCTTCATTTTACGTTGCATGTTCATACTTCTTTCTCTAGCCTTTACATCTTCTGACAACTCTGTTCGATAGTATTGACCTTCTTCTGTTTTATGGCAAAAGCGCTGGTAAACCTCGACGTAAATCTTGCACCAATGTATCGAAATCCGGAACCTGAGGAAGCAATTCGCGTAGGTCCGCTTGCCAGGCCCGTTTCAGTGTTTCCAGGCCTGTCCAAAGTGGTGCAGGATCCCATGCTACCTTCACAGTTTCCAATTTAGCAAGCACCAGTTGAGGAATACCCGTTACATCCAATGAAGGTTCTTGAAGCAATAGCCATAAGTCAAAGTAATCACGTGGTGCTTTACGCATCAAGGCTGCGCGAATTTTCTCTGCGGTCATTTCCTCTAATTGCATTACCGTTACCGGAAACGGTTCATAATAAGGGGTTTCGAGCACAAGGGTCAATGGAGGCAAAACAGGTAGTTCTCGGAAACTGATATCCACCTTGAGCGCATTGGGATAACCCAATGGCCCCAAAAACCGCAAACGATGAATGGTCAAGGCGTCGTAAAAAACCTGATACTCTTTAACCTGCGCTTGAAGATCTGGGGCTTCGAGTTGTGATTGGATTTCCGGCAAGGTCACGGCGCGGTACGCAACAAAATCCAGATCAAGAGAGAGTCGCCGATGTAGAAATAGTTTGTGGATTGCCGTGCCCCCTTTGAGGATCAATAGGTCCAGCATTTCCTGCCGGACATACAATCGGCGTAGAATTGTCGAAAGCGCATAATCCTTTTCTAACGCGCCCAGAGAAACATGCCTTTGCGCGGCCATGCGTCGGAGTTCCCGTAATGTGAGCATCTAATGGCCTATCCATTCCAGCAACGAATGAGAGGCTACATTGATCCGTAGTCCCCACCGTGTATTGTAGTCCCCTTGTGGGGCAGCTTGAGGGTCTAAATAGCTCATTCCTGTAGAGATTTCGCCCTGCCAGCGTTCGAGATAATGTCCCGCCGACAGATTCAGCAATTCGCTCAGGTAGCCTAACCGTTTGAAGACTGTGCGGTTTCCTAATCGTGTGGCATATTCGGTCAAGTGTTCCAGATTGTTGTTGAGCGACAAGGGCATATCTATCTCAAGCGTATGCAGATAACGCCATAATCCTTTTGCTGCTTCGATGATCCCCCCACAATATTCTGGACGGTCCAATGCATCAATCAATGTGCGCGCTGGATCGGTAATGACGACCGGCTGCGTCTCGATTTGTGTTTCCTGAAAGCCGAAAAAGTGTTTTTCAGCCAGGGTGACAAAACGATAACGTAGGCCCAATTCCGGAATGGTCACATTTCGGCGCCGGCGCGTCGTAGCGACGAAAATGACATCAGAAGTTTGATCGGTCAATCCGTGAAATGTGAGCGCGGAGGCATAAGCAATCATATATGGGGAGACTAGATATGTTGCGATGATGAATTCATGGACAGTATACAGGCCTTCCATTCCAGCTTCCAACGGCACAATTAAATACTTGCCCCGTTCCAAACGAAAAAGCCACCGTTTGCGTGTCAGACGGTGTAGGAGTTGCCCGGTTTGTGGTCCTTGAGCGCCAAGTGCTGCCTGTGCCTCTTGCGCGGTGAAAATGATGCGCCCCTCTCCCGCCAGTGTGTTTAGGAGCCGAGACTCATTAGCGGTGAGTGTTCTTATATTCTGTGTATCCATCTTTATCCTTTCTTATAAAGATGATAGCACAGAATATAAGAATTACCAATCCTAAGTGTGTTTGGTTCTGACAAGCAACACCCCACTCAGAATCAACGCCAGGCTGATGAACAATCCGGCGTAGA
>DAOLUH010000031.1:0-70709 GCA_035420085.1 Anaerolineae bacterium
GGCAACCGTCATCAGCGACAGTCTGCCGGGCAGCACGGACGGCTTCACCGCAAACATCCCATACGCGGGAGGAAGCGTCTACTTCGCGGTCAAGTCACAAGATGCCAGCGGCGCGTGGTTAGGACTGTCGAACAACGCCTATTGGCCGGTCTTCAAGGTGTATTTACCGCTGGTGATGCGGTTTTGAGAGGGCGAAATGATGGCAACAGACACAATCCGTTGGGGCATTATCGGCTGCGGGAATGTGACGGAGGTGAAGAGCGGGCCGGCGTTGCAAAAGGCGCGCGGGTCGCAGTTGGTCGCGGTGATGCGGCGGAACGGCGACCTGGCGCGGGATTACGCGCAGCGTCACGGCGTCCCCAAGTGGTACGACGACGCCGACACGCTGATCCACGACCCGGAGGTGGACGCGGTGTATATCGCCACGCCGCCGTCGTCGCATTTGGAGTACACGCTGGCGGTCACGCAGACCGGCAAGCCGGTGTACGTCGAAAAGCCGATGGCGCGCACATACGCGGAATGTCAGGCGATGATCGCCGCGTGCGAAAGGGCCGATGTGCCACTGTTTGTCGCGTATTACAGGCGGATGCTGCCGCGCTTTCTCAAAGTCAAGGCGTGGCTCGACGCGGGCGCGATTGGTGACGTGCGCAGCGTCAATGTCACACTCTACCGGCCGCTCTCGCCGGAGGATTGCGGCGACGTGAAACCCTGGCGGCTCGACCCGGAGATCGCGGGGTGTGGCTATTTCTGCGACCTCGGTTCGCACATCCTCGACCTGTTGCAATACCTCCTGGGGCCAATCGAGATGGCGAAGGGTTACGCCACCAATCAGGGCGGATGTTACGCCGCCGAGGATACCGTCAGCGCGACGTGGCTACACGCGAATGGCATCCACGGAACAGGGCTATGGCACTTCAGCACGCAACAGCGCGTGGATCGCGTCGAGATTGTGGGAACAAACGGCATCATTCGCTACGCGACGTTCGACGAAGAACCGGTCGTGCTGGAAAGAGACGGACAGACGGAATCGCTGCACATCGCCAACCCGCCGCACATCCAGCAGCCGCTTATCCAGACCATCGTGGATACGCTGCTCGGTCGCGGCGAATGTCCGAGCACCGGGCAAACCGCTGCGCTAACCAATCGCGCCATAGATATGATCTTGGGCAAATAAACCCCGATTATACGAATTACGATTTTTGAGGAGGCAAGGATGCGTACTGGCGTTTCATATATGGGACATCATAATCCCGAACATCTGGCAACTGATCTGCGCGAGATGCAGCGCTTGCAACTCGACGACGTACTGCTCGCGGCGCAGGAGAACGATTTCGTGCATTTCACCGGCAAACTACACTTTACGCCCGCCATCGCCAAAGATCACGGCATCCGCCCCATCGCCATCTTCTGGGGCGTGCTCAATCTCTTCGGCGGCGGGCGTTCGAGCCAGTTTCTCCTGGAAAACCCGGAAGGCTTCCAGGTGGCGCTGGATGGCTCGCACCGGCCGGCAGGGTGTTACGTCAACCCGATCTGCGTCACGCACATCGAGCGGATGATTGACGCCATCGCCGGGTTCGGCTTCGCGGGCTACTTCGTGGATGAGCCGACGCCGCTGCGCGAGTGCTACTGCCCCGCGTGCCGCGCCAAGTACGCCGCGTGGTACGATGGCGACCTTACCACAGCAACCGACGCACAAAAGGAGCTGTTCCGCCAACGCTGTGTGGTGGATTACGTGGAGACGATTGCCGGGTACTGCAAGGCCAATCATCCGCAGTTGGAGACGATGTGCTGTTTGATGCCGCACGATCAAGCGATGTGGGCGGCGACGGCGGATATCGCCGCGCTCGACAACCTGGGCACCGACATCTACTGGGTCAACAACGACAACGCCGTGGAAGCGATGACCCCGCTGCTCAACGACATGGCCGCGCTCTGCGCGCAGAAGCGCAAAGTGCATCACGAGTGGCTGCAATGCTGGCACGTCCGCCAGGGCCGCGAGCCGCGCATCCTCGATCAAGGGCGGATCCTCGTCCGCGAGCGCCCAGACGCGCTTTATGTGTGGGCGTGGAAGGGCCAAATCGGCACAACAGAAACCTGCGACGATCCCACAACCGCGTGGCGCTACGCCGTCGAAGTGCTGCGTCTGGCGAAGGAAGCGTAAAATAGCCTCGTTCCCCTCTGGGGAACGGGCTATGGCGGCCCGGCGTGCATCTTTTGCGCCCCACGACGGAGACACGGAATATGATAGGAGTTACGCACTTTGTCATTTTTTTGACAGGATGAACAGGATTTTCAGGATTAAAAAAGGCTTTGTAGGAGGCTTTTTCGTCCCGTCAATCCTGTAAATCCTGTCTAAAGAAAAAAAACCGCGTAACTGCTGATGATTATCTAATCAAGGAGAAATGTGATGTTCCACCATAAAGCAATACAACACGTTGTCACACTGTACCTCTTGCTGATCGTGTTCACCGGCTGCGCGAAGCCGCTCCCCACGCCGGAACCGGTCACGATCAAATTCCCGTATTACGAGCGCGACGCGGCGCACTACACGACGCTGGCGGAGCAATTCCACGCGCGTTATCCCTACATCACCGTAGAACTGGTCAAGCTTGATCGGCAAAATCTCAGCCAGATCATCGCCAACGACGTGTTCATCGCTGATCAACTCTCGTTGGCGCAACTGACCCAACAAAGCGCCATTCTCAACCTCACCCCTTTGATTGAGCAAGACAACGCCTTCGACGCCAACGTATTCTACCCAGGCGCCCTTGAAACGTTCCAGTACGAAGGGAAAACGTGGGGCATTCCCTCCGACATCAATATGCTGCTGATGTACTACAACAAAGATCTGTTTGACCAGTCTTCCGCGCCCTACCCCACCATCGGCTGGACATGGAACGATTTTCTCGACCGCGCTGAGGATATCACCGATCCAAACACCGGGGTCTTCGGGTACGCCATCCAATACGACAACGAGATCGCCTTAATGGAACCAGTGCTGTTCATCTACCAGCACGGTGGGAAGCTTTTCGACAGTTGGCAGAATCCCACCAACATCACCTTCAACGATCCGCTCAACGTCGAAGCCCTGGAGTGGTACGCTGGTCTGATCCACACGCGCGGCGTCGCCCCCACCCGCCAGCAAGGCCCCGATTCCACCCGTTATTATCCGTATGGCGGCGTGATGCAGAACAAATACGGGATGTGGATGGGGATGCTATCCGACCAGGGCGGCATTTCATGGCCGATGCGCTGGCAGATGCAATGGGGTGTCGTCCCCCTGCCCCGCGACCGCGCCGCCTTCACCCTGGCGACAGTCAATGGTTTCTTCATCTCGGCGAAAACGCAGCACCCGGATGAATGTTGGAAATGGATTATGTTCCTCAGCGAACAAATGCCGACGCTCAATATGCCCGCGCGTATGACACTGGCAGAGTCCAGTGCGTATATGCAACTCGTGGGGGTAGAGGTCGCGGAAGCATCCCGCGCCGCCGTCCGCGACGCTGTTTTGATCAATCCTAATCTGGTCGGTTTTGAGCAAGCGTTAAACGTGCTCGGCGCTGCTTTCACCGCCGTCCGCGATGGACAAACCTCGGCGGAGGCCGCGCTGAACGCCGCCCAGGAACAGGTCAATAATTGATTCCGGGAGTGATACGATGCGCCATAGCAACAAAATTCATCAACGTTTTTCCGGGCGACAATGGGCAGTAACCATCATCGTGCTCGCGGGGCTGCTGGCCGGTTGCGCGCAAACGAATTTTCTACAACCGCAGGAGCCAGTCACCATCAGGTTCCTCGTTGACAGCGGCAGCAATGCGTATATGACGAACTTGCTGCAAACGTTCAACAAAAAACATCCCAACATCACCGTCGAATTTGTTAATTGGCGGATGGGGCCTGGCGGTGGCGCCATGGAAGAAAGCGACGTACTGGCGATCTCACAATACCAGTACGATTTTCTACAGGAACAGGACCTCATCCGCGACCTGAACACGCTCATCGCCGAAGACGAGAAATTTGATCTCAACGACTTCTATCCCAGCACAGTCAACGCCTTCAGCAGCGAGGGACAAAGATGGGCGATCCCCCTGGGCGCCAATACCCTGGTGATGTTTTACAACAAGGACCTCTTTGATCGCAGCAACACGCCTTATCCCACGGTGGGATGGACGTGGGATGATTTTCAGAACCGCGCCATCAGCGTCAGCCAGGTCGGCGGCGGCACGTTCGGCTACGCCTACCACATGATGGGGAATCTGGGCTTTCTGGAGCCAATGACGTTCGTCTACCAAAACGGGGGACAACTTTTTGACAACCTGCAAGCGCCCACGCGCGTCACGTTCAACACCCCCCAGACCGTCGAGGCTCTGGCATGGTATGGACGACTCATCAGCGCATACCACGTTGCGCCAGGACCCGGTGAACGCGCCATGCCGTATCCCGAAACCGGCATTGAGAACAATCAATTCGGGATGTGGATGGGCTGGTTCTCCGACGAGCGGCGAGAGAACTGGAGCATCGCGCCGCTCCCACGCGGCAAAGCGAATGGGTCAGCCATGGCTAATGTCGTAGGACTGGTCATCAACAAGGACGCGCAAAACACAGAAGCGTGCTGGGAATGGGTCAAATTTCTCAGCGAACAACCCATGCCCGGCCTCATCCCCGCGCGGCGCTCACTCGCCGAATCGGCAGAATACGAGGCGCTGGTGGGCGCCGACGTTGCGGCGACGGGTCGCGCCAGCATCGAAGATATGCTGATGATGCGCTTCAACCTGGAGGGGCAATTGTACCAGACCTGGGGCAAGGCAATGGGGGCGCTGACCAGCGCGCTCACGGCAATCCGCGACGGCGAGGATGCCCAAACCGTGCTCGACGCGGCGCAGAAACAGGCTGGGTTTTAGATTCCACAGGCTGGACAAATAAACGGCGCAACTACAGACGGTAGACGGGAGAAACTGCCCATCTACCGTTTCCCGTTTCTACAGAGTTGGTCTATAATGACATCAAACATCAACAAGGATAAGCGTGCTTGATTTTTAACATCATCTTGCTCTTTACCAGCGTCTTTGCCGTTTCGACCGCCGTCATCATGATCAAGGCCAGCACAGTACACCCGGTATTGCTGGCGGCATTGCGGCTTTTCGTGGCGACGGCAGCCTTGACGCCCATTTTTATCCGCGATTATCGCCGCCATCGCACCGTATATACGTGGGCGCACGTCCGCGCTTCGGCGCTGCCGGGTGCGGTGCTGGCGGTGCATTTCATCACGTGGATCATCGGCGCGCGGATGACGCCCACCGCCAACGCCAGCTTCATCATCGGACTGGTGCCACTGGCGATGCCGTTCTTTCTCGTGGCGCTGGTTCGGGAACACCTCACCCGCAGTGAAGTGCTGGCGACGGTTATCGCCCTCGGCGCTGTCGGTGTTCTCACCATCGCCGACCTGAATCTCAGCGCGCAGTATTTCTGGGGCGATGCGATTTGTTTCGTTTCGATGCTCTTTTACGCCTTCTACATGGCCCTGGGACGCAAAAACCGCGACTTTCCAAGCGTCTGGCTGTATCTCGTGCCGTTGTACTTGATCGCTGGCCTGTTCTGTATGGCAATCGCCGTGTTTTTCGTCAATCCCCTGCAACCGTACAGCGCGAAGGACATCTGGCTCATCCTGGGACTGGGGATCGTACCCACGGTGATCGGGCACTCGCTGATCAACGTCGCCATGAAGCACTTTCGCGGGCAGCGCGTCAGCATCGTCAATATGGGGCAATTTGTGTTTGCGGGGATACAGGCATATTTCATCTTTGGCGAAATCCCGGGCCGAGCGTTTTATATTGCCAGCAGTCTGTTGATCATCAGCGCCATCATCGCTTTGCAGAAAGTCGAAAGTCGAAAGTCACAAGTCGAAAGTCGGTCTGACTTTTGACTTTCGACTTTGGACTTTTAACTAACACAAAAGGAGAGAATATGCAATACCGAAACTTGGGCAGAACGGGATGGAAAGTATCGGCCATCAGCTTCGGGGCGTGGGCCATCGGCGGGACGTGGGGCGCGGTGCAGGACGATGAGTCTCTGGCGGCGCTGCATCGCGCGGTGGATCTGGGCGTCAACTTCTTCGACACCGCCGACGTCTACGGCGATGGGCGCAGCGAGCGGTTGCTCGGCCAACTGCGCAAAGCACGCCGCGAGGAGATTCTCATCGCCACAAAGGCCGGGCGTCGTCTCGATCCACACGTCGCCGAAGGCTATAATCGTGAAAACCTCACCGCCTTCGTCGAGCGTAGCCTCAAGAATCTGGACGCCGAGGCGATTGATCTGCTGCAACTTCACTGCCCGCCGACGCCGGTCTACTACATGCCGGAGGTCTTCGGCGTGCTCGATGACCTGGTCGCTGCCGGAAAACTGCGTCACTACGGCGTGAGCGTGGAAAAAGTCGAAGAGGCACTCAAGGCCATCGAGTATCCAAACGTGAAGACGGTGCAGATCATCTTTAACATGTTCCGCCTGCGGCCTTCCGAGCTGTTCTTCGAGCAGGCGCAAAAGCGCAACATTGGCATCCTGGCGCGCGTGCCGCTGGCCTCCGGAATGCTCACCGGCAAGCTGAAGCCTGAAAGCCAGTTCGCGCCCGACGATCACCGGGCGTTCAACCGCGACGGCGCGGCCTTCGACCGGGGCGAGACGTTCTCCGGCGTGGATTATGCCGTGGCGCTGCAAGCCGTGGACGAACTCAAGGCCATCTGCCCGCCAGGGATGAGCCTGGTGCAGTTCGCGTTGCGCTGGATTCTGATGTTCGACGCGGTGACGTGCGCCATTCCCGGCGCCAAGCGCCCCGCGCAGGCCGAGGAGAACATCGCCGCTGCCGATCTGCCGCCGTTGTCGGATGAGATCATGGCGCAGGTGCGCAGGATTTACGACCACTACATCCGGGAACTGGTCCATCATTATTGGTAAAGCAATGACCAAACGCGACGTCATCCACACCGTCCTGGAACACCGGCGCCCACCCTACGTGCCGTGGTCGCTGGGTTTCACGCACGAAGCCGCCGCGAAACTGCGCCACCATTTCGGCCAGGACGACCTGGAACCGTTGCTGCACAACCATCTGCTCGGGTTGGGCAACGGCGTGGGTTTCTTCACCGACCTGGGGAATGATCTGGTGCAGGATGCCTTTGGCGTCGTGTGGGATCGCAGTGTGGATAAGGACATCGGCGTGGTCAGAGGCCAGGTGCTGCCGGAGCCAACGCTCGCGGGCTACACCTTCCCCGACCCGCACGATTCACGCTTTTTCGCGGATATCCCCGACCGGATCGCAGAGTACGGCGACCGGTTTCGCGTCTTCCAGATCGGCTTCAGCCTGTACGAACGCGCCTGGACGCTGCGCGGGATGGAAAACCTGATGATGGACTTCATCGAGCACCCCCAGTTCGTCTACGACTTGTTCAACGCCATCGCCGACTACAATATCGCACAGGTGGAAAAGGCTCTCACCTACGACATTGACGCCGTCTATTTCGGCGACGACTGGGGGCAGCAACGCGGTTTGCAGATGGGGCCGCGTCTCTGGCGGAAGTTTATCTATCCCGTGCTGCAACGGATGTACGCCGCCGTGCGCGACGCCGGGAAATACGTCTTCATCCACTCCTGCGGGGACGTGGATGAGCTTTTCGACGATCTGATCGCCAGCGGCCTCAACTGCTTCAACCCCTTCCAGCCGGAAGTAATGGATGTATTTGCGCTGCTCAAGCAGTATCGCGGGCGGCTGGCCTTCCACGGGGGACTTTCGACGCAGCGCACGCTGCCCTACGGGGCCGTGGACGACGTCCGCCGCGAAACGCAGCGGCTGCTCGACGCCGGGCGCGACGGCGGCTACATCTTCGCGCCCGCGCACGCCGTCGAAGGCGACGTGCCGTTGGAGAACATGTTGACCTTCATCGAGATGCTACAAGCACAACCGGGCTACTTAATCCCGTGATGTGAGGTGAGAATATGCGTAACAAATTCGCAACATTGCGGGCGAAAACCATCGGCATCATCGTAGTTGTCATGATGGGTATCATCATCTTGCTCTACATTCCGCTGCACCTGATTCTCCTTCAAAGCTTCCTCGCCTTGGAAGAGCAGAGCATGACCCGCAATGTTCAGCGCGTTTTGAACCAGATCGCCAACAGTATTGTGGATTTGAACACAACCGCGGCGGATTACGCCGGTTGGGACGACACGTATGAGTACATGGAGACGCTTGACCCAACCTATATCGAGTCCAATTACGTCGAACCTACCTATCTCGAGAACAAAATCAACGTCATCATGTTGATCAGCACATCTGGGGAAATCATCTATGCAGGTGCTTACGACTTCAATGCACGGACCTTCATCCCTGTCCCCGAAAAACTCTTGACGCTGACCGCCGATGATCCCTTGCTCACACCGATAGATACAGAGCGTAGCGTAGCCGGGATCATCATGATTGCTGAAGGGCAACCCATGTTCGTCGCTTCGCAGCCAATCCTCACCAGCGACGCGGCAGGACCGGCCCATGGGGTGCTGATTATGGGACGGTTTCTGGATGCATACGCGGTCGAGCAGCTTGCAGAAACCTTGCAGGTGTCGCTTGTCTTTACCGGCGCCACCGCATCGTCCCTCGACCATGAACTTCAAAACATCCGCGATACGCTGGTAGCCAATGGTGCAGAGTCGCTAGTTGTACCGCTCGACAAACAGACCGTGGCTGGCTACGCCCTTATAAAGGACATATACGACGATCCAACCTTACTGGTGAGCGTTAAGACTGGCAGAGATATTTACACGCAGGGCAGAATGACAATGCTTTATCTTGGCATTGCACTCATCGTCGCGGGGCTAGGGTTCGGGGCAACGATGTGGCGGCTCTTGGGCCGGTTGGTCATTACACGCCTGGGCGAGTTCCGCACCGAGGTCGCCCATATCAGCGTTTTGGGCAGCGCAGGAGACTTCTCAAGTCGCCTACCCGTGCGGGGAGAAGATGAGCTTTCCCAATTCGGAAACACGATCAACGCCATGCTAGACAATCTGGAACGGTATCAGAAAGAACTGCTGATCCAAAAACAACGTTTCGAAGACCTCGTGGCCGTAGCTCGCGCGACTGTGGAGCAACCTGACCTGGATACAACCTTAAAGAACGCCCTCGAAGCAGCCCGCGCACTCACCCATGCCGAACGCGGTAGCGTCTTTATTTTGGATGAGCTTGGCGCAGTAACATACAGTGTCCTGGCCCGCGAAAATGTGACAACCGTAGAACGACAGGAATTAGTGGCGCAAGTGATGAACGTTGGCCTCGCTGGATGGGTGTCGCGCCATCGCCAGGCGGCGTTGGTCGCCGATACTGAGAAAGATTTGCGCTGGTTTCCGCTGCAGAACATTCCTTATGAAGTACGTTCAGCGTTAGTCATTCCCATTTTTAGTGGCACACGCAGACTCGGCATCCTGACACTCACACATCCTGAGGTCAACCATTTCAATCAAGACGACCTGGAACTCATGCAAGCCGCCGCCGATCAAATGGCCCTGGCGATGCGCAACGCGCAAATCTACGATGATCAACGGCGCCTCGCCGAGCGGCAGACCGCCCTCTATGAAACATTGCGCACGATCAGCACATTGCTCGATCCTGAAACCGTCATCCAGGTTGCTGTGGACAAAATCGCGGATATGACAAAATGGCCTGCCGTCACCATCCTCTTACCCGATCGAAAAGCTGAATCTCTGGTGCTACACGCGCGCGCAGGATATCTACCTCTGCCGGAAAACTGGCACAGTGCGATCAACTACGGCACACTCGGGCGCGCCTTCAGCACAGGAGAGATGCTCTACGTAGACAATACTCGCACCCATACAGCCAGCGTAACACTGTATGACAAGGCCGGCTCCCAAATCGTGGCCCCCTTGCGCTACGGGCAGCACACATTGGGCATCTTGAACATCGAGCACGAAAATATCTATGGCTTCAGAGCCGACGACATCATCCTGGCTGAATCCCTGACCGACGCCATTGCATTGGCCCTGGAAAATGCAAACATCCACTCCCACATCCGCCAATATGCAGCGAACATCAATATGCTGTACGCATTAGCACAGGTGACAAGCCGTTCGCTGGTGCTCGACGCGATGCTGCCAGCCGCATTGATCTCCATTCTGGAATCCCTCGGCTTCGATGCCGGATTTATCGGCCTTTTCGACCCTGAAGGCGCCCAACTTCAACTCGCCACAACGCAAGGCATTGCTTCAGATATTGAGGCGGAACTGCAAGCGATTCTGAACGAGGAGATCGTGCGCAACTACCTCTACACGCAACACCTCCCGATGCTGATCGAAGACTTGAACCGGAAAACGCCGCAAATTGCGCGACTCGAGGCCGCAGCCCCGCAAATCGTCCAATACCTGAGGCACTGGGAGATCCAGGCCTTCATCAGCGCGCCGCTCGTGCAACAGGGGCGCGCATTAGGGGTGATCGGCATGTTATCCACCCAGACGCGCGTGTTCTCTTCCGACGATCAGGCGCTACAAGTCACGCTGATCCAGCAACTCGCCACAGCGATCACCAACGCGCGCCTGTTCCAGGCGATGACCGATGAACGCGGCCGCCTGCAAGCGTTGATCGAATCCTCGCGTGATGGCATCATCTTCATTGACGCCAACCGGCGCGTACCGGTCATCAACGCTGCGGCGCTGAAGCTTCTGGATTTAGCCGCCTCACCACAGCAGTGGAGCGACCGTACCACATTCGATTTTCTGAACGCCCTACGCCATCATGCAGCGGAAGCGGCGCGTGTGCTGCTGGCAGAACTGCGCCGTGTGAAACGGGCCGATGCAGAACCCGCCGAAGGCGAATTCGAAGTGCCGCCGCGCACTATCCACTGGTTCAACCTGCCTGTCATGGCTGAAGAAACGCCGTTGGGACGCTTGATCGTCTTGCACGATGTCACCGAGGAGCATCTCCTGAAACGTATGCGCGAAGACCTGACACGCACAACCGTTCACGATTTGCGCAACCCCCTCACCAGCATCTCCGGCGCGCTCGAATTGTTGGGAGGCGCAGTGCGTCCCAACCTTATCTCCGAGCAACAACAACTGTTGGATATTGCGAACCGCGCGACCAGGCGTATGCTCAACCTCGTCAACGCCATCCTGGATATCAATCGTCTGGAAAGCGGTCAGATGCCGCTGGAATACACCATCATCAACCTGCGCGATTTCGTTGACGACATCATACAAGGCCAGACGCCACTTGCCATCGCGAAAAACTTGCACATCGAAAACGCCCTGCCCGCCGATCTGCCGCCAGTGAATGCAGATAGAGGATTGTTGGAGCGCGTCTTCCAAAATCTCATCGGTAACGCGATCAAATTCACGCCCTCCAGCGGAACGGTGCGCGTGACCGGACGGCAGTCAACGGAAAATCCATCTACACTTTGCATCTCGATCAGCGACAACGGCCCGGGCATTTCGCCGGAGATCAAGGGCCGCCTGTTCGAGAAATTCACGACCGGGAAACATGTAGAGCACGGCACCGGCCTCGGCCTGGCCTTCTGCAAAATGGTTCTCAATGCCCACAACGAGGACATCTGGGTAGAAAGCACCGGCGAGCACGGGACGACCTTCACCTTCACCCTCTCAAGTTTATGAGACGACAAAGGAAACCATTGATGCTGACAGAGCGGGAACGTTTTCTTCAAACTTTACACTTCGGGACGCCGGATAGAATTCCTCTCGCGCCCGGCGGGCCGCGCGAATCCACATTGGAAGCGTGGCGCGCGCAAGGTCTGCCTGAAGATGTCCCCTGGTACGACTACCTGACGCACCTTCTGGGCATCGAGCGCCAACCCACCCAACCGCGTGTTGATCCAGGCGTTTCTTTCATTATGATCCCCACCTTTGAAGAAAAAGTGCTCGCACACCGCGACGGGCATTACATCGTCCAGGACTGGATGGGCGCAATCACTGAAATCTCCGACGAGTATGACTACACCTACATCCGTTCCGCCAAAGATTTTGTCACGCGCAAATGGCACGAATTTCCGGTCAAAACACGAGCCGATTGGGAAGAGAAAATCAAGTGGCGCTACGCTCCCCGCGACCCGGAACGCTTTCCCGCCGACTTTGAAGCGCGCTGCGCGGCATTGCGCGAGCGGGATTACGTGCTGCATATCACCTTCAGCGGGCCGTTCTGGCAGATGCGCGAGTGGTGCGGGTTCGAGGGTCTGTGCTTCTTGATGGTCGAACAGCCGGACTTCGTCGCCGAGATGGCCGAATTCTGGACGAATTTCGTCCTGGAAACGCTCGAACCGATTTTGCGGCTCGCCCCACCCGACCACATCCGTTTCAACGAAGACATGGCCTATAAAATGCACAGCATGATCTCGCCCAAGATGGTGCGGCGGTTCATTATGCCGGGATGGGAAGCGTGGATCAAGGCGATCAAGGCTGCCAATCCGCGCTGTGTGGTGGAGATTGACTCCGACGGCTACGTGGGCGAGTTGATCCCGTTGTGGATCGAGGCCGGCGTGGACGCTTGCTCGCCGATGGAGGTGGCGGCGGGCAACGACATCGTCGCTTTCCGCAAGCGGTACGGCGCGCAGATGGCCTACCTCGGCGGCATTGACAAACGCGCGCTGGCGAAAGGCGGCGATGTGATGCGCGCTGAGCTGATGCGCATCGTCCCGCCGCTGCTGGAAACCGGCGGCTTCATCCCAAGCTGCGACCACGGCGTCCCTCCGGACATCGCGTGGCCGAATTTCATCGAGTACACGCGGCTGCTTGCGCAATTGACGGGATGGTTGTAAAAGAGGCAGGATGCAAGAGGCAAAGATGCTTAAAGGACTGTACCTGCTCAACACCGACGCTTACGCCAAAATTTACGGCGAACCGGAGCGCGCGGCGATTGCCGAACTCGTGGAAATCGTCGCGCCGCCGCAAACGATAGACGCCGTGGCCGCCCATCCCGGCGTGCTGGCCGACGTAGACGTGATTTTCTCCGGGTGGGGCATGGCAAAAGTGGATGCAGATTTCCTCGCCGCCGCGCCCAACTTGAAGGCCATTTTCTACGGCGCGGGTTCGGTGCGCGGGTTCGTCACCGACGCGCTGTGGGAGCGCGGGATCGTCGTCACCAGCGCGTATGCCGCCAACGCCGTCCCCGTCGCCGAGTACACGCTCGCAGCGATTCTGTTCAGCCTTAAACATGCCTGGTACTACATCATCGGCGCGAAACAAACGGGAGCCTATCCGCCCAGGAAACCGGCGCCGGGTGGGTATGGCAGCACAGTTGGCCTCATCTCGCTTGGTATGATCGGGCGGATGGTCGCCGAGCGGCTCAAAGCCTTCGATCTGCGCGTCATCGCCTACGATCCCTACGTGAGTGCAGAAGCGGGCGCGGCGCTGGGCGTGGAGATGGTAACGCTGGATGAGATTTTCCGCCGCGCGGACGTCGTCTCGCTGCACACGCCCTGGCTGCCGGAGACGGAAGGGATGATCACCGGCGCGCATTTCGCCGCGATGAAGCCCGGCGCGACCTTCGTCAACACCGCACGGGGAGCCATCGTGCGCGAAGCAGAGATGATCGCCGTCCTCCAACACCGCCCCGATCTCTATGCCGTGCTCGACGTCACCTACCCGGAGCCGCCGGTACCCGGCTCGCCCTTGTACACCTTGCCCAACGTCATCCTCACGCCGCACATCGCCGGGTCTATGGACGCGGAATGTCGCCGCATGGGGCAGTATATGATCGCCGAACTCCGCCGCTATCTGGCCGGCGAACCGCTTCGGTGGACGATTACGCGGGAGCGCGCGCAGATTATGGCGTAGCGCATAAGTCATGATTATCAAGTATAATAAAGACACAAAAGAGAACTCGCAAGCCAGCTCGGAAAAAGTAAAGTTGCTATGATTGATGAAGAAAATGCCACACTACGTCCCGATTTTGTTGCGGCGCTCAAGCGTTCTCTAGAACAAGCACAAAAGGGAGAAGGCATAGACCCGGAAACCTTCCGTTTGAAAAAAGAGCGGTACGAAACCTTCAAACGCGAAGTCCAGACTAACGAGCGCTTTTTGGCAACGCTCGAAACACAAAACCCTCTGTGGGAACAAGATGCAATGGAATGCGAGTATTGGCTAGAGGAACAGCAAGCGTGGTGCGATTATCTCGAAACCATTAAAACTCACAAAAGCAATGACAGTTGATATATTCCTTGACTATTTGCGCAAGGAAATACCCCAACCACAAAAGGAGCCACTATGAAAGGTATCATTCTCTCCGGCGGACTGGGCACACGCCTCTACCCACTCACCGTCTCCCTGTCCAAGCAAATTCTTCCCATCTTCGATAAGCCGATGATCTACTATCCGCTCTCGGTGTTGATGCTCGCCGACATCCGCGAGTTCCTCATCATCTCCACGCCGCAGCACATCGAGTTGTACGAGAAGCTCTTCGGCGACGGGTCACGGCTCGGCCTCGATATTCAGTACGTCGTGCAGCCGCATCCGGGCGGGATCGCGCAGTCGTTCCTGCTCGGCGAAAAGTTCATCGGCGGGGAACCGTGCGCACTGATCCTCGGCGACAATTTTCTCTATGGGCACGGCCTTTCGGACTTGATGGAGGAGGCCGGGGAACTAACCGACGGCGCAATGGTTTTCGCCTACTATGTGCAAGACCCACAACGCTACGGGGTGGTCGAATTTGACAAAAACCTCAACGCCCTGAGCATCGAAGAGAAACCGCAAAAGCCCAAGTCCAACTTCGCCGTCACCGGCATCTACTTCTACGATCAAAATGTGGTTGAAGTGACCAAGAACCTCAAACCGTCCGCGCGCGGCGAGCTAGAAATCACCGATGTCAACAAGGAGTATCTGCGACGCGGCAAGCTGAAGGTGCGGCTCTTCGGGCGCGGCTTTGCCTGGCTGGATACCGGTACGCATGAGAGCCTGCTGGAAGCCAGCGACTTCGTGCAGACCATCGAGCACCGGCAAGGCCTCAAAGTCGGCTGTATCGAGGAGATCGCCTATCGCAAAGGCTACATCGGCCCGGAGGAACTGCTCAAAATCGCCGACTTCTCGAAGGACAACCCCTACTGCCTCTACTTGCGCGAACTGGCGCAGCAACCGCGCACGATGGACCTGGCATGATCCGTTCCGGCCTGGTCTCCGTCACCTTCCGCCACCTCGCGCCGCACGAGATCGTCGCGCTGATCGCCCAGGCGGGGCTGGTTGCCATCGAATGGGGCGGCGATGTTCACGTTCCACACGGCGATGTGGCGCAGGCGCGGCTCGTCCGCCAGATGACGGCGGATGCCGGGCTGACGGTGGCAGCGTATGGCTCGTACTATCGCGTGGGGCACGACGACGTTCCATTCACCGCCGTTCTGGACAGCGCCGTAGCCCTCGGCGCGCCGACGATCCGCGTGTGGGCGGGCAAGATTGGCTCGGCGCAGGCGGATGCGGCGTATTGGGCGCGCGTGATCGAAGATTCGCACAGTATCGGCGATCTGGCGCAGCAGGCTGGCATCACAGTGGCCTACGAGTATCACGGCAACACGCTCACCGACTCAAGCGCGAGCGCGCTTCGCTTGCTGAAGGCTGTGGATCACCCCAACGTGAAGATTTACTGGCAACCGTCTGAAGCCGCAAGCCCGGACGAAAACCTGGCAGGGTTGAACGCGATTCTACCGTGGCTCGTCAACGTCCACGTCTTTAGCTGGCGCGACGTTGACGGACAACGCGAGCGTATGCCGCTCGCCGCCCAAGCCGGAGACTGGGCGCAGTATCTCTCCCCAATGACTGCCACCGGGCGCGATCACTACGCCATGCTCGAATTCGTCAAAGACGACGAACCGCGCAACTTTCTGACCGATGCGGAAACGCTCAAAGAATGGCTCGATCATAAAACGTAAGGCGTAAAGCGTAAAACGTAAATTTCCGCATCACGTTTTACGCTTTACGTTTTACTTTCATACCCAAAGCAAAGGAGCACAACCATGTCCCATCCAAAATTAACCGCGCAGTTGTACACCGTCCGTGATTTCTGCAAGACACTGGAAGACTTCGACGCCAGTATGCAGAAAATCCGCGACATCGGCTATACCGCCGTGCAGGTTTCCGGCATCGGCCCGATCGCGCACGAGGATGTGAAAGCCGTCACCGACAAATATGGCCTCAAAATCGTCATCACCCACGTCCCCTTCGAGTACTTGCAAAACGAGATGGACGCCGCCATCGCGCAGCACAAGCTGTGGGAATGTCCCAACGTCGCCGTCGGCAGTATGCCCCGTCCCTACCACGAAATGGGCGAGGCAGGTTTCTACCAGTTCGCCAAAGACGCCACCGAGGTCGGCAAGCAGTTGGCCGACGCCGGACTGACCTTCAGCTACCACAACCACAGCTTTGAGTTCGTGCGCTTCGGTAAAAAGACCGGGCTGGATATTATCTATGAAGAGAGCGATCCGCGCTATCTGCAAGCCGAAATTGACACCTACTGGATTCAGCACGGCGGCGGCGATGTCGTCGCGTGGATCAAGCGGATGAAGAACCGGATGCCCGTCGTCCACTTCAAGGATATGGTGATGGTGCGCGGCGAGCAAATGTGGGCCACGCAGCAGACGATGGCCGAAATCGGCGAGGGCAACCTCAACTGGCCGAAAATCATCAAGGCGTGCAAGAAAGCCAACGTGGAGTGGTATGCTGTGGAACAGGATCGCTGTCTACGCGATCCCTTCGAGAGCCTCAAGATCAGCTACGACAACCTCCGCGCGCTGGGCGTGGAATAAGTTGTTTTAGTCTGGTAGTCAGTTTCAGCTAACCATGAGCGAGGGATTCTTATGGACAACACCGTTATCGAAAACATCGGATTTTCACCCGCGCGTCTAGGCCGTATCTCCACGCTGATGCAGCGTTACGTGGATGAGGGCAAGCTCGCCGGTATCATCGCCACCGTCGCCCGGCGCGGGCAAACCGTCTACCTGGAAAAGTTCGGCATGATGGACATCGAAGCACACAAGCCGATGCAGTTCGACGCCATCTTCCGCATCGCCTCGATGACCAAGCCTATTACCAGCGTCGCCATTATGATGTTGTACGAGGAGGGCCACTTCCACCTCAACACGCCCATTGCGAATTTCATCCCCGGTTTCAAGGATACCAAGGTCTTCGCACGCGAGACAGACGATGGGATTGAAGTTGCCGATCTCGACCGCCCGATCACCTTCCGCCACCTCTTCACCCACACGGCGGGCTTGAGCTACGGGTGGAACGAGAACGATCCGGTAGACCGGCAGTACCAGAAAGCGCAGCGGGAATCCGGTCTTGATCCGGCCAAAATGACCGTCAAAGACCTGGTGGAGGTGCTCACCACCTTGCCGTTGGCCTTCCAACCGGGGACGAAGTGGCGCTACAGTTACGCGATTGACGTACTCGGCTACATCATCGAAGTCATCTCCGGCAAACCGCTGGACGTGTTCCTCAAGGAGCGTCTTTTCGAGCCGTTGGGGATGGTGGACACAGATTTCTACGTCCCCGTAGACAAAGCCGACCGGCTGTGCGCGCTGTACGGCCATCCCAACAACGCCTCCACCCTGCAACGCATCGAATCGCCTATGCACGCCCATATTTTTGAAAAGCCGTCGTTCCTGTCAGGCGGCGGCGGACTGGTTTCCACGGTTCACGACTACGCGCGTTTCGCCCAAATGCTCGCCAACGGCGGCGAACTGGACGGCACGCGCATCCTCAGCCCGACCACCGTTGCGCTGTACAGCCTCAACCACATGCCGGAGGCCGCGCTGCCTTACGGCTTTGCGGAGGGTGAAGACCTCTACCATTGGGGCTACGGCTACAGCCTGGGGACGCGCGTGTTGATGGATGTCTCCAAGAGCGGCATCGCCGGTTCCGTCGGCGAGTTCGGGTGGGATGGCGCGTTCAGCACCTACGTCTGGGTTGATCCCAAAGAGGCGTTCTACGGTCTGATGATGCTGCAACACGCGCCTAACGCCTACTACCCCATCGCGCAGCAATTCAAGCAGTTGACGTATCAAGCCATAGTTCGCTAAAACGCAACCATCGTTGGAACGTTCGAACGTTGAAACGTTTGAACGTTCCAACGTTCCAACAGGAGTCTTATGCCCCAACCCAACCTCCTCATTGTGATGACCGATCACCAGCGGGCGGATACTGTGCTGCCCGAACATCCGGCGATTACGCCCAATGTGGCGCGCCTGGCCGAAGAAGGCGTGACCTTCACCAACGCCTATTGCCCCTCGCCGCACTGCTGTCCCTCGCGGGCGACGTTTTTCAGCGGGCTGTATCCCTCGCGCCACGGCGTCTGGAACAACGTCTGCAACCGGCAGGCGCTCAACACGGGCCTCAATCCCGGCGTGCGCCTGTGGAGCGAAGACCTGGCCGCGGCCGGCTACGATTTACACTTCTCCGGCAAATGGCACGTCAGCGTCGAAGAATCACCCCAGGATCGTGGCTGGACGGAACACTTCGTCACCGGCGCGAAAGGCGACCTGCACGGCGTCCGCTGGGAGCATTACCGCGAGCTGGCGGCGCAGCCCGACGCGACCGCGCGCGGCGAAGGCGAAATCCTGCGACCGGGCTATGGAACGTATCGGCTCTACGGGACGGCAGACAGTCTCGGTCAGCACGACGAGCGCGCCACACAGCACGCCCTCGACTTGCTGCCGCAATTCGCGCAAAGCAACACGCCCTGGGGACTCTTCGTCGGTCTGATTGGCCCGCACGATCCTTACATCGTGCCGCAGAAGTACCTGGATTTGTACGATGTGAACGATATCCCCCTGCCCTACAGCTACAACGACAGCCTCGCCGACAAACCGCGCATCTACCAACGGATACGCGAGATGCGCTTCGGGCAGCTCTCGCCGCGCGAAATCCGCGAGGGCATCCGCCACTTCTGGGCATACTGCACCTACCTCGACGACCTCTTCGGCCAGATTCTGGCCGCGTTGGAGGCGACCGGGCAAGCGGAGAATACGCTCGTGCTTTACGTCGCCGATCACGGCGATTACTGCGGCGAGCATGGCCTGTTCGCCAAGGGCATCCCGTGCTTTCGCGGCGCGTATCACATCCCGGCGGTCATCCGCTGGCCGGCCGGCGCGCGCAATCCGGGGCGACGTGTGGATGCCTTCGTCTCGTTGGCCGACTTCGCGCCGACGTTCATCGAACTGGCGGGTGTGCCATCGAACCGGCATTTTACCGGTGCAAGCCTCGTCCCCTTCCTACGCGACGAAACGCCCGCCGCGTGGCGCGACGCCATCCACACGCAATGCAACGGCGTCGAACTCTACTACACGCAACGCTCCGTGATGATGCGCGATGCCTCGCGTGGCGATTTCAAGTACGTCTTCAACGGTTTCGACCAGGACGAACTCTACGACCTGCACGCCGATCCCGACGAGCTCCGCAACGTCAGCGACGACCCGGCCTACGCCGAGGTCAAACGCGAGCTATGTGGGCGGATGTGGCGCTTCGCCTACGAGGAAGACGATACGGCGATCAACCCATACATCACCGTGGGCCTTGCACCGTATGGTCCGGCGGAGGCGTTCCGCCATACAAAGGCGGCGTTGTGATGTTTACCATCGGCGCGTTTGCTGTTATCTTTGACGACGCATGGCGTGTGCTGTTATGCCAGCGCCGCGATATGGATATGTGGAATCTGCCCGGCGGCGGTATGGAAAGCGGCGAGCTGCCCACACAGACGGTTATCCGCGAGGTAAAAGAAGAGACCGGGCTGGATGTGGCCGTCGGACGGCTTATCGGCGTCTACGGGAAGCCGGACAGAGATAATGTCGTCTTCGCTTTCACATGCAATGTCATTGGTGGACAGTTGACCGAAACCGACGAATCCGACGTCTGCCAGTATTTCGCCCTGGACGATATCCCCCTGAACACCAATCCCAAACAGGTCGAACGTGTTTATGATGCGCTAGAGTCAAGCCATCAACCATTTTTCAAGCAGCAGGATGGCCCGGCAACGCGGGACTGGTTGCCCGTGCAACGCAAATATGCGTCACACCTGCAAAAGGTTTTTGAGATTCAAGCACAAATTGAAACCGTTCATCCGCTCCTGGCCCATGTCTTTCCTATCGCCATCGTTGAGAACGACCAATTCCTCATTTTCGACGTTGGCCCTTCGGGAAAGCGGTACACCTTCACCAAACAAGCGCCCACGCCAATGCCCATCCTCCAGGGCGTGCGCGCCGCTTTCCCACTCGAATGTTACGGAAACAAGCCTGCTTGCATCGTCACCGCCGACGTTTTCGACACGCTTGACGGCTACGCCACCCTCTTCCATGAGTTCGTCCATTGCTACCAGTATGAAACCGGCGAAGACAAGCTCAAAGCCACGTTGAGCGTCGCCCGGCAAGCGCAAGCCGCCAACGACTTTATGTGGGAGATCAACTACCCGTTCCCCTACACCGCGCCGGATTTTGTGGAAACTTACACAGCATTTCTCGAAGCCGCAGCGCGCCAACAACACGATCTCATCCGCGACTGCCGCGCGCGACTGCGCGCCATCTTGCGCGTCGAGGACTTCGAGTATATGATCTGGCAAGAGTGGAAAGAGGGCTTCGCGCGCTACATCGAAAACCGCATCCAACAACGTCTGGGCCTGGCAGAAAACCACGGCAGCGCGGAACCGCCTTTCAGCCGCGTCGCCTTCTACGAGGGTGGCGCGCGCCTGATCGCCTCACATTCAGAGATGGCAATAGACCTGGAAGCCCTGTTTAATTGGATCAAGACAGCCTAATAGGAGGCCCTATGGAGAACCGATTGAGCCGGAAGGCGCTGCGATTGTTGTGCTCGCCGCCCTCATTCATCGCTATGGCGGCGCTGCTGGTGAACGATCACCTGCTGCGGCGTTTCTGGCCTTCGTGGATAACGGGCAAGCTGGGCGACTTCGCGTGGCTGCTGTTCTTCCCCTTCGCGCTGGCGTGGGGATGGGCGCTCCTCCTGCCGCGACGCGAGCGCCTGGTGCGCGGATTGGCGTTTGGCCTCACGGGCGGCATTTTCGCGCTGGCGAACACCGTCCCGGCGGCGCACGCGGCGGTCGTGCGTGCGGCGGAATGGGCGTTGGGACAACCGGTCATCTGGGTGCGCGATCCGTCGGATTTGATAGCGCTGGCGGCGCTGGCGGCGGCATGGCTGATGTGGGAAAAGCTGCCAGACGCGAAAACCCCCATCGCGTCCCGACGCAACATTCCCGCGCCATGGAATCGCCTGGCGTTGGCAGCGGCGGCATTACTGACAATAGCGAATTCGGCCGGGCCGCCCGCAATCGGCGTTGAACATCTCGCGTACAGAGAAGGCAGCATTTACGGCCTGGAGCGACATGCGAGGCAAGGCTACGTGAGTCACGATGGCGGATTCTCGTGGACAACGCTGAAAACACAATACGAGGCCGGGAAAACCGCCTACAGCGAAGATGGGAAAACGTGGATCAGCGTGGAAGAACTGTGCCCGGCGTGCGCCAGAACGGAAGTAGACCTCACAACGCGCATCTTGGATGTCAATGGCGCGGTGCGCTATCGCTATGCGTCGGGTCAGCCCATCGAACGCTCAGACGATGGCGGCGCAACGTGGCAAAAGGCGTTCACGCGCCAGAGCAGCCCGGCGGATAAAACCTACTACGAGCGACTGCACATGAATTACAGGTTCTACCCCGGCCCGCTGGATGCGGTCGCCGATCCCCAGACGGGCAACATCGTTTTCGCTATGGGCGTCGAGGGCGTGCTAGTGCGAACGCCGGATGACGCCTGGACGTGGGTGGAGATAGGACTGGCGCGGCGAGCAGAGGTGCGGCGCGGCGAAGGATTGTGGCTCATTCTGCAAGGAGAGCTGCTACTGGCAGCCGGCTTCGGCCTACTGGCGATTATGACGCTGCTGGCCCGTTGGCGACGGAGCACGGCGCGGAAAATCTTCCTGACGCTGTACTGGATTCTGTGGGGACTAAACGTAGTTCTGATGCCTGAACTACGAACAGGTTACGGCGCAGCTATGGACACGATGTTGATGGTGGGAGGTTGCATCTACCTGCTGATCCACATCGACATTGAGTTGGCGATGACGATACCCAAGCAAGCCACAGCGCGCGAAATAGGCCGGGTGGCGCTGACCGGGCTGCTGGTTGCGGGGGTATTCTTGATCCCTTATGTCCTGTGGGTGCTGGCAATTATCCCGTGGTACGGGCTGGCGGCGGGACTGGGCGTAGCTCTGGGCATAATGCTTATGACGACACTAGGCCGAGGCCGCACACAAGGCGCATAGCTTCGACAGCACGATTTTTTCTTTTCAATCCGTTTCATCCATTGAATCCGTTGACATTGACTTTATATGAGGAGACAAGTTCTATGGAAACACGTACATTTGGCAACACCGGCTTGACGATCAGCCGCCTGGGCATTGGCCTGGCGGAAATCGGCTTTGAACTGACATTGGAGGAAATCAACGCCGCCTCCGACGTGCTCAACACGGCGCTCGACGCCGGCATCACCTTCCTCGATACCGCCGCCTGCTACGACATCAGCGAAGAACTGATCGGGCGCACGATCGCGCATCGCCGCGACGAATACGTGCTGGCGACCAAAGCCGGGCACGTCGCCGGCGGCTACGTGGGCGAAAATTGGACCGCGCAGACCGTCCGCGACAGCATTGACCGCAGCCTCGTGCGGATGAAGACCGACCACCTCGACCTGGTGCAACTGCACTCTTGCGATGTGGATGTATTGGAGCGCGGCGAGGTCATCGAAGTGCTGCAACAGGCTAAACAGGCCGGCAAAACGCGCTTCATCGGCTACAGCGGCGACAACGAGGCTGCGCTGTGGGCCGTCAAGAGTGGGCTGTTCGACACGCTGCAAACCAGCTTCAACGTGGTGGATCAGAACGCGCGGCTGTACCTCTTCGGCCCGGCGAAAGCGCGCGGCATGGGCGTCATCTGCAAGCGCCCCATCGCCAACGGCGCGTGGGGCGCGGACAAGTCGCCAAGCAGCTATGCCGCCGAGTACTTCGCGCGCGCGCAGAAGATGCTGGCGCTGGGTCCCGTCCCTGGCGCGCCGGAGAATCGCATCTTGCTGGCGCTTGGCTTTGCCTTCGCCCACGAAGAGGCAGATGTGTTCATCGTCGGCACGCGCAACCCGCAGCACCTCAAGGCCAACATTGAGATGGTCAACACCCAACTGCCCATCGCGCCAGAAGCCGTCGCCGAAATCCAACGCCGCTTCGAGCAGCTCGCCGACGGCCCTGACTGGTCCCAACGCGAGTGAACTTTCAATCAGCAGATTAAGCAGATCTAGCAGATTAAGACAAGGTCAATCTGCTTAATCTGCTAAATCTGCTGACAAGAAAAGGAGCATAGTATGCCCAAAGCAACGAGTATTGCACGGTATCTCAACGTCCGCCAGGCCTATGCGCCGACGTTTTCCGGCGATGGGCGACGGCTGGCATTCCTCACGGACATCACCGGCGCGCCGCAGGTCTGGCAAGTCCCGCTGACCAGCGCGCCGGGGACGATTTTGTGGCCCGAACAACTGACCTTCGAGACGGATCGCGTCATGCTGGCGCAGTTTTCGCCCGTAGAGGACGGGCGTCTGCTTTATACGCGCGACACCGGCGGCAACGAGAAGCAGCAGCTTTTCCTACTTAGCGAAGACGGATCGCCGGACATCAACCTCACGCAGGGGTTTGAGGACGTCACGCACTCGTTCGGCGCTTGGGAGAAGGATGGCAGCGCCCTATATTTCTCCGCCAATCGCCGTAACCCGGCGCTGTTCGATTTCTACCGGCAGCCACTCGACGGAGAAGCCCTCCTTGTGTGGCAAAATGACGCGCCAGGCTTTCTTAGCCATGTGGACATTTCAGCGGACGGACAGCGCGCCATCGTGGTGCGATCCTCCAGTTCGTTCAGCCACACGCTGCTGGAAATTAACCTGGCGGACGGAACAGCGCGAGAGTTGCTCGCTTCGGCGGAACCCGCGCGCTTCACCGCCGTACACTACGGGCATGATGAACGCGCGCTGTATCTCATCACCGACAGGGACGCCGACTTCCTCTACATCGCCCGTCTGAACCTGGACACGGGCGCGCTGGAACGTCTCATCGCGCCGGCATGGGATTGCGACGCGCTGGCGCTCGCGCCAGACGGGCGCAGCCTGGCCTACGCCGTCAATGTCGAGGGGGCGCATCACATCTATCTGTACGATCTCGCCACAAGTGCAACACGCCCCGCGCCCGGCATCGCAGAACGAGCGGGCGTCGTGCGCGGGGATCAGCTTGTTTTCTCGCCGGATGGATGCCGCATTACCTTTGCGATGACAACGGCCACCCGCGCCGCCGACATCTACGTGTGGGATTTGGGCGAAGACGCCGTCTATCCGGTCACGCGCTCATCACACGGCGGCCTGCCGGTGGAGGATTTCGTCGCGCCGACACTCATCCGCTATCCGACGTTCGACACGCTCGCCGACGGGACACCGCGCACCATTCCGGCATGGTTCTTCGCGCCGCAAAACAAGAGCGACCAGCCTGCGCCCGCCGTCGTCGTCGTCCACGGCGGGCCGGAAGGACAGTTCCAGCCCGTCTTCACGTTCTTCATCCAATATCTGGTCAACAACGGTTACGCCGTGCTCGCGCCGAACGTGCGCGGGTCCACGGGCTACGGCAAAGCCTACAGTCACCTCGACGATGTGGAGAAGCGCATGGATTCGGTGGCTGATCTCGCCCACGCCGCGCATTGGCTACGCGAACAGCCCGGCATAGACGGCGACCGGCTCGTCGTCTACGGCGGCAGCTACGGCGGCTTTATGGTGCTCGCGGCGCTCACGGCCTACCCGGAGCTGTGGGCCGCCGGCGTGGATGTCGTCGGCATCAGCAACTTCGTCACCTTCCTCGAAAACACCAGCGCCTACCGCCGCGCTCACCGCGAAGCCGAGTACGGCAGCCTGGCGCGCGACCGCGCGTTCCTGGAGAGCATCGCGCCGATGCGCCACGTGGACAACATCGTCGCGCCGCTGTTCATCGTCCACGGCGCGAACGACCCGCGCGTCCCCTTGAGCGAGGCCGAGCAGCTCGTCGCCGCCCTGCAAGCGCGCGGCGTCCCGGTCGAATTCCTGGTTTTCGACGACGAAGGCCACGGCGTTGTCAAACTGAAGAACAAGCTGGTGATGTTCCCGGCGATTGTTGAGTTTTTGTCTAACGTTCTAACGATCTTCTCGGAGTGAGTATGCGCGTACCTTTCTTGCAACTTGGCCTCGGTTTCATCATTAGCGCCGCTATCGGCTGGGCAGCGTACAAGCGGGAGGCGCTCTCGGTAAGTGGCGTCGCCGGCGCAATCCTCACCGGTACAGCGATCTTTGGCCTGGGCGGGTGGCCATGGGGACTGCTGCTCATCACGTTCTTCGTCCTCTCCAGCCTGCTCTCGAAGTATAAGGAAGCGACGAAAGAAACGCTGGCCGAGAAATTCGCCAAAGGCTCGCGGCGCGACCTGGCGCAGGCGCTGGCAAACGGCGGCGCGGGTGCACTGATCGCCATCGCCCATTGGCTCACGGGCCAGCCGCTCCTGTGGTTCGCGTTCGTCGGCGCGATGGCGACGGTGAACGCGGACACCTGGGCCACCGAACTGGGCGTGCTCAGCAAGCGCCCGCCGCGCCTCATCACCACCGGCAAGCCTGTGGACGTGGGCACGTCCGGCGGCATCTCACTGCCGGGCACACTGGCAACGTTGGCAGGGGGAGCCGTTATCGGGGTAGCAGGCGCGCTCTTTCTCTACCTGGACAGTCTGATACGGTACACGCCGCGCATCCTCCTGCATCCTGAATCCTGCATCCTGCGTCCTGCAAACTGCACGCTGCTGCCGGTCATCGCCGCGCTTGCGGGATTGGCCGGCTCGTTGTTCGACAGTCTACTCGGCGCGACGGTGCAGGCCATCTACTATTCAACAAGCCGCGAGAAGGAAACAGAGAAGGTCATTGATCCCGACGGCACACCTAACACTCTGCTACGCGGCTGGCGCTGGCTCAACAACGATTGGGTCAACTTCATCAGTTCCGTCATCGGCGCGGCAGTTGCCGTCTTACTCTGGTACAGCTTGACCTATCTATGAATCCCATTTCCAAATAAAAGAGAGAGAAGTGAAGGTTTGGGGGCGGGCGCGGCCCGCCCCCAAACCCCCACCCTCAGATTTTTGAACTGATCTCATGTTTTTCTATCTGTCAAAACTCTTGCCACTGTTCGTTTATCCGCTTGGCATGGCGTGCGCGTTGTTGGCGACAGCGTTGATCGTGCGGCGGAATCCACAATGGCAAACGCGGTTGATCGCAGTTACGCTGGCGCTGCTGTGGTTGGGCGGCAACCGCATCGTGGCGATGACGCTGGCGCGCTCGCTGGAATGGCGTTATGTGCCGCCGCCCGGCGAAGTGGCCGCCATCCCGCAGGCGGATGCCATCGTCGTCTTGGGCGGGGCGACGCGCACACCGGGCTATCCGCGCCCCACCGCCGAAGTGAACGAGGCTGGCGACCGGCTGCTGTACGCCGCGTGGCTGTATCAGCACGCCGCCGCGTCTTACATCGTACTCAGCGGCGGCGCGGCGGCGTGGAGCGGCCCGCAAGGCATCTCCGAGGCCGAAGTGATGGCGGGGCTGCTTCAGCGGATGGGCGTCCCAAAATCGGCGCTGCTGCTCGAAACCGGCTCATGGAACACCTACGAAAACGCCGAGGCCAGCCTGGATATTCTAAAAACGCACAACATCAAGACGATCATCCTGGTCACGTCGGCCATCCACATGCCGCGCGCCTACGCTATGTTCAACGACCCGGAGATTGACGTCACGCCCGCCCCCACCGACTTCTGGGTTTCGCAGGCCGAATGGGATTACTACACGCAGCCCAAAGTGAGCGTCCAACTGATGAACCTGCTCCCCAGCGCCCAAGACCTCAACTTGACAACGCAGGCCATCAAGGAGTATATTGGTATCGTCGTCTACACAATGCGTGGATGGTTATGATCTGGCTATTTTTGTCAGCAGATTAAGCGGATTAAGCAGATGAGCATATTTATAATTCGCTAAATCTGCTCAAGCTGCTGACTGTTATGGAGGTTTTTTTATGCGAATGACACAACTTTTCGGGCAGACGTTGCGCGATGCGCCAGCAGAGGCGCAGGTCGCCAGTCACCAACTGTTGCTGCGCGCGGGTTTCATCCGCCAACTGGCAGCCGGCATCTTCAGTTATCTGCCATTGGCGCGACGCGCGATAACGAAGATCGAGAACATCATCCGCGAGGAGATGAACGCCATCGGTGGGCAGGAGATCACGATGCCGGTGGTGAATCCGGCAGACATCTGGAAGGAAACCGGTCGCTGGTACCAGATCGGCTCGGAGATGGGGCGTTTCAAGGATAAATCGGACCGCGATATGGTGCTGGCGATGACCCACGAAGAAGTCGTGGCCGACCTGGTGCGCCAGGAGATTCGCAGCTACAGCCAACTGCCGCGCCTGATCTACCACATCCAGACCAAGTGGCGCGACGATCCCCGCCCGCGGGCCGGGCTGATCCGCGTGCGCGAGTTCACGATGAAAGACAGCTACAGCCTCGACGTTGATATGGAAGGATTGGACAAACAATATCGCGCGCACTATCAGGCGTACTTCAACATCTACCGCCGCTGCGGGTTGGACGTGATCGCGGTAGGATCAGATACAGGGATGATGGGCGGCACGCTGGCGCATGAGTACATGGCGCTCACGCCCATCGGCGAGGACACGCTGATGCTGTGTGACGGCGCCGCGGCACGCGGATGCGGTTACGCCGCCAACCGGCAGGTGGCGCGCTTCCAGAAACCGCCCGCTCCAGAGGAAGTCTCCTTCGCTATCGAGAAAGTTGCCACCCCCAACGTCACCACCATCGCCGACCTCGCCGCCTTCCTGGACATTCCCGCCGCTAAAACCGCCAAAGCCGTCTTTATGATGGCGGAGATGGCGAATGAGCGAATCAGCGAACCAGCAAATCAGCAAATCAGCAAACCCCACAACTCACAACCCACAACCCATAACCCGCAACCCTCCGAACAATTCATCTTTGCCGTCATCCGTGGCGATATGGAGGTGAACGAGACAAAACTGGCGAACGCGGTCAAAGCCAAGGCGCTGCGGCCGGCAACCGAGGCGGAGATCCACGCGGTAGGGGCGGAGCCGGGCTACGGATCGCCGTTAGGGGTGAAGGGGGCGCTCGTTGTTGTGGATGATGCCGTCGTCGCGTCGCCCAATCTGGTGGCAGGGGCCAACGAGGTAGGCTTTCACCTGCGCAACGTCAACTATGGACGTGACTACACCGCCGACATCGTCACCGACATCGCCGCCGCGCAGGAAGGCGACGCTTGCCCGGTTTGTGGAGGTGCGCTGCGGGCTGAGCGCGGCGTGGAAGTGGGCAATATCTTCAAACTCGGCACACGCTACACCGAGGCAATGGGCGCGCGCTTCCTCGACCAGGATGGCGAACTCAAGCCGGTGGTGATGGGATCGTATGGGATCGGCATCGGGCGGCTGCTGGCCTGCGTTGCGGAGATGCACCACGACGATTACGGCCTGATCTGGCCGATCACCGTTGCGCCATATCCGGTTCACCTGCTCACGCTAGGCCCCGCCGATAGCGAAGCCACCGCCGTCGCCGAGCGGCTCTACGCCGAACTACAAGCTGCAGGCATTGATGTGCTCTTCGATGACCGTGACCGCAGCCCCGGCGTGAAGTTCAACGACGCGGATCTCATTGGACTGCCGTTGCGCGTCACCGTGGCCGCGCGCGGCCTGCAACAGCAGAGCGTCGAACTCAAGCGCCGCGACCAAAAAGAGCGCGAGCTGATCCCATTAGCGGACATCATTCCGGTCCTACGGGCGCGCATCGCTGAACTGGAAGCGGAAATCGCAAAAACTGTCGTGGAAGTACCGTTTCGTGAGTCATAGGACGTTTCAACGTTGAAACGTTCAAACGTTAAAACTTAGTTCAAGGAGATTTCATATGGACGCATTAGAAGCTATTTTTACCCGGCGTAGTATCCGCAAGTACACTGGCGAGCCGGTGACGGCGGATGAACTCAAGACTATCCTCGAAGCGGGAATGAACGCGCCCTCGGCGAACAACAGCCAGCCCTGGCACTTCATTGTTGTGGATGAACGGGAAAAACTCAATGCAATTATGAAAGTGCATCCTTACTCGCGGATGCTTGCGGAAGCGCCGCTGGCGATCGTTGTCTGCGGAGATCCGTCAATTTCCAAATTCTGGCAACAAGATTGCGCCGCCGCAACGGAGAACCTCTTACTCGCCGCGCGCGCTTTGGGCCTGGGGACGGTCTGGCTCGGCGTTTATCCTGACGAGCAGCGCGCCAAAGGCGTCGCCGCGCTATTCGGGGTGCCGGAGCACGTCAAGCCGATGTGCATCATCGCAGTCGGCCATCCGGCGGAGCAAAAGGGCCGCGTGGAGCGGTACAACGAGGGGAAAGTCCACAAGAACGGCTGGTAGACAAAGAAGCAAGATGCAGGATGCAAGACAATAAGGTATCCTGCATCTTGCGTCCTGCATCCTTTACAGGTCAAGGCGCATTTCGATTCGGCGGAAGGATTCGAGGTAGCCCATATCCAGCAGGCCAGGCAGATGGGGGTCGTCAAGCGGCAGATTTTCCGTGTTCGTGTCCTTGATCGGATGCACCTGATGCAAGGCGTGAACCAGGGCGCGCGCGACTTCACGGGGATGGCCCGCTTCTGTTTGCAAGACCAGGCGGCCTAGCTGGAACGTGGTGTTCTGATAGACCAGCCAGCCCCACCCGCCGTCCGCCAATTCGACCTGCAAGGCCGCCAGGTTCCCGGCGTTGATGAGCGACGGCGTTTCATCCAACCAGGAAGGCGTGCTACGACGCCGCGCCAACAGTTCCACTGCGTCATCCGCGCCCAAAAACGTGACGTGATACCCTACATCCTCGTCCTCTTTCAGACGATGCGGAGGACGGCGCAAAATCAACAATACCCGCACTTCACGAAATCCAAGTTTCTCGAAAAGCTTGTGCGCCGGTTCGTTATCTTTGATGACCTCAAGGATGACATGTTTTGCGCCTAGTGCCCGCGCCATGCGGATATTGTCCCGCATCAACGCTTCGCCGGTGCCATGACGACGCTTGACCGGCAGCACCCCCAGTCGCGTGGACCAGCAACGCCCTGGACGCACGCCGAGTAACGACAGGCCGAGAATCTGACTGTCGGACATCGCAACGGCAGAATACTCAAGTTTGACGTCATAGTTGTGAATGTACTCATTTAACCGTCGCGCATTCATCAGCATGGGCACGATGTAGTCAACGCGAGTTTGGTTGTAGGCATGCACAAGCTCCTCAATCGTGAACTCCGATGCGCGACGTAAGGTAAGTTCCGTCACGCCATCTTCATCGGTACCGGTACAGTAGTTCAAGCTGCCAACTCTCCGCGCACCATATTCAACAGTGATTCTGCATGGAGCGAGGCGAGGTTGTAACAAACGCCGCCCAGGTGATCGGCCAACGCCTGCGCCAACCCCTTATCGTAGTCGGGGCTTTCCATGTTGACGACGATAGATTTGACATCCGCCTCGGCGATTTGTTCGGCGATGTGGTAGGCTTCGATCTGCGGCGGCATAGCGCCAATCGAGACGTTGCCCGCGCCATCGGTGAGGATCACCAGCAGCGGGAGCAGTTCCGCGTAACGGCGCAACTCCTGCTCAATCGTGCGCTGCGCCAGCCACAACCCTGCCGAAAGGGGCGTCTTCCCGCCTACCGGCATGTTCACCAACATTTGCTTCGCCAGATCAACACTGTTAGTCGGCGGCAGCACCAGCGTCGCCCGGTCTTTCTGGAAGACGATCATCCCTACCCGGTCGCGCCGTTGATAGGCGTCGGTGAGCAGGGAGAAGATTGCACCCTTCGTGGCCTCCATCCGCTCGGAGACGGCCATGGACCACGACGCATCCACCACAAAGATGATGAGGTTCGCGGCGCGACGCACTCGCACTTTTTTGTGGTAATCCTGAGGATGCAGGTGCAGCGCCAGGGCTTCCGTCTTGCCGGCCCCGCGATCCCGCTGGAAAGGCGCCGCTGCGCGCAATGTCGCATCAAACGCCAGATCCGACGCATCGCGCGGCGAAGGTTGCGCGCTGACGTAGCGCCCGCGTTTGCGGTCCGTGCGGGTACGGCTGCGCTTTCCGCCGGATGAACGCACCCGGCGATCCTGCATCGTTTCCAAGCGGCGGGGCTGGAAGATTTCGCCAGGCTGGATGAATTTGCCCCCCTCCCACCACGTCCCATCGGTGGGCCACTTAGGTGTGTCTTGCGCGTATTCTTGCAGTTGAGGCGAGGCTGATTCCTGGGCTTCAGCGTCGCTCGCCTCAACCTCTACACTTTTTTTTGACGGTCCTCCCCGGCAGCATCGCCTTGCATTGAGACTTCTTCCATCTCTGGCTCGGTGTCGGCGGATCGGTCGCGCGCCGCCGCAACCATTTTGTCCAGTTCGGCGATGGAGGTTTGCACCTCGTCAAAGGGTTTACGCTTCAAGCGATGCGGCAGCGTCAATTCGGCTGCCAACATAATATCGCGGTCGGTGAGACGGCGACGGCCCTCCCACGCGGCGTGCGCCACGGCGGTTTTGAGGATCACCAGGTCGCCGCGATGGCCGTCCACGCCCAAACCAGCCATCATCTCGGCGATGGTCGCCATATCGTTGCGGGTGTAGTGGACTTCGGGCAACAGGCAACGCGCCTCTTCGATGCGCTCCGCAAGCATCACCTCCTGTGGCTGCCATTCCTCGTAGAAGCCTTCGGGGTCCTGCTCAAAGGCCAGGTTGCGCTCCATAATCGCCATACGCGCCCGCGCGTCGCGGACGCCCTGCACGTCCACGCAGAGCGCGAAGCGATCCAACAACTGCGGACGCAGGTCGCCTTCTTCGGGATTCATCGTCCCCACCAGGATGAAGCGCGCCGGGTGCTGAAAGGAGATGCCTTCGCGCTCGACCGTATTCACGCCCATCGCGGCAGCATCCAGCAGCACATCCACGATATGATCATCCAGCAAATTGACCTCATCCACGTAGAGGATGCCCCGGTTGGCAGCGGCCAGCACGCCCGGTTCGAAGCGGCGCTCGCCCTTCTGGATCGCGCGTTCAATGTCGAGGGTGCCGACCACGCGGTCTTCCGTCGCGCCGATCGGCAGTTCGACGAATGGTACTTTTTTGGTGACGTGGGGCAGCTTCTCGCCCTGCGCCGTGCGGTCGCGGCAATTCGTGCACCACAGCGTCGGCTGATCGGGGTCACAGCCGAAAGGATCGCCGGTCACGACTTCGATGTCTGGCAGTAGCGCCGCTAACGCGCGCGCGGCGGTGGATTTCGCCGTGCCGCGCTCGCCACGGATCAGCACGCCGCCGATGCGCGAATTGATGGCATTGAGGATCAAGGCGCGCTTCATCCGTTCTTGATCCACAATGGCAGTAAATGGGAATACTAAACGTCCGTTGTCTGCCACGGAGCCTCCTTACACATAGCCACTATGTCATTTTCTGACAGGATTAACAAGATTTTCAGGACTAGAAAAGGTTTTATGGGGACTTTTCCAGCCTGTCAATCCTGTCCAAAGATACGGAATGCGTAACAACTGTGCGTTACAGGTTTCATTATACCGCAGTCACACAGAAGCGTCACGCAGCGATTTAACGAGACGCACAACGCCAATCAGTCCGCCAGCCGTCATCCCCAGCCCGCTCAGCAGACCGTAAATAGCGTAGTCCAGACGCACGACGGGCTGCGCAGAGAAAAAAGCCAGGGTCGCATATCCCGACATAAGCGCCAGAACGATGCCGCCCACCAGTGTTCCCACGCTCAACACCAGCATAAAGGGACTGCGACGTCTGGCAATCTCGTGTTCATGTTCCAGAGCCACCCGCGCCACGAAAGTCTCCGCCTGGGGCCACGGCATATTGCCCGCTTCGCAAACATAGCGGATGAGTGTATTGCGGTCGGCCTCGCCCCCCAATTCCCGGACGACATACCGCACCAAATCGTCACGGCTAAGCGCAGCAAGTTGTTCTTCGTCGGTTTCGCCGGCCTGCGTGTACTCGAAAAGTTCGGGAACCTCTACGGCAGGCGTCACCGCCGGTGGGACGATTTGCACGCCGCGGTCGGTATAGATCAGTTCGGTGTTGCAATACGCGCAGACGGTGCGCAATTCGCGTTGCGCAGCGGCGGCGGAAAAATCCAGGGCGGCGCCGCAGTGCGGGCAGGAAATGCTCGCCGCAGCAGTTGTCGGCGGTGCAGCAGAAGAGGTGGGCTGGCGTAACTTTTGCAGCATAGCCGCAGCGTGACGGTTGGCAGGATCAAGGGCGAGAACTTTGCGACAGCAATCAGCTTGCTGCGCCGGGTCCTCAAGAAGCGCGGCCATCAGGAGCCATGCCTGCGCGTTGTCGGGTTGTCCACGCAGGATATTGACAAGCTCACGTCTGGCTCCCACCCGATCTCCTGTCTGCGCCTGCTGCCAGATGCGTGATAATGCGTCCATAACCACCTCGCCTTGAAAAGAAGCGTTAAAAAACCGCTGAAATGGCAATACCATTTCAGCGGTTTTGATGTGCAAGCATCAATTACCAGGAAGAGTCACGATCACCGCGATCCCGGTAGCTGCCTCCGCTGCTCCGCCGCCGCGCACCGCCGCCGCCACTCCCGCTGCCGCCGCGACGATCCTGGCGTTCTTCAGCCTCGTTCACCCGCAGCGCGCGACCGTCAAATTGATAGTCGTTGAGCGCGGCGATGGCTTTAGCAGCATCCGCGTCATTCATCTCCACAAAACAAAAGCCCCGAAAGCGTCCCGTCTCACGGTCGGTGATCCAGCGAACCGATAGGACCGGACCGTACTGCGCGAACAGTTCACGGATTTTTTCTTCCGTCACACCCCACGAAACATTGCCAACGTACAGCGTCTTCGACATACTCCTCTTACTCCTCGTGAAATTATGATATGGCTCTTCAGCCCGGAACTGAACGCAGTCACGGCTTAGCGAGTCTTTGTAATGATAGTATAACATAATTTCTGACAAATAACAATGCAGACAAACGCAGAAGGTATAGTTCAACTGATATCGCGCGGAAAGAGCGGTGCTCCGGCAATGACGGCGCTCCCCGGCTTCAGGAGTCCCCAAGACAATCCGGCGTTCAACGTTTCCGGCGGTTGCCACCCTAACCGACGCCACACTTCACCCATACGCTCAGGCAACACAGGCTGTAGCAATAGCGAGACCAGGCGCAGGGTTTCGGCTGCTGTGTAAAGGATCGTATCCACGCGCTCAATTTGCCCCTGCTTTGCCTGAACCCAGGGCGTCGTCCGTTCCAGGTAGCGATTGACCTCACCGACGATGCCCATGATGTGCGCCAACGCTTCGTTGAGCGCCAGGGCTTCAACCAGCGCGAAAGCGCGTTCTACGGCGGCGAGGCTGCACGCGCGCAAACTGACGTCCTCGGGGGTGAACGCGCCACACGGGGGAACCCGTCCCTGGCAATAACGCCCGATCATGTTCACCAAGCGATGCAAAAGATTGCCCAAGTCATTTGCCAAATCCGCCTGGTAGCGACTGCGCAGGCTGTTGACGTCGAAATCGGCGTCGCGGCCCAAGACCATGTCGCGGATGAGAAAATAGCGGAATGCATCCACACCGTAGACCTCAGCCATGTGGATAGGATTCACGACATTGCCCAGAGATTTGCTCATCTTGGTTCCGCCCGATAGCCACCATCCGTGGGCAAAGATCGTTTTGGGTTGCGGAAGTCCCATCGCCCTGAGCATCGTTGGCCAATAGACGGTATGGGTGATGAGGATGTCCTTGCCGATGAGGTGCATCGCCTGCGGCCACCAACGCGCGAAACGCGCGTCATCGGCCAGATACCCGACAGCGGTGATGTAGTTGATGAGCGCATCAAACCAAACATAAGTCACATAATGGGGGTCAAAGGGAAAGGGAATACCCCAACTCAGGCGCTCGACGGGACGCGAGATACACAAATCACCGAGCGGTTGGCGCAGGAAACCCAAGACCTCGTTGCGCCGTGTCTCCGGCTGGATAAAAGTAGGATGCGTGGTGATGTAGTCAATCAGCCACTCCTGATACGCACTCATCCTGAAAAAATAGTTTGGCTCCACAAGTCGCTCGACCGGACGGCTACAGTCCGGGCAATTGCCATCCACCAGGTCTTTCTCCGTCCAATACCGTTCGTCATGGACGCAGTACCAGCCTTCATAACTTCCGAGATAGATTTCGCCCTTGTCCCACAACGTTTGTAGCACTGCTGTCACAACACGGGTGTGGCGTGGTTGCGTGGTGCGGATGAAATCGTCGTTGGCGATGTGCAGATAGTCCCATGCACGCTGGAACCGCAGCATCATCGCATCGGCGTGACTCTGCGGCGTGACGCCGAGTTTTTGCGCCGCATCCTGAACTTTCTGCCCGTGTTCGTCAGTCCCGGTCAGGAAAAAGGTATCTTGCCCCCGCAAACGGGCGTAGCGCGCCAGCACATCGGCCAGGATTGTGGTATACGCATGGCCGATATGCGGGATGTCATTCACATAATAAATCGGGGTGGTCACATAAAAGACATCGTCCATCACAACACCTCCATATCGCGCGTTAGCAGGCTTCATAAAAACAAAAGAGCCTCCACTGAGGAGGCTCTTTTGCATGTCGCACACACCTTTAAGGAATCTAGTTCCTCCCCAACGCCAAACGGCCATGGCTCTTCGCCATGGCACCAGACATCATCATCACAAAAGAGGTAACTGGACTGCCGTTCATCAAAGCGATCTCCTTACACCTGACGCATTTATCATACCACAAATGCTGGATAAGGTCAAAATTGCCATTCTGAGAAATCGGACTAAAATATAACCAGAGTGAAGTGGAAAAATGTCGCTCAGGGTTGTAGATTTGAGAGAATGACAAGTTTCACAACGTTGCCTTGACAATGTCGTATTCCTATGGTAACCTTTCTAAAGTGTAACCTCAAGATAGTACATTTTCTATAAAAGGGTATAATTCCCTAGCGGAGGACGGATAGCATGGCAAGCAGATCTCGGAATGAACGGATGGTTGAGCGACTACGCGAGCTTCAAACCAGCAGCCCCGACATTGAGGCAGCCGCCATTATCAGTGTAGATGGACTTCCCATTGCCTCTTCCCTTCCCCAAAGCGTAGAAGAGGATCGCGTTTCGGCAATGTCCGCAGCAATGCTGTCGTTGGGTGAACGCATCGCCGGAGAACTGAAGCGGGGAATGTTGGATGAGGTTTATGTCAGGGGCGAGAAGGGGTACGTTATCCTTCGCGCTGTGGGAGAGGAAGCAGTACTGACCGTTTTAGCTCGACAACAAGCCAAGTTGGGGCTGCTCTTCTTGGATATGCGTCGAGCGGCTGAAGAACTTTCAACGATTCTGTAGCACGGAGGAGGTTGATACAGTGGCTAATACCCCTGAACCCAGTGGATACCTTTACCCCAATCGCTTCGGCTTAATTTTGTTCGACGCCCTCGAAGAGATTATGGGACGCAACGGGCTGAATGCCATCTTGAACATGGCCGGCCTGGCACAATTCATAGACAATCCACCCGCCGATGTGATGGACAAAGGCTTTGACTTCGCCTACATTTCTGCGCTTAACAAAGCTCTCGAAGAGATGTACGGACCGCGCGGTGGTCGAGGCTTACAACTCCGTCTTGGGCGTGTGCTCTTCGCGCAGGGTTTGGCGAACTTCGGCGCTTTGGTCGGCGCGAGCGATCTTGCGTTCAAGGTTCTGCCATTACAGGCAAAGCTAAAGGCCGGTTTGCCCGCGGTCGCAAAAGTCTTCGACTCTCTGAGCGATCAAACTTCCTATGTTAAAGACCCCGGCGGCGACCATTTCCATTACATCATTGACCGCTGTTCAATGTGCTGGGGCCGGCAAGTCGAGCGACCGGGAGGCTTTATCGCCGCCGGCATCATCGAGGAAGCGTTGCGCTGGTTAAGTGGCGGGCGCACCTTCCGCGTAGACCAGCTCACTTGTATGGGGATGGGCGCCGAGAACTGCACTTTTGCTGTTTACAAAGAGCCTATCGGTTAGGATTACCTGTTATGTCTACAGACGGGGCGCCTCGTCACATTCTCATTGTAGAAGACGATCCTAACACGGCGGAAATGCTTTCGGCCTATTTTTCCTCCGTGGGATACCAGGTTTCACATGCAGCCTGGGGGCAAGATGCTTTGAAGATTGCCACCGAGACACTGCCTGACCTGGTGGTCTTGGACATTCATCTGCCCGATATTGACGGCTATGAGGTGTGTATGACCCTGCGCAGTCAGCGGCGCACGGAACACACGCCCATTATCTTTCTGACCGAGCGCCGCGAGCGGATGGACCGGCTGACCGGCTTGCAGCTTGGGGCGGTTGACTACATCACCAAGCCCTTCGACGTGCAGGAATTGCGCTTTCGGGTGCGCAACGTCCTGCGCCGCAGCAATCTGGATACGCTTTTGCACCCCATCACGGGGCTGCCCACCTCAATGTTGGTCGAAGAGCAGGTGGAACGGGTCATCGAGAACGTGAATCTCGCCATCATCGGCGTGGCGCTCCGGGGTATGCCCGCTTTTAGTGATGCCTATGGCTTCGTCACCCACGACGATGTGCTCCGCGCGGTCGCGCTGATCCTGCGCAACACGGCGGCGGAAAGTATGAGCACAGATCCCTTTGTCGGCCAACTGGATACCTACCAGTTTTTGGTTGTCGCGCCGGCAGGTCAAGAGGGTTCCATCGTTATGGAACGTCTGAACCAACGGTTGGGCGAGGCCATATCGTTCTTCTATCCGCACGTGGAGTGGGACAAAGGCGTGCGCAACGACGGAACGGCTCTCCCGAAGATCAGTTTTGACATCAGACTTCTGACGAGTGAGCAACTTCCCAGAGATGGGGAACTCTTACCGTTAAAGCAGGCTTTGTTTGGGAAAAAGAAACAAGGCTGAACGGGTTTACAACACGATAGGGCCTGGAATGACTTCCAGGCCCTTTTTGTATGCAAATAGTGCGAGCAATTGCCTATTCACCATTGCATGATAGGATTGTGCGAACTGTCGAACAGTCAAGTAGTCAGGCGGTCGATCGGTATGAAGATGGGGAGGCGAAAACTATGGCGTGATTTGGCAGCAGCGGGTGCGCTGCTTGTCCTGCCGCTCTTGATTTTCGCTCCCGTCGTCCTGGGAGATAAAACGCTGCTCCCCGCGGATGCGCTCTACACTTTTGCGCCCTACAGCGCCGCCGCTGAGTCGTTGGGCGCGACTGACGTTCAAAATGGCCTGGTCGCCGATCTGATCCTCCAAAACTATCCCTGGAAACGCTTTTTGACGACGGCGCTGCACACACGCGAACTCCCCCTGTGGGACCCTTACCTCTTCGCCGGACACCCCTTTCTGGCGAACGGGCAACACTCCGCCCTCTACCCGCTGACGTGGATTTTCTTCATGCTGCCGCTGCCACGCGCATTCGGATTGTTTATCGCGCTGCAATTGGGCCTTGCTGGTATTTCGATGTACATCCTGGCGCGTACCCTTGGCGCAAATCGCCTGGGGGCGTTGCTGGCCAGCGTCACGTTTGAGTTAAGCGGCTTCCTGGTGGCCTCCGTCGTCCACCCGATGATTGTCGCGGCGGCGTCCTGGTTGCCGTTGCTGCTGGCGCTCGCTGATCTCACCGTGCGGCGCGCGCGTTTTTTGCGCCAGGAACGCGCGATGCTGCCCTGGGCTTTGTGCGGCGCAGTCGCCCTGGGAATGCAAATTCTGGCGGGCCACGCCGAGATCACCTACTTCGTCCTGCTGGTGATGACGATGTTCAGCGCGTGGCGGCTCGTCCACACGGCGTTGACCCATCCACGCGCGGCGTGGCGCGCCGAAGTCCTCAGCCCGGCGCTCGGCCTGCTGTTAATGGTTGGCCTCGGTCTGACGCTCGGCGCGATCCAGCTCCTCCCGCTCTACGAAGTCGTCAGCGGCAGCTTCCGCCAGGGATCAGTTACGCTGGCCGAGGTGCTCGGCTGGGCCTACCCCAAACGGCGCTTGCTCGCGTTCCTGATCCCCAACTTCTTCGGCAATCCGACGCACACCACGCTGTGGAATTTCTTCACCGGCGAGACGCTCCGGGCCACGGTCAACGCGCACGGCGACGCCATCTCCAGCTTCGATTGGGGCATCAAGAATTACGTCGAGGGCGCGGCGTACCTGGGAATTCTGCCGTTGTTGTTGGCGTTGGTGGCAGTCGTTAGTCCGCAGTCGTTAGTCGAAGGTCGAAAGTCGAAAGTCGAAAGTCGCAGGTCAAAGATTGTAGATAAGGCACTCGATTGGCCGAGACAGCCTTATGTGCCGTTTTTCACGGCGCTGTCGCTGTTTTCGTTGGGATGTATTTTCGGCACGCCGATTTACGCGCTGGTTTACGCTTTACCCTTCCTGAGCCAGTCGCACTCGCCCTTCCGCTGGGTCTTCCCGCTGACCGTCGCCGTCGCCGCCCTCGCCGGGCTGGGAGCGACGCGAATGAGCGAATCGGCAAATCGGCAAATCGGCAAATCGGCAAATCGGCAAATCGGCGAATCAGCGAATCGGCGAATCAGCACATCACCCAATCACCAATCACGTTTTACGTTTTACGCTTTACGTATTTTGCTTTTCGATACTGCCCCCAACGCCACAAGCATCGTCGGCGCGGGCGCGATTTGGACGGGGCTGGCGCTGTGGGGCGGGCTGTGGCTCTCACGGCTAGCGTTCGGGCGCATCGAACCGCTGGTCGAGCGCGCGTTCTGGTCGCTGGCGTTGGCGGCGAATGCTTTCCCGGATCATCGTGCGTTTTACGCTTACTTGTTCCCCTGGATTCAGCTTGCCGCGATCTTCCTGGTCAGCGCCGGGATCGTGCTGCGGGTGTCGCGCTGTCCCATCTATCTGCCCAGACGATTGGGGCGCCGCCCGGTTTGGGAAGCGCTGGCAATCCTTGTCCTGGTAGTGGACCTCGTCGCGTTTGGCGCGGGATTCAATCCCGCCGTGGATCCTGCCTTGCTGACCTACACGCCGCCCGTCGTCGAGTTTCTGCGCCAGGATGCCGGGCTGTGGCGCTTCTCCACCTTCGATCCCCACGGGCGCAAGACGTTCAATGCCAACACGGGGATGTTCTACGATTTGCAGGACGTGCGCGGCTACGACAGCCTCTTCCCGGCGCAGTACGCGCGCTATATGCGTTGGATCGAGCCGCAGAACGAGCTGCTCTACAACCGCATCGCGCCCTTCACGCAGTTCTCCAGCCTCGACAGCCCGCTCACCGACTTGCTCAACGTCAAGTACATCATCACCGAGGAAGAGATTCCCCTGCCTAAGTACAAACTCGTCTATCAGGACGCCGCCGTGCGCGTCTATGAGAACCTGGGGGTCACGCCGCGCGCCTTCACCCTGCCCGCAACGGCGACGTTGGTTGCGCCGGATGTCGAGGCCGTGGGACAGATCGTTCAGAGCCATGATCCACGGTTCTACGCCATCATCGAGGCAGATTTCACGGTGAACGTCCCCACGCTGCCATCCTCCCCCACCCCTGCCACGCCGTTGGCGCAAAACGTGCTCACGTATCAGCGGAATGAAGTCCTCATCGAAGCGACCGTTGACGGCCCTTCCTGGCTCATCCTCGCCGACAGTTATTTCCCCGGCTGGAAGGCTTTCGTCCGCCCGCCAGGAACCGGAGAAGACGCCGAGTCCGAGGTTCCCATCGCCCGCGTGGCGGGGAACTTCCGGGGCGTGTGGCTCGCAGAAAGCAGCGTCGTGCGCTTCAAATACAGTCCCGATAGCGTGAAAGTTGGCGCTTTCGTCTCGTTCCTCGCCGGGATGGTCATCGTCTTTCTCGCCGTCGTGTGGGTCTGGCGGCGCGCGTACCGCGAGCAGGAGGGACATTCGACGGTGCAACGACTGGCGAAGAACAGCGTCGCTCCCATCCTGCTGACGCTCTTCAACCGCGTCATCGAACTGGCCTTCGCCGCGCTGATGTTGCGCATTCTCGGCCCGGCGAATACCGGCGATTACTACTATGCCGTCAACGTCTTTCTGTGGTTCGACATCCTCACCAATTTCGGCCTTGACGCTTACCTCACCCGCGAAGTGGCCCGCAACCGTGAACGGGCGAACCGATATCTATTCAACACTACTGCCGTGCGCGTGGGATTGAGCCTCGCCGGCATCCCGCTGCTGCTCAGCTTCGTCGCGCTGCGGCAGACGCTTATCGCCGATCTCGCCGCCCCGGCCTCTCAGCAGGCGATGATCGCGCTCGTGCTGCTCTACATCGGCCTTGTGCCCGGCTCGATTTCCAAAGGGCTGACTTCGCTCTTCTATGCCTTCGAGAAAGCAGAATATCCGGCAGCCATCCAAACAGTCTCGACACTCGTGCGCGTCGCCGTGCAGACGGCGGTTTTGCTGGCGGGATGGGGTATCGTCGGGCTGGCAGGCTCGGCCATTGCCATCAACCTGGTCACATTGAGCATCCTGGGAGGCCTCGCCGTGCGGATGTTCTTCCGCCCGCGCTGGGAAGGCAACCGCGCGCTGCGCCGGGATATGGTGAGCGAATCGTGGCCGCTGATGGTCAACCACTTCCTCGCCACACTGTTCTACAAAATTGACGTTTTCCTGATGGAGCCGATCCTGGGCAACGTCATCCTGGGTTTGTACAGCGTCGGGTACAAATTCCTCGATACGGTGATGGTCGTGCCCTCGATGTTCACGCTGGCGCTTTTTCCGGTCATCTCACGGCAGGCGAAAGAAGACCGCGCTGGTTTCCTGCGCTTCTACCAGCTTGGCGCGAAAATCCTGCTGACGCTGGCGCTCCCAACTGCCGTCATCGCCACGCTGACCGCGCGCGAGATGGTGCTGGTTCTGGGCGGACCGGAATATCTGCCCGGCGGGATGATCGCCCTGCAACTGATGGCCTGGTCCATGCCGGTCGGCTGGCTTAACAGCCTGACCCAATACGTGCTCATCGCGCTGGACCAACAGCGCTATCTGATGCGCGCGTACCTGTTCGCGTTTGCCTTCTCGCTGACCGGCAACCTGATCTTTATGCCCATCTACGGCTACCAGGCGTCCGCCATCCTGCACATCTTCTCAGAATTGGCCTTGCTGGTGCCCTTTGTGATGGGCGTCCAAAAACAACTGGCGCACGTGCGCTGGCGACACATCGTCGGCAAACCGCTGCTGGCGACGTTAGCAATGGTCGGGGTGGCGCTGCTGTTGATGCCGGTCGGGCGCGGCGCGGCGCTGGCGGGCGCAATCGTCACCTATCCCCTGGTCGCGTGGCGGCTCAAGCTGCTGACGGCGGAAGAACAAACGCTGCTCGCGCCGTTGCTCCGCCGCAAATGATGTTGTTTCCCCTACGAGAGCGGGTATAATGCCTGATAACACTTCGTTTTGAAAAAGTGAGGAGCGATACGTATGGAGCTTTCACAGCTAGAGCAAATGATCCGTTGGTTGGATGAAGAGCGCAAGCGGGATAAGGCGCTCATTCTGACCCTGCAGGAACGTGTCGAACAGCAAATCCACACCATCGAGGCGCAATCCGTGGAGATCGAACGGCTGCACCAGGACATCGTCGAACTGCGCACCGATTTGCGGCGCACCGACGATTACCCTGCGTTGGTCGAGAAGACGCACCGCGATCTCAACAGCAACCTGGAAGAATTCAAGGCCCTGGTGCGCCGCGAGCGTCTGGAAAGCGAGCAGATGCGCCGGTCTGAAATCGAGATCGTCAACGAGCAACTGACCGAACTGGACAAGAAAATCCGCGCCGTGCTGCGCTACGAAGAGCCGCTCAAAGCCCGCGAGGCCGGTGAACAACGCTTGCAAGGCCAGATCCAGGTCGTGTCCAACGCTATTGCCGACCTGACCAAACGCACCGAAGACCGTTTACAATCCATCGTCTACCTGGAAGAGCAGCGGCGGGCCGACACACGGCGCGTTGCGGCGGTCGAAGGCGAAATTCCGGGGCTGCGCAAGGGCATCGACGAACTGGTCGCCAAGCAAGTGCGGCTGGAAGACAGCATCCGCAAAATCCCCGCGCGGGTAGAAGAAGCCGTCCAAATCGCCAAATCTTACGACCCCCGCATCGAAGAGCTGCGCGTGGCGGACTTCCAGCGCGAGCAGCGGGTGAAGCAGTATATGGAGCAAGGCGCGCGCGTTGATGTGGAGGTCACGCGCCTGGTCGAACAGACGCAGAAGTATGCTCTGCTGTACAACCAGAACAAACAGGCGCTCGACGGTCTGGACGCCTTCCAGGTACGGCTGGAAAAACGCCAAAATGAAATCGCGGAGATGCAGCGGCTCACCGAAGAACGGCTCAGACGCCAGTGGGAAGAGTGGCAAACCACCTTCGCACGCGACTGGCAGAAACGCCTGGTCGCCGAGGAAGACCGCTGGCGACGGCAAGACCTCGCCAACCAGAAGGTCACGGATCACTTCGTCGGCATTGACGAACAGGTGGAAATCTATTATCGGGAAATCGTGGCGCTCTGGGAGGAATTACGCGCCGCGGTGGATCGGTGGGGCAAGGCGATTCAGGAAACACTCGCCCCGAACCAGGAAGTGCCAATCCAGCGGCTCAAGGTGCTGCGCCGGTTTGCGGAGGAGAAGCACAAGGAGCTGTTGTAGCGAATTACGAGTGGCGAATTACGAATGGCCCATCGGCAAAAGGATTATGCTTTTGCCGATGGGTGGTTTTAGGGAATGTGCCAGTGGCCGCTCACCATGACGCGGGCGACGCGGGTTTGCAGCAGCGATTCGGGTGGTAGAGCGAAGATGTCGTGGTCCAAGACGGCTAAATCCGCGAGGTAGCCAGGAACAAGCAATCCAATCCGCGATTCCAAACCAGCAGCATAAGCTGCGCCCCAGGTATACGCGCGCAGCGCCTCCGACAGGGTTAGCCGCTGTTCAGGATGCCAGCCCTTAGGGCCGGGGAAGCCATCCTCACGGCGGCGCGTCACGGCGGCGTACAGGCCGATGAACGGGTCGAAAATTTCGATGGGCGCATCTGAGCCGAAGGCCAACACCGCGCCAGCCTGCGCCACAGAACGCCACGGATAGGCCTGCGGCGTGCGCTGCGGCCCCAGGTAGCGATCAGCCATCGCCATATCGTGGATGGCGTGGATTGGCTGCATGGAGGCGACAAACCCCGCCCGGCCCAACCGCGCCTGATCCTCCGGGCGAATGTGCTGCACGTGTTCCACGCGATGGCGCAGCCCAGGGTTGACGCCGTGCGCAGCCTCCAAAGCATCCAGGACGAGCGCGTTAGCGCGGTCGCCAATGGCATGGATCGCCAGCGCCAACCCACCCGCCGCCGCCCGCTGCGCGGTCTCGGTTAGGACATCCTGCTCCAGGGTGAGAATCCCCACGTTATCCGGCTCGCCTTCGTAGGGGGCGAACATCGCACCGGTACGCGCGCCCAGCGCGCCATCGGCGAAAAGCTTCAGGCCGCCAAAGCGCAGCCAGTCGTCGCCGTAGCCGGTGCGCAGACCGGCTTCCAGCACGGCGTCGAGCGATTCCAGGCGCACGTACTTGACCACGCGCATCCGCAGGCGCTCCTGACGATGCAGCTCCTGAAATGCGGCGAACGCCGGGACGCCGTCAACATCGTGCATACCGGTGATGCCAAACGCCAGAAGATGGTTCTGCGCCACATCCAGCGCATCCACAATCTCAGCGAGCGTCGTCGGGGGGATCACTGCCCGCGCCAGCCGCGTCGCCTCCTCGAATAACATGCCGTCCGGCGAGCCATCAGCCTTGCGCCCAATTTTGCCGTGTTGGGGATCAGGCGTTGCCGCCGTGATGTGCGCCGCCTGCAATGCTGCCGTGTTGACCACCCAGGCGTGCGCGTTTTTGGCGATCAGCGCCACGGGATGCAGCGGGGCAACGCGATCCAGTTCGGCAGCGGTGGGGAAGCGGCTGTCGTCCCAGATACTTTGATCCCACCCCCGCCCGACGATCCACGTACCGGGCGGGACTTCGCGGGTGCGCGCCGCCACGCAGTCCAGCAGCGCCCCCCGCGACAGATCGCGCAGGTTCAGCTCGCGGAGGCTGAGCGCGTACCACATCGCATGGATGTGCGCGTCAATCAGGCCGGGGATGACGAGCACGCCGCCTGTATCCTCGACGACCGCGCCGGGCGCGGCAGCCCAGGCTTCGGCATCAGCGTCAAGTGCAACAATTTTTCCATCTACGATAGCCAGCGCCCGCGCCCAGGGATGGCGCGCATCGCCGGTGTAGATGCGCGGGTGTCGCAAAATTTTCACATCCATAGCTACCTCTAGAAACGGTTGAACGTTGCAACGTTAAAGCCCCAAAAGGTTGGCGATCCAGGCGATGCTGTAACGACCGGCCCAGGCCACGACGATAGCCTTGAACGTCTTACCGCACCACGTTGCCAGGTAGAATTTCCACACGGGCATTCCGGTTGCGCCAGCGGCCATGCCGGCCATATCGAACAGCGGCATCGGCACGGACCCCATCAGGAAAACCGTCAGCATCCCGTGCCTCCGCACCCACCCTTCGATCTTGGGATAGACTTTCCAGCGATCCACCAAATCTTCGACGGCGTAGCCGGCCAGATAGCCCCACAACTCGCCGAGTGAGTCGCCAAATCCAGCACACAGGCCGATCAACCAGGGGACGAGCGACGGCACTGATCCCATCGTGAAGGTGAATGCGAGATGGGGGATCGGCAGCAAAACCGTCGTGCTGCCGACCCAGGCCATTAGGAAAACCCCCAGATAGCCCAGGCCGCTGAGGCGCTCGAAGGTGATATGCTCGCGGTTAAGCGCGATGAACGTCGTGAATCCTACAAAGAAAAACACCAAAACGACGCGCAAGACCACTTTTCGTGTATGCGCAGCCTTTGAGATGGGCGGCGCACTGACTTTGTCCTTATCTGGGGTGCTTGACTTAATGGTATTCATTGCGCCAGCGGGGTCCCCAACCTCACCACTCTAGCTGTGCCAGCGATGCCGCGCGTTGCATTGCAGCTATCTACGACCAGCGAAGTCTGCCGCAGAATCCGACCATAATCCACGTTGTGATGCCCGGTGACGACCACAACGACGTCGGCAGCCTGAAGTTCTTCGTCCGTCAAGGACACGGATTCCAACTGTAGGGCGTCATGATAAAACACATTGCCGCCCGCGTGGAAAGTCGGCACAAAGGGATCGTGGTAGCGCACGTCGGCGCCGCGTCCAAGCAACAGCTCGATGATGCGTTCAGCGGGCGTGTCGCGCGAGTCGCCGATGTCGGGCTTGAATGCGACGCCCAACACGAGAGCGCGCGCGCCGTGCAACGCCTTCCCCTCCAGGCTCAAGCCGCGCGTTACCAGTTCGACGATGTGGTAGGGCATCGCTTCGTTGGTCTCTGCCGCCAATTCGATGAAGCGCGTCCAGAAGTCATACTCGCGTGCTTTCCAGAGCAGATAGTAAGGATCAATGGGAATGCAATTATGAACTAACACACCATAAGAGGTCACGAACGTGTGAGTTCCGGCTACTTCCACGGAGTAGACGGCTTCTGGAGAGTCAGCCCGAGACATAGACTGCACTTGCGCGGAACACACCTTGACCGTTGCGAATCCTGCGTGGCGCGTAGATTGAGAGTTTGTCATCGGCTTACTGCGTCCCTGCTGATAAGCCTCCAAGCGCCGGCGCTTGACGTCCAGAAACAACGGTGTCAAACGCTGTAATTGTTCTTCACTATACAGTCGTAACTGGGGTTTGTCGCGTTTGAACGTCGGCACAAATCCCAGGCCCTGCAATAAAACGATGACTTGTTGGAACAAATCAGGGCTAGCGGTGAAATAGCCGACGGTGCACGTGTTGATATGATGCTGGTAGTCTCTGCCGTCTTTGTGATAATGGTGTTCTTGATTAACGTGATGCACATCCCCATCGCCGCGCAACAGCCCGGAGAGTAACGCCATACGCAACGCCTCCGGCGCCGTCATCAACACCGCTGGAATGTGCATCGTATAGGCATTGACGCCACACCGGAGACTATCCCGCAACAATCGTGCAAAGGGACGTGAGGAGACTTTGATGTGCTGTGAGTTCCAATGTTTATCCTTGTATGTCGAGTATTGCAGCCCCAATTTTTCCAGGATCCGCTGAAGATCCGCCAGCGTCTCGTGTTCCTCAACATTGAACGTGAAGCGTACCCGCAAACTGGCATCTTCCGTGATACAGCCCTCGCTCAAGTAATAACCGATCAGCCGCGCCAGGTCCTCATCCCAGGCTAACACCGCCGGACAACGGCTATACGAAGGTCCGCGTCCGGTTCCCAGCCATACATCGGCGCGTGAGAACGGCGCAATATGCAAACGCTCCAACTCCAAATACGCCGCGAGCGGCATAGCATTGCTGCGATACACCTCGCGCGCCGCCACACCCAGCTTGCGCAGATGCGGCGTCAAGGTTTCCTGGTACGCGTCAAAACGTCCGTCCCTCGGCGTAACGCGCACGCGCCTGATGTCATCCGCCGTCAGGCCGTCAATCAAGTGCAGTGGCGGCAGCGCAGCGGTAGAGGCCGGCATCCCCAGCGGAACGATTAACTCGTCCCCAGGTTGCAATTGATCGGCGCGGCGGGTAACCGCATGGACGCCGTTCCACACCATCATGGGATGCCCATCCGTCACCGTCAAGCGTCGCCCGTCGGCGGTTTGCACGGCGACCATGGCGCCCTCGTAAGCACGCCGGGAAAGATATTCAACCGGGCGGAAACAGGTTTCGCCGCGATAGGGATCAAAGGACAAGATTTCCAGGTGCGGCGGATTCCAGAGAGTCAAGCCCTCCTGTTCGACCAGCGGCGGTTGTTGCAGCGCGCGCACATAATCCCCCACCCGCACGGCATGGGGGCCGGTACCATTGCGCACGAAGATGTATTCATTCTCGCTCAAACAATGGCCACCTACGCCTGGACCAGGCCGGAAGGGCATAAAGCCGAAAGGCTTGGTTTTGGCGGCGTCAATCACTTCCCAGATGTCAATGCCCATCCGCTCGGCAAGCTGCGCCATTTCGTTGACGAGGGCGATGTTTACCGCACGGAAGGTGTTTTCCAGCAGCTTGGTCAGTTCAGCGGCGGCGGGCGACGAGACTTCGTGAACCGGCGCGCCCATCTGCCGCAGCAGCGCGGCGGCGACGGCGGTGGCGTTCGGCGTCAGGCCGCCGACGACTTTGGGCGTGTTGTAGGCGCTCCATTGTTTGTTGCCGGGGTCAATGCGCTCTGGCGAAAACGCCAGATAGTAATCATCCGCACAGGCTTGCATCCCGCTGACCCGTTCCAGGATCGGCTGCACAACCTCGGTGGTGGTGCCGGGATAGGTGGTGGATTGCAGGACAACAAGTTGCTGCGGTCGCAAACGGGGGGCGATGCCTTCTGTCGCGGAGACGATGAAGCTCAAATCGGGGGTGCGCTGGATGGTGTACGGCGTAGGCACGCAGATGAAGATGGCGTCGCAATCACGGACGACGTCATAGTCTGTCGTCGCGCTCAAACGCCCTTCATTCAGGTGCGGCAGCAGGTCCTCGTCGGCGACGTCCTCGATGTAGCTACGACCGGCGTTGAGAGCGTGAGCGCGTTCAGCGTTGACCTCAACGCCTACCGTCACAAAGCCGGCCTTGGCGAAGGCCAGCGCCAGCGGCAGCCCCACATAGCCCATGCCAATAATGGCAACTTTCGCCGTGCGATAGGTGATTTTATCCGAAAGCGACGTGTTCATGCAACCTCCACAAGTGAGATAGTTTGAGCGCCTTACTCACAACAAACGGCGGACGGATTGACGCCGTCCACCCTATTAGCACAGCGACCAGCCTATTGCTCTCTGCCAACGCGCTGCGCCAACAACGCCAGTTTGACTTCAACCTCGTACCAACTGATTTCCGAAAGGCCAAGTTTGCGCCGCAGTTCGGTGTGATCCATCCCGGCGGCGAAGTCGCGGGCGGCGCAGGTCCAGCGCAGGATTTCGAAAGTAAGGCGGGGGATACCGGCCTCTGCCGCCACGTCGGTGAGCACATACTCCAGATTACGGGCGCTCCACGGGAAGAGAAACTGCCGCGAGGGATACTGTTCCAGGTATTCCCGCAAAACAACGGGCCACTCGCGCGGCAGCGCAATACGGCGCTCTTTGTGACGCCGCCGGGCTTCCTTGTAACGTATCCACAACGCCGGGTGCTCAGCGTCAGTCAGGTCAATGTGGTTGACGTGGATGTTGACGCACTCGCTCTTCTTGATGCCGCTGTGCAGGATGAGGGTGAACAGCGCGTGCGGGCGCACATCGGCTTTGCGCGCGGCACTGCCCGCCCGCAACGCTTGCGTCACGGACAGCGCGGCTTCGATCTGCGCGGAGGTCAGGATCTCCGACAGCGGCGCAGAGACGGCCTGGTGGATCAATGGCGCGGCGGGGTCGCGCGGCAGGACGCCTTCTTCCGCCAGCCAGCCGAAGAAGACTTTGAGCGTGGTGATGCGGCGCTCCAGCGTTTTGGGACTGCACGGCACGCCGCGCGAGGATTCCATCCACTTGATGAACGCTTGCAACGTCACGGCGCTGATCTCGCCAATGCGCTGCACGGGGGTAAGGTAATCGCTCAAAATCTGCATATCCAGCCGGAACGCTTGCTGTGTGTTTTCCGTGAAGCCGCGCGTCGCCATATACTTTTCAAACGCGCCTAGTGCAACGCTCAACGGAGAACGGGGCGTCAAATCCGCCGCCAGCGACGTGGACTTCGGCGCTGGCTCTTCCACAGGCGCGGAGGATCCCGCCGGCGCAGGCTCCACACGGAAAAGCGGCAATTGCTGCAACTCGAGGTCTTGATTGTCCGACATAATACTTCTTATTATAGCCAATTGGGTATGAAGACAAGTCCCGCTAAACCAGGAGAATTGACATACATTTTTCTTCTTTTTTGTGGTATACTTAAACCCGACTGTAAGGAAATATAGGAGTTACGCACTTTGCCATTTTCTGACAGGATTAACAGGATTTTCAGGATTAAAGCAGGCTTTATAGGAGCTTTTTCATCCTGTAAATCCTGTCCAAAGAAACGAACCGCATAACTACTGGAAATACATGCTTTGCTCTGAGGAGGTTCCTATGCCATTGGATGTTGCCGCGATCCGGCAAGAATTCCCGATCTTCGAACGCACAACCCACGGCAAACGCCTGGTGTTTTTAGATAGCGCTGCCAGTTCGCAGAAACCACGCGCTGTCATCGGCGCGATGATGCGCGTGTACACGCACAGCTACGCCAACGTCCACCGGGGATTGTACGCGCTAGCAGAAGAGGCCACCGAGTTGTACGAGGACGCGCGGGCGAAAATTGCGCGCTTCATCAACGCGCCCGACCCTGCTGAAGTCGTCAACGTGCGCAACGCGACGGAGGGCATCAACCTCGTCGCCTATAGTTGGGGCGAGACCAACATCCACGCCGGGGATCGCATCGTGCTGACGGAGATGGAACATCACGCCAATCTCGTGCCCTGGCAGCAGTTGGCGCTGCGCAAAGGCGCGGATCTGGCGTATATCCCGGTCACAGAGACTGGACATCTCGATTTGGCCGCGCTGCCGCCGCTGCTGGAAGATGGCCGCACCAAAATCGTCGCGTGCTCGGTAATGTCCAACGTCTTGGGGACCACACCGCCGGTCACCCAGATCGCCGAAATGGCGCACGCTGCCGGCGCCCTGGTGATGATGGATGGCGCGCAAGCTGTTCCCCACCGGCCTATGGATGTGCAGGCATTGGGCGCTGACTTTATGGCTTTCTCTGGGCACAAGATGTGCGGGCCGGGCGTCGGCATTCTGTGGGGACGCGGCGAGTTGTTGGAGGCCATGCCGCCCTTCCTCTATGGCGGGGATATGATCCGCACCGTCAAACGGGACTATGCGAAATGGAACGATGTTCCATACAAGTTCGAGGCCGGGACGCCGCCCATTGCGGAGGTTATCGGACTCGGCGCAGCGGTGGATTTCCTCAGTGCGATCGGGATGGACGCCATTCACACCCACGAGCAAGACATCGTCACATACACGCTGGCGCGATTGGCGGAACTCCCCTGGCTGCACGTGCTCGGCCCTGGCCCCTACGAGCGCGGCGGCGTGGTCTCTTTCTGGGTGGATGGCATCCACCCGCACGACATCGCATCCGTTCTCGATGCGGAGGGCGTCTGTGTGCGCGCCGGTCATCACTGCGCGCAGCCGCTCCACGAGCGTTTTGGCATTGCCGCCAGCGCCCGTGCAAGCTTCTACATTTACAACGACAAGGATGATGTGGACGCGCTGGTTGACGCGCTCCACCAGGTCGTGCGGATTTTGGGAAGATAAAGTCATTTGAGGAGGCATGAATGAGCAGCGACCTTTACCGTGAACAATTGCTGGACCATTATCACAATCCTGAAAACTTTGGCGTCCTGGACAACGCCGATGTTGATATAGACATGGATAATCCTACGTGCGGGGATATGATTCACCTGACAGCCCGACTGGACGCGGAAGGTCGCGTCACCGAAGTCAAGTTTGAAGGTCAGGGGTGCGTCATCAGTATGGCGTCATCGTCCATGTTCACCGAGGAGATTGTCGGCAAGACGCCAGAAGAGATCAGCAAGATGGGATTATCCGATATCCAGGAAATGATGGGCGGCGTGCGCTTAAGTATGGGGCGCGTGAAGTGCGCGCTACTGCCGCTCAACGCGATGAAACAGGGCCTTAAGGAAGCCGGGAAGTTGTAGCAGAGTCTTGTTTTGGTGGTCTGAGCAATTTAAGGCGGGCGCTTGAGATGAGCGCCCGCCTCGCGCGTCGAATATCGTCATCTATACGGCAATATAGGTTCGACCAGGCGTTCAAGGCGCACCGGAATGGCTTCGGGGATAACGTTCTGGACGGTGATCGCATCGGGAACCTTCACCACCGGGATGACGGTATAGTCGCCGGGCATCAAGTTGGTCAGATCAAGAACCACGCGCACATCGCTGACCTGCAGGTGTTCCATGATAGCCAATGGGCCATTCAAAATCAGCACCACGGACTCTATGCTGACAGTAGCCGTCATGTCGGCAGCCAAACCACGAATGACGGGCGGCACCGCCAGCGTCAGACCGCTTTGGATGGCCTCGATGGTCAGGCTGACGGTGACGTAGGGGCGCGGCGGCGAAATGAGGGACAATCCCTCCGCCATCTGCAAGGCCACCGAGGTCGTCACGCTTTGGGTCAACCCCTCCAAACTAACCGGCTGCGTTTGCAAATAACCGGGCACTGCACGCACCAACTCGACGCGCCCAAAAACTTTAACGACCTGTGGATTGACCACCAGGTTCGCAATGCGATACCCCGATGCAGGTTGTCCTTCCAAAGCGACATTGACCGCGAGATCACGCACATATCCCAACTGCGTTATGGGCACATTGACGGTCACGACTTTTGGAACGACTTCAACATTGGAAACAACATGTTCGTTTTGATCCAAGAGCGCGGGCTGGTAATCTCCGCGGACATCGCTTTGTTGCCCCTGCACATCAACCGTCACCTGCGCCTGTGTCACCTGCGCCACCCAGGAAGACGGACCGCGTACACGCACCGTCTGCGGAACGACGATAGGTTCATCAACTTTATAACCGAAAATGGCTGTACCATCTATCCGCACAGTGACCGTCACTTCTTTCTCGGCAATTTCCTCGACGGTCAGCGACACCTCAGGCGGGGTGATTTTCAATACCTGGACAGGCGATACCCGAACATCAACGTGGACCGGCACAGACAGTGTGCCTGTGCCAGCTTCAGTGAGGTCAATATAAGCGCGCAAATCATCCAGGCTCAGCGTTTTCCAGATTGATTCCGGCGCACGCAACTCGACCCGCACGCGCGCCCCATTGAGGCCATAGGCCACCATATTGTCATCCAGATCGGCGGTTTCAACCGGAAGCGACAGGCCAAATGTGTCTTGGCGCGTGGGGTCCTCAGTCTCAATCGCCACAGCCCAGAAGAAAAAGGCCAACAGCAAAGAGGCAAGGAATAGACCGATATTTTGTCCTAGCCAACGGCTCATGCGAGAATTTCCTCTTCAATCTCCCGGTTCGGCCTGACGACACGGCGGCGCAAGCGACGCAAGATGCCTGGGGCGTGCTCAACTTCAGGGATCAGGAAAGCGCGCAAGATGGATTCCAGCCGCTTGGCATCAATATCGCGGATGATGCGTCCGTTATGCGCCAGTGAAATTTTGCCCCGCTCTTCGGAAACGACCACCGCCACGGCGTCCCCTTCCTCGGTGATCCCAATCGCCGCGCGATGGCGCAGGCCCAATTCGCGGTCAGCCAGAAAAGCCGCCGTCAACGGCATGACACAGGCCGCAGCGACAAGCCGGCCGTTTCTGATGATCACAGCGCCGTCGTGAAGGATCACGTGATGGTTGAAAATGGAGGTCAGCAGTTCAAATGTGACATCGGCGCCGATCGGAACGCCAGTATCAATATACTCCTGCAAGCCAGTTTGACGTTCAAAAACGATCAGCGCGCCGACGTAATCCATCGCCATGTGACTGACGGCTTTGACCACATTGGCAATCATGAGGGTCAGTTTTTCATTATCGCGTGGCGCCGTCAAAAGTAAGCGGTTGCGCCCCAGTTGTTCAAAGGCGCGGCGCAGTTCCGGCTGAAAGAGCACCGGGACCCCCACCAGGAACGCCGGGAGCAATTTCTCCACTAACCATGAAAACGCCCGGAGTTGGACCAGGCGCGTGAGCAAGGCCAGAGAAATGAGCAAGGCGGTGATGCCGCGCACGAGAGGGACAGCCCGCGTCCCTCTAATCGCATAGAAGACCAGGTAAAAGAAACAGGCCACGATGAATATATCCAGGCCATCAACCCACGATATACGATCCAGCAGCCACTTTAAGTTCCACATACTCGCTCTCGGCTAAGACACCCTCCCCTAACCGCTGCGCGCTGGTGGCGGCTCGCGCCCGGTCATCTCACGATACAGGTTCACATACTCGGCCTTGTTCGGCGGATCCAGAGCCAGGATCGCGGTGACGGTCTTGATCGCGGCATCCTTTTGTCCGGCTTCCAATTGCAGATCCCCCAACACGTCCAGGTGTTCCAACGCCTTCTCGCGTTTGCCGGTATTCAAATACAACTGCGCCCCTCTAGCGCGCAATGGGATGCTGTCAGGTTCATTATGAATCAGGTCCTCCAAAACTACCAGCGCCCGATCAACATTTCTGGCATCCAGGTAAAGCCGGATCAACTTATCGAGAGCATTCAATCCCAAATGCGGACGACCGGTACGAGGATACAGCCGGAAGAGCGACAGGTGGGCGCGTTCATCGTCAGGAGCAATACGCAAAATTTCCTCGTTGCTTTTGATCGCCGCCAGCCAATCCAGGCGCTGCAAATCCAAATCGGCCATTTTGTGCAGGATGCGCACTTCCCACTGTCCGTCAGGCGTCCCGCGCGGGGCCATCCGCAACGCTTCAGAGTAGATATCGCGGGCGCGCTCCGCCTGCGCCAACTGGTAATAGGCATCCGCCAACTGCAAGTACTGGTTCAGCGCATCGTCAATCTGTCCACGCTGGATAAATAACTCTATGACATGCCGGTGGACCACAACATCCAGGGGTGAAGACTGCAAAACTTCGCGATAGGCCGCCAACGCCTGTGATGTTTGTCCACGCGCCTCGTAAGTGCGCGCAATGATGTGAAATTTGGCTACCGCTTCTTCCAAATGACCGGATTCCTGTAGCAGGCTTGCCAGGAGATAGTGCAACGGCAGGTAATCCGGCGCGTTGCTGAGCGTGTGGAATAACTCTTCCAGCGCGTTGTAGACCTTCTTCTGCCTATTATATTCCTGCGCCAGGGCAATGGCGCGTAAAACATCCGCTGATCTTGTCAGGCTGACCAGTTCTCCCAGACTGAGTATGATGCCCGAACGTGTTATCCCATCCAGGCATTTGCGCGCTTCCAGGGCTTTGTTTTCCCATCCCGGCTGCCCTAGAAAGTCAACCAGCGACTCGCTCAGACGCCGAACACGCTCAGGATCGCCGGCGCCGGCCAGATTTTGCGCCATGCCCTCATAGACGCGCGTGAGATCAGCGGCCTGATCTCGTTCAACCGTCGCCAGATCAACGATCTTCACCGCTTCCCAGAAATGCTTCAACGCTTCGGCAAAGTTCCCTTGAGCCTGGTAACATTCGCCCAAGGCAAAATGGCTGCCCAACACATATTCAGGGTCTGGCAGAGACTTTAACAACTGTCCTATGGCCTCAGCAAAGCGCATCTGCTCTTTGTACAACAATCCGAGATTGAAGTGTATGGAAACCATTGACACGCCGGCTTTGGTCAATTGCTCGTAGGCTTGCAGCGCCGCCGTCAAATCCCCGCGTGTTTGCGCATCTACGGCCTTGCCGATCAACAGATCAACCTCCATCTGCGATATGCCTTGAATTTGGGGTTTGTCCTCGGCGAATATGGACTCGGCCAACATCGCCAGGGCACGTTGCCTGGCGATATCAACCGGGCTGCCCTTGCCGCCTGGTTCGACGTCCACATCTTGAGGCAACGCCTCTTTACTGGTATAAAGAGGTGGTTCGGGTACGGGACGTTGGCTCTGCAGCAGCATCATCGTCTGCCCAATCCGAGGCTCATGAGGGATGAAACCTTGCATCTGGCGACAGATCTCGATAGCCCAATCGGGATGCGACGTCTGGTATAAATACGCCAGCCAGAGCGCAGCCAACACCGCTTTGTCTACCTGCTTCTGTCCTTGATAGTACTGCAAGAGTTCACGCCATGTTTTGTCGTTGTGAGGTTCAAGGCGCAAAGAGGCTTCGTAGGCCGTCGTCATCTTGCTCGCCAGGTGTTGTTTTCCATAACGCACCCCGGCTTCGTGATACATCGCGGCAGCCTTTGCTGTCTCACCGACGCGCTCTTGAATCTCGGCGATGCGCTCGTAGGGGCCAGGATCGGAGGGATTCAGAGTCGTTAACCGTTGGTAAACTTCACGGGCCTCCTCCAATTCCTCGGCATTGAGCAGCGCCCAGGCATGGCCCATGAGCGCGGAGACATCATCGGGGAACTCAGCCAGTGCGCGGCGATAGGACCGTACTGCCTCATCCCACTTTTCATCCCAGACATAATCGTTCGCTTTTTGGATGGCCTCATCAAAGCGTAAGCGGTTACCGGCCAATGCACACCCCCTGTGTTTAAGAGAGAAAGGATTACACGAGATACGTAAACGATGATGCGTAAAACGTAAAACGTAAGGGCTGATAATCAATCGGACGCATTTTACATTCCAAGTTTTACGTTTTACGTTTTACGATCTACCCTATGCCCCGTCCAACACCCACACCAGGATGGCTTTCTGGGCGTGAAGGCGGTTCTCGGCCTGGTCGAAAAGCGCCGAGTGTGGACCATCGGCGACGGCGTCGGTGATCTCTTCGCCGCGATGGGCAGGCAGGCAGTGCATCACGATGACGTCGGACTTGGCGCGCGCCAATTTGGCGTCGTCCACACGATAGGGCGGGAAAAGCTTGCGGCGCTGTTCTGCCTCGGCCTCCTGGCCCATGGAAGTCCAGGTGTCGGTATAGATGACGTCAGCATCCTGCACGGCGACGAAGGGATCATCGGTCGCCACAAGCTGGGAACCGGTCTGCGCCGCCATCCGCCGCCCCATATCCCAGACAGCAGGATGCAGGCCGTAGCCCTTGGGGGTGGCAATGCTGAAGTCCATCCCGAGCAAGGCCGCACCATAGAGCAGCGAGGTTGCGACGTTGTTGCCATCACCAAGATACGTGAGCTTCTTCCCCGTGAAGCTGCCCTTGTGCTCCAGAATCGTCAGAAAATCCGCCATACCCTGGCACGGATGCGAATAATCCGACAGGCCGTTGATGACCGGGACGGTCGCGTACTTCGCCAATGCCACAACATCGGCGTGCGCGAAGACACGGGCCATCACGACGTTGACGTAGCGCGAGATGACGCGGGCCACGTCGGCCACGCTTTCGCGCTTGCCCAACTGAATCTCATCCGGGGAGAGGTAAAGCGCGTTGCCGCCCAGGTGCAGCATCGCCACATCGAACGAAACGCGGGTACGCAGACTCGGTTTCTGGAAAATCATCCCTAGCACTTTGCCCTTGAGGTAGGGCGTCTCTTCGCCCGCCTTCCACGCGCTCTTAATGCGCACGGCTAAATCGAGCAACGATTGCATCTGCTCAGGCGTAAGGTCGGCCAATGTCAAGAAGTGTTTCATCGTGTATGCCTCCTACCAATAGTGTCGTCTAAATATCGGAGCTTGGTTCTCCATCTACCTAAGTATACCACGAAGGGCATTTACAGGAAAAGCAAGTCAAAGCGTATATCTTTATTGAGGCTGGAGGGATGAGTTATTACACATGTCATGCGCATCATAGCGCTCTGCATGTTGGCGCTTGCCAGCCCTGGTGCTATACTTCTCATAGAAACAAGAAGTCCACTTTGTGCTGCAACGATTGAACTGAGAACAAAACCATATCTTCAAGGAGGGCGTGATGACTAAGGCAGGTTTGATTCTTGGCGCAGTGATGTTGGTTCTGGGGATTGGCGGCAGTTTGATCTCGCCGATTTGCGTTCCATGTCTGGCGATGGTTGCCGGCATCGGAGCAGGGTATCTGGCAGGCGTCTTCGACAAACCGCTCACGTCCGGGGGCGGCGCGAAAGCCGGCGCGGTCGCGGGCGCCATTGGCGGTTTGGGCGCGCTGCTCGGACAAATTATCGGCGGCATTCTCAATAGCGTGCTGGTTAATCCACAAACCGTTATGAACATGATGGAGCAGCTCGGTCTTCCGACCACCTACTACGATCCCAGCTTCATTCAGTTCGGCCAGATCGGCGGCGGGATATGCTTCGGCGTGCTCGATATTGTGCTGATGGCCGGCCTCGGCGCGCTCGGCGGCATCCTCTGGTACCAGATTGCCGGTAAAAAGACAAGTACGCCCTCGTACTAGAGGCGTTCCCTCAACAGTTTTAGTGGCAGAGGACAGCTTTCTGTCAGCAGATTAAGCAGACAAAGCAGATTTTTTTCTATTGTAAAATCTGCTCAATCCGCTTAATCTGCTGACGGAAAATGACTGCCCGACTACAAGACTATGCGACTGCTTAGGAGAATAACGATGACCGAACAAAAACTGGTTTGGATCGAAGAGGAAGTCGCTGCGCTGAAAGAGAGTGGCCTGTTCATCAATCTGCGCACGATTGACTCCCCACCCGGCGCGTGGATGACGGTGGACGGGAAGCGCGTGCTCAATCTGTGCACGAACAACTACCTGGGCCTCGCCGATGACGCGCGCCTGAAAGACGCCGCCAAGGCCGCCATCGACCGCTTCGGCGCGGGGCCGACGGCGGTGCGTTCTATCGCCGGAACGCTCTCGCTCCACAAGGAACTGGAACGCGCTATGGCGGAATTCAAGCGTGTGGAGGATGCGCTTTACGTGCAAGCCGGCTTCGTTGCCAACCAGGCGGCGCTCCCGCCTCTCGTCGGCAAGGAGGACGTCATCTTCTCGGACCGGCTGAACCACGCCAGCATCATTGACGGTGCGCGGTTGAGCCGCGCCAAGATCGTCGTCTACGAGCACTGCGATCCCGCCGATCTGGAAGCGAAGGTCAAGGAGAATCTGCCGCAATACCGGCGCGGGCTGGTGGTGACCGACGGCGTTTTCTCGATGGACGGCGACGTCGCGCCGCTGGACAAGATTTACGAGGTGGCGGAACAATACGGACTGCTCACGATGGTCGATGACGCGCACGGTGAAGGTGTGCTCGGCCACGGCGGGCGCGGCATTGTCGATCACTTTGGGCTGCACGGCAAATTCGATGTGGAGATCGGCACGTTCTCCAAGGCGTTCGGCGTGGTGGGCGGCATCGTCGCCGGGAAGAAACTCATCGTGGACTATCTCCGCCAGAAAGCGCGCCCGTTCCTCTTCTCCAGCGCCGTCACCCCTGCAGATACCGCCGCGTGCCTCGCCGCCGTGCAAATGCTCACCGCTTCGACGGACCTGGTTGATCGGCTGTGGGAAAACACGAAGTACTTCAAAGGACAGATGAAGGGCCTTGGCTTCAACGTGGGCAACAGCGTGACGCCGATCACGCCGGTGATGCTCGGTGAGGCAAAGCTCGCGCAGGCGTTCAGCCGCCAGCTCTTCGAAGAAGGCGTTTTCGCCATGGCGATCGGCTTCCCCACCGTTCCACAGGGCCTCGCCCGCATCCGCGTGATGGTCTCCGCCGCGCTCTCCAAAGACGATATGGACTTCGGGCTGGAGAAGTTTGCGAAAGTTGGGAAGGCGTTGAATGTGATTTCATGAATCATAAATCATGAATCATGATTCGTAACGAGTACGACTTTCACGCATCACGCAAACCGCGCATCGATTGCGCGCTGCACCGCATCGTAATCCGCCGGCAATTCAACCGGCGGATTTGCGCGCCGGGCGATGACGTCCGCTAAGGCCTGGTTGTGATAGGCAACCTTGAAATCGGTGAACTTGAGGCCGTGGGCGGTGGAGATAACCACCACGCGGTCGTCGGGTTGGATGTCGCCGCGATCAATCAGCTTGAACAGCACCGCCAGCGCGACGCCGGTGTGCGGGCAGCAGTACATGCCGGTGCGATCGGCGCGGGCAGCGGCATCGGCTAACTCGTCCTCGGTGGCCTGCTCGACGATACCGTCGAAGGCAGTCAGCGTTTTGACGGCACGCTCGTAGCTCACCGGATCGCCGATCTGGATGGCGCTGGCGAGCGTCTTCTGCGCCTGCACCGGGCGGTATTCACGGAAGCCAGTCTGGTAGCTCAGGTAGAGCGGATTGGCGCGCGCGGCTTGCGCACAGGCGATGCGCGGCAACTTGTCAATCAAGCCCAACGCCTTCATCAACAGGAAGCCCTTGCCGAGCGCGCTGACATTGCCCAGGTTCCCCACCGGGATCACAATCCAGTCCGGAACCTGCCAGTCGAACTGTTGCACGATTTCGATGGCGACCGTCTTCTGGCCCTCCATACGCAGCGGGTTCATCGAATTGGCAAGGTAGATGGTCGGGTCGGCAGCGATCTTTTGCACGATGCGCATACAGCCGTCGAAGTCGGTGTCGAGCGCCAGCACGAGCGCGTTGTTGGCGATGGGCTGAATCAACTGCGCAGTGGAGACCTTACCCTTCGGCAGCAGCACCACGGCGGGGATGTCCGCCGCCGCCGCGTATGCCGCCAGCGCCGCTGACGTGTCACCCGTGGAAGCGCAGGCGACGGCGCGGATCGGTTTGCCGTCGGCCCGCATCTGCTTGACAACCGAGATGAGCACCGTCATCCCCAAATCCTTGAACGAACCGGTGTGGCTGTTCCCGCACAGCTTCACCCACAGGTCCGAGACGCCGATCTCCTTGCCCAGCCGCTCCGCCCAGAAGCAGTTGGAGTGTCCTTCGTACATCGAGACGACGTTCTCGTTGTCGATCTGCGGCGCAACCCACTCCTTCTTGCCCCACACGCCGCTGCCGTAAGGCCATTCGGTGGTATGCGTGCGCTTCTCGAAGAGCCGCTGCCATTCGACGGCGCTACGATCCCGCAACGCCTCGACATCGTGAACCACGTCCAGCAGGCCGCCACAATCCTCACAGCGATAGGCGATGTCGTAGATCGAATAGCGCCGCCCACATCCACGCACACATTCGAGCCAGCTATTGTATGCCATCTCCCCCTCCCTAAAAAGCGAACCACGAATCTACACGAATTTTTACGAATAAGATTTTAAAAATTAGTGTAGATTCGTGAAGATTCGTGGTAGAAATTTGCCAAGACGTTTTTCTTTGACGACCCACAGGTCAAACAACGCCACGCCCGCCCAGAGACAAAGACCCAGTTCCAACGCCAGGCGTGGCAGGTTGGTCAGTGACAGGCTCAGCGTTTCCGCAAAACTGTAATCGTAAGGGAACTCGTACTGCACGAACGGAAACAGGTACGGGACAACGCCGCCGAATTCCCCAAACAGGTGCAGTCCATAGCCGAGCGCCCAACTCCACGCGGGCTTCTTCCCCCAGATCAAATAAACGAGCGCCGTCGAAACAGCCACAACGACCAGCGTGTGCCCCATCCAGCGGCTGCCCTCACCCTGATTGAATACGTAGTGTGCCACCTTATCCACCACGTCCGGCACAACGGCAGCAGCCATCACCGGCACGAAATCGGCCTTGAGGTAGCGATAAGCTAAAGACGAAACTGCGACGTGTCCAAAGATCATCGGATGTCCTGTCAAGAAGTACGGAGTACGGAGTAAGAAGTAAGAAGTAAAGAGTAAAGAGTAAAGAGTGAGAAGTATGGACCTTATTACTCGTTACCCATTACTCGTTACCCATTACTCGTTACTCATTTCCCAATCCTACCACAGGGCGAGTAATGCTGCAACGTTCACGGACGGCCAAAGCCGCCCACCCCAGCAAGGCCAACTCCAGGCCGATCTCGGCAGGATTTTGCAGCCGGCGCAACAGGATTTCCCACAATCCTGGCGACGGCTCGAAGTCGTAGTGCACGAATGGATACAACCACGGCACATCCCCGCCGATGTCGGCCACGAGATGCCCCAGATAGCCCACAGCCCAACTCCACGCGGTCTGCCGTCCCCACAGCAGCCGCACGATGACGGTCGAAACGGCCAAACCGAGCAAGGTGTGGCCCCACATCCGCCCACTTGGCATGAGATGTAGTCCCTGGCAAAGCGCCTTGTCCACCACGTCGGGGATCACGCCCGCGACGACGACCGGGACCAAATCAGCCTTCACATAGCGATGCGCCAGCACCGAGACGCCCAGATGCCCAACCAGCATTACGCCCCTACCACGTGTGTTAAGGTTTGATGAATCGGCGCGTAGCTTGCCGCGCGCAGGTCTTCGGGCGGTATGGAAGCCTCGTCCGGCTTGTCGGAGAGGGCAAAGATCAGCGCTCCCCGGTCGCGCCAGTCCAGCATCAGCTCACGTACTTCGTGGGTGAGGCAAATTTCACGCACCAGCAACTCCTCCGGCGCGGCATCGAGCGGCAGCACACCCATGCGCCCGACGGTCTCGCGGTACTCGTTATAGCGGAACGCCTTGAACGGCGTGGGATCGCCGGCCTGCACCAGCGCGTAGATGTCGCCATGCAGCGCGCGCAAATCGGCGGGCAATTCGGCGGCCCGCGCATCAACGGCGTGGATAAACTGCGCGAACGCCCGCATCCGCCCCGCGCGGACGTCGTCCACGAGCGCCTCCCGCTCATACAGACCGCTGCCCACGATCAGGCAGATGTAGGCCAGGTAATCCTGGTTGTCGGCGGTGAAGGGGTGGAATTCAGGCTGGTTGAGCTGGTCGTAAGCCGCCTGAAACCGCTCCGGGTCGAACGCCGCTCCAAGCAGATCGCCGACGGTGCGTCGTACCGCCGCCACCCGCGCCGCGTCGATGACCCGATCGTTGCGCCCGCGCGCGCCGAGCGTCGTCTTGTCCAGATCAAGGACAACCGCCGTGCTCTCGTCCACTGAAAAGCCCTGCTCGCGGCAAAAATCGTCAAACTCCGCCAGCAGCGTCCAGCGGTTTGCCAGATAGAGCGGGTAACCGTCCAGCGCCGTGACCTCGGCCTGGGCGGGCGCAGGCTTTTCCGCGCCGATGAAGGCGACGCCCGGCCAGTTCCCCGCGCGGCAGATGTTGGCGAAGGCCGTCCCGTCGTTCAGGCGCGTGTCGCCGACGAAGATCAGGCGTGCAATCGACGTCCCTGGCGCCTCGAGCGCGCGGGCCAGCCGCAGCAAATGGACGATGACGCGCGCATACTCCGCCTCACTCTTGCGCGGAATCGTGTTGGCAGGAATCCCCACCTCCGTGCGGATGTCAGCCAATCGCGGCAAGCGCCCATCCGCCGCATCCAGATTCCGGTACACAATCCGATCCCCGACAAACTCAGAAACCGACGTCAGACCATAGTTTTGCATAGCAGTCCCTCAGTGATTAGTGATTGGTAATTGGTAACAAGTAATCAGGTTTGAGCGTCAAGGTACCAGTTACCGATTACCAGTTCCCAGTTACCGATTGCCAGTTATCAGCTTCAAGCCACGTACCCCGTCGCCACGAGCAGTTCCGCGTTGAGGATCGCGCCGCTGGCTGCACCGCGCAAGGTGTTGTGGCTCACGGTGGTCATACGGATGTCCAGCAGCGGGCAGGGACGCACGCGGCCCACGGTGACGGCCATACCGCCCCCGGCGTCGCGGTCGCGGCGAGGCTGGGGACGATCCGGCTCCATCCGCACGAGGAGCGGATGCTCCGGCGCGCTCGGCAACCCACGCGATACCTCCGTCCCGCGAAAGTCGCGCAGCGCGGCGATAACATCCTCCACGGACGCCGGATGCTCGAAACCGACCGACAAACTCACCGTATGCCCATCGAAGACAGGGACGCGGTTGGCGTGCGCGCTGAGCACGATGTCGGCGTCCACCCCGCGCCCATCCACCACACTACCGAGCATCTTGCGCAGCTCTTGCGCGAACTTCTCTTCCTCGCCGGGGATGTACGGAACGACGTTGTCGAGGATGTCGAGCGAGGCCACGCCGGGATAGCCCGCGCCGGAAATGGCCTGCATCGACGTCATAAAAACCTTGCGGACGCCAAACGCCACATCCAGCGGCTTGAGCGGCAGCGCCACGCCCGTGATCGTGCAGTTGGGGCTGGCGACGATGAGGCCGCGCCAGTTACGTTCTGCGCGCTGCGTGTCGATGAGCGCCACGTGGTCGGCGTTGACCTCCGGGATAAGCAGCGGCACGTCATCCACGGCGCGATACGGCGAAGCGTTCGTGCAGACGACGTACCCCGCCCGTGCAAACTGCGGCTCGATCTCACGCGCCACGTCCGCCGGCAGCGCCGAAAAGACCAGCCTGGCGGGCAGCGACGGCTCCAAAGGCTGCACGACTATCTCGCCCACAGCCGGCGGCGGATCGCCGGGAATCACCCACTTGCAAACGTCGGCGTACCGCTTCCCCGCGCTTCGCTCCGACGCCGCCAGTGCCGTCACCTCAAACCACGGATGCCCCGCCAACAACTGCACAAACCGCTGTCCCACCGCCCCTGTCGCGCCCAAAACACCAACCGGAATCTTGTTCAATGTTTCCATAGCTCCCCCTGAAGAAATGAGTAAAGGGTAACGAGAAATGAGTAATGAGTAACGAGTAACGAGGTTCTTCCTCTTTACTCTTTACTCTTTACTCTTTACTCCCCCCATTGATCACCTCGCTGTGCAATTGCCGCACAGCCTCAGTCGCCTGGTCGGCGGCGACGACGAGGGAGATGCTGCACTCCGATGATCCCTGCGCGATGGCGATGACGTTGATCTGCTTTCGCGCAAGCGCAACGAAGAGCCGCGCCGCCACACCCGGCGTATGGCGCATCCCCGCGCCCACGGCGGTCACGATCACCACGTTGTCCATTGACCAGACGCGATCGATGTCACGGCGCGACAGTTCCAGCGCCATTTCCTCTTCGATAGCGGCGATCACGCCCGCTGCGGTCTCCGTGGGAATGACAAAACAGATCGACTGCTCCGACGACGCCTGCGAGATCATCAGCACGCTCGCGCCCTGGCTGGCGACGGCGGCGAATGTCCGCGCGGCGATGCCGGGGACGCCCATCATCCCGCGCCCTTCCACGTTGACCATGCTCAATCCCTTGATCGCCGAGACCGCCTTGACGGTGCCCGGCGTACTTTCCGGTTCGCGCACGATGCGCGTGCCGGGGCAGGTGGGGTTGAACGTGTTCTTGACCCACAGCGGGATGCCGCGTTCGACCACGGGGCTGATCGTCTTGGGGTGCAGCACTTTCGCGCCGAAGTAGGCCAGTTCGCCCACTTCGCTGTACGAAAGCACGGGGATCACCCGCGCGTCGGGGACGATGCGCGGATCGGTCGTCAGCACGCCATCAACGTCGGTCCACGTCCACACCTCATCGGCGTCGAGCGCCGCGCCCAGAATCGAGGCGCTGTAGTCGCTGCCACCGCGCCCCAGCGTGGTCGTGATCCCGTCCTCGGTCGCGCCGATAAAGCCGGTGACGACGGGCACAATGCCCGCCTCCAACAACGGCAACAATCGCGCCTGGGTGCGCGCGCGGGTAAGATCCATCAGCGGCGCGGCCTGCTGGAAGCGCCGGTCGGTGACGATCAACTCGGTGGCGTCCACCGCCTCGCTGCGCAGTCCCATTTGCCGCATCCGCGCCGCCACGATGCGCGCGTTCATCCGCTCCCCCAGCGAACTGATCGCATCCATCGCACGCGGCGTCACCTCACCGAGCACCTGCACGCTGCGGCAGAACGTGGCGAACTCGTCCAGGTAGCCGTCCAGCGTCTTGAGCAGCGCCGCGCGTTCGTCGGTGTCGTTCAACAGCTCGGCGACCGCCAGCGTGTGTTTCACCCGCAGATCGGTGACCAGCGCAGGATACGTCTGCCCATCGCCGGAGGCCGCCGTGCGCGCCCCCTGGATGAGCGCGTCGGTCACGCCGCGCATCGCCGAGACGATCACCACCAGGTGTTCCCAGGCCTGGGCCTGTTCCTGCACAATCGCGGCGGCCTGTGCCACCGCCGGCGCGCCGCCGACCGACGTGCCGCCAAATTTCATCACTAACGTTTTCATCGCGTCTCTCCTCCTCCCCCTCGTCCTTGCTGGCCTTGACGGGATATTATACACGGTTCGCGAGGTTGGGAAACAGGTACCGCGCACAACACCCACCTCCCATAACATCCACAACCGGTCCAAGTGGATTGACTTACAAAAAAAGGCGCTATATAATAATTGTGTTGTGCAATCACCCCGAGAGACACCCATTGACTACCCTCCAATTCCAGACATGGTCGGTGTCCCAATCGGCGCATTGCTCGCTACTGTTGAGCCAATAGCCTCTTGGGCTTTCCGAGAAACTCTGACTATGACCACTGGGTTTACCTGCCGGTGGTATTAAAGTCGTAGTCTGGCAAAAAGGAGATACGAATATGCATAGCAACCGTTTTACCCATTTCCGATGCGTTAGCTTGATTCTGCTGTTGATCATGAGCAGCATCACGCCCGTCATAGCCCAGCCGGATGTTGACAGCCCCGCCCAGGTCTTGGCTTGTACCACTTCGTTGAGCGGGCCAATTACCAGCGATACAACCTGGACGGTGGTGGGCAGTCCCTACTGCCTGACGGGTTGGGTGACTGTCGCCGCTGAAGCCGCGCTGACGATCCAGCCGGGCGTGACGGTCTATGGCAGTGCCGATAGCGGGATCTTGGTCTACGGCCGCTTGAACGCAATCGGCACACCGACCTCGCCGATCCTCTTCAGCTCCAGCACAGATAATGCGCCCGGCGGGTGGATTGGGGTGGAAATTGACGGGTACTATGGGATCGGCCGGGCCGTCCTTGATTACGTGACCATTCGCTATGCCGGGCAGGTGGACTACGTGATCACATTCGGCCTGGGCCTGTGGCACGGCGGCAGGGCGACCGTCACCCACAGCACGTTTGCGAGCAACGCCGGGTACGGCGTGTACGTCGATACGGACAGTGCCCTTGACTTCGAAAACAACCAGGTGCAGAACAACGCCAGCTATGGACTGTCTATCGCTGCCGGAGACCTGGTGAATGTGCGTGACAATGTGCTCACCGGAAATAACCCGAACCGCATCGAGGTACGTCCCGGCTCGCTGGAAAACCCATTGATGGCGGCGAATAACTCGACCCTGTCAGTTCCACTGATCCATACCTGTACCACTTTGGTGAGCGGGACAATCGCGACCAACACGACCTGGGCGGCAGCGAACAGCCCCTACTGCCTGACGGACGTGGTGGTTGTCGCCCCACAAGCCACGTTGACGATCCAACCGGGAGTGGCAGTGTATGGCCATACCCAGACCTATCTCGAAGTGGATGGCCGCTTGAACGCGGTAGGAACTTCTGGCTCGCCCATCCTCTTCAGCTCATACCTGAACAGCGAAGCCGGAGAATGGGTCGGGGTCATCGTCAATGGTTACGAGGGGGTTGGGCAGGCGACTTTGGACTACGTAAGCATTCGCTACGCCGGTCAGGCTTACTGGAGCGATCGGTTCAACCTGGGCGTGTTCGAAGGGGGGCAGGTGACCGTCACCCATAGCACGTTGACGAACGGCGCCGGTTACGGCGCATGGGCGGAGTTCGGGGCTGCGCTCACCTTCGACCACAACACCGTGACCACCAATACCCTGGCTGCTTTGCGGGTATGGCCGGATGTCCTGGCAAGCATAGGCGCAGATAACACCTTCAGCGGCAACGGCCTCGACCAGGTGCATACAGGCTCCGGGCCTCTACCGGTTGGGGGGGAGTTCACCTGGAGCAACACGAATCAGGCGGAGGCTTACGAGCTGGCCGGTCTGGTCAAGGTGATGCCTGCGGCCACTTTGAATATCGAGCCGGGCGTGGAGGTAGCAGGCGCAGCAGGAAGTGAGCTGTACGTAGAGGGCACACTGAATGTCATCGGCACGGCAACGCAGCCGATCACCTTCACCGCTTCGACGAACGTGCGCCAGCCGGGATGGTGGAATGGGATCAACTTCTGGGGCCCGACCGGACAGCGCGCGACCGGCAGGCTGGAATACGTCACCGTCGAACTGGGCGGCGGCCACGACGGCGCAAATGACGGCGCCAATATCTCCGCACGCAATGCAGATGTCATCTTTTCCAATGGCGTCATCCGCGAAAGCGCCTACGACGGTTTCTACGCGAACTTCGGAGGCGCCGGGGCGGCGATCTACTTCAGCCAGATCGTCAGCAACACGCACTACGGTGTGTACAATGCCGTGCCGGATGAAGATATTGTCCTGGCCTCAATGAACTGGTGGGGAGATGCCAGTGGTCCCAACGTGGATAACAACGCCAACCCGGGAGGGACCGGCAGCAAAATCAGCGCCGGGGTGTCCTTCCGGCCGTTTGTCGCGGATTTGAACGCGCCGCCTGACCCACTTTCGGAGCGCGACCTGGGTTTCCTGACACTCACGCCGCAGCGCTGGTTTGTCCCGGCAGATGGCATCAACCAGGTATATATCGAGATCACCATGCGAGACGGCGCCGCACGGCCCCTGGCAAACCAGAGCATTCACCTGGCGACCACGTTGGGGACCCTGTCCGACAACAGCGTTCTAACCGGCGCCCAGGGAAAGGCATACGTGTTTCTGACATCGGCGTCGGTGGGCGTGGCGACTGTATCGGCGAAGGCCATAGGCGCCCTGGTTGCCCAGCCGGCGGAAACAAAGATCACGTTCGTAGAGGAAGGTCCTGATCTCTTCCCAGACCAGGAAGCGCCTTACATGAACAGCAACATCGAGATCTTTCCGCAACCCCTCGTCCAGGGGGTGACGGCCACCATTCGGCTAAATTTGACCAATCCTTACACCGTACCGATCCACGTCAACGGCACGGTGGGGTATGCGCAATTTGGCATCGGCCAGGTATTCGGACCGATCAGCACAGTGAACGATTGGGTGGTGCCGGCCAGCACAGCCGGGACGTTCGACGTCGCCTGGGTGCCGCCTATCTCCGGCCACTACTGCTTCGAGTTTAGCTACTGGTACGATTTCGACTCGACAGAACTTGGCGGCAACGGACTTGTACTCAGCCCGAATGTACCGGGTAAAAACGGCAAACGCCAAACGAACGATACCACTAAATCTGCGCCTATGGTGAGACCCAAGACGCGAGACCTGGCGCGAACGGCCAAACGCGCTACATCTCTGATAGGCGATGGGCAACTCGCCTTGAATGTGCTCACCGCGCCGGAGGCAATCCCAGGCGGGTTCATCCTGGACCAGATGGTGGGCAATCTCATGGATTTGATTTTCGAGGGAGGTGGCGCAATCAATGCCGCCCTGGCCGGAAGCGAAGATTCCGGCGGGTGGAATGGCCCCCGCTTGCAGTTACCCGGCGGCGGTTTCGGCAGTTTGGCTAACGATCCGCCCAGCCAGGATTACAGGTCTATCGCCACCGCCGACCCAATCCAATTCACGCCCCTCCAACCCGGCCCCAATATGCCCGTAGCGCGCGCCCAGGCGATAAATGATGCAATCGCCTCTCTTTTGGATCTCGAAGTGAAACTGATGGCGACGGTCGTGGCCTACGACCGCTACGCCGGAGCGACCGAAGCCGACGATCTGTATTGGAGCAGCATGCAAGCCGATGCGTTTGTCCATTATCTGAATCAAACCGGCGCGGCCCTGGTCAATGCAGCCGACAAGCTGGACGCGTTGAACGCCGAAGCCAGGGCGGAAGGCTTCACGGACCTGTACATCACGCCAGATCAGTACCTGGCTTACCAGAACCGGCTGCAGACAGAGGGCTTTAACGCGACCGAGATCGCTGCGGCGCACCTGGTCGGGCTGACGGATGAAGGCATTCAGAAAGCCCTACAACGGCGTTTGGCGCTCGACCCGAATGAGGTTACCGGCAGCGTGATGCAAGCCTGGGCCGATGTCGCGGCTGCGTACCGCGAGCTGGGGATGGACATCCTCTACCCACCGATCCCGATCGCGGGCGTCACATCTGCACGCGCGCGCTCTACTTCACAAACTATCGGCGACGAGCAGAACCGCCTGGCGCACATCGAGGAAAGCGTCACGACCTTCCCGGTCGGCAACCCACTGACGACGACGGCGGTCATTTCGTTGAGCGTGCGTACGATTGACGTGCCGGCCGATTGGGTGGTGCGGCTGAGTGCTTCAGCGATCACGCTCCAACCCGGCCAGCAGGTATCGGTCACACTGACGATCATCCCCGGCATGGTCTCCGCGCAGGGCAGCCAGCCGCGTGTGGCCGTGGAAGCCTACGCGCAGGAGCAGTTGCTCGGCGGCGTGGTCGTTGATGTCGACGTGCCGGAGATCGATCCTCTCCGGTGGAATATATTCTTACCAGTCGTTCTCGCCCAGCGGCCATAAGAGACAAGAGATTTCAGGTTTTTCTCGGCGCTCTCTGCGTCGCTAACCCCAGACCTCCGAAGTCGTGCGAACCTACGGTTCGCCTGAAACCTCGGAGGTCTGTTATTACTTCCAAAATGACAAAACGCCGAATTCAGGTATAATTTTGGATAGAAGAAACAACCCTGACGAAAGGATAATTCGCCTTGCCCGTTTTCCTGTTTACCGATATCGAAGGCTCGACCGAAAAATGGTCGCGGTTTCCGCGCGCGATGCAGGAGGCGTTGGCGCGCCACAACGATCTCGTCGAGGCAGCCATTGTGCGGCGCGGCGGGAAGGTCGTCAAGAATACGGGCGACGGCTATTTCGCGGTCTTCGAAGGCGGCGAGCCGCTGGCCTGCGCCATCGAAATCCAATGGCTGTTGGCACAGCAGGATTGGGGCGAGATCGGCGAGCTGCGGGCGCGCATCGCGTTGCACACCGGCGAGGCCCGGCAGCGTGAGGGCGATTACTTTGGGCTGGAGGTGAGCCGCACGGCGCGACTGCTGTCTTCGGGCTGGGGCGGGCAAATTCTGCTTACCTGCGAACTGGCGCGCGCGGCGACGCTCCCGCCCGATGCCGCGCTCTACGATCTGGGCAATCACCTGCTCAAAGACCTGAACGAAC
>DAOLUH010000032.1:0-69446 GCA_035420085.1 Anaerolineae bacterium
CAGAACTACCGTTTTTTCGATAATCGTCCTCTATTACATATCCGGCATAAATATCCCTATAATATCCAATGTATTCATTATAGGACATCGTACTACCAAACAATGCTTGGGCTATTGTATTTTCGTCAGGCGCTTTATTGGAAAAAGGACAAACAATATCAAGGTTTACGGGGGATGTTACATTGAAGAAATCAACACGATCACGATCGACGGCAACAAATTGCCCATATTGATTCATTGTCATAACCATTGGAGAATTAGGTACAGTGGCACAAGCGCCGCATCCGACACAGTAACCACCATCAATAACCCGCCGAAGCTCCTCGTTTATCATATTACACATTTCCTCATTATTTTTCCGGCTATCCCACAGAATCATCACAAAAAGCACGAACGTTACAATTTATCCCGCATCCACATCGTCGGTTCATTTCTTTACGATTACTATTTCCCCTTATCACCAGACTATTTATCTCCCACACACATACCAGCACCCATCCCTCGACGCCTCACACAAACGCCAGGTTCGGATCATCCCGAATATATGCCAACTGCTGCCCAGATAGGGCAACACCGGCAGCCCATGCCAGCGACGCAAGAGGTGGTAGGTCGGCGAGGTCAACAAACGGCACACTTCTACCACATCGCGCCACGTCTCCTTGCGGATTTCGACCACTACAGCTGCGTCGGGCAGTCGCCCAAAGTCCCAGGCGGCGCACAACCGCGCAATAAAATCGACGCGCTCGGCGCGGGTATCCAACCTCATGGGTGGTTCTCGATCAGGGTACAATGCGCCATCAATCCAGGTCGATGACATGCAAAAATTCCTCTGTATTCTTTCCAATACGAACCTACCCGCCCATTGCTGATAGCCGACCGCTAACCGCTCCCGTTCAACACCCGCGCCGGCCCATCTGACTTGCAGAAATACACACTGTAATACGCTCCCGCGTTAGGATGAGCCGCCGGATACCGCGCACCAATGAACGCCTGAATCTCTTCGCGGTACGCCGGATCGCTCAGGCCGATACAGCTCCCCCGAAATCCCGCGCCACTGAAACGCGCACCGTAGACGCCCGGTGCTTCGCAGAGGATATTGTACAGCGTCACCAACTGCGGGCAACCCGATTCGTAGTTGTAGACCGAGCTGGCGCCCGATTCGCGCATCAACTGGCCGATGCGCTCCACATCGCCAACACGCCAGGCCGCAACGCCCTCATGCACGCGCTGTACCTCGGTGAAAAAGTGCCGCGCCCGCCGATCCAATGGGTCAGGAAGTCGCTGCCCAAATTCGGCATAGATCGCCTCCGGCACCATCCGCAAACGCGGTTGCTCCGGCGGCGTCTGGCCTGCCCAGGTGAGCAGCAGTCGCGCCGCTTCCTGACATTCGGCTACACGATTGTTATAATCCGTGCCGCCCAGCGATTTCTCCACGCCGGAGTAGACCACCAGGATGTCGAAGCCATTCTTTGCGGGCGGGATCGGAATTTTCTCGAACGTCACGGACTGGCAGTCCAGGTAGGTCAGTGTGTCGCGCTCGCTCATCAGGATCATGGACTGATCCATGATACCGTTCTTCAAACCCAGATACACGTTCTCGATATAGCGGTCAAGCTGGATATTTTCTTCAGTGGACACAGACAGGCCGTTCGCCGTCTCCAAGGCCAGCAGGTACGCCACGCCGACCGCCGCCGAGGAACTCAAACCGCCAATGGGCATTTCTCCGCCCACCACCGCGTCAATGCCGGTCTGCAAAACGTGCTGCTGTTGTAAGGCCAGCGCCGCGCCGCGCGCGTAGTTGCCCCATCCTTGCAACGATTTCGGCGGGATGTCGTCCAGCGCGAATTCAACCCGGTTGGGAAAGTTCAAGCTTTCGATGCACACGCGCCGGTCATTACGCGGCGTGAAAGCCAACCAAATGACCCGATCCAGCGTCATCCCTGTGACCAGACCATCCTGGTGATCCACGTGCGCGCCCAGCGGTGAGATACGCAGCGGTGCGTAGACGATCTGAATGTCGCGGTCAGCGCATCCTGTACGCTTTTTAAGGTGCTGTTTGAGTTCTTCGACGTACATACGAACGCCTTACCGTGAAGTCAAAAATCCGCGTTCTTCCAGATAAGCAACGATCTTGCGCGCACTTGCTTCCGGCGTCAATTCCACGGTCTTCACAATGATCTCCGGGTTGAGCGGCGCTTCGTAAGGATCATCAATGCCGGTGAAACCTTTGATCTCACCGCGCCGCGCGCGGGCGTACATGCCCTTCACATCGCGCTCTTCGCACACTTCGATGGGCGTATCCACAAAGACTTCCACAAAGTGCTCCTCGCCCACCATCTTGCGCGCCTCGTTGCGGGTGGCGCGGTAGGGGCTGATGGCGGCGCAGATCACGGTGCCGTTGTGCCGCGCGATCTCGCCGGCCACAAAGCCAATGCGCAAGATGTTGGTGTCACGGTCCTCTTTGCTAAAGCCCAGGCCTTTGGAAAGGTGCGTGCGCACCACGTCGCCGTCCAACATCGTCGCCTGACGCCCACGCTCAAGCAGCATTGGCACGAGGGCCTGGGCGATGGTGGACTTCCCCGCGCCGCTCAGCCCCGTGAACCAGATGCACACGCCTTGCTTGTGGCGGGGCGGATTCGTTTCCATCAGGATGTGCGCGGTCTCCGGGCGGGTGAACCAACTCGGCAGCAGTTTGCCCTTCGCCAGGTAGTCGTCGCGCACCTGCGTGCCGGAGATATTCGCCGTTTTCGCGCTTGGTGGGACCTTGGACACTTCCTCGTAGCGGTCCTCGTCTACCAGGTAAACCAATTCCTGGAATTGCACCGCCTTGACGCCTAACTCATCTTCGTATTGCGCCATCATCTCCTGCGCTTCGTAGGGACCGTAGAACGGCTTGCCGGAACTATCGTTGCCCGGGCCGGCATGGTCGCGCCCAACGACGAAGTGCGTCGCGCCGTAGTTGCGGCGGATGAGCGCGTGCCACAACGCCTCGCGCGGCCCGGCCATGCGCATCGCCAACGGCAACAGACTCAAGAGGGTGTTGTTTTTGTCGTAGTAGTTGTCCACCAACGCCTTGTAAACCCGCACGCGCGTGTAGTGGTCTACGTCGCCAGGTTTGGTCATCCCCACGACGGGATGGATGAGCAGGCTGCCGTCAATCTGCGCGGCGGCGCGCTTGGTCAGCTCTTCGTGGATGCGGTGCATCGGGTTGCGCGTCTGGAAGGCGATCACGTTCCGGTTGCCCATCGCCGCCAAAGCAGCGCGCACCTGCGCCGGTGTGCGGCGGATTTCGACGAAGTCGTAATAGACCGGCAGATTGAGCACTTTCAGTTCACCGGAGATGCACAGATCGCGCCATTGCTGCATCTCGGAGACCAGCGGATGCCGGTGATCGGTCGTGCCGTAGACCAACCGCGCCTCGCGCAGCGGATCCCAGCGGAAGACTTCCTCGATGCGCATGACGGCGACGATGTAGTTACGCGCGTCGCGCAATGTGATCCATTCCTCGCGGGTGGGCAGGTCTTCTTTGCTGATCGTCAAGGTGATGGGGATGGAGAACAGCGTCCCATCCGCCAGGCGCATTTCGGTCAACACCCGTTGGTAATCCGCCTTGGACATAAAGCGATCCAGCGGTGAGAAACCGCCCACCGCCAGCAGCTCAAGGTCGCAGAGGTTGCGGTCGGTGATTTGCAGGGAAGGATAACGGTTGGCCTCAGCGAGAATGGCCTCGCGTTCTGCGCCGGTCACAACGAGGTCAACAAGTTTCCCTCCATATGGAGGAATCAAAAGATCATCAGCCTGCTGTCTCAAATTCACGGACACTCCTTACGAATTACAAATGACGAATTACGAATGACGAATTGCATATCAGACATCACTGCTCTTATAACCGATTTTCAATGCCTGTCAAACCTTACGCGCAGGTTTCGGCGTCTTCGAGAGCCTGTAACAGGCGCTGCATCTGCACACTGTTGGTGAGATCGCCGCGCGTGCGCTCCAGGACGCCCCGCAGTTGGTCAACGCGGTGGCGCAGGCCGCCGGTAATGGCATCGGGATAGCTGAACGACATCAACACCTCGTAGACGGCGTCCATCGCCGCCAGTAGCCGCTCGGCCTCGTCCATCGCGCCCTGGCGCATCACGTCCAGGCAGCGGCGGCGCAACTCGCTGGCGGCCTCACACGCGCCGTTGAGGTAGGTGTCGTAGGGCACGCTCAGGTTCTCCAATGGCGGCAGCGCGCCGTTGGAGATCAACGCCAGCGTGACGCGCGCCTCAACCAGTTCTTTCAACGCATCCTGGGTGTAACCGGCGTAGAACAAATCCGGGTAGGGCGCCAATAACGCCTGCATCTCCCGTCCCACCGTTTCCGCCTCAGTTAACAGCGTGTTGGCTTCATCCCAAAGCTCGCGGTGCCCCGACCGGATGGCGCTAGAGCACAAGCGGATCAGTTCGCGGCTCTTTTGCAGCGCCTCGTCGCGGGCCTGATTGCGCGCTTCCAGGTCAGTCTGCGCCGCTGCCGCCAGTTGGTCCAACCAAACTTGTAGCGCATCTGTCATTTTAGCCCTCCACATCGGGCGGATGAACGCCCCCGAAAAATGCGCGCGCCAGGTCATCCCCCTGACCGGGCACGACAATCTCGCCGAAAGCCGCTTCGTATTTGGCGAGGTTTTCCTGCAAAGCCCGCAGCACCAGTTTCGCATTCAGCGGCGTCATCACCACGCGCGCTTTCACGCGCACTTGCGGCTGATTCGGCAGCATCTGCGCCAGGTCCAGGATGATCTCGGAAGGGGAATGGGAGATGAGGGCGAAGTTAGCGTAAACCGGCTCGAGACCGGCGGGCATTTCTACATTGATGGATTTAGGTTTTGTCGCCATGATGGCCTCCATTATACCACCCTATACACCGGAAAAACTACAAAGAACAGAGGGGCGCATAAGCCCCTCTGTCATTCATCCATGACTCCCGACCTTTAGAAGGGGATTTCTTCTTCCCCGTAAGCTTCAGGCGCTTCCGCTGCGCCAGGAGCGCCGCCAACCTCACCACCGCCGCGGCTGCCGAGGAGCACAAGGCGATCAGCAACGACTTCATAACTTGCCCCCGCGCTGCCATCTTGCCGGGTCCAAATTTTCGGACCGCCGGTTGCTCTGTCTGGCGTCAAGCGGCCCTCGACCATCACTTGCTGTCCTTTGGTCAGGTATTGCGCGGCAATCTCGGCGGTCTTGCGCCAGGCCGTCACGCGGAACCAGGTGGTTTCTTCGCCCTTTGAACCATCGGGATTGTTCCATTTACGGTTCGTTGCTATGTTCATCGTCGTCACCGGCGTCCCGTCCGGCATGTAACGCATCTCCGGGTCGCGGCCCAGGTTTCCCACGATGATGAGCTTCTGATATGCCATTGTGTGCCTCCTTTTAGTTATGGTGAAATCAATGAAAGTTGATACGCAGAATAACACGCTGATCTACAAGGATTTTACACCGCTCAGCGCAAAGCGCAAATGCGTGCAAAGTGCACAGCGAAATAATTGTCAGGGGGATTGGCTTTCGATGAAGCAGCGCAAACCATCCGCAATGCCTTGCGCTACTACGTCGGGACGCTGCGTCAGGATTTCACGATCGTCTAACATAAAGCCGATTTCAATGATGGCCGCCGGGGTGTTCTTGTCAATTTCGTAGTAGGCATGATAGCGTGTCATGTCGTAGGTGATGGTATCGGCGTCGAACGCCAGACCGGTACGCTCGCCGTAATGCTGTATCACGCAATTGACTAACGCATCGGCGGAGGGGATGAGCAGGCCAGATTCGGCGCGGGTGATTTTGAAGCCCGATTTGCCGGGGAAACCGCAGGAATCAGAGTGGATAGAAAGCAGTGCGTCCGCGCGATAGCTATTCAGGCGCACGTCAAATTCATCGAGAAGATCAACCGTCCAGCCATATTGCATGAGCAGCGCCACAACGCGCCGCGCCACATCGAGGTTGATGTCTGCTTCTTGCAAGCCATCGGGACAGAGCGCGCCGCTGTCGTTGCCGCTATGGCCGGCAATGATGCCGATGCGCGGGATGTGCGGGACGGGCGTGAGCGGCGCCACGGTCGGGGTAGGCACAGGCGTGTTCAAGGGTATGACCACCCGCCCATCCTCTTGCGCAACAGGACTCTCGGGATCGGTCGCCACCGCAACGATGGGGATCAGACCTAAAGGCACACCGAAGGCCGCCAGGACAGCTAATAGCACCAAAGCACGCATCAGCCATCCGATCACCCACGGGTCTTGACTCACGACATTCTTGTTCAAGGGTTCTGTGCCTCGCCTGGTTTCAATGCCGTTACCGCATCCGCCTCTTCCACTCGTCCTTTACTTCAATTTCATCCCAGTTGTCCTTGTGGACCAGGAAGTCGCGTAAGAGCCGGTCAAATTTGCTGGTTTCCTCCAACATAGGATAGTGTTGAGCGGTCTCAAAAATAAACGGATAAACGTTATAATCCAAGCCTTCCAACACAGCATCTTCCGGCGGCTGGATGATCGGGTCCTCGCGCCCACAGACCAACAGCACCGGCATGTCCAGGTCTTCCAAGACACTCAGGAGATTATGGCCCATCGCGTACCGCACACTCTGCACGACAGCATTGGCGTCGGTCTTGGCGGCCTCGATATCCACTTCCTCATACGATTTCAGGCGGCGTCCGAGAATGACTTTCGCCGGATTTTCGCCGCCGCTGTAACCGCTCAACGAACGGGCGATGTCGCCGCCGCTGAGGGGTGTGCAGACCGTCATCAACTGTTCGACGCGCTCCGGGTGCGTGAGCGCAAAATTGGCGCCCACAATTCCGCCCAAGCCATGGCCGATGATGGGAACGCTGCCGATGCCCATCTGATCCATGAAAAGCTCAACTTGCCCCACATAGCCGGGGATGCTATACCGCGCCGCTACCTTATCGGAATCGCCAAAACCCCAAAAATCCAGTGCATACGCCCGGAAGGACGACGACATGTCCACCATCGTAGGCACCCAGTAGCGCCACGATCCCAACCAATCGTGGAGAAAAAGTAATGGTTTACCACGCCCCAGAGCCTCGTAATGGACGAGACTGCTTTCAAGGATAATCGCGCTCATAGGCCGAACTCCGCTTGATCAAGCTTTACCGACTTCTTTCAAAATCCTGTTGACCTGCGAGGTTAACTCATCAGGCGCAAAAGGTTTAAGGATGTATTCCATTGCTCCAACTTCCAACCCTTCTTGAATCTCGCTCTCCTGCCCCTTTGCCGAGAGGAAAATCACGGGAATGTTTTGTGTGAGCGGTTTTTCTTTCAATGCTTCACACGCCTGATACCCTGTCATGCGTGGCATTCGTACATCCATCAGGATCAGATCCGGGATGATTTGTTGCGCTTTCTCCACAGCTTCCGCGCCATTGGCTACCAGTTCCACTTCAAAGCCGGCAAACCGCAGGGTAAATGCGATCAGTTCACGAATGTCACGTTCATCTTCAGCCACCAATATTCTGACCATTCTTATGACTCCTTTAATGCGCCATTCCCATGGATAAGACTATCAACACTGGCAACAAGTTCCTCCACGGAGAATGGCTTGGACACAAAACGTACCGACTCAAACGTCTCGATGGCCCCCCAACCTTGTTCAACCAGCAGCGCGTCCTCGGTTAGCAAAATCACGGCAGTTTCCACTGTCTGGGCGTCTTGCTTGAGCCTTTCTAAAATTTGATAGCCATTCATATCAGGCAAGGGTTGATCTAACACAAGGACTTTGGGATGCGCGGTATGCGCGACATTCAGCGCGCGCTCGCCGTTGCGGGCCGTGCGCACGTTGATGCTATGCAATTGTAAGGCTGCGCGCAACGGATCAAGCAGCCCCCGATCATTGCTGGCGACGACAACCGTCTCTTTTTTGTCGAGTAGAGGCAGGATCACTTCGCGCAACCGTTTCTCATTTAACGGCTTAACCAGGTGCTCCGTCGCCCCCAAGCGCAATCCCCGCGCCCGGTCGGACGTCACGGAAACAATGACCACCGGAATATCAGCCGTTTCGACGTCACGTTTGAGCAACTGCAACACTTCAAATCCATCCAAATCCGGCAGACGGATGTCCAGCGAGATCACATCAGGATGCTTTTCGCGCGCCAGACGCAGGGCTTCCTCACCGGAAACAGCGGTCAAAAACTCTACATCATCCTGATGCAGCATAATCTTCAACAAATCGGCGCTTTCACGATCGTCTTCGACCACCAGAATCGTTGATTTCGGCTCGCCAGCGATGCGCGGCGGGAGCGTCCCGACATCCGCAGTCGGCTCGCCTTCAGCAATTGGCACCGAGAAGGTGAAGGTGCTCCCTTTGCCCAACGCGCTGTCCAGAGAAATCGTTCCCCCGTGCATTTGGATGAGGGACAGCGAGATCGCCAATCCCAGGCCCGTTCCAGAGACTTCATACACAGCGGGATCATCTTCCACACGGTAGAAACGTTCAAAGATTTTCTTCTGATTTTCGGGCGCGATGCCGATGCCGGTATCGGCAACCGCGACGTACAACATGGCGTCCCGCACGTAGACATACACGCCAATCTCACCGCCAACCGGCGTGTATTTATACGCATTGCCCATCATATTCGTCACAATCTGCACCAGACGATCATGGTCGCCGTAGACTTTGGGCAACAGGGGCGGCAATACGGTCAACAAACGCTGTTCCTTTTCCACGATTTTGGGATGCAACAAATCCGCGACTTGCTTAATAACTTCTTCTATCGCCACCGGCGCGAGTTGCAATACCACCCGGCCAGTTTCAATGCGCGATATGTCGAGCAAATCGTTGACCAGACTGGTCAGACGTTCCGAGTTTGACTTAACCTTCTTCAAGAAATCGCGCTGGATGTCCGACAATGGCCCGGTAGCGCCCATCAGGATCAGGTCAACGTATCCGACAATTGACGTCATCGGCGTGCGCAATTCATGCGAGACGGTAGAAACAAAATCGCTCTTGGCGCGGTCGGCCTCCACTTCCGGCGTGATATCGCGGAAGACAGAGACAACCCCCAGGAATTCCTGGGACGGCGACATGACCGGCGACAGGTGTACGCTGACAAAGCGCCGGCCCACTTCCATGCGGTGCGCCAAAAATTCATCGGCAGCGTGCGCCTTGGGAGCCTCACGCCACTTTTCGATCTGCGCCAGCCAGTCGTGCGCTGCACTGCCATAAAGGCCCAGAATGTCATCCTGGAAACGTCCCAACGCCTGCTCACGACTGATGGACAAGATGCGCTCGGCAGCCGCATTAAAGAGGATGACGCGACCGTTGGCATCGCCGACCATCACACCGTCAGCAATGCCCTCCAAAATCGCCTGGTTCTTCGCGGCCTCGATTTGCTGCCCGCGCAGCATACCGCCAACCCGCTCGGCCTGTTCACGAATCAGGCGATAGAGTTCGGCGTTGTTCAAGGCGTTGCCCAACTGGATGGCAGCCGCTTCAACCAGACGCAACTCAGGCTCACCGAAGACATTTTCCAGCGGCGACTGCAACAGGATGACGCCCAATGATTCCCCGGCGCTTCCCAAAATGGGCACGGCTAAGACGGAACGCACACCGCGGTCATACAGTGCAGCGCAACGTTCATCTTCCAGCGCGTTGGGGACGAGCAGCGCAGTTCTTTCCGCCAGCACCCATCCCACAACCCCTTCATTCCGGCCAAAGGGCGCTAATCTCCCACCGGGCGGAATTGGTTCCGTGTGACCGATGGCCGCGCGGTAGACGAGCCGTCCGGTGTTGTTGTCGAGCAGAATCACGGCGCTCCGTGAAGCTTTGACCGCCTTCTGCAACAGCAACAGCGCCTGGCTGAGCACCCGGTCTATGTCCAGGCTGGCGGCCAATTCGGACGCAATCTGGTAGAGGACGCCGGAACGATCGCGCTGGACGCGCAAGTCTTCCAGGGCTTCAGCCAGTTCGCGCGTGCGCTCTGCGACACGCACTTCCAGCTCTTCGTTGAAGCGTTTGACCTCCGCAAAGAGCCGCGCATTTTCGACGGCCACCGCGACCTGATCTGCCAGAGCGGTCAGCGTCGCCACGTCGGTGGGCGTGAAGTCTCCCTTGTTCTTGCGATCCGCCGCGAGAACGCCCACAGAGCGCCCTTCCACCATCAACGGCACCATGAGCGACGAGCCGATGGCAACCGGCCCGGCCTGGTGATGCAGGTCAGCCGCGGCGTCCTCAATGACCAGGGGCATCCCCGTTTTGACCACGGTTCCGACGCTCGCTTCCCGGTGCGCCAATGCGCGACCCGCCAACAGATCAAGCGAGTAACCCGATGTCGCCATCGGAATAAAACCGTGTCCGCTCTGCTCTTGCAGGAAAATCGTCGCATAATCATACTGCAACAGGTTTGTCACCGATTGCGCCACGGTATTCAAGACCAGAGGTAAATCCAGCTTGGTGGTGATCGAACGGCTTAGCTCGTTGAACAGGCGCAAGGTGTTAACCTGGCGCTGTAAGTCTTCAATCAACCGGTTGTTCTCAATCGCCAACGCGACCTGGGCGGCAAAAATCTCTATGACTTCCGCGGTCAACGCCGTCGGGGCGCGCCCATCCAATGGATCATCAACCGACATAATGCCCACCACATCGCCGTGGCTGCCGCGCAATGGAATGATAAAGGTGTCTTTGGGATGCCACTGACCGGGCTGTCGTTCGAGGATAGTGGCAGACGGGATGAAGACGTCAATGTCGCCAAGCAACTCGTCGTAGTATTCGGCGGGAATATAGTAACAACGCCCCAGCCGGAATCTGTCCTGGAACAAGGCGCGGATGCGTGGCCAGGAATGGCGCACGGTCTTCATCTGTTCCAACCGCGCCAGAGGGATCCCCGCGCCGGCCACGCGGCGCAGGGAGAGGCCCTCAATCACGCTGATCAAAACGATGTTGAACCCGGTTCCCTCTTGGACTGCATAAGCGATGTCGAGCAACGTTTGATCCAGAGGGCGATCAGAACGCATCGTGCGCGAGACTTCCAACAAGAGCGCCATTTGTTCGGCGCGCTTGTGCATCAACTCGCCGCGCTCAAGTTGTTCCAAATAACGCCGGGTGTTCCCCACGGCGATGGAGGTCTGCACCGCCAGCCCGGCAATGAACTCCAATACCACCGGCGGGAAGGCCGCCGGTTGATTGCTTTGCAATAAAATCGCTGCCGCCGGTTGTCCTTCGTAAAAGACGGGTTCCACCAACACGGTTCGCGCGCCGGGCGGAAAAACCGCCGCATCCGGTAATTGCGTCACATCAGGGATGTGGATCGTGTCTTGCCGGGCCATGAACCGCGCCAATGGCGAATCCGGCTCCGCACGGTTGGTGAAATGATGGATAGCTTCCAGGGCAGCTTCGTCGTACCCCAGGGATACACGCAGTTCGAAATCCGCCGCGTTAAAGACGGCGATGAAGCCCGCATCGGCTGCGCTGAAGTGGACGGCTTCTTCCAGAACGCCATTGAGAATGTGATCCAGGTCAAGCGTGGCCGTAATGTCGCGCGTGACCCGCTGCAGAGCTTCCAACGCCTCAAGACGCCGCCGAAGTTCAGCGTCGGTCTGGGTGTATAACCGCGCATTTTCAATCGCAATGGATGCCTGCTCGGCCAGAACGTGCAGCACGCTCAACTCATCGTCCGTGAACAGATGCGGCGCGGTGAATTGCACCGACAGCATCCCCACCGGCTTGTCCCCGCGATGCAGAGGACAATCCACAAAAGCGCGGAAGCCCTCTTCTCTGGCAAGTTGCGCGACTCTGGCAGACTCCGGCTCCTGCAATACATCCACCGACACCACCATGGTGTTAGTCGCCACGGCGTGGGTGCGCCCGTCCTTGACCACCGGAATGCCTTGTGAGAGCGCCCGGTAGCGCTCGGACACGCCTTCTGCCGCCGCCAGGTTCAACAGGCCGGTCACAGCGTCCACCACGAAAATCGCAGCCCGTTGGCAGTTGAAAACCCCAAAGGCCATCCGCACAATCTCATTGAGCACGGTATCCAGGTTCAGCGACGCGCCGATAGTCGAGGCGACGGATACCAATGAGCGCAAGTGCTGCGTCCGGCGTTCCGTGCGTTCGATCAACTGCGAGATGCGCACGGTTCCAGCGATCTGGGACGCTAACATCGCCAGCATACGCGCATCCTCTTCGGTGAAAGTGCGCCGTTCCCTGGGATTCGCCACCAGGATGAGGCCAACCAATTCACCGGCAGTTTCAAGGGGCACACCTAGCACCTGATGGATGTCCAGGGCCACAGCCAACGGCAGCAGGCCCATAGCCTCCACCCGCGCGTCGCTCTGCGCATCCTCAAGCATCCAATAGAATTGCTTTTGACGCTGCAACAACGAACGCGGGTCGGGAAGCGGCACAATACAATTGCGCGCCCATTCCTCGGGCATACCAATAAAGGGCGTGCTGGCGACCAGGGCTGCGGCTTCGGCGTCGTAGAACAGCAGACCGGCGATGTTGACGCGCGTCATCTCCGCCACGCGCGACGCCACTTCGCGGACAACATTTTCCGCGCTCCCGGCGTGCCCTACTGCGTTAACAATCTCGCGGAGACTTTCCAGGGTATGCACCCGTTTCTGCGCCGCCTCGAAAAGTCGCGCATTCTCAATCGCCACCGCGGCCTGTCCGCCCAAGAGCGTAGCCAGTTCTTTGTGATGCTCGGTGAATTGTCCAGGAGCCGCCGCCGCAATTTCGAGCGTTCCTACCAATTCGCCGTGCGCGATCAAGGGGATGCCCAAAAAGGAACGTGACCACAGCTTGAGGGTGGCATTTTTTGGCTGCACAGCCTCAAAGGCCAACACATCGTCAATCAACAACGGCTGACGGGTGCGCGCTAACCAACCGCTCAAGCCCTCATCAAGTTGATAGGTTACGCCCTTCAGATCAACGCCCTGAGTGGCGACGGCATTGAAACGGTACACGCCGTTGACCAGCACATTCTGCTCGGCGTCAAACAGCGTGATTTCTCCGGCGTCGTAGGGGATGAGCGCGGTCACGCCGTCCAGGATGACATTCAACGTCGTCTCCAGGTTCAAGCTTTCGCCGATCAAACGGCCCATGTGTTGCAGGGTTTCCAACTCCTGCACCTGACGCGACCGAACCAGATCAATGTTTTCGTAGCGCGTCCAGACCGTGGAAGCCATTTGCACTACCGCAACGAGGCTGCCGAGGAGTTCGACATCCTCCGTCGTAAATGGCGTCTGGCAACGACCCAACAACAGCCAGCCGCGCCACGCGGCGTCAACCGCAACGGGGGCACCAAGCACGTGCGGCAATCCCGGCTGTGTCGTCGTCCAACACTGTGCGGCGGTGGAAGTTTGACATAGCGCGAGCGCCGCCCGCCATACCGCGCTATCCACAGCCTCGCTTCGATCCAGAGGAATCACGGTGGTCGTGGGGGCATCCCAAACCCAAGCGCCAGCGTCCGCTCCAAACCATAGAGCGGCTTCTTCAAGTGCGATGCGCCATACAGCTTCAACACTTGAGGCGGTCGTTAACCGTTCGCTGAGCGCCTGCAGTCTTCCCAAAGGCTACGCCTCCACCTTCACAGTATCCAGCTTCCCCTATTCCTGCCGGCGCGCCTGGCGGCGTACCTCTGCCGCCGCCTCGGTGATCTCCCGGATGTCGGTAAATGGCCCATCATCCGCCGTAAGCCCGCCGATTTGCAGCGTCATCAGTGGTTTATGCACTTCCTTGTCATCCTCGTCCTTGACGATCAAATATCCTTGCATCCGGGTCATAAAGTCATAGTGCGTGCCGACATTTTCTTTGAAGCGGCTGATAATCTCTGAGCGCAGCGAGGCCACGAGTTCTTTGCGCGTGATGATGATGAAATTGTCACCGCCGATGTGCCCGATGAAATCATCCGCTGTGCCCATCTCGTCAATGGCGTCATTGAGCAGCATCCCCGTGAAGCGCAAGACCTCTTCCCCGGCAACAAAGCCGTAGACCTCGTTGAAAGCGTCCAGTCCATTGATGCCGATGTACAAGATACCCCAATCCTGCCGGCGCATCAGCTCGCGCAACTGCTGCTCGATCAGCCGCCCGCTCGCCAAACCCGTGCTGGGACTGGTCAAGCTGGCGACTTCGGCGCTCTTGATCGTGTTGCGCACGCGCAGACGCAGCTCTTCCAGGTCGAAGGGTTTGGTGATGTAATCATCGGCGCCTAATTCAAGTCCCTGGATTTTGTCGTTGCGCTCGTCCCGCTGCGTCAAGAAGATAATGGGAATGTGGCTGGTACGCAGATTGGTCCGCAACTGGCGACATACTTCGTACCCGTCAATGTCGGGCAAATTGATGTCCAACACAATGACGTTGGGCATATTTTGTCGCGTCATTTCCAGGGCCACACCCCCGCGAGGGGCGACGTAGACCTCATATCCCTGCGACTTGAAATAGAGTTGCAACATACTGTAGATATCAATATCATCCTCTACTACCAGGACACGACCACCACTCATGCTTCTACCTCCTGCCAACGGTCACCGACCGCGTAGTTAACCGATTTGGGCCTTTGCCTTCACTTTTTGAATGAGAGTTTCTTCCAGTTTATGTTCAAAGCTGCGCAACGCCGCCAACTCAAACCCATGTTTCGTCGCCAAAGCCTCGATCTCTTGCACCTGTTCAATCGAAAGGTTCTTGCCAATGGAGTAATCCTCGAATCGTCCATCGAAAGCCAGGGTCATCGTTTCCGCCAGGCATCCATAGGTAAGATCGGGCGGAAGTCCATAGTCGAAGCCAAAGTTCACCTCTCCTGGAACGCGCACCAAACCGCCGTCAATCACCAAAACGTCGTCGCGCGCGTGGATCACGTGCTGCGAGACGTCACGCGGGCGGGAAACATCGCAGACCACCGCGCCCCGCCGCAACATCTCCGGCTGAATAAGATTTCCCCCGGAACTGGTCACCGTGACCACTACCTGGGCCATCACAATGTCTGTCACGGTGGTGGAAATGACGACATCGCCGCAACCGGCGCGGCGCGCTTTTTCTGCAACGGCGGTCAGCGCATCAGTCTGCCGCCCGATCAAAAGCATACGCTGCACATTCGGCGCCAGGAGCTGCGCCACAGCCGCACCGATCGCGCCGGCTCCCCCCACCACCGCCAACGTCGTTTGCGCCAGATCAATGTCCATCATCCGCGCCGCCTCACGCGTTGCCTGAACCGCCACGGCGGCAGTGTAACTGTCGCCTGAGGTCACCGCAATGTCCAACCGCTGTGCAATCGTAGCGCCGCCATCCCCCACCACCGAGGTGTACGCACCCAATCCCAGAATCTGCGCGCCCAGGCTTTCCGCCAGTTTGCCCGCGGCGACAATTTTCTTATAGACCACCTCCGGCGGCAAACTCAGCATCCGTTGCGGCGTGTAGGGAACCGCGATCAACCAGCCTTCAAGCTCCTCGCCGGTAGCCTTCGAGCGCGCACCGGTGATATGAGAAAGTTGCACGGGCGGCCAAAAACGGCACACGAAATGGATGGCTTCTTCGGATAGGACTTTGCCCAAGAACGGATATTTACGCGCCACATCCCGCTTCGGATCAATCGGATGGATGATAAAGGCAAACGAATGCATACAATCCTCACGCATCCCGTTTGTATAAGCGGGGGTGCATCTTCTCGCCATCCTGGAGCTTGAGGTGATCGCTATCCTCGTAATACACGTTGCCGGTGATGACTCTGCGCTTATCGTCAGAAGCAAACATAATCACATCCGACTCGATCATCCGGGCGGGGAAGAAAATCAATCCAGAGCCGATGCGTACATTGTGCCCGATGGCGCTGCCCAGCGCGGTCATCCCGGTTTCCTCAAGCTTACCGCCGAAATGCGAACGCAGCGGCTTATCCACCAACAAAAAGTCAGTGAACGTCGTGCCAGCGCCCACAAAGGAATCACGCCCGACCACACACATTTGCAGACAGGTATTCTGCGCCACCATACAGCGGTCCATCAACACGGTGCGGTAGAGCGCGGCGCGGAACGGCAGAAAAGTGCCGTTGCCCACGACACTGAGCATCAGTTGACACCCCTGGTCAATGGTCACGTCATCGCCGATGACGCAATTTCGCACCACTACGCCCGGCCCGATGTCTACGTTGTCCCCAATAATCGTCGGCCCCTGGATGATGGCAGTGGGATCAATGGTGCAATTCTTCCCCAATTTGACAATCTCCGAGGACGTGAGAACTTGTTTGCGCTCCAGGATGCCGCGCCAGAGCATCTTCAGGAGCAGGCCCAGGTCACGCTCCAGACGTTTCTCAAACTGCACGCCGATGGCAAAGATGCCGAAATCTATATTGGCGTGCAGGATGTGTATCCAATGTTCGATGGACAGGAAAGGTTTGGTCGGCAGATGGTAGGTCAAGTCGCCCTGGAAGTCGGACATGTGGGTAGGCACGTGGTAGAAACCTACTTCACGCGCTTCGGTGTCCATGACGAGGGGGCGCACGACCGGTTCAATGCCGTAAGGATAGTACCACAGGTCGGCGACGTAATAGTTGCCCTGGCGGCGGATGCCGCGTTGCAGATAGAGCGCCTGCCCGGTAATCGCCGGATCGTCCAATTTGAAGGCGACCTGGCAGGCTTTGCCGGACTCTTTCGCGCGGAGGATGAATTCGTCAATGAAACCCTGATCGAAGTAGAGATTGTCGCGGTACACCAGGGTTGCTTGGCGGTCGCTGCCCACTTCGTTGATGGATTCGACTTCGCGCTCTTCGGTAGTGTACCGCGCGAGGACATCCCGCTGATGCAGCCATAGAGGGTGGGTCAGCACGCTCAGCTCGCGGGCTGGCTCGTTGAAAGGCGGTATCTTTCTTCGGTCACGCAGGATGATTTTACGCATTCCCTATCCACACTACCATTAAATCAACGGGGTTTTGTCCACCCGTAAAGCGCCTACAGCGTCGCCACAGGCGATACAACTGATCCCCTCGATAGAAAAGTGCTTGCCGCGACTCACCCAGTACAGCGACTCTTGCACCAGGCCTTCAAGCAGAGCGCAGGCTGGCGCGTCTGAATGTCGTCCCCAACAAAATCCACAGCGCTCTGTCATGAAAAAGAAACTGTCTTCCCCTTCGCCGAGCCGCACATGATGGTCGGTGTAACGGTTGAAGATTTCGGCCAGGACCTCAAGGCCAATGCGCATCCGCAGGGTGATCGGAAGAAGCCTGAGAGCAAAATCTGCGAAACCGATCACGCCCCCAAAACCTTCAATCCCATACTTAAAACAGGCTTCACCGGAGCGCCGCGCGATTCTTTGTCCCCCACGAACCCCGTAAATGCCTTCGATGGCTTCGAAAAGCCGCCCTACTTCGCTAAACGTCATCCCCTGTTCGAAATTAGGGGGCGGACAATGCTCAATAAAATACTGCAAGCGCGCCGTATTCAAAACTGCGTGAATACCGTTTTCTCCCATCACCTCCCGCATCGCCAGGAGCAGAATACGCACGATTCTGTTCGGGAAATAATAGTCACGTTGTTCTACGGTCTCGCTCACGAGTCAACCAGGAATTCCAGGATTGTGGCATGAAAGCGGTCCCTTTCGTCCAACATGGGAAAGTGCCCCGATTTCTCAAAATAGTGGATGACGTGATTTGTGATGCCCTTACGGATCAATTCACCTTGTTTAGGGTTGACGATGTTATCCTTGCGCCCGTAAATGCCCATCGCCGGAATATGTAACTCGCCCAGGCGCGGACGCAAATCGGTGAGCCGCAAATCGCGAATACTGGCGGAGAAGGATTCCCACGTGGTGCGCGAAAGGTCCTTCTTCAACATATCGTACAGTGTGCGCCAGTCTTTCGCATACGACAGGGAGAGCAACTTCATGGATAAGGTCAACAGGCCCGGTACAGCATACAGGAGACGAGCAAACTCACGGTATCCAGACAATTTGAGCAGAAAGGCCAGTCCCGAACCGGTAATGGGGGAACCAACGACGGCAACCTTGGAGACACGTTGGGGATAGGCGAGAGCCAGACTCAGAGAAACTGTACCGCCCATCGAGTGCCCCATCACCCGCGCGCGTTCCAGGCCCATCCGCTCCATAAACTGGTCAACCATACGCACGTATTCGGTGACCGAAAAGGAACCTTGTTTGGCTGATTCGCCAAATCCCCAAAAATCTAGCGCATAAGTCTTATACTTATGCTCGGCCAGATACTCCATAGTGGAGTACCAATAATTCCACGAGCCGAGCCAGCAATGCAGCAAAACAACCGGCTTCCCCCGGCCAAAAGTTTCGTAGTGAACGATACCCCGATCCGTAACAATAGAACTCATCTAGTTTGACCCCGCGCCTCTTTTCATTTATCATACCACAAAGCCTATCGCAGCACGAAAAGAGGCCGTTGCAATTCGGTTAAAAAACAGTTACTCTTCTTCCATCAGTTCCAGGATGGAATAGAGTAACTCCAACAACACCTGTTTGACGCTCTCTTTATCGGTCGCCACACACGGAACGACTTTGACTCCCGGCTCGACGTGCAAAACGATACGCAGGTCCTCCGGCGGCCAGGCGTCGCCGAGGTCCTGCTTGTTGGCGGCAACGATATAAGGAACCGGCGAATAGCTGCGGAAAGTGTCCAGGATACGGCGCGCTTCACGGAAGGTCTCCGGTCGAGTGCTGTCCACAAGAACGACAAATCCCAACATCCCCTCCGAGAGAATCTCCCACATGAAGTCAAAACGGCGCTGTCCCGGCGTTCCAAAGAGATAGAGGATCAACTCATCGTCAATGGTGATGCGGCCAAAGTCCATCGCCACCGTAGTCTGCTGTTTGATGCGCTCTGCCTCTTTGGATATCTTCCGCTCGGTGGACACGACATCAATTTCACTGACGCTTTGGATCAACTCCGTCTTCCCGGATGCAAAAGGCCCTGTCACAACGATCTTTAGCGTCTGCATAGCCTATAACTCCTTGATCCGGCTGATCAGCTTTTGAACAATACCACGTTTGACTGCCGGGCGTTGCATCTGTGTTGCAGTCGGCTGTGTTACAGGCGTCGCCGCCGCCGCAGCAGCACTGGGACGCGCCACGGCAGTAGGGGCGCTCACCGGTCGTGGCGGACGAATGATCTCCACCAGACCGGCCTGGAGCAGGCTGTAGACAATCTTGCGGATTTGCAGCTCGCTCATGCTGTTGAACTGTGCAATCTGCCGAATGGTATTGCTAGGGTTGACGAAGGAAATCACACGCCATTCCTCAACGCTGAGATTCACATCCCGCAGCGGAGTCGTCGGGCGGTCGGCAAATTTGAGAGGGACATCGAGATCGGGAAGTTCATCCTGGAGCCGTTCCCATTCCTTGACACGGCGGCTACCTTCCATGATGACGTTTTCCAGAGCGATGGAGGTAGCGATTTTACCCTGAACAGGCAACTTGGAGGGTTCAAAGCGAAACTGACCTTCGCTCCATGAAAAGATCTGATACACCAGATCCAGAACATAATCGCGCACGCTTTTGACCACGACTTGTTGTTGCAGACGCCCGCTCGTAATCAACACCTGCGCAATTTCCCGATCGGTTTTACCGGGCATGTTCGTTTGGATCATCCGCACTTGCTCCGCTGTGAAGACATTCGCGCGCTGCAATATAACGGGCAAACTATCTTCCACACCTTCAAGCGCCGCGTATATCAACTTCCCTTCACGAAAACAAAGGTACGAGTTCTTCTGCGCCCCCTCAAGATAGAGAGTTCCTGTCTTTCGGGCCAGATTAATGAGGTTCAGCAACTGCGTTATTCCGAAGTCTTCTAACCTGCCTTTTAGTGCCATCTCCAACCGTCCTTAATCTGCTAATAAAAAGGGGTCATCATTGCCCACCCGGAAAATTTCATATCCACAAGGTCAAAGCAACGTTCCCCCCCGCGGCTTAACGCTAAACTTGAAATGACATTAAGCGTATGCAACATACAATCATAACCATTATAAACGTGTTCCTCTAGTGAGCAAATAACGTACCCTTTATGTTTTTAACTTTCTACTGACGAGGTTGACGTTGTAGCAGCGTTTTGTTTGATGGCGACGGCCTGCGCCAGGATTTCCAGCGCCCCCTGCTGGGCGGCTTCCCCCTGCGTACCCAACATCTGCGATAGCTCCGCGACCCGCATCTGATCTGTCAGACGTACTACCTGGGTTACAGTCCGCCCATGGGCAACAAGCTTCTGCACGCCAAAATGCACGTCGCCAAACCCCGCCAATTGCGGCAAGTGGGTGATGCACAGCACCTGATGCCGCATATCAGTGTCAGCGCCGCAATGCACAGTAAGCTGCCAGAGCTTCGCCCCCACCATCGCGCCAACCCGTCCACCAATGCCCTGATCAATTTCGTCGAAGATGAGAGTGGGCGTGCGGTCGGCGCGGGAGAGCACCGTCTTGAGTGCGAGCATCAGCCGCGCTGTCTCCCCGCCCGATGCGATGCGCGTCATCGGTTTCAGTCCCTCGCCAACGTTGGGCGCGATGAGGAACTCGACCCGATCCATGCCCGTCGCATCGAAGGCCGCCCGCGTAACCAGGCTATCCGCGAGCGTCTCCGTTCCCAGGCTGGTCACAGCTATCTCGGTGGGCAACGTGGCGGTTAAGGGGATGCCAGCGGCATCTTCGCGCCACTGAAAGGCAACGCCCAGACGCGCGCCTTCCATCCGCAAATCCTGCAGTTCGGCTTCAGCGCCAGCCGAGAGCCGCACCGCAGCAGCCTGGCGTTTCTGCGAAAGCTCCTGACACACGGCCGCGCACTGTTCGAGCAACGCCAGCTCAGCCTCGATCAACTCGGCGATCCGTTCGTCGCTGTGTTCGAGCGTTTCGAGTTCAGCAGCGGCTTTTTCGGCATACGCCAGCACCTCCTCAACCGCGCCGCCGTATTTGCGCGCCAACTGCCGCAGCAACGACAGTCGCTCTTCTACCCAGGACAATCGGCGAGGATTGAATTCGATGCCGCCCAGGTAGTCGCGCAGCCCGCGCGCCAAATCCTCCACCTGATACCCCACCTCCTCAAGCGCCTGGGCCTGGGGCGCGAGGGTCGCGTCAATGCGCGCGAGCGCCGCCATATCGCGCTGCGCCTGCCCGATCAAATCCAGGATGGCGGGGGACTGTCCACGCCCTTCCTCCAAAACTGCAACAAGACCAGAGGCCAGCGCCGCCAACTGTTCAGCGTTCGAGAGGCGCACCAACTCGGATTCCAATGCTTCTTTTTCGCCCGGCAGCGGCTTGGCGGTATTGATCTCGTCTACCTGGAAGCGCAGCAGGTCAATGCGCTGCATCCGGTCGCGCTCGTTCTGGCGCAGGGTGTGCAATTCGCGCCGCACGGCATGAATCTGCTGAACGATCTCGGCGACCCGCGCGCGCAACGCATCCAAGCCGGCGAAGCGGTCCAGGAGATACAGATGCTCGCGCACACGCAGCAGGCTCAGGTGTTCGCTCTGCCCGTGGACATCCACCAACTTCTCGGCAATATCGCGCAGTAGGGTGATGGAGACCACGCGCCCATTCACCCGCGCGACCGTCCGTCCACTACTGCGCAGTTCGCGGCTCAGCCACAGGATATCCGGCGCGTCCCCATCTAATTCCTCGCGCTTGAGGATGGCCGTCAGTTCTTGGGATTCCAGCGGAGCGAGCACAAAAAGCCCTTCCACGCGGGCGCACTCGGCGCCCTGGCGCACCGCCGTCGTATCGGCGCGACCACCCAACAGCAAAGCGACAGCGTCAATAAGGATGGATTTCCCCGCGCCGGTCTCCCCAGTCAACACGTTGAATCCCGGCTCCAACGTCAAATGCAATTCGTCAATAATTGCAAAATCTTTGATATGTAGTTCTCGTAACACAGTCCACCCACATCACAGAAGTCTTCCCATGCAACGGTCTGCCGGAAAGCTTGCTCAGAGGATATACCCTTTTGCCCAACAAGACAAGTGGCAATCCGTAGGAAGTGGCGCACCTGCGTAAGGCGTAAAACGTAAAGCGTAAAAGTACAAGTTAGGTATGTTCTGAGACGTTGTACTGGCTCTATACCCATAAAGGTTAGAAAAAACACTGTCAAATTATACCAAAATCCTACAAAAAGCTATCCTGATAGGTTTTGAGAGCGCGTTTGTGTTATGATAGTCACACTAAGAATCTATCCGAAAGTTCGGCATTGACACATCGTAAATGCTCGCAGACACAATCTTTGGATAGAGGCTAAATCTGTTGTGATGACAACCCTGATTCGTTCTGAGTTGGCTGTCTAGTCTCCAACGCACCGGTGTTGTCGGCATATCACGTGGAGGGTACGTCATGACCCAATTGTTGGATCAGATTAAGAAGCCGGAAGACCTCAAGCATCTCGAACGCTCTGCACTCGACCAGCTCGCTGCGGAGATCCGGCAACACATCATTGCCACCGTCCTGGAAAACGGCGGGCACATGGCTTCAAACTTGGGCGTGGTCGAGTTGACCATTGCCCTGCATCGCGTTTTCGACAGTCCACGCGACAAGCTGATCTGGGACGTGAGCCACCAGTGCTATACCCACAAACTGCTCACCGGGCGCGTGTATGATTTCGGCACACTGCGCCAGTATCGCGGGTTGTCCGGCTACACCGAGCCGCGCGAAAGCGTCCACGATGTGTTCACGACGGGGCACGTGGGGACGTCCATCTCATCGGCGCTGGGCATTGCCGCCGCGCGCGACCTGCAAGGCGCGGATTTCCACGTCGTTGCCATCATCGGCGACGGTTCGGTCACGGCGGGGATGGCGTTAGAAGCGTTCAACCACGCCGGTTACCTGCAAAAACGTTTCATTGTCATCCTCAACGATAATGAAATGTCTATATCGCCAAGCGTCGGCGCGATTGCCAACCATCTCAACACCCCGCCGGCTGCATCCCCCACCCTCTGGGAAACCCTGGGCTTCCAGTACATCGGCCCGGTGGATGGGCACGACCTCGACGCCTTAGAGGAGCACCTCCGCGCCGCCAAAGCGGTTGCCGACAGGCCCGTTGTGGTCCACGTGCGCACCCAGAAGGGCAAGGGCTACCATCCCGCCGAAAGCGACCCGGAGAAATGGCACGGCGTCGCGCCCAAGGCCGTGGGCGTTACGCTGCCGCACAAGAAAAACGCCCCCACCTACAGCCAGGTCTTCGGCGACACGGTGACCGCGATGGCGCGCGCCGATAAGCGCGTGGTCGCCATCACCGCTGCGATGCCGTCGGGGACCGGGTTGAGCGGTTTTGCGCGAGCGTTTCCGGAGCGCTTCTTCGACGTGGGCATCGCCGAGCAGCACGCGGTCACGTTTGCGGCGGGATTGGCCGCTCAGGGGATGCGGCCCGTCGCGGCGATCTATTCCAGTTTCCTGCAACGCGCCTACGATCAACTGATCCACGACGTGGCGCTGCAAAACCTGCCGGTGATCTTTGCCATTGACCGGGGCGGCATCGTCGGCGACGATGGACGCACGCACCAGGGCGCGTTCGATCTGGCGTACCTGCGCAGCATCCCCAACTTCACCGTGATGGCGCCCAAAGACGAGGCCGAGTTGGTCGAGATGCTCTGGACGGCGCTGACCATCAATGGCCCGGTCGCCATCCGCTATCCCAGGGGCGCGGGCGAAGGTGTGACGCTCGCCGCACAGCCCCAGGCGCTACCCGTGGGGCGGGCAGAGCTGCTGCGCGCAGGCGCAGATTTGGCAATTCTTGCCCTGGGTTCGATGGTCTATCCGGCGATGGAGGCCGCCAAAGCCCTTTCCAGCCTGGGCGTGGAAGCTGCTGTCGTCAACGCGCGCTTCGTCAAGCCGCTGGATAGTGATCTGCTCAAAAGCCTGGCGCTGAATTTCAACCGCCTGGTAACAGTCGAAGAGGGCGTGCTGGCGGGTGGGTTCGGTTCCGCCGTGTTGGAGCTGTTGGAGGCGCGTAACCTCAACTACGTCACGCTCAAACGGCTGGGGTTGCCCGATGAATTCGTCGAACACGGCGACCGCAGCCTGTTCCTGAAGCAGTACAACCTCGACGCCGCCGGGATCGTCAGCGTGATCCAGCGGACGTTCCCCGAACTGTTCAGCGTGCCCTGGTACTACAATGTCGAATTGCCGGGCCAGCGCGTGCTCGCCAGTATGCCCGGATTCGGGCCAGATGCGCAGCGTCACATGCTTGATCGTGGTCTGACGGGCTAGTATGCCGCAGCGTATCGCCATCCTCGGCAGTACCGGTTCTATCGGGCGGCAAACCCTGGACGTGCTTCGGGCGCTGCCCGACCGTTTCACCGTCGTCGCGCTGGCTGCCGGGCGCAATGTGGCGCTTCTTAATGAACAAATCCGCGAAGTTCATCCCGCGGTGGTGGTAGTCAGTGAAGCCGCGGACGCGCCGGGCGTCGCACATCCCCATGTTTTGACAGGTGAAGCAGGGCTGGTGGAGATTGTCACCCGCCCGGACGTAGACCTGGTCGTCGTCGCCACATCGGGCAAGGCGGGCTTCGCGCCCACGCTCGCCGCCATCGAGGCGCGCAAAGCCATCGCCATCGCTAATAAAGAGGTACTGGTGATGGCCGGGCAGTTGGTGATGGAGGCCGTGCGAAAATGCGGCGTGGAATTGCGCCCCATTGATAGCGAGCACAGCGCGCTGTGGCAATGCTTGCGCGGCGAGGACAGTGACGCGGTTGCCAGGCTCATCCTCACCTCGTCCGGCGGGCCGTTCCGCACCTACAGCGCGGAGCAATTGCACGATCTCAGCCCCGCCGCCGCGCTCAAGCATCCCACGTGGGTGATGGGGCAGAAAATCACCATTGATTCGGCCACATTGATGAACAAAGGCTTCGAGATCATCGAAGCGCACTGGCTGTTCGGGAAACCCTACGAGCAGATTGAGGTCATCGTCCACCCGCAGAGCATCATCCACTCGATGGTGCAATACGTGGACGGCGCGATCAAGGCGCAATTGTCCGCGCCCGATATGCGCCTCGCCATCCAGTACGCGCTGAACTACCCCGCGCGCACGGCGCAAATCTGCCATCCCCTGGATTTGATCGCCGCGCACGCGCTGACCTTCGAAGCGCCCGACACAACGCGCTTCCCGTGCTTGCGCCTGGCCCGCGAGGCGGGGATGGCGGGCGGGACGTATCCGACGGTTCTGTGTGCAGCAGACGAAGAAGCCGTCGCGCTCTACCTGGCCGAGCGCATCAAGTTTTGCGACATCGCCCGGCTGGTCGGGCAGACCCTCAGCGCGCATACCGGCGTGGACAACCCCACATTTGAGGCTATACTCGAAGTTGACCGTTGGGCCAGGGACTACGTTCACACCCAACTCGCGCAGTAAAGTTTTGTCAACGGATTGAACGGATGAAACGGATTAAGAAAACAAAAATCCGTTCTATCCATTTAATCCGTTGACCCTTTTGGAGGATTGTATGGAGATTATCCGCGCTAAAGAAATGGGTTTTTGTTTCGGCGTGAAGCGCGCGGTGAAGACGGTGGAAGAGACCGCGGCGCTCGCCGCAGGGCCGATTTACACACTCGGCCCCATCGTCCACAACGACGAGGTCGTGGCGCAGATGCAGGCGCTCGGCGTGTGGGCGAAAGATGCTATTGACGAGATTGACGACGGGACAATCGTCATCCGCGCACATGGCGTCCCACCGGAGACACTGGACGCGGCGCGCGATAAAGGCCTGCGCGTTGTGGATGGCACGTGCCCCCTCGTGATCAAAGTGCAGCAGCTTGCCCGCGCGCTCCACGAGGAGGGCTACCAGGTCATCATCTACGGCGCGCCGCAGCACCCCGAAGTGATCGGCATCGCGGGATGGGCGGGAGAGGGCGCGGTCGTCGTCCAAAACCTCGACGACGTCGCCGCGCTGCCGCGTCACAAGAAAATCGGCGTGGTCTCGCAGACCACCAAAATCCCCGCCGACTACCAGGCCATCGTCGGCGCGCTGATGGGCAAGTGCCAGGAGTTGCGCGCGCACAACACCATCTGCAACGCCACCGCACAGCGCCAGGCTGCCGCCGTCGAGACCGCGCGGCAGGTGGACGTGATGCTCGTCATCGGCGAGGCGCACAGTTCCAACAGCCGCCGGCTGGCCGAAGTGTGCGCGCAGGTGAACCCGCGCACGTATCGCATCGCCACGGCGGATGAGCTGGATGCGGCGTGGTTCGCCGGCGTGGCGAAGGTCGGCGTCACCGCGGGCGCTTCGACGCCGGATGCGGCGATTGAGCAGGTTATTGCGTGGCTCAAGACCTCAACGGATTGAACGAATGTAACGGAAGTAAAAAACGTTCCGACGTTTCAACGTTTTTGGGAAACCTATGCGCACCGTAGCCATTATCCTCGCCGCCGGAAGCGGCACACGGATGCAATCCGAAGTCAACAAGCACCTGCTGCCGCTGGCGGGCAAGCCGGTGATCGTTCACACGTTGACGGCTTTCGAGCGGTGCGACGCCATCAAAGCCATCGTGTTGGTGGCGAGCGCGGAGAATATGGCCGTGTACCAGGCGCTCATCGCCGAATATGGCATCGGCAAGGTCGCCCGCATCGTGCTTGGCGGCGACACGCGCCAGGCGTCGGCCTACAACGGCCTGCACGCGGCGGGCGACTGCGACATCGTGCTGCTGCACGACGGCGCGCGGCCCCTTATCGCGCAGCGGGAGATCGAGGCAGTCATCCGCGATGCGGCAGAGTATGGCGGCGCAGTGGTCGCCGTCCCGGCAAAGGATACGACCGTGCGCGCACGCGACGGCTTTATCGAAGCGCAGTTGGAGCGCAGTACGCTATGGCAGGTGCAAACGCCGCAAGGCTTCAAGGCAGTGATTATCAAAGAGGCTTACGAAGCTGCAATGCGCAACGGCGTGCACAGCACCGACGATACCGGCCTGGTCACACGTCTGGGGGGGATGGTCAAAATCACGCCGGGTAGCTACGCCAACATCAAAATCACCACGCCGGAAGACCTGGCAATGGCCGAAGTATTATTGCGGGAAACGTTGGAACGTTGGAACGTTTCAACGTTTCAACGTTTCAACGTTTGAACGTTCCAACGGTTTTTGGGAGGGATTATGTTTTACGTGGGGTTTGGACAGGATAGTCATCATTTTGTGGAGGAGGGGGATGAGAAGCCGCTGGTGTTGGGCGGGGTGGTGATTCCCGGCGAGCGGGGGCTGAAGGGCAACTCTGACGCAGATGTGATCTTGCACGCGATCTTCAACGCGCTCACGCAGGCTGTCGGCGGGCGCTCGATCGGCTATTACTGCGACAAACTGTGCCTGGAAGACGGCATCACCGACAGCCGCGAGTACCTGAAAATTCCGCTACAGATGTTGGCAGAGAAGCATTGCGTCATCAACAACCTGGGCGTCAGCGTAGAAGGCCATCGTCCGCGCATCGAACCCTGGTCCGATGCCATCAAGCAGAGCCTCGCGCAGCTTCTTGGCATTAATACGGCGCAGATCGGCATCAACGCCACCAGCGGCGAGAAGCTGACCGCCTTCGGGCGCGGCGAGGGCTTGCAGGCGTTCGCCATCGTCAGCCTATGTCAACGGATTGAAACGGATTAGGATTTCGATATTCGACTTTGGACTGCGGACTATATGACTGAACTCACTGTTAATGCTTATGCCAAAATCAATCTGACGTTGGAAATTATCCGGCGCTTACCGTCGGGTTACCATGAAATCAAATCGGTGATGCAGCAGACGGCGCTCTGCGATGACATCAGCATTGGCGACGCCCATGCCGGGATCACCATCGAAAGCTCCAGCAGCAACGTTCCGCGCAATGCCCGCAATTCAATCTGGAAGGCGACGGCGCTGCTCAAGGAACGCTGCGGTGTAGAACGCGGCGTCAAGTTCAAGCTCATCAAACGCATCCCCGTCGGCGGCGGGATGGGCGGCGGTAGCGCCGACGCCGCCGCAACGTTGGTGGGACTGAACAAATTCTGGCAATTGGGGTTATCCCAGGCGGAGTTGTTTGAAATCGGCCAGGAAATCGGGATGGACGTGGCGTTCTGTATTTTGGGTGGAACGGCGCTGGCCACCGGGCGCGGAGAGATCGTCGAGCCGCTACCCGCGCCGCCCAGATTGCCCCTCGTCATCGTCAACCCCGGTATCTTTGTTTCGACGCGCGCCGCCTACGAGGGGTTGAATGTGGACAACTTCACCTTCACCGACCAGAGCGCGCAGATGATCGCCGCCATCGAACGGCAGGATGTCGCGGGTATCATCGCCAGCTTGCACAACGACTTCGAGAGCACCGTCCTCGACGCATATCCGCCCATTGCTGCGGCAAAACGCGCCCTGGTGGAGGCCGGCGCGGAAGCGGCGCTATTATCGGGTTCCGGCGCCAGCGTGTTCGCCATTGCCGCAACGGAAGCGCAGGCCAACGCCATCGCCGCGGCGCTCGCGCCGCATTTCCCCTTCGTCTGCGCGACCCACACACAGATTTAGATAGTGAAGATTGGGGATTGACGTTTCAACGTTCCAACGTTTGAACGTTTGAACGTTTCAACAGTCTTTTAGAGGAGAAAAGTATGCGTAGAATTTCGAAACCTATCAGCATCGGTGGGGTCGTGGTGGGAGGAGGCGCGCCGGTGACGGTGCAATCGATGACAAACACCGACACGCGCGACGCGCGGGCTACCATCCGCCAGATTCTCGCGCTGGAAGAGGCCGGCTGCGAGATCATCCGCGTGGCCGTGCCGGACCGCGTCGCCGCCGAGGCGCTGCCCGCGATCAAACGGGGCATCCACATCCCGCTGATCGCCGACATCCACTTCGATTACCGGCTGGCGCTGGCGGCGCTGGATGCCGGTGTGGACGGATTGCGCCTGAATCCCGGCAATATCGGCGCGGAGGAGCGCGTGCAGCAGGTTGTCCGCAAGGCGAAGGAACGCCAGGTTCCCATTCGCATCGGCGTCAACTCTGGATCGCTGCCCAAAGACCTGGACGAGGATCCCACCCTGTCGACCGTCGATAAAATGGTCGCGGGGGCGCTACGACACGTGAAGATCCTGGAAGACCTCGACTTCGACATGATCAAGATCTCGGTCAAGGCGTTCGATGTGCCGACCACCGTGGAGGCGTATCGTCGCATTGCCGAGCTGACGCCGTATCCCCTGCACCTGGGCATCACCGAAGCCGGGCTACCCGACGTGGGGGCGATTCGCTCCGCCGTGGGGCTGGGCGTGCTGCTCTACATGGGCCTGGGCGACACGCTGCGGGTCTCGCTCACCGGCGATCCGCTGGACGAGGTGAAAGTCGGCTACGAAGTCCTCAAATCGCTCAACATGCGCCAACGCGGCCCGGTGATGATCTCTTGCCCCACCTGCGGGCGCACGGAGATTGATTTGGTGAAGCTGGCGCAGCAGGTGAGCGAGCGGTTGCAAGCCATCGAACAGCCAATCAAAGTAGCCGTGATGGGCTGTGTGGTCAACGGGCCGGGGGAAGCGAAGGGCGCGGATTTCGGGCTGGCCGGCGGTAAGGGAAAAGGTGTCATCTTCCGCAAAGGCGAAATCGTGCGCACCGTACCGGAGAGTGAGTTGCTGGATGCGCTGATGCAGGAGATTGAAGCGGGGCTGTAACTATACCCGCTCCTGTGGATCGAACATCTTGGCGTATTCTTGCAGCGCGTAGCGGTCGGTCATCCCGGCGATGTAGTCGCAGATCACGCGATGCAGGGAACGCTCCGCCAGTTTGGCCTGTTCTTCGCGGGGCAGTTGCCCCGGCTCCGCCAGATACGCTCCAAACAACGCCGTCAGAATCCGCTCGGCCTTGATCTGCATCCGCACTACGCGGGGATGACTGTAAAGGTGCTCGTAGAGAAAGCGCTTCAATTCGCGCGTCATGGCGCGCGTTTCCGGCGATGCAGCGACGACGTTTTCCGGCAACCCGCGCACGTCGTCCGGCGATTGCACGCCCGTCGTCTCGATGCGCCGCGCGGTTTCCTCGATCGTATCGGTGATCAGCAGCCCCAACAGACGGCGCACGATACGATGCCGCCACAGCCGGTCGAAGCAGCGCCCGTCCCAGGCCAGATTGTCCTTCAGGAACTCCCACCACGCCACGCCATCCAGTTCTTCCGGGGCCAGCAGCCCCGCACGCAAGCCGTCGTCGAGGTCATGCGCGGTGTAGGCCAACTCGTCGGCGGGATTCGCCAGTTGCGCCTCCAACGTCCCTAGTTTATCAGGATCATAACGCCCGGCGTCGGCGACGTCGTACTCCGTCTCGTGCTTGACGATGCCCTCGCGGACTTCCCAGGTAAGATTCAGCCCGGCGAACGTCGGATAGCGACATTCCAGCTTTTCCACGATACGCAAGGACTGTTTGTTGTGGTCAAAGCCGCCATGATCCGCCATAAGTTGATCCAGCGTCAACTCTCCAGCGTGACCGAAAGGCGGATGGCCCAGATCGTGCGCCAGACAGATGGCCTCCACCAGGTCTTCGTTCGCGCCCAACGCACGCGCCATCGTCCTCCCAATCTGCGTGACTTCGAGCGTGTGCGTCAGCCGCGTGCGGTAGTAGTCGCCCTCGTCGTTGACAAAGACCTGCGTCTTGTATTCCAGGCGGCGGAACGGGGTGCAGTGCAGGATACGGTCACGGTCGCGTTGGAAACACGTGCGATACTCCGGCTCAGCCTGAGGATAGGCGCGCCCGCGCGAATCCCGGCTACGAAACCCATACGGCGCCAGCGAGCGATCCTCAATATCCTCTAAAACCTGTCGTGTGTAGAGCATGATCCCCTCTCTTGCCCTATCTGCCTAATGGCTCATACGCACGGCGATGATGCTGATGATGAAGGCCACGAGCAACACAATGGCGATAAAGGTGGCGAGTTGCCGCTCCAGTTTGGTCGGCTCTATCAGACGTCCAGAAATCCAGAGGAAGACGCCGCCCGCCAATCCAAAGCCCAGGAGCACACCGATGGTGTAGGTGACAGCAGTCGCCATCAAACGCGGCAGGTCTACAGTGATGATCAATCGCCCGAAGACTGCGATGGCGAAACGACTGCCCAAAAACGCATAGCCACCGGCAATGAGCAATGCGCTGCCCATCATCAGGATGCCAAGTGTTTGCTTTCTGCCACGTTCGATCCACCAGGTAATCGCCCCTAGCACTAAAAGCGCCAGTGCGAAGGTGAACACCACGATCGAGAGGAATTCAATCGCCATAGTTCCTCCTACAGAGAATCCGGTAGTCATTTGCCCTGCAATGCGCCTGCGTGAATAGGGCCGCTTGCGCTTGCGCTACCGGGACAGACGTAAGATAATAATAGTGCAGAAGCGACAAAGCGTCAATTCGGCATCTATAGAACGAATTGCCAGTTCGCCGATGCCGCGAGTTAACCACTCGCGCTACATTGTGCGCTGTGATAGCGAATCCGTTAAACCCGTTGATAAGGCGTGTAACCGAACCTGCGGTACGGCATCGCTAATGAAAATTTTACCGCAGAGCACGCAGAGAACGCAGAGTATTTTTATTTTTCTCTGTGAACTCTGTGTTCTCTGTGGCTACTTACAGAGGAGGGTGCGATGAATCTACAAGGAAAAACGGCTTTGGTAACTGGTGGCGCGGTGCGCGTGGGGCGCGCTATGACGCTGGCTCTGGCGCGCGGCGGCGCAAACGTAGTCATACACTACAACAGCTCGGCAGGACCGGCGGAAGAGGCCGTCGCTGAAGCTCACGCGCTGGGCGTTGAAGCATTGCCCGTGGCAGCCAATCTCGCCGATCCCGATGCCGTCGGCGCCCTGATTGGCGCCGTCGAAGCGGCGTTCGGCGGCGTGGACATCCTGGTGAACAGCGCCTCGCCCTTCGTCCGCAAGGCGCTCCACGAGACGACGTTGGACGACTGGCACTTCGTGCTCGGCGCGCTGCTCGATGGAGCCTTCCTGCTCTCTCAGGCGTTCGCGCCGGGAATGATCGCGCGCGGTGATGGCGTCATCGTCAACATCCTGGATCAATCCGCCTTTGCGCCATCCCCGGCGTACCTGGCGCACAGCGTCGGCAAACACGGCCTGCTTGGCCTCACCCGCAATCTGGCGGTCGCCCTGGCGCCGGCGGTGCGCGTCAATGCCATCGCGCCGGGGCCGGTGCTTCCGCCGCCGGATTACACGCCGGAACAGAATGTGCGCATCGCCGCAAGGACGTTGCTGCAACGTTGGGGATCGCCCGACGACGTGGTGAAGGCGCTGCTGTATCTCATTGATGCAGATTACGTCACCGGCGACGTCCTCTTCGTGGACGGCGGCGAACGGTGGAAGTGAGAGGGGGAGTGAGGGGGTGAGGGGGTGAGGGGGTGTGGGGGTGTGGGGGTGATTGGCAATTTGCTGATTCGCACATTCTTCATTCACTGATTCTTGATTCGCTCATTCTCCATTCACTCATTCTCCATTCGCTGATTCTGGTATAATATCTGTATGGAAAACGAAAATTCAGAACGCTTACAGAAGATTCTCGCCGCCGCGGGATATGGCTCGCGCCGGGCATGTGAAGTGATGATCGAGGAAGGGCGGGTGACGGTGGATGGCCGCATCGCTCAATTGGGCGATAAAGCCGATCCCACGACGCAGCGCATCACCCTGGATGGCGTGCCCATCCGCAAGCCTCAGGCGCATACCTACGTCATCGTCTACAAGCCGCGCGGTTACATCACCACCACCAATGATCCTGAAGGACGGCGAACCATTATGGATTTGATCCCGCTGCCGCAGCGCCTCTATCCCGTGGGCCGTCTGGATGCCGACAGCGAGGGCCTGGTGCTACTCACCGACGATGGCGAATTGACCGAACGCCTCACCCATCCGCGCTACGGGCACGCGCGCGTCTATCGTGTGTTGGTGACCGGGGAGCCGACCGAGGAGACCATCGAACGCTGGCGGCGCGGCATTACGCTCGACGACCGCAAGGCGAACTTCAGCCAGATTCAAGTGGAACGGCAGGAGCGCGGAGAGTCCTGGCTGCGCGTCACCGTCCACGAAGGACGCAAGCACCTGGTGCGGCGTATTGTGGCTGCACTTGGGCATCCAGCGCAGCGGCTCATCCGCGTGGAAATGGGATCGCTGCAACTGGGCGATCTCACGACGGGGCGGTGGCGTTACCTGCGCGAAGGCGAAGTCAACGCGCTGCGCAAAGAGGCGGGACTCACCCGGAAGTCGTCTGAAGCGCGCCAGCAGCCGCATAGACGCTACGATCGTCCGCAAGCGGAAACATCCCCGCGACGCAAGCCCCCGACCAGGCGCGCCGCCCCATCTTCCACAGGGAAACGCTGATGAAACCCTCGACCATTGCCATTGACGGCCCCGCAGCTTCGGGGAAAAGCACCATCGGCTACCACCTGTCGCGTTATCTCGCGTACCTCTACCTGGATACCGGCGTGCTCTACCGCGCCGTGACGTGGGCCGCGCTTGACCGCGCAATCGCCATTGCGGACGAGCCGGCCATTACCACGTTGGCCGAAAACCTGCACATTGACGTGACACCCCCCTCCAACTCGGACGGGCGGCAGTACACGGTGCGCGTCGAAGGGCGCGATGTCACCTGGGATATCCGTTCGCCGGAAGTAGACGCCGCCGTGTCGCCGGTCTCAGCGTATCCCGGCGTGCGCGTGGCGCTCACCCGCCGGATGCGCGAGATCGCCGCGCTGGGGCGTGTGGTGATGGTCGGGCGTGACATCGGCACGGTGGTCATCCCCGACGCGGATATGAAGCTGTACGTGATCGCTTCAGCGGAGAAGCGGGCGCACCGCCGTCAGTTGGAGCGGCAAACCAAAGGCGAGTGCGCTGAATACGAGGCCGTGCTGGCGAACCTGCAACAGCGCGACAAGATTGACAGCAGCCGCGCTGCCGCGCCGCTCAAGGCCGCGCCTGACGCGATTATCTTCGACAATACAGACCTCACCATCGAAGAAATGCTCGAACGGGCCGAAAGGCTAGTGGACGGGCTTGACCCGATCTAACGTTTGAACGTTCAAACGTTTTTTAGGAGGACTTGAATATGCCGGAATCAACTTACGATGTGATCGTCATCGGCGCGGGGCCGGGCGGGTATGTCGCCGCGATCCGCGCCGCGCAGTTGGGTATGAAGGTGGCGCTGGTCGAGCGCGAGCATCTGGGCGGGGTGTGCCTCAACTGGGGCTGTATCCCGACGAAGGCGCTGCTGCGCAACGCCGAAGTCGCGCGCTTGCTCGGCGAAGGCAAGGAATTCGGCTTTAGCGTCGAGAACGTCACGTTGGATTACGGCGCAGCGATTGATCGCAGCCGCAAAATCTCCGCGCGGTTGGTGAAAGGCGTGGAAGCGTTGATGAAGGGCAACCACATTGATGTGGTCTGGGGCAGCGCCAGGCTGGCCTCGCCGACCAGCGTCGTTGTCACAGCTAAAGAAGGCGCAGCCCAGACGCTTGCCGCCAAAGCCATCATCATCGCTACCGGTTCGCGCGCACGGCTCATCCCTGGCGTTGAGGCCGACGGCGAGCGCGTGCTCACAGCGCGCCACGCCCTGGAACGCCGCGAGCTGCCGAAGTCCGCCATCATCATCGGCGCGGGGCCAATCGGCCTGGAATTTGCGACGGTGTGGCACTCCTATGGCGCGAACGTCACCGTGGTCGAAATGCTGGAGCACATCTTGCCCGCCGAAGACAAAGAGGCTGCCGACGAACTGGCTCGCCAGTTCCGCCGCCAGAAAATCCAGACCCTCACCTCCACCCGCGTGGAAAGCGTCACAACGACCGCGAACGGCGTCAGTGTGCGCGTGACCGGTCCGAAGGGTGAACAAACGCTTGAGGGTGACGTGGCGCTGGTCGCCATTGGCGTGCGGCCCAACAGCGAAGACCTGGGGCTAGATACCGTTGGCGTGGCGACCGAGCGCGGCTGGATCAAGGTGGATGGCTACATGCGGACGAACATCCCCAGCGTTTACGCCATCGGCGACGTGAACGGCCTGCTGCCGTTGGCGCACGTCGCCTCGGCGCAGGCGCTCCTGGCGGTAGAGACGATTGCCGGCCACAAGACCAAGCCGTTCGACACGAACGTGATGCCACGCGGGACGTACACCTCGCCGCAGGTCGCCTCGTTCGGCTTGTCCGAGGCCAAAGCGCAGGAACAAGGCCTGACCGTGCGCGTGGGAAAGTTCCCCTTCCTCGCCAATGGCAAGGCATTGGGGTTGAGCGACAACGCTGGCCTGGTGAAGATCGTCGCTGATGAAACCAGCGGCGAGATCCTCGGCGCGGTCATCGTCGGCCCGGAAGCAACGGAGCTGCTGGCCGAACTCGTCCTGGCTCGCGCCGCCGAACTCACGCCCGACGAGATCGCCCGCACCGTCCACGCGCACCCCACCCTCAATGAAGCTGTTATGGAGGCCGCGCACAGCGTATTTGGCAAGGCGATTCATATCTGAAGAGTATGGAGTAAGAAGTATGGAGTAAGGGTTTGCTTACTCCATACTCCCTACTCCCTACTCCCTACTCCTCCACCAATGGTCAAACAACAAGACGCAGTCTTCCGCCAGGCATATCCGACGCCGCCATATTGGGCGGCGCGCCTGGATGTAGCAACCCCACCCGCGCCCGGCGCGTTCGTGCTGGCGGATCTGGGCGGGCCGTTGCGCGAGGCGTTGTTCCCGGCAGCCATTGACGCCGACGGCTTCACCGTGATGCTGCCGCCGCGCCATCCGGTGACGCGGCTCTTGCCCGGCGCGACGGTCAATCTGTTGGGGCCACTCGGCCAGGGATTCCGGCTCGGCGGGGCGACGCGGCTGCTGTTGGTGGCCGAAGCGGCCTGCCTGCCGCCGCTGCTGCCGCTCCTCGATGCAGCGCCCGCCGTGGCGCTCGTCGTCGAAGCGCCGACGCGCGCGCAGTTGCCGTCGCCGGATCGCTTCCCCCCTACCGTCGAGTTGACGCTCGTGACCCGCGACGGTTCCACCGGGTATTTGGGTCCCCTGGAATCCCAGGAACCCGCCCCCGCGAACTTGCAGCGCGTGCTGCCGCATTTGGTGGAGCTGATCGCCTGGGCAGAGTGCGCGTGCTTCGCGTGCGCGCCGGACCGTTACGCAGCGCTCGCCGGCATTGTGCGCGCCGCGCGTATCCAACCCGCGCCGGATTTTGCCCAGGCATTGGTTCAGACGGCCATGCCGTGCGGCGTGGGCGCGTGCGAGGTCTGCCGGATCTCGACGCGCGCGGGCGAAAAACACGCCTGCATCGAAGGCCCGGTCTTCGATATGGCGCGAACTTTCGCGTGAGCACCATGATCGAACTCGCGCCCCGCCACAAGTTTGGGTTGCCCATCGCCGCGCCGGTGATGCCGGCCGCGGGCGCTTTCGGCTACGGCGACACATACCATGACCTGGTGGATCTGCGTGTCTTGGGCGCGCTCGTCACCAATCCGGTAAGCCTCAATCCCCGCGAGGCCGCGCGTGGACAACGCATTGCCATTCATGGAGAACACTTCGTCGCCCACACCGGCTTGCCGAATTCCGGGGTACAGCGTGTGCTGCGCCAATACCGCCAACTATGGGAGCGCCTCCCTATCCCGGTCATCGTTCACCTGATCGCCACGACCCCTACGGAGACGGCGCAAGCGGCAGAGCGCCTCGCCGGCATCCCCAATGTGGTGGGCATTGAGCTAGGGTTGATTGACAACATCACGCCGCAACGGGCGCTGAGCCTGCTGGATGCTGCGCGCGCTGAAGGCGACCTTCCGGTGATCGTGCGCGTGCCCTTCCATAGCGTGGACGCGCTCGCGCTGCGCCTCGCCGAGGGTGGCGCCGACGCGCTGACCCTCACCGCGCCGCCGCGCGCGATCCTCCCTGTGGCTGATGCGCCCGGAGACGACGAAGGCATCCACTACCTCCGCGGGCGGCTCTACGGTCCGGCGCTGCTTTCGCTCCTGCTGAACACCCTGGCGCGCTGGCGCGGCAAGTTGCCCGTTCCGGTCATCGCCTGCGGCGGCATTGCCAGTCCCCAAGACGCCATCGCCTGCCTGGAACTCGGCGCGACGGCGGTGCAGGTGGACGCGCTGCTGTGGCGCGACCCAACGCTGCTGCAACGGATTGCGGCGGGGCTGGCGAAGTTTGACCTTTCGGCTGGTTAAGGAGATTCCCCCTATGAAGCCCTTTGCCCGGATTTGGATGGCGGCGTTGACGATTTTGGTGTTCGTTTCCCTGGCGCTTAACGTTTATTTCTTTCTCGTCATCACCAGCTTCCGGCAAGGGACGCTTGATATGATTACGAACGCCCGTGTGGGTCTGGCGGCGTTCGGCGATGAGCCTGTCGTCGTGCAGGTTCAGGTGGATCAGCAAATTCCGCTCAACGCCATTGTACCGATCAGCCAAACTCTCGTCATTCCATTGGATATTGACTATCCGCTCTCAACGGTCGTCAATACCTTCATCAACATTCCGGTTTTGGGACGGCAAGATATCGCCATCCCCATTCAAACGGTGATCCCCATCCAATATACCCTCGAAGTGCCGATCCGGGTCGAAGTACCGATTTCGCTCACGTATCACTTGCAGACCACCGTGCCGGTCGAAGTCGCCATCCCGCCGGAACTGCGCGCCTCACTGGATGAGATGCTACAGCAAGCCGAAGAGGGATTGCAATAAATTCCCCGCCTCACCCTTGCGAAGGTTCGCAAACCTTCGCAAGGATGAAAGTCGCAAGAAACAGAATTTGTCACCCTGGGAAGTGACACTTCCCACTACGGGCACACCCTGAAGCGGGCTATAATGCCAAGCAGTTATGTTGGCAAATCATGTGACAATCAAAGTCTCGTCGAAGGTGAGTGACTGATACGTGCCCGATGCAAACAACGTGGACCAAAAGCGGGCCATACGTGCGCTTTTTACCCACATCGCGCCCAACTACGATAAAGTCAATCGCCTCCTTTCCTGGGGACAGGATCAAAACTGGCGCAAATGCGCGCTCGCTTGCGCGCAGGTTCCGCCTGGCGGGAAATTGTTGGACATCGCCACCGGCACTGGCGACGTGGCGCTGCTGGCAGCCGACCAGCTTCCCGGCGCGCAGATTGTCGGCGCGGATCTGACGCCAGCGATGCTTATGGAGGCGCAGCGCAAAGCGCGCGCGCACTCGGTGGCGGCGCAGCGGATTCACTGGGTACACAGCGATGGGCTGGTGCTCGCCTTTCCGAGCAACGCCTTCGACGCCGTCATTTCAGTGTTTATGATGCGCAATGTTCCCGACGTCGCGCGCGCTTTCAACGAGCAAGCGCGCGTCGTGCGTCCCGGCGGGCGGGTGGTGTGTCTGGAGATGACGTGGCCGCAACGTTTTCCGATGACGTGGCTTTTCAAGCTGTATTTTTTCGGATTCGCGCCCATGCTTGGACAGCTCATCGCCAAAAACCGCGCAGCCTATACCTATCTGCCCCAATCCGTGAAACAGTTTTTCGCACCCGCAGCGACGGCAAAGATTATGGAAGCTGCCGGAATACACGATGTTGCGTGGGAACTGAAGATGTTAGGGACGGTGGTGATCTTCTGGGGCGTGAAGTAAAGAGTAATGAGAAATACGTAATCAGTAACCTGGTATGTGGTATTCGCCATTTGCTGATTCGCTGATTTGCTGATTTGCTGATTCGCTCATTCGCTGATTCGCTGATTCTTTTTAATGGAGATAAGTTTGGCAGAGAAGACGAACACGCGACTGGAGGAACTCCGGACGCGGCAGACACAGACCCAGTTGGGCGGGGGCGTTTCCCGCATTGATCAACAGCACGCCAAGGGCAAGATGACCGCGCGCGAGCGTATTGCGATGTTGCTGGATGCTGACACGTTCCAGGAGCTACAACCCTTCGCGCTGCAACACTCTGAAGACGTTGATGCGATCCACGGCGACGGCGTTGTGACCGGTTTCGGGCAGATTGACAGACGCAGCGTCTGCGTGTACGCGCAGGATTTCACCGTGTATGGCGGCTCCGTCTCGTTGACCCACGCCCGCAAGATCACGCAACTGCAAGATTTGGCGCTGCGCAACGGCGTCCCGATCATCGGACTATTCGACTCCGGCGGCGCGCGCATCCAGGAGGGCGTGACGTCGCTGCACGGCTACGGCGAGATCTTCTGTGGCAACGTGATGGCGTCCGGCGTCGTGCCGCAAATTTCGGTGATGATGGGGCCGTGCGCAGGTGGGGCATCGTACAGTCCCGCGCTCACCGACTTCATCATTATGGTGGATAAAACTTCGTCAATGTACATCACCGGGCCAGACGTCATCAAAAGCGTCAACGGCGGAAGCAGCATTGACCACGAAAGCCTGGGCGGGGCGCGCATCCACGCGGCGACCAGCGGCGTCGCCCACTTCATCGCCGAAGACGAAGAGCACGCTCTCGATCTGGTACGACGCTTGCTCAGCTACCTGCCGGCGAACAATGTGGAGAACCCCCCCAGCCAGCCGACTGCCGACACAATGGCTCCGGTCAACCCGACCCGCCTCAACACACTCATCCCCGACGATCCGAATGTTCCTTACGACATGCGCCAGGTCCTTGATGACGTGGTGGATCGGGGGAGCTTCTTCGAAATCCACGCGGCATGGGCGCGCAACGCGCTCGTCGGATTCGCACGGCTGGCGGGGCGGGTAGTGGGCATCGTCGCGCAACAACCGTTGGAGAGGGCCGGCGTGATTGACATTGACGCTTCTGACAAGATTGCGCGCTTCGTACGTTTTTGCGACGCCTTCAACTTGCCGCTGATCACCTTCGTGGATTCACCGGGTTTCCTGCCCGGCGTAGCACAGGAACATGGCGGCATCATCCGCCACGGCGCGAAGATTATCTACGCCTACGTCGCGGCTACGGTCCCCAAAATCTCAATCGTCATCCGCAAAGGCTACGGCGGCGCGTACATCGTGATGAGCAGCAAAGCCATCGGCGCGGACCTGCATCTGGCATGGCCTTCGGCGGAGATCGCGGTGATGGGGCCAGAGGCCGCAGTCAACGTGCTTAACCGCCGGGAGATTGCGGCGGACGCTGATCCGGTGGGACGGCGCGCGGCGCTGGTGCAGGCTTACCGCGAGACACACGCTACACCATACTACGCGGCGGAACATGGCATCCTGGATAACGTGATCGAACCAGCGCAGACGCGCGACACCCTCATCGCGGCGTTGCGTATGCTGCGCGAACAACTCCGTCCCAAACCACCTAAGAAGCATGGGGTGATGCCGGTATAAAGAGGCAGGACGCAAGAAACAGGATGCAAGAGGCAGGATAAAAGACAGCGTTTTTACCCAATCCCTGATTACCAGTTACCGATTACTAAACTATGACAACTTTACTGAATCAAGCCTTGATCTTGACCCTCATCGGAATGGGGATGACGTTTGCGGCGTTGGGGCTGCTCGTGCTGGGAATGTACGCGATGACGGCGTTCATCACAGACAAGCCGCGCCGCAAGGAGGCGCCGACGGAAGAAACGCAGACGGAAGAAGCCTTGATGACGCAAGTCGCGGATGTCGTCCTGCACATCGCGGCGGCGTCCGGTTTGCCGGGCGCGGACGCTGCGCCGTCCCAACTGCAAAACGAAGACCGCCAGCGCGCGGCCGCGGCTGCCGTGGCCCTGGCGTTGGAAGACAGCATACCGCAGACCAACGACGCCACAGCAGACTGCCGCTATCGCGCCGCAGCCGCTGCGGTGGCGGCGGCGCTGACCGAGCATAATCCAGCGGCAGTCATACCAGCGCCGCCGACCATAATACCGGATACCTGGAATTATCACGCGCGCGCGCAACATCTCATACAGCGCCAGCGCTTCGCGCGCACATAGGAAGAGTAGACGGTAGTCAGTAGACGGTAGACAGGGGTGATATAGAAAAAGCTCTGTCCTTATCTCTGTATAACATCTACTGTCTCCCAAGTTATGATGGAGGAATTGAGTATGTCCATTTATTACGTCACTATTCGGGGCAAACAATACACTGTCGAAATCGCCGATCCGCACGCGCGCCCTGTGCGCGCCATCGTGGACGGCGAAGTCATTGAAGTCAACGTCGCCCCGGCGCCAGTCGTAACTGCGCCGCCGCCGATCGTCACCCCTGCGCCGGTCGTCGCTGCGCCGCAACCGGTTAGCGCACCGCCCGCCGTCGCCGCGCCAGATGAGACGCTTGAGGAAGTCAAAGCGCCGCTTCCAGGCACGGTCGTGAGCATCAACGTAACAACAGGCGACGCGGTGCAAAGGGGTCATGAGCTGTGTGTCTTGGAAGCGATGAAGATGAACAATCCCATCCGTGCGAACCGCGCCGGTGTAATCCGCAAAATTGTCGTGACCGTGGGGCAACAAGTACAACACAACGATTGTCTGATGCTGATCGGGGATTGACGGATGCAAACAATCGGGCATACCGGACGGCTGTCATCACACTTAGCCAGTCGAATCGAGACGCAAACACGCGATCCCGATTGGACATTGGCGAATTTCACTTTCGTCGCCAGTGTGACGACCCTAGCCGCCGAATGTGACATCGCCCATTCGCCTTCGATGTCCGTCGCCAGCAGCCATTCTCTGCCCAGAGCACGATTGGCCTTCTTCGGCGAATCAGCGGAACTGTTAGCCAACTACGCCACGTTCTTAGTTGATCCCAATAGTGAAATCGAACTGCTCGTCGCCGAGTCGCAGCGGACCGTGGCAGAAACGGCGTTCAAAGTCCTTCACAGCGAACCTCAATGGCAGATGGTCTTCCACGGCAATCCAGAGGAGGCCGACTCTGGCCTCGCTGCCGAATTGGCTGACAATGACCTGGCAGCGATGCAAGCGTTAGCCAGGAACGAGCATGTCGAACTTCTATTTGCCACAAAAGATCCCTTTGAACAAGGACCGGCCTTCGGAATTTGGGAGAAGCACAAACTCGTGGCGATGGGGACGACAGACCTGCGTCTGCCTGGCGCCGTACAAATCGGCAACATCGTCGCCCAGCAAACGCCTGATGGCCACACTTACCGCGCCAACATCGCAGCGGCCTTCATCAAGGCGTATGCCGATCAGAACGTCAAGATATTCATCATCGTCAATCAACACGACGAAGAGGCCATCCGCCTTCTCGAGAAATTGGGGTTCACGCGGGAACGCCCGATGTACCGAATGCGCTGTGTGCTCAAGGACAACTTTTGACCTTCGACCTGAGACTTTGGATGATTAGGAGTCGCTCGTGAATGGTATTGATCTGAACAATTTGATTGCCGGTTTGCGGGCCGTCACCTGGCAAAGTCTGGTGATGATGGCGGTGGGCGGCGTATTGATCTACCTGGCAATCGCCAAAGAGTATGAACCGGTGCTGCTGCTCCCGATTGGGATTGGGTGCATTATCGCCAATCTGCCGCTATCGGCAATGATCAACCCGGACGAGAACGGTATGTTGTATGTGCTGAAACGCGCCGGGATTGACAACGAGTTGTTCCCCCTGCTCATTTTCATCGGCGTGGGGGCGATGATGGATTTTCGCCCGCTGCTGGCGCAGCCGATTTTTGCGTTGATGGGCGCGGCGGGGCAGTTCGGCATCTTCGGGACGCTGATCCTCGCCATTCTGCTCGGCTTCCCGATGAACGAGGCCGCCAGCATCGGCATCATCGGCGCGATTGACGGCCCCACCAGCATCTACGTCGCCGGGAAACTCGCGCCGCACATGCTCGGCGTGATTTCGGTGGTTGCGTATTCGTACATGAGCCTCGTCCCCATCATCCAGCCGCCGATTATGCGCCTGCTCACCACCCGCGAGGAGCGGATGACGAAAATGGCCTACAGCCCGCGTCCCGTCTCCAGGCTGGCGTTGGTGCTGTTCCCCATCATCGTGACAATTGCGGTGGGCATCCTCGTGCCGCAGGCCGCGCCGCTGATTGCGTCGCTGATGTTGGGCAATCTGCTCAAAGAGTCGGGCGTCGTCCAGCGCTTGACGCGCGCTTCGGAAAACGAAATCATCAACGTCTCCACGCTGTTCCTGGGATTGGTGGTCGGCAGCACGATGACGGCAGCGAGTTTTTTGAAGCTGGACACGCTCAAAATCCTGATTTTGGGACTGGTTGCGTTTGGGTTGGACACGGCGGCCGGCTTGATGTTCGGCAAGCTGCTCTATGTGCTGTCCGGCAAGAAGATCAACCCGCTCATCGGCGCGGCCGGCATCAGCGCCTTCCCGATGGCGGGGCGGCTGGTGCAGAAAGTGGCGCACGAGGAGGACTTCTCCAACTTCGTGTTGATGCACGCGATGGGCGCGAACACCGCCGGGCAGCTAGGCTCGGTGATCGCCGGTGGCGTCTTGCTCACACTAGTCATCCCGCTGGTGGGGGGGTAGACAGTAGACGGTAGACAGTAGACAGGGGGAAACGAACCCCGTATACCGTCTACTGTCTACCGTCTACCCAAAAATCACTTTGGAGGGTTAGAAAATGACTGATCGCAAGAAGATTACGTTACCGAAGTTGTTTCAGAAGGTCGCTAACCACGAACCGATCACGATGCTGACCTGCTACGACTACCCGACCGCCTATTTCCAGGAGGAGGCGGGGATTGATATGATCCTCGTCGGCGATAGTCTGGCGATGACGATGCTCGGCTACGACAGCACGCTGCCCGCGACGATGGACGACATGATCCGCCACACGCAGGCCGTGCGGCGCGGCGCGCCTACCGCCTGGCTCGTCGGTGACATGCCTTACATGAGCTACCAGCCGAGCGTCGAGACGGCGATCCGCAATGCGGGGCGCTTTATGGCCGAAGCCGGCACCGACTGCATCAAGCTGGAGGGCGGCGCGGAAATGGCCGACCGCATCAAGGGCATCGTCGCGGCGGGCATTCCGGCGATGGGGCACCTGGGACTGACGCCGCAAAGCGTCAGCGCGCTCGGCGGCTATCGCGTGCAGGGCAAGGGCGCGCACCAGGCGAAGAAGATCATTGACGATGCGCTGGCGCTCGAAGCGGCGGGGGTGTTCGCCATTTTGCTGGAAATGGTCCCCGACCGTGTCTGCAAGATCATCACCGAAACGGTGAAAAACTGCTTCATCATCAGCCTGGGATCAGGGCCGCACGCGCATGGTCAACTACTGATCTACCACGACATGTTCGGCCTGTATCCCAAATTCAAGCCGCGCATGGCGAAAGTGTTCGGCAATGCGGGTGAGGTCATCCTCAACGGCCTGAAAGGCTACGTCGAAGAGGTCACCACGCGCCAGTTCCCGCAGCCGGAGAACTACTTCCCGATCAAGGACGAGGAATACGCGGAATTGCTCAAGCTTTTGGAGTAGACAGTAGACAGTAGACAGTAGACAGGGGGAGAGAAATCCCGTCTACTGTCTACCGACTACCGTCTACCTCCCCAAGGAGGTTTCGGATGAGCGAAGATTTACGCCAGTTGTTGAAGATTCCTGTGGAACGGCTGGACGACCTCAACGCGATTCTCCTCAATCCCGACACGCGCGTGATCAACGATTTTCTCGCGGTGGTGGCCAGGTATGGGACGCCGGACGAGATCAATCGCAAAGCAGCGCAAGCGCGCCAACTCCCGGCGCTGCTGGAGCGCGTCAAAGCCGTCCGGCCTGAATATCTGACTGATCTCGAATGGTTGCAGGCGCAACGCGACAAACACGCCTTCATCAGCATCGCCGATTACCGGCGCAAGGTGCTCGGCGCAAAGACCGACGCGATGGCGTTTGCCGACGATTTCGCCGTCACGCTGGAAGTGAGCGCATGCCAGTACTTCCCGTGGGTGATCGAAGCCGCCACGCGCGCTATCGCCCAGGGAACGCTGATGCCGGGGCGTTTTATCCGCGTGCGGAAGATGAAGGAGCAGGAGGCCGACGGCGACCTGCCGGCCTTCGCCGCCGCGATGGACATCATCGGCGCGAGCTATGTGGAGACGCTGGACACGAAAGGCACCGACGGCTCCAACATCCACCTGGGTGGCCCGGCGACGATTACCGGCTACTTTGGCGGTGTGGGGCAGCCCAACGAGCACGCGCTCCAATGGCTCGACGAGTTCCTCTACTACTACACCGAGTACGGCGTCCGCCAGGTGTTGAACATCAACCCCGGCACGGTGCTGCTCGGCTATCTGCTCTACCGCCTGGGTGTGGACATCGAGTTCAAGATTTCGGTGTTTATGGGCAACGATAACCCCTACGCCGGGCTGTGGACGTTGATCGGCGCGAAGTTGTTTGCGCGCGATGACGGCACCTCGCCGTTGATCGGCTTCAACTGGAGCAACTCGATCACCAACGAGACGATGGAGATCACGGCGCAGTTCCGCAAGGCGCTCGGCTTCGAGGATGTGGTGCGCTTCGAGCATCACATCACCGAGACGTGGAAGAGCATCGTGCGCCAGCCCTACCTGCGCCGCGACGAGTTGTGCGCCATTGCCGACCACGTCGCCAACATCTCCGCCAAGCACGAGGGCGGCGATCCCGAAGTCGAGCAGACGCGCGAGCACCCGTCCGATATCCTCGACTACTTCCGTGACAAAACGGAGGTGATCGCTGCCGGGGATTGGGACGCGCTGCTATTAAATTTCCTGGACAAAATGGAGGCAACGAACCGCACGGCCTGGGCATTGACCGAGCACGGCCTGTCGTTCGTCGCTGCGCAAAATCTTCATAAGTAGACAGTAGACAGTAAACGGTAGACGGGGGAGGCTTGAGCAAGCCCTGTCTACTGTCTACCGTCTACTGTCTACCAACAAGGAGGCTTTTATGGCTAAAGGATTCGTCGTGATTGACGTGGATCGTTGTAAGGGGTGTGGATTGTGTACGAACGTCTGTCCCGCCAATATTCTGGCGCTGTCGCGGGATGCGTTCAACGCGAAGGGGTATCATCCCGTCGTTGTCACCGATGTTGAGAAGTGCATCGGTTGCGCGTCGTGCGCCCGCATCTGTCCCGATGTGGTGTTCACCGTCTACCGGCAGAAGCGCCAGACGCAACGGACCAACGTGCAGGCGGCTGCCGCTGCCGTGCCCGTGGTATAGGAGGTAATCGCGATGACCAAAGAACTGCTCAAAGGTAATGTGGCATTTGCGGAAGCCGCTGTGCGATATGGGCTGCAAGCCTATTTCGGGTATCCTATCACCCCGCAGAGTGAGGCGCTGGAACACCTTTCCGAGCGGATGATCGACGAGGGACGGGTGTTCCTGCAGGCTGAAAGCGAGGTTGCCGCGATCAACATGGTTTACGGCGCGGCCTGCGCGGGCGTGCGGGTGATGACGTCCACCTCCGGTCCCGGCTTCAGCTTAATGGCCGAGGGCTTCTCTTACATCGCCGGTTCGGAAGTGCCCGTGGTGGCCGTCAACATGATGCGTGGCGGGCCGGGCCTGGGCAACATCCAGCCCTCGCAGAGCGATTATTTCTTTATGACCAAGAGTGCCGGGCATGGTGATTTTCATCCCATTGTTTTGGCTCCTGCGAATGTCCAGGAGCTTATCGACATGATGGGACTGGCGTTCGACCTGGCGGAGAAATACCGCACGCTCGTCTTTGTCGCTGGCGATGGTGCATTGGGCCAGATGATGGAGTCGGCGGAGCTGCCGCCGATGCAGCCAGTGCGCACGGAACGTCCTGACTGGGCGGTGACGGGCAACGCCGGGCGCGAGTCAAGGGTGATCACGTCGCTCTACCTGGATCCCGATCAACTTGAAAAGCTGAATCTGCACTTACAGCGCAAACTGGCGCTCATTAAAAAGAACGAAATCCGCTGGCAGGAGTACCAGACTGAGGACGCAGACCTGCTGTTGATCGCCTACGGCACCGTCGGGCGGACGTGCCTCTCCGTGATGCGCGAGGCGCGCCAGCAGGGCCTCAAGGTGGGGCTGCTGCGCCCGCAGACGCTGTGGCCATTCGCCGAAGCGCGCATCACCGAACTGGCAGGTCAGGTGCGCGGCATCCTGGTTGCCGAGATGAGCGCCGGGCAGATGTTGGAAGACGTCGAGCGCGCGGCCCAGGGTAAAGTCCCGATCCGCTTCCACGGTAGAATGGGCGGTATCATGCCGATGGTGGATGAGATTTTGGCGGATGTGGGGAAATTGGCGGAAGAAGTCGGAGTAGGGAGTAGGGAGTAGGGAGTATGGGTATACAAGTGAATGTCCCAGAAGATATAGAGTTGGTTTACGGGTATCCGGAGACGCTGACGGAGCGGAGTACGCACTATTGTCCAGGGTGTACGCACGGAATTGTCCACCGGCTGATCGCGGAAGTGATTGACGAGTTGGGCATCCAGGGGCAGACGATTGGCGTCGCGCCGGTGGGATGCGCGGTGCTGGCCTACGACTACTTCGACATGGATTTCGTCGAGGCGTCGCACGGGCGCGCTCCGGCGATGGCAACCGGCATCAAGCGCGTCAGTCCTGATAAGATCGTCTTCACCTACCAGGGTGACGGCGACCTGGCGGCGATTGGCACAGCGGAGATCATCCAGGCGGCCAACCGCGGCGAGTTGATCACGACGATCTTCATCAACAACGCGATCTACGGGATGACGGGCGGGCAAATGGCGCCTACCACACTGGAGGGGATGGTCACCACCTCATCTCCGGGCGGACGGGATCACCTGCTCGCCGGGTATCCGGTGCAAATGTCCGAAATCCTCGCCATCACGCCGGGCGCAGTCTACGTCACCCGCGAGATCGTCGCTGACATTCCGAGCATCAACAAGACCAAGAACGCGATCAAACGTGCGTTTATGGCGCAGATTGCGGGCCTGGGCTTTTCCTGTGTGGAAGTGCTCTCCACCTGTCCCACCAACTGGAACATGGACCCGTGGAAGGCGATGGCATGGGCGAAGGAGAATATGACCAAGACATTCCCGTTGGGCACGTTCAAGATGACGGACGCGGTGAAGGCGCTGAAGGCGTAGGAGGTCACTATGAAGCATGAAGACATCATTTTCGCCGGGTTTGGGGGACAGGGGGTGCTGTTTGCGGGGCAATTGCTCTCTTACGCCGGCATGGCCGAAAACCTGCACGTGACCTGGATTCCGTCTTACGGGCCGGAGATGCGCGGCGGCACCGCCAATTGCACCGTCATCCTCTCGGAAGAGGAGATTGGCGCGCCTATCGTCCGGCATCCCACCATTGGGGTTGTCCTCAACCTCCCCTCGATGGAGAAGTATGAACCGCTGGTCAAGCCGGGGGGATTGCTGATCGTCAACAGTTCGCTGATCCCGATGACCTCGGAGCGCCAGGATATACGCACTATCTATATTGCGGCCAGCGATATTGCCACAGAATTAGGCAACCCGCGCATGGCGAATATGGTGATCCTCGGTGCGTTGATCGGTGCGACGAATATCGTGTCACTGGAGACCGTCGCCCGGCAACTCGACGAGCACCTGTCGCAGCGCCAGCGCAAGTGGTTGGAACCGAACATCGCGGCGCTCAAGAAGGGCGCGGAACTCGGCAAGGGGTAACATCAACCAGATCTGACAGGTTTCGGAAAACCTGTCAGATCTTTACCTCATCCTTCGGCAATCTGGACACCGCGAGGCTCGAAATCGCTGTGACGACACATCCCACGTAGAAGGGCAGGCGCAGCGAAATCGCGCCCATCCATCCACCAATCGTTGGCGCGACGGCGTTCGAGAGCGATGTTGCCAGCGTATCTAGTCCATACGCGGCGCCGGCTTTCCCCTCCGGTGCGCTACGTCCGATGTAGGCGCTCACGATGGACAGCGTCCCCCCCACCGCCAGCCCGATGAACACCTGCGCGATCAACAACATCCAATACTCCGCCGCCAACGCTTGTATCCCGATAGCGCCCGCCAATACCAACGTAGCGACCATCAGGGGGCCGCGTCCGCCGTGGCGGTCGCCCCACCGTCCCACAATCGGCGCGGCAATGGCGCTGAAAATGCCAGAAGTGGTCGTCAGCAACCCCGCCGCCGAACTGAGCAGCGATCCTTCTGGCAGCATATCCTGCACAACCAGGGGCAGCAACGGTGAGGAAAACTGCATCCCCAGGCGCAATACAAAGCGCAATCCCAAAACCAGGCCCAACATTGAGCCGGCAAGCAGCGTTGTCACCTCAAGGCGTGCGCGTTGCACCAGGGAGCCTGAGTGCGGCGCGCGTTCAACCGGCGTGAAGTCCTCCCGTACCAGAAAAAGCATCAGCAATCCGGCGATGAACAGATAAGACGCCGTCATCCAAAACGTGGCGCGATAGCCGACCATATCGGCGACGAACCCGCCCGTGACCGGCCCGACAGATTGCCCCAGGAAAATCGCCAGTTGCAGCTTGCCTAACGTCTCGCCCAACCGCTCGCGCGGTGTGGTGCTCGCCACCAACGTCGTCGCCGCCGCCACCGTGCCGGTGAACACGCCTTGCAGCAGCCGCAGGATAAAGATGTGTTCGACCGTCGCCGCGAAACCCATCAAACCGGTCAACACTGCTCCGCCGAACATGGCGCGCATCACCATCAACTTGCGCCCGTAGCGGTCGCTGAGCATCCCCCAAATCGGCCCCATCACCGCCATTGTCATCGCCGGCGCGGAAATAATCATCCCGCTCCATTTGGATACCGCGTCGCCGCTCACGCCCAAAGCCTGGATGTAGTAGGCCCACAAAGGCGCGGTGGCGGCGAAGCCCATCAACGCTAAAAATTCGGCAAACCATGTGGCCCATAGATTCTGTCGCCATCTTTTCGTCGTCACGCTTGTCTCCTGAGAAGTGAGAAAGTAGAAATTAGAAATTGGTCTGTATTGTGATTTGGGTGAGGTGGATGGCGTCGCCTTGCGGCGCGCCGTCGGCGGCATAGACGGGCAGACGGGCGACATCTACCAGGCCGTACATGCCGATCTCCAGGGTATAGACGCCCGGCGGCGCGGCGGCATCCACGGGGATGCGGTAGGTGTCCGCAATAACTGCGCCTGGCGTCCACAGCGTCGTCAACGCTTGCCCGCCGCCGGGTTCGTTGTCCTGCTGCCCCCACAAGAAATTGTCCGTGGCGGCGTTGTAGACCTCGCCGAGCACGTGCGTAAAGACCTTGTAGCGCATGGGAAGCGCCTGCGACGTCTGCCAGTAGAGCGTGAGTTCGATCACGCCGCCGGGCTGCGCCGTGGCGCGCGGCAGATCGTAGCCGATGAGGCGAATGGAGTCACCCAGGCGATAATCAACGCGGTGCGGGATGGCGTCGAGCGCGATGTCGGCCCCGGCGGCGCTGCGCACCAGCGTGAAGCGCCCCACGGCGACGCGGTCATCGCCGGACATCACGAAGAGCCGGTAGTGTCCGCCGGGCAGATCGGGTGGGAGCGGGATATCCACCGGCTGGCGTGTCACGCCCTGCGTTGTCGGCGGCGCGGGGACGACGATCTCGCGTGTCTCCGGGCCGGAAAGGAGCGCCGTCACGTCACCCTCTGGCGGCGGCGACCAGTAGAGCGCCAGCCGCGCCGTGTCGCCGGTGCGATAGCGTGGCTGCGTCAACGTCGCGCCGCGCAGCAGCCCTGCTCCCACCTGCGCGTTGACGTTCGACGGCGGGACAAAATCTGGCGCGAGCGCGTCGAACGCCGTTTGCCGCGCCTCGGTGCGCGCGTAGAACGTGAGCGCGTTCTCCCCCGCGATCCACGTCCGCCAGGCCAGCGCGCGTTGAGCCAGCCAAGCCGGGACCCTTTGCTCAGGATCAGTCTGCAAGGCTTCGGGCGTCGTCACCAGCCACAGGCCATCGGCGGCGTCCCAGATCGGCGCGAGCAGTGCGTCAGTCGCGGCGGCGTCCAACGTCGCGCCGTATGGGACGGATTCGCGCTCCCCGGCATAGTGCGCGGTGAAGATGGGCCAGTCGCGGTCCACGTAGAGCAGCGCCGCGTCGCCCGGCTGCCGGTGCGCTTCGAGCGTCAGCGCGATGGAGGCGTAATCATCCCGCCGCGCCCGCCCTGGATAGAACGTCCACAGCCCGCTCACGGCGGTGAAGACGACGAGCAGGGCGGGGAATAGACGGTAGACAGTAGACAGTAGACGGGGGGGGAAGGGGAGAGGGGGAGAGGGGGAGAGAGGGAGAGAGGGAGATTCGCTGATTCGCTGATTCGCTGATTCGCCCATTCGCCATTTGCCATTTGCCACTCGCCACTCGCCACTCGACACTCGCTCTATCCCCCACGCCAACAGCACATAGAAGCACGCCGAGAGCGGCAGCAGATAGCGCGGGGCGAGCGGGCGGGAGAAGTGGAAGCCGAGCGCCGGAAGCGAGATGACGATCACGACGAACGCGGGCAGGAGCAGCCCCGCCAGCAGCATCGCCAGCGCGCCGGTCTGCGCGGGCGAACGTTGTCCACGCAAGAGGAAGGCCACGCCCACCGCGAGCACGGCGAAGACGACAACGGTGAGGGGCAGGTACGCTGCCAGGTTCAGCGGCGAGCCGATTGCCAGCATCGTCGCGTAGAGCTGCACGAAGAAGCCCGGCGAGAAGACGCTGTCGCTGGCCCAACTGTGCATCCGGGGCAGCGCGTAGGCGATCCACGGCAAAAACGCCGCGCCCACCGCAACCTGCGCCGAGAGCCACGTCAGCAGCATCCGGCGCGGGCGGCCGGCCTTCCACCACGCCACGAGGAAACCCAGGTTTGCCACGAGCGGCACGGTCACAGTGAGGTAGAGCGAGTAGAGACAGCCGAGCGTCGTCGCCACGTACAACGTCCACGCGCGCCAGCCGCCGCGCTTCCACAACCACACAGCAGCCCACAGCGCGCCCGTCGCCATCAGCGAGGACAGGGCGTACATCCGAATCTCCTGCGCCCAGGCGATGGCGAAGCGCGAAAGGGCGAGGAAGAGGGCGGAGAGGAGAGGGAGAGAGGGAGGGAGAGAGAGGGAGAGAGGATGAGAGGGGGAGGGGGGAAGGGGGAACTTTGCGGCTTTGCGGCTTTGCGTTAACGAGTGGCCTAGACGGTAGATTAGGGGGACGGCGAGGAAGCTAAGGAGGACGGAGGGGAAGCGCAGGACGAATTCGCCCTCGCCGGCGAGCAGCCGCCAGCCGCGCAGCAGGATATAGTACAGCGGCGGATGGACGTCGCCGGCAGTCCAGCGGATGCTTTCGAGCATGGGCATCCGCGCCAGCCACACGCCGATGCCCTCGTCCCACCAGATGTTGTGGTCCGCGAGACCGGCGAGGCGGAGGGCGAAGGCGAGAAGGAGGATGAGGCATAAGGGCAGATTATGGATTAGACGTGTTTGTTTCACGGGAGGTATTATAGCATGGGTGAGGGAGGTGGGGAAACAGAAGAGTGAGCTTCCCCCCATTTGTTAGGCCACAAATGGGGGGAAGCTCAGGGGATATCTCACCATTACAACACAAAACTCACGATGAGACCCGCAGCAAAAATGATATACAAACCGGTTAAAACCCAATTCAGGGCCAACTCGCGTTGGGTCATCCCGATACGTTTGGATGGCTTGCGGCGCTTCGCCGCAAGATAGAGATCCTCGTACTCGCGCGTGATCAACTTAGCCGAGTCGGGCGACTCAGCCTCAAGTTCACGGAGCCTCGCATACCACCAGTCGAGCAGGATTTCGTACTGCCGGAGGAGCGACCGCCAGATCCAACACGCGATCAGGCCGGCGATCAATAACAGCGCAATTGACCCCACCAACCAAAAGCCAACCAATTGCGCATCTTTGATCAGGAATCCGATCACCGCAAAGATGCCGGTGTTGACGGAGAGGTAGAAGGAGGTTGTGGTTTGGCGGCGGTCGAGGAGTTTTTCGATGTGGTCTATATGAAGTTTGAATTCTTCAGAGAGCATAAATTTCTCGCAGCGAATATCTTTAGACGGCACATTTAACCAGAGGGTGTCTTTTCATTGATAATGCTTACTAGTGTATCAACCCAATCTTTTGCCTCCGCTCCTCTCGACAAGACTTCTACAACGAACGGTTGATAGCTGAGTAAGATATTTCCCGTGCGAATACCAGGCCCATCTACCAAAACTAAAGTGGGGATTTGTCTACCCGTAGATTTCAAAAATTTCAATACATCTACACCACCGTAGTCTAATTGTCCTTGAGGAGACAGGTTTAAGTTTAGCACGATAAAGGGATAATCCTTTTCTTCAAGTTTTTTTAAAGCCTGTTCACGCGTGATGGCTATATCACACAATTGACCAGTTTTGTTTGTAATGACAGTTTCTAAAAGTCTCTGCCAACTTGCAACTCCTTCAACAATTAATATCTTCTCTGTTTGTCGTCGCCATCGCCAGGGTTCTCTCCCCGGGGGGGAGGCGCTATCCACCATAGCATTCCATAATTCGAGATATGCTTTAAATAGCTCAGGAGCGATGCATTCACCTTGTTCTCTTTCTTCCCGCGCCGCAACTAACTCCTCGAAGGCGTACAAAGGCATATATGGGATCCGTAAATCCCAGAAAGACTTACCGGCATATTGCCAACCGGTTGGTACAAAATCATCGAATGTATTCTGGAATTTTTGCATAAACTTATTACGTCGTTCAAGTTCATTGGACTCAATTCTTGCCGGTACAACAACGATGTTTAGTTTAGAGCGTTCTGGCCGAAGTGATTCTAAACGCTCTGATTTTAGGCGTTCCACAACTTTGATCGTACCCTCGATAGATTGCAGATTTGAAGAAACAAACGCAACGACGACATCTGCTAACTGATAAGTACAAACACCGCTCATTTCGGTAACGCCATTACGGCTGTCGATTAAGGTAATCGGCGCATAATTCTCTATTTCGCGTCTGAGCCACTCAATATATTCTTCTCCTAGCCAGTTTTGATAAAAATCCACCCAGTCAAACTTTTTTACTCTATCAGCATATTCGACAAAGTGCCCTCCATCGCGTTTACCGGCAGACAATAGCCGTAATGCGCCACCACTGCCGTCAGAGGGTTTATAAACATCAATCAGATAATCTGACAAATTTCCGAACGGTAAACCTTGATTTTCATCTTGTGTGGATGGCGGGAACGAAATGCGCTCTTTGTATGAAAGAAGCATATCTATAAGGCCAGGAGTTTCTTTTGCTTGTTGACTGATATGTGGAAAATAGGTTTCTAGTCCTGGCGATTCCAAGTCCCAATCAATCATCAGGATATTGGCTCCCCTACCATACCAATACTCAGCAATGTTAGCTAATGCCATAGTACGGCCAACACCACCTTTGTAGGAATAAAAGGTAAAAATCATTTCACCCTCATTTCAAGAAGCGACTAGATTGCTTATCCCACTTGACTGGATGTTATTTTGCTCAAATCGTTCTCGCCATGCCGGTATCCAGAGTTTACGCATTTCCAATTCTTGCAAACAGACTTTCAGATGTCGCTTTAAGTCAATTTGGTTGCCGATAAAAATGCCTTTACGCGAATCCAAATTTGTATCATGCTCTGGTAAAAAAGTAAACATTTGCTTTTTTATCAAATCACCTAACGTCTTATTAAAGGTATGTTCTCTTGGATTAATAGGTGTCGTTACGAAAATCACTGAGTTTTGATTTCCACTGACTCCTACAAAACGAGCACGAATGTCTTCGTAAAACAGGCTCAAGCCATCTACTATAAATAGACAACCACTCTTTAATGCGTCAGTGAGTATCTCTTCATCCTCATAGGTAGTAGAGAAGAATTGCTTTGAGTAGGGTTCAAACCTGACCTGAAAAGAGATTTTCTTACCTTCCGACTTTTCAAAAAGACTATTCTTTTTTGAAAAATCATCGAGAATTTCCCAGATAGTACCATGCTCTTTACCGAAAGGGTACCATCCTTCTCTTTCCGTTTGGTATCTTTGCATTATAAGCGCAAGACTTGAGGGGTCAAATACGCGAGTACACTCAGGATTATTTGATAACTCATTAGCTTCATCCTTTGTCATCGCCACCACAACAACAGGCAAAGGTCGTTTCTGATCAACTTCATCAGGATGTGATTTGATAAGTGGAACAGAGATATGTTGCGCACATTCTAGAGGGAGAATCTGAAAAGGAATTTTCCCATCTCTATCCTCACCGGTAGTATTAATATCTTTTGTCCATTCGGGCCCCGAGGAACCATCATTGTTGAAACGTCGAAGGAAAATTTCGCCTTTGCCAGAAGCCAAATCTAGCTGCACAAATTGATAGCCATTTCGCCCGTCGCGTGTCTCATAAATGGCACCGACTGGAATTGTTACAACCTCACCTGCTAAACTATGAGTGTTATAAGCACCGGCTCTGTGCAAGTGTCCATGAGAGATAATTTTGCACTTGGCGGATAGGCGAGTACTCACTATATCTTTGTCAACAGTATGAAGCCAATCCAATGGGTGATGCATCAAACCTATTAACAAATCAGCATCTTGCGTCGCCTTTATGGCTTCCACAACTTGCATCTCTCCAAGTAAGAGTTTGCCTTGATCGTCAATTTCTCCCCTACTATCTTTGAAACATCCTGACATCCAAGCAGAATTCAGGCACAAAATACCAATACTACACCGATTAAGTGACAAAAATCGGGTATAGCAATGTGCCGTGTGATAAGAGGAATCACCTAAATAAGTCTTCAGGAAGTTTTGATAAGCTTGTTGTTTTTTTAGAAAATAACCACGGTTGTCTGTATTTTCGAGAAAATTGTTTGTTTTATCGCGGATACTAGATTCCGTGCCTTCTAAAAGCCCACGTGCTATATCTCGATGTGGATCAGTGATTTCTTTCCAATTGCAGTCATGATTACCAGGCACAATAAACAAACTCTCTTTGCCAACTCGTGTTTTGGCAAGAAGAGGTTCAAAAAACTTGGACCAGGCTAATTCGTATTCTGATTCAAGCCCATGATATGAAACATCCCCAGTAAAGATAACAAAGTCCGGTTTTAGTCCTTTCCTCATTTGCTTTTCGAGATCATCCCACAAAGTCTCCAAAACTACATCACGATTGAATTTATCCGCTCCAGATTCAGACTTAAAGTGTAGGTCTGCAAAATGTAACCATGTAATTGTAGACATGATCTCTTGTCCTAAAGCTCAAACTATGAAAACACATTATAAGAGATGCTGAATGATGCTGCGAAAGTTCTTGATATCAAAATATGAACCGGAAGGAACTTTGTTTATAAATCCATCCGGTTTATATGTTCGCAAAGCTTCATCACGCACAATATCCGGATATCCGGTCAAAATAATCACTTTCGGCGGCTGTTGTTGCTCCTTAATCAAACGCAACAATTCCAAACCTTGAACGTTTAGAATATCCTCATCTGCTAAACGAATATCAAGTGTCACCAGATCAAACTTTTCTGTTGACAGATATGCGATAGCTTGCTCAAAACTCCCGGCCGATACAACTTCATAGCCATCAGCCATCAGAATGCTACTCAGCGCTTTACGCCAGTTAGTTTGATCATCCACAATTAGAATACGCCCGACGTTATTTTCCATACTGTATCACTCCTTACCAATAATGGGAATCACTACGGTGAATGTTGTCCCTTGGTCTGGGTTATTTATGAACTCAATGCGTCCACCTATACCCTCAATAGTCTGTTTTGAACGCCACAATCCATATCCCGTATGACCAACCTTTGTAGTGAAAAACGGAGAAAAGAGCCTCTGCGCAATCTCAACAGAAATACCTGTCCCTTCATCTTTTACATTGATATGGACATTGTTCTTCCCACCTTCGCGTTTTCGTGCGATTCTAACCTCCAAACTACCTTTGCCTGACATTGCTTCAATACCATTCTGAACTATGCTCCATAAAGCATGTTGTAATTCGGAAGGTATCACCAAAACTGGGAGCAATTCTTCCTTACAATCTAATTTAATATCCATTTCTGGATATTGCAAACCAGCAGAGTTAACTACAGATTTCACCGTTTCACGCAAATCTACTCGTTGTTTTTCGGGCTGTTCTTTAATTTGTTCCGCAGCGCCGAGGATACCATAAATATCACCCTCAATATTTGTCAAATAATCCAATATCTCTTGATTCGATTCTGGCAACTCCCTGCGAATCAACTCTACCCATATAGGAATTGTCCCGGCTACGTTGTTCATTCGGTGTACTAAATCGGCAGCAAGATTTGCTCTGACAAAGACAGCTTCAGTCTCGGCGATCCTTGTCTGAGCAGTTAGTAGTTTACTGTACAACCTCGCGTTTTCAATTGCAACCGCTGCCTGATTCGCCAACAACTGAATGATTTCTTGCTCCTTTTGAGAAAACAAATGTGTCTCAACATAGTTAACATAAAGCACCCCTACACTCTTACCCCGACTGATCAACGGAATACCCGCAAATGCGCGTGTTATCTGCCCCTGGGCTGATTGGCGTTTGAATTCAGGTCGCTGCTCCACATCTTGTACAAATATACCCTGCTGTCGCTTAGCAATCTCGGCAGTGAAGCCATTGCTACTTGGAATGGCCGGCTCTTCTTCAATCTTGCCACGCCGAATCCCATTTTCGAAAACACTTTTATCCGGATCATAAGGAAATAGCGTAAAGAAATCAGCACCCGTAATCTGGGCTGCGTGTTGCACAATCGCCTCAAGCACTTCTCTTTGATCGAGTTGCGAGGCCAACTTCACGCCAATGTCTTGAAGCGCCGCAAGTTGTTTGTTCGAATCGGCTAGATCAGCATACAATCGTGCATTCTCCAACGCCACCGCCACCTGCCCCGCCAGGGTCTGTAGTACGGCGATGTCATCACCCCCGTAAAGGTTCTCGACCTCGTCATTCTGTAAAGAGATAATACCCAACTCTTGGTTCGCTTATTTTCCAGTGAGTTTCCGAAATTCAGTCTCGTAATCAAAACTTATAGCACAGACAAGCATAGATTGTCTACAAAAATGTACAAATGAACTCAGAACAAGCTTGAAGCACCCATTTTTGTGCTAATTTCTCAAACTCAAAAGCGAGCTTTCATACAAATGAGTTTCAATACAAAAGATAAGCTATTATATATGCATATATGTAGTTTTTAGATGCAAAATTCAAATTTGTGTGCATATATGAAGCGCAGAAAACCGTTTCGACAATTCCAAAAACCGTTTAAAAAATGAGCGAACCAAGAGCCCAATACCTGGTTTTCACGCACCAGCGGTACGCCAACCCAAGATTTGGGCACAGGCTTGACCTTTGGTTCAATATTGTGATCTTTGTACCAGACCTCAACGTCTGTCGGGCACAGCGATTCTCGGGTTTGCAATACAACTTCAGTCAAACCTTGCATTTCGCCGGTCAGATCAACCTTGCGCGAAGGCCAATCGTATTGCCACTCACCATCCAGCATAGCCAGTGGGAAACTCAATTCCTGCGTTTCGGCATCATAAAGCGCAATGTACATGTCGCGGGTATCCATTAACCGGCTTGCCTGTTTGTAGATCTCATCCAGAATCTGATCTGGAGCAAGCTGAATACCTGCAGCAAGTTTCTGCCCGGCATCATTGACCACGCTCAGTTGTTCAAACAGGCGCGTGTTTGCCAGGGCCACCGCAGCCGCGCCTGACATAGCCTGCAACACCTCAATATCGTCAGAACCGTAGAGTTCCGCCACCTCGTCATTCTGCAAAGCGATAACGCCCAGGACCTGCTTACCACGAAGCAATGGCACCCCCACCCAGGATTTGGGAATCGCAGCCGTCACCGGAGGGCCGCCGCGCTCGTCATACCACTGCGCCACATCGGGAGGGCAGAAGGGTTGCTGTGTGCGCAGCACCACTTCCGTGAGTCCGCCACGTGTGGGATCATCAAGTTCTGCTTTGCGAGAAGAATACTGTACCGGTTTGCCGTCCTCGAACGCCAGCGGGAAGCTCAAGGTCTGCGTTCCACGATCGTAGAGCGCGACGTACATATCGCGGTTATCCATCAACCGCCCAACCGCCTCGTGGATTCGGGTCAGGATTTCGCCGACCTTCAAGTGCGCGCCGGCGGTCAGCTCTTGCCCAACACGATTGACGGCGCGCAGACTCTCTAGCAGTCGCGTTGTTGCCAAAGTGCCCGCCGCGCGGTTGGCCATCGCGGCAAAAAGTTGCCGGGCAGTTTGATCAAAAGCATCGTCGCGGCTGTGGTGCTCAATCGCCACAAAGCCAATGGTCCGGCCGCGTGCTTTCAGCGGCGCGCCGAACCAGGAGCGCGGCCACGAGTCCGGTTCAGGGACAAATCTCAGTCCGCGATCTTGAAGCCAGGTCTGGACATCGCTCGGAATGAACGACGGTTGTCCCGCTGGAAACAGAGCATCCGGGAAGTATTCTCCTGGGGTGTAAGGCCGCGGCGACCACGGCGCAGTTTCGCCGCGCAGGACTTCCAACTTCCCGTCGCGGCGCTGCGCTACAACGGGAAATTCCAGTTGTACGGTCACACGGTCGTAAAGCGCTGCGTAGAAACTGTCAAATTCGATAACCTTCTGCGCCTGGCCCAGCACGGCCTCCAGCACTGCAATTTCATTGGGGTTGGCCATAAAAATACCTCCCTCGCCTCAAGACTCTGTTGTTTGAAGCCATGCCGCATAAGCTTTGCAATATCCTTGCCGGTCGAATGGAATCCCCTCTGCGGCTAATGTCGCTTCGAGCAACGGGAGGGGGAATCCATATTGTTTGACCAAGGCAAGCGCCTGGATGCCGCCTAACCCGCCGTTAGGATCTTGACGGACAAAATGATTGAGTTGGCGGTAACCGGTCTGCAAAGTGCGCTCAAAACGCTCAATTTCCAGTTGAAAATATTGTAACAACCGCTCACGTCCAGATGTCAGATGAGGGTTAGTCCCTTCGTAAAGCCGCAGCGCCGTATCAATCAAATCCACACTAAAACCAGCGTCTGTTATGCCAAAGACCTTCTGGCTGGTCATAATGTCGCGGACGAGTTGCCGCATAATTCGCGCGCGCCCCCCCTTGCCCGGCGGCGGCGCGCCATCGGCGGTCAAGAAGAGCAAGGCGCGGATGTGATCGGCGATGATACAGCATTGGGCATAGATCGTGGCTTCGGTCAAATTGGCCGCAGCGCGTGGGTACGTTGCCAAGAACTGCACGACCGGCGTGAAGCAGTCCAGCTCGTACACTGAAGATCGCCCCTGGACGGCCATGGCCAGACGTTCTACACCGATGACGGTTTCATCGAACGGGGTGAACAAAGGCGAGATTATGTTGGCAGCCTGGTCAATGTAGTCATGGATAAACAAGACATTGGCAATTTCGATGAACCGCCCGCAGGCACATCCGGGTCGGCAATCGTCGCTGCAACACAGCTCACGGCCACGGTCAAAAAATATCTCAGTGGTTGGGCCGCACTTGTGTAAACACTCATGACCGTTCAGGCCATCCCCTTGTCTCCAGAAACCCGCTTCTACACCCACATCCAATATCTGTGTTGATCTGACGCCTAACTTTTGCCATGAATTTAATGTCGGGACATCTGGATCTAACCGGTGAGTATCCAGTATGCCTCCTACGAAATTCGTTACCCAAAGTTGCCCCGGCTCCAGTCCGAGGTCGTCAACCAAAAAGCTCCACAACTTTCCTAACGTTTCTTCACGCGCGATATGGCCGAAGGCAAACGCCCCTCCCATTTCAAAAAGGCTCAGGTGTACCGGACTATCCCCGACTTTTTCAATGTCGAAATGGCGAAAACAGGGCTGCACAAGCACATACCGCTCCCCACTGTGGTCTTGATACTGTTCAATGCCTGTCTCGATCTGCGTCAGACCGGCGCTCCCCACAAAGGTCATAGGCGTGGCAGGGTCGAGCAACGAACCACGGGGCAATATCTGGTAATCCGCTGCCTGGTAATGGCGAATAAATCGTTGACCGACATCAAAAGTATGCATATACTCAAAACTCATGCTGACTTATGCTTCCTGTTCTACATCGGTAAGCACATTTCCAAGTTCGCCAAGAACCAACGTTTGCTCAAGAGCTGCTTGTGCCCGCTGTAACGCCACTTCTTTCTGCCGCAAGGCATATTTATACCCCTCAGCATTTTCGATAGCCATAACAACTTGGCTAGCGATGGCCTCGAGAAGCGGAATATATTCCGGCGTAAAAGTATCCGGCTTGGGGCTTTCGATATTGAGAACGCCCACCAATTCGCCCCTGCTCAACAAAGGTGAAGCAATTTCCGATTTTGTCCCCGCCAGAAAGGGCAAATAGTCAGGTGGCTCAAGCTGCGTCACATCAGCTACAACTCGACTTTGCCTATGTTGGGCCACCCAGCCCGTGACACCTTCGCCGATCTTGTTACGTTGATATTGAACGTCATAGTTCTCACCCTGGCGAGCTTTGACAACCAACTCATCGGTTTCAGGTTCGTAAAGGCGAATTTCACCTAAATGTGCAGCGCCCATGATATGGATAGCAGCATCGAGCAAATATGCAAGAACAGTATCCAAATCTGAAACCTGAGTGATATTGACGCCTATTCTCCGAATTGCATCTATTTGGGCTTCACGTTGTTTTTGTACTTGCTCAAACAACTTGGCATTTTCAATGGCCAAAGCCGCGGCAGTAGCTATGGAATCCAAAGTGTTGAGGTCAGTTTCAGTGAAACGACCAACGCTACCATCAACAGCGTAGATCACACCTGCTACCTGATCTCTTGACTTCAGCGGCGCACACATCAGTGCAGGAAGATCCAGTTTTGTTTCTTCATCAACGCCTCTGTAATGCCGTTTGTCTAGACGTACGTCAGCAACACACTCAGACTTCCCATTCTCGACGATCGCCCACCCAATGCCTTTTCCGACCGGTGTTCTATGACCCCGCACTATTTCTGCCTTCGCTCCTGTCGCGTCGCGGCAAACCAGCTCACCAGTAACAGGATCGATCAACCAAACCGAAGTCGCTATAACTCCCAAAGTACTTCGTACTCGCTCAAGGGCGGTGGAAAGTACCTGTTCCAGGTCGAGGGTTGAACTGAAATCGCGGGTTGCCTCGTAAAGCAATTGGAGTTTTTGCGCTCTTTCTTCTGATTCTTCATACAAGCGAGCATTTTCGAGAGCAATCGCAGCTTGTTCAGCCAGCAGCGTCACCAAGTTTTTCTCATCGTTAGTGAAAACGTGCTCTTGTTTACTGTTGAGGAATAATACTCCTACAACACGTTCTCCCAATTTGAGAGGTACCCCAATGCTTGACTTCATCCCACTCTGAGCGAAATTCTTGGAAAGCCGATCATCAGAGGGAATATCAAGTACCTCGGTGATCTTTTTAGTATTGTAAACTTCCCACGTTAAACCCCTCTTCTCAGAGAATCGCGTAGGTAGATGCCCAAACTCAGTTGGATATTCGTAACTCTCAACAACCACATCCCTTTCACTATCAATGGCGTAAATGAGTCCGGCATCAGTATTGGTCATTTTCAATGCACTTTCCACAACCCGGCGCATTGACTCTCTCAAATCTAAGGTTGAACTGATCGCCTGGCTAACTGACCGCAGGACCTCAAGGCGACTGTTTTGCTCGGAAAGCTGCTGCCTGACCATCGCGACGCCAATTTGTGCAGCTACAGCGGTTAAAACATCCTGGTTGAATTCATTGTAGGCATTGGCTTGCTCGCAATTCTCAACCCCGATGACGCCAAGAACCTCATTGCCAACCTTAACCGGGACGCCAAGCCAACACTTTCCAACACAGGTTGGGTGGGCCGCAGGAGTGTCACGAATTCCACATGCTGCACACCAATCCTCGACGTTTTCTGGAATGTAGGTTAATTCTCCCTGCTGGATGACGTATTCGATCAATCCCTGTCCATTGGTTCTGGGCGCGTATCTCCCATGCCGCCAGGCGATTTCCGCACCGTGCTCTACCACAAAGGCAAAGGTTACGAAATGATTTTCTTTGTCATATTGTGCTACGTAAAAATTCCCTAAATCCATTAACTTCGATGCTTCTTTATAAATGAGCCGCGCCATTTCTTCAACGCTTAACGGTTTTGGAGTACTCAACCCTTGACTAATCTTACTCAACGCACCTAAGTCACGGATACGGCGCTCTCTTTCCTCAAACATTCGAGCATTTTGAATAGCAATAGATGCTTGATCCGCAAAAAGCTCAAGCAATTGACAGTCACGTTGCGTGAAGTGTTGTGGCTCATTCCAATTTACATAGATAATCCCATAGATTGTTTCATCTCGGACCAAAGGCAAATAGCAAATCGCCTTAACCCCTCTTGCTTGCATCTCTTCATGAATAGCGGGAATTCCGCTTGGAAGTACTACAGAGGGATCTTCGGCGTAAAATGGCTCACGTTTCTCCATAATAAGACGGCTGACCCCGCGTGCTCTGGGAGTATAAACCTCCCGCATAACCTTTGGATCGACAGAAATCTGTTTATCGTATTCACCTTTTTGAGCATCGTATAATCTAATTTCACACGAAGCCCCTTTGAAAATCTGGCTTACATTGCTGACTACTAAGCGCAACACGTTGTCGAGATCGGTAGGGTTTGTGGAAATGATTTTGGTGACTTTTTGAAGTTGCAAGAGCCGCGCCGTATTTTCTCGGGATTCCTGAACCAGCTTAACATTTTGAATAGCAATAGCAATCTGGTTGGCAAAGAGCTCCAGACCTTTCTTCTCCTCATCTGTAAAATGGCGCGGCGTTTCCCAGGAGACAGCTAGTCTCCCTATAACTGCTTCTTCATTGAGAAGAGGTAGATAAGCTACAGCCTTGATATTATGTTTTTGCGTCTCTTCACGAATGACAGGTTCTCCATTTGGCAATGTAGCATCGGGATTTTCCGCGTAGATGGGTTTTTTGTCTTGAATCAAGTACCAACTGGTGCCATGTTGACGGGGTATGTTAGTGGGGCGTTTGGTCCCTTCGGAAGCAATTGACTCACCAAACGACGTGTGCTGTTCCTCGTAAAGCCTGATAGTACAAGAGACAGCATCAAATAGCTGTTTGAGTCTATCAACAATGAACTTGGATATATCCTCAATTAACTTGGATATATCCTCTTTTTTAAGATCGGCTGCCCGGGTTAATTTCGCCGTCGTTTCTGCCTGAATTTGCACAAGTTCTTCGGCGCGTTTGCGAAGTTTGGCTTGTGTCTTAGCTTCATTTTCTTGTTTGAGTCGTTTATATTCGGCTGCTTGTCTGACAACAATGCCTAATTCCTCTGACAAATAAGGTTTAGTCATATAACGGTAAGCGCCTTCTCGAACAGCTTGTAAACCGGCGCGGGAATCCTGTCCGCTGAACATCACAACTTCGATATCCGGGTATTCGTTCTTGACCCTCTTCATCATTGTGATGCCATCCATCTCGGACTGCAAAACCTGGTCTGCCAGAATAACGTCGTAGCTACCACGCGCATCTCGAACTCGAGTGATGGCTTCTTCGCCACTTCTGGCAACGTCAACAGTCATCCCCTCTCGGCGTTTCAACAATTCGGCCAGATCTTCACCTTGTTTGGGATCGTCATCCACAATCAGAACACTAATCTTGGATTCTGCCATCTACAACCTCCTGAGCTGAAACAACCGGCAGTTCTACAAGGAATGAGGAACCGACAAACATATAGCTTTTTTCTATAGAGAGCCTCCCGCCTAAAGATTCCAATAAACCCTGGCTGATAAAGAGGCCCAATCCAGTACCGCCTTCCTTGGTCGAGGTACCCAACTGAAATATCCAGTCCCAGAGTTTGCGATGAATGCCTGGCCCTTCGTCAATGAAGCGGATCTTAATCGGGCGGTCTCTATCGCGAATGTCGTATGCGCTGGTAATTTGAAGCTGACCAGGATAACTCTGTTGAGCCATTAATTGTATTGCATTTACTGCAATGTTCAAGAAGACCTGCTCAAGCCTGAGAGAAGAAATACGAGTCAATGGCAACTGGTCGTCAAATTGAGTATTGATATGGATTTTATTGACATGGGCAAGAGGAAACAATTGCTTAACAGTTGTCTCAAGGATTTGATTGATATTGACGACCAGACGTTCCTCTTTTTGTATTAATCCGAGATATCGTTTGGCGAGTTCTCTTAGCTCAGCGCTAGCGGCGAGAATGCGCGTTGCACGTTTTGCCATCTGTGTTGTTCGCGCGGTCAGCACAGTCGGTTCTGTTATCACCAGGTTGTCTTGACAGTCTAGTTCCAAAAGCTGCGCTTCCTGCTCAATGCGATTGAGTTTATTTCGTAATTCGTGTAAAAGCCCAGATGACAACTGCCCCAACAGGGCAAAAGTATGCGCGTGCTGGAGTTGCCTGGTGATATAGTTCTCATTGAGAAGTGCCGCGATAAAAATCGAAAATGCTACAACCATTTTCTGAACATCTTTTGAAAACTTGTCTTGCTCACGATCAAGAACAAAAAGTGCATATCGTGCATCAGGTACATTGACTGGAACAGGCACAGCAAGACAAGACTCTGCATAATGAAAGGTCAGAAAAGAGCCAAACCTTTTTGAGTCTGCGACCTTTCCCTCGAAGATCATCTCCTCATCAAGTGCAACGTTTATCACGATGCTGAATCGCAAAGATTGCAAGGCTTCGTGCTGTACAGCGATAACCTCTGAGGAACTAACCCCGAGGATAGCGATCTGATGCGTAAAGACATCAACTTGGAACAGCAACACGGTTTGCGCATCTAATGACATGCGCAGGTCATCAAGTACAGCATTTGAAAATTCACGGAAACCATCAAAATTATGGGACTGTGCCGATGTGGTTTCCAGGAACCCTGTATTCACCATTCTACGTTCGGCCGGCAGTCGGGGGAAGCGCTCGAACAGTGCGCCTGTTTCAGCAGCTACCAATACATTCGCGAGATCAGTATAATCTATGGGTTTGAACAAAATGTCAGCGATAGGCAAACCATCAAATTCCGATACGTCCTGAGTAAACTGATCTTGAGCCGTGATCAAAACGATACTGATATTTGAGGCGCGACCAACTAAGTCACCTGCAAGCGTTGTTCCGAGGGTATCAGGCAAATTCATATCCAGAAAAACTAAGTCAAAGTCTCGAACAACAGGCAATGCATCCCGCCCGGTCTCGACACATTGAACCTCATATTCGTAACGTTTCAACCACTGTTTAAATCCTTGCGAAAACTCCTGATCGTCGTCTACAATGAGGATTCTACGAATTCGTTGCCTTAATTTCGCACGAAGTGAATCGGCGGTTCCGTATTTAGCCCGCAAGCGCCGTCCTGGCAGCTTTTGTGACGAAACTTTTATATTCTGGTCAAACTCCTGATGTCGTTTACGCAAACGTTCAATTATGCTCAACCCAATGCGATGTTTCTGGTCGTCAAGTGTCTCGATGACAACCTCAACTTGATCGCCCACCCAAAGAAGGTCATAAATTGATTTGTCCTGCGCTCCCGGAATAGCCGATTTATGCAACAAGCCTACCACACCGGGTTCGATTTCTACAAATGCGCCGTAACGCTCAAGGTTGACTACCTCGCCGGGAACGACACTGCCAGGGCGATACCCGCCTCGCTTTATTTTGTCCCAAGGATCTCCTTGCGCGCGCTTTAGGCTGAGTTCGATAAGCCCTTCTCTACTGTCATGACTTAGAACGACGGTTTCAATCTCGTCGCCAATACTATAGTCAAGTTCTTTACCCTTAAGTGATCTACTCCATGACAGTTCTTGCCTACGAATGATGCCCTTCCGTCCACCGTTAAGTTGAACAATCACACCCGATCCCACAACACGCAGAATTCTTCCGGTGACTCTGCCACCTTGCCGAGGATTGTTTGTGAACTCAGAGGGTATGCTCATTGCAGATACAGCCTACACCATTTTTGGAATTAACATTCTTTCCACACGATCAAGTGATCTACACAAAAATTGTACCACAACACTGATTACTGTCCATTCGCTGAAAAATATAGCAAATCACGAATTATCCGGTAAGCTCAGGCGATGACTACTGAACTTACCATAACAACCGAACGCCTTGATGATTTTCCGCTATCGTTGGCTATCATGCCCCAATTGAGACTACCGATGATTTTTGACCAACACCTGGGCCGTCACGGGCATCATCAAGGGTTTAGTTTGGGCTGAATTGCCACCATATAGCGGCGCATATTCTCACCGAGAGCAATCATCATAAACAACCGGTGCAGGCCTGGCGACACCAAGCTCACACAACCATCGAAAAGATCACCGGCCAGCAAGTGCGCGAGTTGGATTTCACCGCTGACCGGCTCACACTCTTGCTGAGACGGCGTAGTTCTTCCGCTTGACACCTCCCCCAACCCTATTACAATACCCCCAATCGAATACGTCCAAGCTGAGTGCCCGTACCCCCGGATGGGACGGACCAAGAGCGAAGCCGGTTCAAGTCCGGCGCTGACGCGCAACTGTAAGTGGCAGAGCCTTCGCAGGCCAGCCACAAGCCAGGTCGCCTGCTCAGCTTGAGTGGCTGCACCCTCGCGACAAGGGGTGGACCTGCGGAGTGTGATCGCACTACCGGAAGGTTTCTATCCCTTGCTCGTGAGCAAGGGATTTTTTTATTTTGTCAGCAGATTAAGCAGATTTAGCAGATGCTATTTAATCAAAATCTGCTTAATCCGCTAAATCTGCTGACAGAAAAACACTATACAAACGCGGAGGTTATAGATGAAGAAGTTCGGTTTGATGGTTTTGGTGCTCGGTTTGGTGTTGGCCTGGACTGCGCCGGTAACGGCGGCGCGACGCTCACAGGACGAGGCTGCCCTGGCCTGGCTGCGCGGCTTCCAGCAGGCCGACGGCGGCTTCACGAATGGGTTTTCCGCCGGTTCGGACATCGGCGCGACGACCGAGGTGATCCTGGCCGCCGCAGCCGCCGGCCAGGATTGCAGCACCTGGCTTTCGACGGCGGGAAATTCACCGTTGGATTACCTGGTCGCGCAGGTGCAACAGGGTACAGTGAAGGACGCCGCAGGGTTGAGCCGGGCGGTGCTCGCAGCCGTGGCGACCGGACAGGATCCACGCAATTTCGGCGGCAAGGACCTGGTACAAGCCTTGCTGGCAGCACAGGATAAGGCCACGGGACGCTTCGGGGATTCGCTGTACGCGCACGCTTACGCGATGCTTGCGCTCCACAACGCCGGCGCGCCTGTTCCTCAGAGCGCAGTGACGTTGCTCAAAACGCAGATCGCCGACGATGGCGCATGGTCGCTTTTCGGCGGGCCGACGGCAGGTCTGGCGGATACGAACACGACCGCCTTGGCGATGCAAGCTCTGCTCGCCGTGGGTGAGCGTGATGCCGCAAGTGGTGCGCTGCCGTATCTCCAGCGCATGCAAAACACCGACGGCGGTTTCCCCTATCAGAAGCCCTCGGCATGGGGGACCGATACCGATGCCAATTCCACAGCCGTGGTGCTCCAGGCATTGTACGCACTCGGCGAGCCGTTGGGTAACTGGGCCGGCAGCGGAACGGACCCGCTCGGTGCGCTCCTTGCGCTCTGGGATGCGGCCAGCGGTGGTTATTACTGGCAGGCGGCCGTCCCGTTTGCCAACATTATGGCGACCGCACAGGCTGTGCAGGCCGTCGAAGGGATGCACCTGGTCAATGTAGCGGTCGTCGGGGCGGCACGCACACCGCAGGTGAAGACGACGACCGCGCCGGTCACCGCTTCCGACGTGCCACTGCTGCCGATGTCGGGCGGATTTGCACCGGGTTACGCGCTCATTTTTGCGGGCTTGTTGATGATGGGCGCAGGTCTTACGTTGCGCAAGCGGTAAAAAGAAGCAGGATGCAAGAGGCAGGATCAGATGGTTGCTGTAAAGTTTGATGTTAGCGCACCAAAGAGCGGCGGACTGTGGTCCGCCGCAAGCGATAAAGAGAGGGCTTGCGCGTTACAATCTTTTGCTTGCGCCGGATTGCCCTCTTTTGCTTGCACCGGATCACCTGCTTTTGCTTGCGCCGGATCACAATCCGGCGCTTCTCAAAAGCGCAATCACTTTTGGGTGCTCTTGCTGCTCCTTGCCTTCTTGCTCGCGCTGCTGCCATCGCCCGCGCTGGCGCAGGAAGGCGGGACGAATCGCGCGGGGCTGATCGTCGTCCACGGCGACGGGCGCGTGCTGACGCGCTGCGTGACGTTCACCGAGGAGCATATCTCCGGCGTGGCGCTGCTGCAACGTTCCGGGCTGGCGGTGGATGCCAACAGCGGCCCGATGGGATCGGCGGTGTGTACGATCAACCGCGAGGGTTGTCCCGTCAACGACTGCTTCTGCAAGTGCAAGAGCGCGCCTTGCTTCTACTGGAACTACTTCCATCGCAACGCGGATGGCTCCTGGGCCTACTCCGGGATGGGCGCGGCCACGTGGACGGTGGGCAACGGCGATATTGACGGTTGGGTGTGGGGAGACGGCTCCGTTTCCCCACCGGCCCTCGCCTTCGACGCGATTTGCGGCGCAGAATCCGCGCCTGTTGCGCCGCCGACGGCAGCATCCACCTCCACGCCAACGGCGACGCCCATCCCGCCCGAAACGCCGCTCCCCACCCCCACCGCGCCGCCAGCGACGCCCACCGCGCTATTACCGACGTCCACGCCAGCGCCGACCTCCACGCCCACGCAATCCCCTTCCCATGCCGTCGCCGCTGCCGCCCTCGCCTCTCCCACCCCCGCTCCCCCTCACTCCCCCACCCCCTCACTCCCCCACTCCCCC